>JANJXG010000029.1 GCA_024709145.1 Bacteroidales bacterium | reverse complement strand
ATATCTTTGATTACTTTTACTTATTGATCTAAACCAACAATGATTTACAATAAGGTTACACTTTCATTTCCAGATGCGACAGAGAAAGGCTTTTTACAACAATATTTTTTTGATTCGCTGTTTCAGGTAAGAGTTTCTTTTTTGATCGTTACTTTCCTGTATGGCATTTTTGGGTGGCTTGACTCTTTAATGTTTCCGGAGTTTGCCCCAACTTTTCATTTCATTCGCTTTGTAATTGTTGTTCCATTGCTTTCCATTGTTTTCCTTCTTTCCTTCACAAGCATTTTTAAGTCGATCTGGCAACAACTTTTATTCATCAGCCTTGTAACGGGCGGTATCGGCATTGCCGTGATGATTATGATTGCACCGGAGAGCTATGCCTATTATGCCGGAATGATGTTAATTTTTCTGGCAGGGTATTTTTTTATCCGACTCCGTTTTCTGGCTGCAACAATCGCGGGTTGGTTAATTCTGTTCATTTACAACTCAGGTGAGTTCATTTTGGGATCCCCGGACGTGCTTAAATTAATCAACACCAATTTTTTCTTTGTCAGTGCTAATCTTATGGGTATGTTTGCCGCCTACAACATTGAGTTTTCAGCCCGTCGGAATTATCATTTAAATTCTGAACTTGATAAAGAGAAGTCAATCATCAAAGATTTGAACCGGAATTTAGAGAAGACTGTTGAAGAACGCACCATTCAACTTCAAAAAGCTAAGGAAAAGGCCGAAGAAAGCGACAGGCTGAAAACGGCATTTTTAGCAAATATGAGCCATGAGATACGCACGCCGATGAATGGAATCCTCGGATTTTCTGAATTATTGAAAGACCCCCAACTTACACCTGATGAGCAAACCGAGTATCTTTCACTCATTGAGAAAAGTGGTACCAGAATGCTCAACACCATTAATGACATCATTGATATTTCCAGAATTGAAACGCGGCTGATTAACCTTAATCACTCCACATTTTCCTTAAATGAAGTATTTCTTTTCCAATATAATTTCTTCAAAAAAGAGGCAGAGACAAAAGGCTTGCGTTTCATATACCACTCCTCTCCCACCGGAAATGGTGTTGTTCTATCTTCCGATAAGGAGAAGGTTCACGTAATACTTTCAAACCTGATTAAAAACGCAATCAAATTCACCAATCAGGGCGAGGTTAGCTTTGGTTATCGCAGATCACAAGGTGAATTTGAAGTATTTGTGAAAGACACTGGTATTGGCATTCCCAAATCACGTCAAAATGCCATCTTTGATCGTTTTGTTCAGGCTGATATTGCCGACAAAATGGCCTACCAGGGTGCCGGATTGGGTCTTTCGATTGCCAAGGCCTATGTGGAAATGATCGGTGGAAAAATTTGGGTAGAAAGCGAAGATGGGCTTGGTTCTGTCTTTTATTTTACTTTACCTGTTTCCTTCTAAAGTCAAAACGTCAGAATTACTAATTATTTTATTGAAGCTTAACTCATGGCACTGTTACAAATTCAGCCAAAAGCTTGGAATAATTTGTTAGCCAATTTCAATCTATTCAGTTCTGAATGTTTTTATCCTTTTCACGATAACTATATACCACATTTACACTTTCAATTTTCGTACTTTTACTTGAACTTTCAGCAATTATGGTTTAACATGTTGGCAAATGTACGAGTCTAAGCATCAAATAATCTTTTTTTCAGATCAGACACATTTTAGAGAGTGGCTGGAAATGAATCATTTAAAAAGTAAAGAAATATTAGTTGGTTTTTATAAAGTTAAATCCGGAAAACCATCAATGACATGGTCTGAATCAGTAGATCAAGCCCTTTGCTTTGGTTGGATTGATGGCATACGCAAATCAATTGATCCTGAAAGCTACTGTATCCGCTTTACGCCAAGAAGACCAGGAAGCAACTGGAGTGAGGTTAACATTAAAAAGATGGAATTCCTTCAACTTGCCGGTTTGATGAGACCTGAAGGTCTCAAAGCTTTTAGCTACAAGCAGGAAGACAAATCAGGTATTTATTCATTTGAGTCAAAAAATTCAGATCTTTCTCCTGGTTTAGAGCAAAAGTTCAAGTCAAATCAATCGGCCTGGGTCTTTTTTTCGCTACAAGCTCCTTCCTACAGAAAAGCTGTGATTCATTGGGTTATGACAGCAAAACAAGAAAAAACCCGGGAATCAAGACTACTTAAGCTGATCCAAAAATGTGAGGATAATGAACGTTTATAAAACAAGCTGAAGCATTGCCATCAAAAAAAAATGCTTTTATTAGTTACATCACAAATATTTTAGCCACAATTTTCAGTTTATCATTGAGTAACTCTGAACCGCTCTCCAGTATTTCCGGCTTAAGGCCGGAAATATATTGATTCAGGTTAAAAGGTAATATGCCTCGATTAGAAAAAATATATTTCAAGTCGTTCATCAAAATGAGGAGTATCTTAAAAGTAAAAACCTTAGCAATTATCAACTGCTAAGGCTTTTAAGCGTTTTGAAAGTGCCCAAGAAAGGACTCGAACCTTCACGAGCGTGCGCTCACTACACCCTGAATGTAGCGCGTCTACCAATTCCGCCACTTGGGCTAAAACACCCTTCAAAAAACAGTGCCCAGGACAAGATTCGAACTTGCACACCCTTGCAGGCGCCAGCCCCTCAAGCTGGTGTGTCTACCAATTCCACCACCTGGGCAAAAAGTGGAGCAAAAGTAGTCCTTTTTTTTGACCTGACAAGCCTTCATTGAATTTTTTAAGTTTTTTTTCTCCAAGATCTTGAGGCATTGAATATCAGGAAAAATAACCAAAAGAAAATACACAACAGCAGCATCCAAGCTATAACCATGATGAATGATTGAAGGGCAAGGTGTAAACAATCAAATAAATCTTTCAATTCTTGCATTCGCTATGCAGCAAATTGTATTTTTGAATACTCATAAAAATAAACTTGAAATGATTGATTTTACAGCAAAAGATTACGATCAGATTAATCAAAAAGGGATTGATATTGAACAGATTAATAAGCAAATTGAAGCTTTTAAGAAAGGCTATCCATTTATCAAGCTTACTGAACCTGCAACAATCGGTAATGGCATCGTGAAATTAAGTGAAGAAGAAGTTAATGAGTTGATTGAGTTTTTCGATGAAAACAAGGACAATTACGATTTGCTTAAATTTGTACCTGCATCAGGGGCAGCAAGCAGGATGTTTAAGCACCTTTTCGAGTTTTTACAGTCTTTTAAAGGAACTGAAGCAGAAGTTGCTGCCATCGAGAAAGACTCAGACCCGAATAGTGTAGGTTATTTGATTCAGCATATCAGGAAACTGGCTCTATTTGACGATCTACGCGAGGTAATTCTCAACAATGGTTTCGATCCTGATCATTTGCTGGCCACAAAACAATATGACAAAATCATTCAGTTCATATTGAATGACAATGGATTAGGATATGGAAATCTACCAAAGGCCTTACTTCGCTTTCACAGGTATGAGAATGAAAACCGCTATGCCATTGAAGAGCACCTTGTAGAGGCAGCCCGATATTGTACCAACGAGTTTAATCTTGCCAAGGTTCATTTTACGATTTCTCACGAACACAAGAACAATTTCAACACGATTTTGGAGGAATTGATTCCTGTTTATGAAAAACGTTTTGGAATTAAATATGAAATCAGTTTTTCGGAACAAAAACCATCGACAGATACGATTGCCGTGGATCTGGAAAACAGACCATTCAGGAACGATGACGGAACCTTACTGTTTCGACCCGCAGGACATGGGGCACTTATCGAAAACCTCAATGATTTGAAGGAAGAAATCATTTTTGTAAAAAACATCGATAACATTGTACCTGATTCGTTGCGTGAAGAAACTTACCGGTATAAGAAGGCTATCGGCGGTCTTCTTATTCAGTTACTCGAAAAAACCTTTGAATACCTTGATATCCTGGACGCCGGCAACCTGGAATTACATGAGTTGGATGAGATTAAAAAATTTGCTCAGGATGAGCTGATGGTTAGCATCCCAACTTTTTTTGAAGGATTGGGTGAGATGGAAAAGATTGATTACTTATACAATACCCTTAACAGGCCTGTTCGCATCTGTGGAATGGTAAAAAATGAAGGGGAGCCGGGTGGAGGACCATTCTGGGTTCAAAATGGTGATGGACATATTTCTCTTCAAATCGTTGAGTCGTCACAAATGGATTTGAAAAACGAAAAGCAAGCTGATATTGTAAAAAATGCCAGCCATTTTAATCCTGTTGATTTGGTTTGCAGTATTTATGACTTCAAGGGGCAAAAATTTCCTCTTCCTGAATTTGTTGACTCTGAGACAGGATTCATTTCGAGAAAATCAAAAGATGGCCGTGATCTCAAAGCACTTGAGCTCCCCGGATTGTGGAATGGAGCAATGGCTGACTGGATAACTGTTTTCGTCGAAACACCCATCATCACGTTCAATCCAGTCAAAACGATCAATGATTTACTCAGGCCTCAACATCAGGCATAAAAAACAGCCCGCAATCTGACCAACTCTTTTGCGGGCTTTTTTATTTCCTACAGCAAATAGCTCAGGTCAGAGCCCTGTGGTATCTCTACAGGATCCTTGCCATAACTAAAGAAACGCAGCGGGCGATGACCTTTTAGCAACATTTGATTGCCTTCAACCTCCAGCAAACTGGCTTCGCGCAGCCCCAAAACAGGTATAGTCCTGTTGATAATCATGAATTCCTCAATACGTTGCTGTCTGGTTTCGCCACCATGCCCTTCCGGATTTGCATCCAGATAATGAGGGTTTATTTGAAAGGGAACGAGATTCATACAGTCAAAGCTTGATGGTTGGATAATAGGCATATCGTTGGTGGTACGCAATGTCGGGCAAGCTACATTTGATCCGGCACTCCATCCCATATATGGCATACCCTTCAGAGCTTTCCTTCTGATTGCCTGCATGATACCTGTTTGATGCATCATGGAAACAAGGTGAAATGTATTACCACCACCCACAGCGACACAAGCCGCCGTCTCCACTGCTTCAACCGGATCAGCCATCCGATGGATTGATGTAAGTTTGCATCCAAACTCCATAAAGAC
Source organism: Bacteroidales bacterium (assembly GCA_024709145.1). Lineage (GTDB taxonomy): Bacteria > Bacteroidota > Bacteroidia > Bacteroidales > F082 > JALNZU01. Next base: position 20,573 of record JANJXG010000029.1, on the reverse strand, counting down.
TGATGCAACGCGAGTTTCATACACATCATACGATTTAGCAAGGCTTTCGTGTGAAAGACTTACCCCGGCATAAGGCACAAACAAAACCTCCTCAACCTGATGTTTTTTCAAAAAGTCAGCAATAAATGGTTTGGGCCAGCCCAGATAAGCTTCACCAGGGTTTGTAGAGTTACTAATTAACAATAGATTCATAATTTCTTTGCTTTGGTTTATTTTTTTCGATCTAACTGCTTCATTGAGCGAAGGTAATGCTTTTTGATGAATGAAAATCGTTTGTCCACTCCCAAAACAGCATCGATTTTTGATTCAGGGTCGGTGATTGATTGAGCATGGTCGGCCACTGCAAGCAAGGCAGCAATTTTCTCCTGAATGGATTCGGGCCAGGCAACAGTAAAGGTTTGATTCTTTAACATGCTAAGGTACAATTTCATAGCCTCTGGATTCATTTGGTCGAGAAAATAGACAACAGCTTGCATCGTGAGATCACCGTTTTGCTGGGAAGCAATAAATTGCCGAAGATCAATATGTTTAATATCAAATCGATCAAGTCCAAACTTTTCAGTTTGTTCATCGAAAATAAGATAGACAGGGATCAAGGCTTTGAGGCCTCCGGTATAAAATGTACTTAACAACGCCTCATAATTTTCAACATACTCAAAAGCATCTTTGTAAATCACCGAGATGGAATCTGCAAATCCGGCATCCAGTCCACATCCCTGATTTTCAGCAGCCAGATTAAGTGACTCCTCGACGGTTCTAGCCAAAGGCCCATAGTCTTTCCGGCGAAGCAATTGAAAAGATTGTTTTTTCAAATCGTTCATTGTAAAAGTATGATTGAGGCAGATGCGTTCAATCATCCTGTTATCAAGTGCCGAGAAAGCTGATTTAATCGAAGGCTTTTTATCAAGAAACGATTCCTTTGCGAGGTCAGATGCATGCTCATAAATCCGCCATGCAGCATCCATTTCGTTGGCCCAAACTTTCAGTTGAGCATCTTTAATTAGTTTGATAATGGTTTTTTCTGTTTCAGCTATCGATTTGTTAACCTGATCGATGTTAAACTCAGCCAAGGCCGACCCGGTTCCAAATCCTTGGAGTTCGCCTACTGATTGACCCATCAGCGCCTCTTTTGTATTTTCCTGATTGATTTTTTGTTGCAAATGGAGCGCTTCATTACTGGTCCGAAGAAACTGTATGTGATCGTTTTGGTAATTAAGGGCGTATTGTAATCGCTTCTGTGCTTCATCTTTTTCTCCAATGATAAAAAATTGTTCAGCGTCTTTTACCAGATCAAGAAAAATACTCCTGTAAGCAATAAATCTTGACTGACTTATACTTGTTTGAAACCGGAGGTTATAAAACGTTCGTGCCGTTGATTCAGCTTGTTCGAGCACATTTACTGCTTCCAGGTATTGTTTCTGGTCAATCAATTGATTACCTTTATCGAGGTATGCTTTAATCAGCTCGTCGGATTCACCTGAGATACGGTTGATGAGATTGTTTTCAGGATGTCGGGTGACGATGTAGTTGGATTTTTCCTGATAACTTTTTGCCAATTCCTCATTGCCGGATTGAAATGCCTTCTTAGAGATCTGAATATAAGAGCGCAGCAGGCCAAGCTGAGCAGATTCTATTCGTTCGTTCAGCTCGGAAACTGCATTATCCTGTTTAAGTTCTTTCAGGAGTTGCCTGGCATCCTCATAAAATCCTATCGCATGCACAAAATCGCCGGCATCAAAAAGTGAGTCGGCCAGCGTTACAAGGTTAAATGAAATTTTGCCGGTTAGCGAAAAAGGTTCCTGATCAGAACGTAACTCATTTGTTAACAGAAAGAAATTTTCATCAGGCATAACTCTAGCCATTCTCAAATTCAGTTCATGACTTCTGAAATCGGTTGTATAGGCTTGCTTGATGACTTTCAAAGAAGCCTTAATCATGGCATGAGCAACTTCCGCGATGGTTTCATCGGGTTGATTTATTTCTTTCATTTCTTCCTGACAGAGAGTCGTATAACGGATAAGGAGTCTCTCGAGTGTTGAATAATGCGGCCAAAGACCGGCAGGGTCTGTACCAGCAAGCTTTAGGGCCTCAAAATCAGCTGTTTCTTTCAGTAATATAAGGCTTTTTCTAATTTTTTCCCGAAAGATGAACAGAAAGTCCATCTGATTTTTATTTTGATTTTCATATAGCACAGATTCTTTAAGTAAATCGTTTACATTATCGCTCAATGCCCAGTATTGGTTAATCTGCCGGAGATACTCCTGTAATTTCCTGAATTGCTCGTCGGTAAAACTAATTTTTTCAAGCTTTACAGATATTCCATCATGACCGATGAAGGTGTTTAATGGAATTGAAAAGTTAAATGGGTATTCTGTAAGATTTTGAGTAAAAATCTGATGAAATCCGGTACGTCCCTCAATAACATAACCTGAAATCGAATATGGAATTAAGGCATAGCCTATATTAAACTGCCGGTATTCCTGATCACCGCTAATGAGGGGTTGCTCGATCATGATTTTAACTGATGAGTTTTCTGAGCCAATAAGCAGTTGCTGATGCTGAATAAACTGAAAATGAGTTTCCCAAACTTGTGCCTGAGATTCATTGCCGGAGCACAAAAGTGTGATGAGCGAGCTGTTTTTTTTATCGAGGGAATGATTTCCATTGGTTAACGACATCTTGACACTCTGCCGTGTGGTTTGGCCAACAATCCAGGAAGAAAGCATCAAGTTGATTAAAATCAACAGGATAGATATCAGAGTTTTATTCAATCGCATTATCGGAGTAACTTCATAAACATGGGCATTCATGGCAAAATTACTTTAAAAAAATTGAAGGCTTTGCAAGATGTTTAACGTTCTGAGTAAAATGAAGTGATTCAAGTCTGGTTTTTGAATAAACGTGTAGCAAAGTAATTTATCTTCAATATAACCCTTCCGAAATGTTGACGATTAGAAATTTCATTAATGACCTTACTCCATCGGTAAATCGCTAAAAAAAAGTTAGCCGAATTTCAAGAGGTTACCTGATATGGATGGTATTGTTTTGGGGTAGTTAAAACAAAAAAACTGTAAAAAAAAGAAATGAGGCTTACTCCTATCTGAGTTTCAATGGTATCCTCGGAAAGCATCGAGATCAAAATTAAAAGGAAGAAAACCAGAAAAAAATCGTTCGTGAGTCGACCTGATTTGATGGCCGGATAAAAAAGACTAAACATAAACCAAACAAAACCAAAGATTCCGAAAGCAACCATCATAGAAACGTATTGGTTATGCGACCTCCACCTCAATTCAGGTAGCAACTTTGATTGCATCCGGTCGTAGGCCTGTCTAAAAGCTGCCGGCATATCCCCGGTGCCAACACCCAACCAGAAATTTTCCTGTATCAACAACTTTGATGCTTTCAAATGCTCAACACGTTGCATAATGCTATTTCCACTCGGGTCGTTCAAATCTACAAATGACTCATAACCAGTAATTATCTTTGAAAGTCTGTTTTTTAAACCTGGTGTGGTAACGTACCTTTTGTTTGCGATTCCTCTTTCAATAAAGCGAATGTCTTCGGTTTTTAACTGATTCACGCCATCGGCATCTTTGCGCAAATCAACTGAGGTGAGGTACCTGATTACAGTGTACATGATAAGTTGACCAGCCTCATCCTTGCCATAAAAATCGTATTGACTTCGCTTATTCCATGCTTCTGCCATTTCTGCTTCGGCAAAATAAATCCCTACAAACTTACCATCCTCAACACCAAAGTTTGTGGTATCGTGCCGGTATTCATTACCCAGTCTGGAATATTTATCCAGGGTTGAGATATCAATAGAAGGTCGTTTGGTGAGTTCTTCAAACGAATCCCAAACATACCAACCGGCAGCAAATATCAATCCGCTAAACAGTGAGAATGCGACTACCCTTGTGTAGGTTTTCTGGTTTTTCAATGCTGAGCGAAGTAAAAGAAAACAAGCAATAAAAACCGCACTGAGCATACCAATGATGGATTCCAAAATAACCAGGTAAAGAAAAAGCCATCCCGCCAGTATCAAAAGTAAAATACGATTCAGCAAACTTTTTTGTTGTTTTCGTAAAGCGAGTAATAGAAGCATTAAAAAGCTGAAAACCACCATCAAGCTGAATCTTACTGGACTAATAAACAGGGAAATATCCCTAATATCGTTAAAATCTTTCTGGAGATATGAAACAAAACTTATCATTGTTCCGGTGGAAACAGCCGCGATGAAAAAACCCATCAGTACATTAGTTTTTTGAGCATTCAGACGTGGCATCGTACTCAATATCAACGGAAAAAGCAACAACGGCAGCTTAATTCTTAAATCTTTCCATGCGTAACCGAAGTCAGTCGTAGTGATCAAACCAACAACATGAAGCAAGTAGACTGAAGCAAGAACAACAGCAATCCGGTTGGAAAGAAAGAGCTTTAACTTTCTAACAAGATTGCCAACCAATGCATTCAACGCCTGAAAAGCATGGAAAAAAGATTTTTTTATAAAATTGGCTTGATTTTTTTCTTGACTTAGTGCCGGCCATGAAATACCATCCTTTAACCACAAAAAAACAAGGACAAACTGAAACAAACTTAGCGTAAACTTCGAAAAAGGCAGACTAATGGCAATCAATGTAAGAACGATGAAATAACCATCGATTTCATAGTGAGCAGCCAGTCGACGAATCATTTTTTTTGCAGCTAAGCTGAATTAATTGGATAAAAGAGCCTGATAGCTTTTCTGATCGAGGATAATCTCTGTGGCTTTCTTCAATTCAGGATCATCTTTCAGTGCCACGATTATTTTTCCTTTCTGATAATAATATCGTGAAGCGATTTCAGTTTTGAGCAGACGTCCGATTTCTTTTCTGTGCTTTTGAATATCAGACTGTTTTATCAGGTCAAGCTGGCTTTCAAGTGCGTCCAGTTGCGCTTTTACTTCACTCAGGTACGACTCATCTTCGGCAATATGACGCAGATTATCGATCATTTTTTCACTTTCGGTTGTATAGCTGAAACCCTGACGAGCAATAAAACTCATGAAATCGTTGTATATCGTATCGTTGATGTCGAAATCGGCTACAGGGGCAATGGATTTATTTCTGGCTGCAAAATGATTGGCATACCTGAAAAAATAATTCCCTGAATAAAGATTGGCACTAACCGGGCTAAATTCATAAGGTTCAATGGCAATGTCGGGAGTAATGCCTCCATTATCAAATACTGTTCTGCCATTGCGTGTTTTGAAAGTGGAAACAAGAGAATCTGGAATTTTACCTCCGTTTTCCGTTTTATGGCTGTAGTCGATGGCTTGAATACACCTTCCGCTGGGTATATAATACTTAGCAACTGTAATTTTCAGCTGGGTGTTGTAGGTGAGTGGTACTACATTCTGGACCAGTCCTTTGCCAAATGTCTTTTGTCCTATAATTACCGCTCTGTCGAGGTCTTGCAAAGCCCCTGCGACAATCTCACTTGCTGAAGCACTTGATTCGTTTACCAACACAACAAGTGGGATATTTAAATCTGTAGGTACAAATCGTGTCCGGTGAACAGTGGTTCGATCGGGCGATTTACCTTTGGTTGACACGATCAACTCATTTTTATTGACAAACAGATTTGCGATGTCAACAGCTTCATTCAACAAACCTCCCCCATTACCTCTCAGGTCAATTATCAGACCATTGAGCGGTTGGGTTTCCTTCATTTTCATTAACACATCTTTAAATTCAGAAGCTGCTTTCTGAGTAAAGCCCGTCAACAGAATGTAACCAATTCCGGGTTCCATGATCGTGTAATACGGAATGTTATCAAGTTTAATCTTTTCTCTTGTAAGCTCTACCAGAAATGGGCTTTCGATAAGCTCGCGCTGGATTTTGAGCCTGACAACTGAACCTGGAATACCCTTCAATAACTCGCTGATTTCGGCAGAATTCTTCTTAACGGCATCAAGACCATTGATTTCGAGGATAATATCACCAGGAACCAATCCTGCTTTTTGCGCTGGAAATCCTTCATAAGGCTCACTGATGATGACATAATCACCCATTTGTTGTATCAAAGAACCAATCCCACCATATTCACCTGTTGTCATCAGTCGCATGTCCTCAATTTGAGATTCAGGGACGAAAACAGTATAAGGATCCAGTTCATTTAACATGGCGTTGATTGCGCTTTCGTTCAACTCCGCTGGCTTAATCTGATCTACATAGTTGATATTTAATTCTTTAAATAAGCTATTGTAAATGTCAATCGCCTTTGAAATTTCAAAATTATTGTTTACCTGCGCAAATACAGAGAACGAGAGAAGGTTTAAACTCCAAAAAATAGTCAGGAAAATTGATTTTATTTTCATAATGATAAGTTTCTATGGTACAGGATCATAGCCACTACCACCCCATGGATGACAGGAAGCTAAACGTTTTATTGATAGTTTTCCACCTTTGAGGAATCCATGTTTATTCAGAGCCTCAATGCTGTAATGTGAGCATGTGGGTGTGTACCGACACGATCTGCCGATAAATGGAGACAACGTATACTGATAAATCCTGATGATCAGAATCAGTAACTTAACCGGGATTCGTAAAATCAGCCTCATACTTAAAAGTACTTAAACGTTGTAAAATCTGCTTTATTTTATGTTCCATTTCCTTGCTGTCGCTGAGTGATTTACCCGTAAAGATAAGACCAACATCCATTTTTGTTAATTGCTCAGAATCTCGTTCAGAAGCAGCAGCCAAAACTTTTCGCCAACTTTCGCGTAGTCGTCTTTTAATCAGGTTTCGCTCCACTGCCAATTTAAAATTTCGTCTTGATGCTGAAAAAAGTACCCTCAAGTTTGTAGCTTCCTCTTCGGTGTGGCGGATGAAAATCACCTTTATTGGATAAACGTACATACTTTGGCCCTCTTTAAACAGTCTGCCAACAGCCTTTCTGCCGCATAATCTCATTTCTTTTGTCAGCTTTTGTTGTTTCATGCTTGTTATAAGGCCGGCAAATATACATTCTTCTTAGGCTCAATGCTTGACTTTCATTCTCAAATCAACCCATGAATGCCTTTGTTAGTCATATTTAGGAAGTTATATGCTGATAGAAATGAAAAAAAAATCGTGAAAAGTTTATGTCAATTGAAAATTTATTAAACTTGCAGCGAATTTTAAATACGCAAAAGTCAAACACTTAAACCTGTTTACGAAAATTAACAATGTTTGTTACTTCGCTATCTGCGTCAAATGACAATCTGGTCAGGTTGTTGGAAAATTCAATCCAGATGATTTATTTTCAACGGTATGGCTTGTTGCGATTGTTCATGCCTCAATTTTCTGATTCTTTAACCCTTTAATTTTATACAAGAAACATTTTTCTCATGAAACCGGCAAAGAAAAAAGAACGTCAGAAAGACTTTGTTTCAAATGACGAACTGGTAAAAAAACCCGTAAAAAAAAATCAGCTCAAGCGCGACCGTAAGTTGAGTATCTATGACCCGCTCGACGAAGAAGAAGATACGGCCGAAATGGATCTTTTCGATTATGACATCGATGCCATCGATGAAGAAAATGAAGACGATTATTGATTAATCCCTTTTCAGGAAGATAAATATCAACCACAGCCATTGCTGTGGTTTTCTTTTGATCACAATCTTTACAGTTGTAAATAAAATATCACAATCGATATATTTATCAGGAAATCAACCTGGAAGATCATAAAAATTTATTTCGTATCTGATTGTTTTTTAATTTTGTCGAATTGTAAAAAGAACTATGAACGACATCGACTTTTCAAATAATACTTTACTCATTGCTGAAGACAACGAGTCGAACTTCAACTACCTCAGAATCAGCCTCAGGAAAACTGGTATCAAAATTCATCGTGCAGTAAATGGTCAGGAGGCTGTAGAGCTTTGTGAAAAATATCCTGAAATTGACCTTGTTTTTATGGATGGAATGATGCCAAGCATGACCGGATATGATGCCACCAGACTGATTCATGAACTTAGACCTGATTTGCCCGTTATTTTAATCACTGCTTTTGTTAGTCCTGCTTCCTTACATGAGGCTTATTCTACGGGTTGCAACGACTATCTGGCTAAGCCAATAGGACCTGATGCCATCATGTCAACCTTAACAAAATGGCTCAAGAGTCCGAAAGCTTAGTGTCTGCTTTGCTTTTCAAAAGTTTTGGGCTCAAACCTTTCTAAACTGCTGCATGAATTTTAATTAACTTTGCAGTAACTTATCTCCACCTAATGAAAAAAGAGATTATTCAACTTGAGATGCATCACTTCGATGACATTGGTAATTTATCAACTGTTGAAGCAAAATTACTCAAGCAGGCGGCACAGGCAGCAAGCAAGGCTTATGCTCCCTACTCCCGTTTTAGAGTTGGAGCTGCCGTTTTACTGGAAAACGGAATCATCGTGACTGGCAATAATCAGGAAAATGCAGCTTATCCATCGGGACTCTGCGCCGAAAGAGTGGCACTTTTTTATGCCAGCTCGGCGTTTCCCGAAATACCTGTTAAGGCAATTGCAGTGACCGCAATCAGTGACAAAAGTATTATCAATGAGCCCATTGCGCCTTGTGGAGCTTGCAGGCAGGTGATGGCTGAATATGAGAAAAAGTCAGGAAGCGATCTCAAAGTAATTATGCGTGGTCAGGAAGGCCCTGTACTTATTGCCCCCTCAATGCGAACCCTTCTGCCCTTTTCATTTCTTGATGACTTCTTACTAAAATACTGATATCAATGAAAAAAATCATGATCGCTGCCATTTTGCTTACCCTTATTTTCAATAGCTACGGAAGTGGTAAACCAGCCTATCTTTTGTTTAACGGCAAAGGGAAAGTGGTTAAATTTAACAAACTCGTACAGGCAGCAGAAAAAGCTGACGTAGTTTTTTTCGGAGAGCTTCACAACAACCCTATCAGCCATTGGCTTCAGCTTGAGCTAATTAGCGAATTAATGGAAAAGAAACAAAGGAATCTTGTTTTGGGTGCAGAGATGTTTGAAGCAGACAATCAAACTTTCCTGGAACAGTATCTTATGGATGAAATAACTCAGGATAGTTTAAAAAAAGTTGCCCGATTATGGCCAAACTTCAAAACCGATATTGCACCACTCGTCGATTTTGCGAAAAGAAATCAATTGAAGTTTATCGCAACCAATGTTCCGCGGAAATATGCCAGTCTTGTTTTTAAAAGAGGATTTGAAGCCCTCGACACCCTACCTGATCCTGAGAAATCATTTGTTGCACCATTGCCTGTTGCTTACGATGCTTCCTTGCCCGGATATGTAAATATGACTAAAATGATGGGCGATATGGGACATGGAAGATCAACAGAAAATTTTCCCAAAGCACAAGCCATCAAAGATGCAACAATGGCATGGTTCATTTTCTCCAACATGGAGGCAGGAAAAACGTTTGTGCATTTCAACGGAGCCTATCATTCGGATAACTATGAAGGTATTATTTGGTATTTAAATCGTTTAATGCCAAATCTTAATATATTAACCATCAGTACTATAGAAACTTCGCAGCCAATAAAATTGCCAGCTGAAAAGAAACAGGTAGCTGATTTCATCATTGCTGTACCTGAATCAATGACCAAAACCCATTAAAAAAATATCAGTATTAAGCTGATTGTCCTTTTCTAATCGGTTTTTACCAGCCCATCAGGATTCCTAAAGCACCTGCAAGAAAGGCAACGATTAAATTGGCAACTTTTACAGCTGCAAAACCCTTTGGAGATTCAGCAAGCAAGGGAAGCGTCCCATGTCCATCCTGAGCTATTGAGCTGGCCAGCAAAATGCTCATCGGCAACACACCCTGTGCAAAAAGCATTACGAAAATGTAATGTGGTCCTGATTCAGGGATGATGCCTATCAGCAAAGCTAGAGCCAAAACCACCCATAGGTTCTCCGAAATCCACGATTCAAGGTTAATGTATTTATTCAGGAAAAAGATCACGATCAGTACGCCCAGTGTCCAAAGAAAAATTTTCACAAAGTGCTTTTTTATGATATGTTGCCACAAATGCTCCTGTAAAAAGTGCTCCCTTGTTGAAACAATAATAAACAAGATTACTGAGAAAATAGCTATCAAACTCCACCTTATCCAATCCGCTTCACCACTGTGATCGTGTTCGTGGCCTGAGTGATCATGTCCATGGTGAAGATCAACATCGCCACCCATGAGGGTATTTAAATGATGCGCTCCATCTATAACACCCGTTAAAAGCAATACAAGTATCCCAAACACTCCGGTTATTAACAAAGCCCTGGTAAAACTAAGATTCCTCAGGTTATCAACAGCTTTTGTTGGATGAAAAGGATGACACTCTTCATTGGGATTGTGCAAAGGTAAATCGCCATGCCCTTTCAGACCAATATACCTGTTTTTAACTGTAAAGTGTACAATAATTCCAGAAATAATTGCGATAATCAAGAGAATTATATTCAGTTTCAATGCCTCGGCAGGAAAAAGTGAAAACATGATAAATGCTTCATCACCTGAAGTAGCGATCATCGTGGCCACAATTGCAGGAAACATCACAACCCTGTGAATGTACAACGAAACCATAGTGTAGGAACCAAGGCAACCCGGGACAATACCCATTAGGGAGCCCAGAACAATTTGTAAAAACGGGGAATCCTGTATTTTGTGAGACCACAAACCCCTGGTTTGCACATTAATGTATTCAATGATGATCATCATTCCCATCACAAAAGTTGTAATGATGAATGTTTGCTGAAGCATGATGGAAATCATATTTTTATATCCCGGATTTGATAATGCGCAAAGGTATCTCAATTTTCCGACATGAAAATTTGAATATTTTTCGAAAATTTCTTGCACATTCAGGTAATCATCGTAATTTTGGTATTTAATTACTGATTAACAAGATGTCTAAAATAGTTACACTTACTGAAGGGGCCTCCATAGCGCTGCACGGGATGATCATCGTAGCCAAATCGGGTGGAAAAGCGAATGTGATTCAGATTGCTGAAATCACCAACAGCTCTAAACATCACGTAGCCAAGATTTTTCAGCGTTTGGTGAAAGACAATTTTTTGGAATCGCACCGTGGTCCAAGCGGTGGATTCAGCTTAAAAAAAGATCCGAAGGACATCTCACTTCTTGAGATTTACGAATCAATTGAAGGGAAAATCGAGGTAACAGCTTGTCCGCACGACAAACAAATTTGCCCTTTTAATAAGTGTATTATGGACAATGTAACTTTTAAAATGACTCAGGATTTTAAAAATCACCTGAAAAGTCACAGTCTTTCTGATTACCTCTGAAATTAAAACAACGAACCCTTCGATACTCAGGATTGATATTCAGGCTTTATTCAGTCCCCTGATGGAATTTTACCAAATCCTTGCTCAGTTCTTTTTCGATTCTATCCACATGATACCCATGCCTAGATAGTTGCCGGATCAAAATTTCCTGAAAAACCCATGCAACCGATCCTGCAAAACATAATTTATCATTGCTGGGTTTTGCAATACTTTTTAGCTGTATGCTGATGAAATCATCAAAAGAATTTTCAACCAGTTTCTGAATCGGTAGAAAATGAATGTTTTCTTTCACAAATGGTATGAGGGAGGACAAAAACTTATTCGGAGTTTTATCACTGTAAAACCTCGTAACTGCCTGCTCGGCTGGATATCCAATATGATTTTCAACTTTTTGAGAAAGCTCTGCAGTGAATTCTCCCCTTATCCAGCTGATGAGCAATTTTTTACCAATGTAAGTTCCACTTCCTTCATCTCCAAGTAGATAGCCAAGAGAAGCAACATTTTTTACAATATCCGTTCCATTATAATGGCAACAATTACTACCCGTACCAAGCAAACCTACTACACCAGCTTTATTGCCAAGCAAACCATGAGCAGCTGCCAAAAGATCTGAATGAACCACAACCCTGGATAAAGGAAAAGCAAGCTGTAGAACATTTCGGATTAAGTCTTTTTTTTCTTCTGTTCCACAGCCAGCTCCGTAAAAAATAAGCCTTTCAGGTTGGTTTCCTTCCAACATTAATTTGATTTCATCCCGAATCAGACTTTCTAATTCGCTGATTTGGTGATAATTTGGATTAAACCCAGCTGTTTCTTTCAGCCTAAATGATTTACCATGGCTTTTGGTGAGGATCCAGGAAGTTTTTGTTGCACCAGCTTCAGCAATTAATAAGTAATTACTACTCAAAGCCTGGCTTAATTGACTCATATAGCAGGATTTTGTGTTTATTTCATACAAGTAATTAATTCACCCCCAGTGCTTAGCATTTCCTTGCTGGCGCTTGTTACCAAGCAGGAATGTACGGGCATGACCCCAATCAGATCGCCTGGTTTGAAAGAAGATGCTTCATCACCCGAAAACATGACAATTCCGTGTTCCTGTGAAACAGATGAAAGCCAGGCGCCTGAAATGGGTTTACTCCATCCGTTTTCATGAAGCAGGACGATATAACCAAACAGTTGAAAACCACTATCGGCGGCGATAAATTCTTTTGAAAAATGAATCGCACCTCCGTATATGATAAGCTTTTTACGGTCGGGATGGACCTCAACAACCGGGCAAACCACAATAACAGCGATGTCATCCAGCTGACAGGAGCCAATATGATATTGCATGAGGTCGTAAAAAACAAAATTACCGGGTCGCCACTCCTCGAAATACCCTTTCATTTGCGCCATCGAGCATGAGGGTGTGTCACCCCAGCTTATAATTTTTTCAACACCAAAATTTGATTGTAAGGTTGATAAAACCTCATGACCATGATCAGCAATCTGTTGGATTTCATACAAACCCTTTGCTTTGTAGGTATGTCCGGCATGAACCAGAAAACCAGCAAAATGGGTTAGCTTTGACTTGTTAATAGAATCTACCAGCTTTTGAATGCTTTGGTAATTACTAACCTGAATACCTGATCGCTGATTTCCGGTGTCAATTTTCAACATTAAATTAACAGCCTCATTCAGTTGTTCTTGTAGAAAAACTATTGTTTCGGATGAGGCTGTAATCAGGGTAACTTTGGCCAGCCGCTGAATCTCAGTGAGGCTTTTTGCCTCCCTGATATTAAATGGAAACGCAATGGTAATGTCTGTCCAGCCATGCATGGCAAAATATCGCGCCATTGAAACGGATGACACCGTAATGCTCGTCAGATTATGTTTTCTGAACAATTCACCAATCTGACCAGACTGATGCGTTTTAAAATGAGGTCTCAGACTTGCATTTGATTCTTTTGCCCGCTGAATCATACGTCTGATATTGCTTTCAACCTTTATAAGATTGACCACAACCGTTGGCTTTACAATTAAATCAAGAAAACTCATTTGATTTTATTGAATTATGCCACAAACATACGAAAATCGCTGCTCTGTAGATTGTTGGGTTAGCATTCTTGCATGCAAAATCATCGTAGGCTGACTATCAGTTTGTCTGTTACAATCAATATTCCACAGCTTGATTCAATTGAAAAACCCGGCCAGCTTGTCTACCATCCTTTAAAACACGTAGCTTTGCAAATAAATACATCCCCGTCAACATAAAATGACATCAAAAAAGGAAACACCTTTTCAATATCATACCTTTCCTAACGGACTGAGGCTGATACACAAAACTCAAGCGAATAACATTGCACATCTCGCTCTGATGATTAACGCCGGCGCCAGAGATGAGTATGAAAATCAGCATGGTCTGGCTCATACGATCGAACATATGCTGTTTAAAGGGACATACAAGCGAAAAGCTTACCATATAATCAGCAGACTTGAAAATGTAGGCTGCGACCTGAACGCTTTTACCACGAAAGAAGAAACCTGCCTTCACGCAACTTTCCTACCCACTTATTATGACAGAACTGCAGAACTTTTTGCTGATGTGTGTTTCAATTCAGTCTTTCCCGCTCATGAACTGGCTAAAGAAAAAGAAGTTATTCTGGATGAAATTCATGCATACCGCGATAACCCATCCGAGGAAATTGTCGACGAATTTGAAAATCAATTATTTAAGAACCATCAACTGGGTCATCATATTTTAGGAACAACTGAATCTGTCCAACTGATTCGAAGAGAAAACTTATTACAGTTTGTTTCAAAGTATTATCAACCCGAGCAAATGGTTATTTCATCGGTTGGCAGGATACCATTTGCCAAACTCATCAAACTAATCGGCAAACATTTTGGTGGTATACCTTCGGTTCCACCAGCATTAAGCCGTAATCAAGTTGTTCATTATCAGCCTTCAACTGTTGTTATAAAGAAGGAAAACTTCCTGAGTCATGCATTTACCGGAAATCTGGCTTATGCTTTCAGTGATGCACGTAAAATTTCAATGGTTATGCTCAACAACATTTTAGGTGGACCAGGACTGAATTCCAGGTTAAACCTGAATATCAGGGAAAAATATGGGATTGCCTATTCGATCGACTCACAATATACCGCCTATTCCGATACCGGATGGTTTGGTGTTTATATTGGTACGGATGACGAAACACTTGAAAAAGCACTGAAGCTTGTTCACAAAGAATTATCAGCATTAAGGAATAACACAATGGGAACATTGCAGTTAGCCAGGGCTAAGCAGCAATTAATTGTTCAATTGGCAATCAGCAATGAATCAGGGCTTCATGAAGCATTGGGAATGGCTCGAAGCCTGCTCGTTCAGGAACAGGTTGAAACAACAGAACAAATCAATGCTCAAATCATCGACATTTCTGCAAGGCAATTGCAAGAAATTGCCAATGAGGTGTTTGATCCATCACAACTTTCCACACTTATTTTTCAGTCAGGAGGTAAATGATATGAAAAAATTCATCTTTTCGCAACAAAGAACCTTTCTTGCCACCATTTTCATTAACTTACTTCTACTCACTTTTGCTTTTTCAGGCGCTTCAGTGGCTCAGAATCTGGAGTACGGCGAGCAGAAAACTAAAGTAGAAACCCTTCAGCAGCAAATACTTCACAAAGGTTTTACAATCAGGCTGATTAAGGCTGCACAATACATGCAAAGTGTTCAACTTGTTCTGGAGATGCAGAATCATGATACTGTAATGACAGATAACTGCTGGTTTCACCTGACACTTCTCACACCTGAAAAAACCTTTCTTTACCGGGAGCAGCCACTTCTTTTTAGTCAGATAAAACCTTTGTCCACTCAACGTCAGGAGCTCTTGTGTGAAAGTGTAGGACTCGAAGAATTAGGTTTTGTTGTTTTACATCCAGTTCTTTATGAATCCGGACGCAGCGAATCAGCCTTTAATTTTGCCAACATCAGGCTAGAAGTGCCAAAAGAAATTCCTTATCAGCTCATTTTTTCTTTTCAGGTCGAATGAACAGTCCTTTGGAAGATTATCTATTGAAAATCAATAGTCCGGCTGGAAAAGTCCTGGATGAAATCCAGCGTCAGGCACATCTAAAAACAATCTACCCCCGTCAGCTATCCGGGCCTTTACAGGGAAAACTTCTGGAAATGATCAGCTTGATGATAAAGCCGGAACGGATTCTTGAAATCGGCACCTTTACAGGCTATTCGGCAATCTGCCTTGCCAAGGGGCTGTCGCAGACAGGTCAGCTTGTGACGATTGAAGCTGATGAAGAACTGGAGGAAATGATACGGACAAACCTGGAAGCTGCCGGCGAGTCACAACATGTGCAACTTTTGATCGGGAAGGCGCTGGATATTTTACCTATGCTTGAAGGTAATTTTGACCTTATTTTCCTGGATGCCGACAAAGTGAATTACCCAACTTATTACCCTTTGCTCCGGGATTTGCTCAGTCCGGGAGGTTTTTTGCTTGCTGACAATGTTTTATGGAATATGAAGGTGGTTGACGATTCGATGCGCGATTTTGAAACAGAAGCAATACGTTCATTTAATCAACTCGTTGCGCAAGATGACATGGTGATGCAGTTGCTGCTTCCGATCAGGGATGGATTATTCATCATCAAAAAATGCCGGTAAGCATTGAATTTTTTAAAGGATAATCTTCTTAATTCGATGGATATGCTACCTTTGTAGGTTTATTGCACATTGCGATCATACAAGCAAATCATTATGAGCAGAATAAAGGTACACGACAAAGAGTTTGAAATTTACATTCCTCAGGATCAAATTGAAAGGGCGATTAAAAAAGTTGCCGAGAATATAAACCGTGACTTTGCAGGTAAAAACCCTCTGTTTCTGATTGTGTTAAACGGCGCATTTATGTTTGCCGCCGAGCTTTTTAAACATGTTGAAATTGAGTGTGAAATTTCATTTGTAAAGCTCTCCTCTTATCATGGAACAGAATCAACTTCAGTGGTCAGGGAACTTATCGGCCTTGATCATTCCGTTGCTAAGAGAAATATTGTTCTGGTTGAGGATATCATTGACTCTGGTCTAACCATGCTTTACACAACGGATAAGCTAATGAAACTTGAGGCAGCCGATGTGAAAATAGCCACCCTTTTATTCAAACCAAAAGCGTTTAAATACCATTATCCAATTGATTACATCGGCATGGAAATACCCAATGATTTTATTATTGGCTATGGCCTTGATTACAATGAACACGCCAGGAATTTGCCCGATATTTACCGGATCGTTTCCGAATAAAATCAACCCAAAATAAAACACATGCTTAACATTGCCCTTTTTGGTCCTCCCGGTGCCGGCAAAGGTACCCAGTCAAAGCTCTTGCTCGAAAAATATAACCTCACTTATATTTCAACAGGCGATATTTTAAGAGATGAAATTGCCAAACAAACGCCTCTTGGGAAAGAAGCCAAGGAAATAATTGACAAAGGTGGTTTGGTACCGGATGAAATCATCGTTCAGATCATTGAAAAAAAAGTGATTATGAATCTTGACAGCCGTGGTATTTTATTTGATGGTTTTCCAAGAACTGTAGTTCAGGCTTATATTCTGGAGGGTCTTCTGCTTAAACTGAATAGTAGCCTTACCTGCATGTTGAGTTTGGAAGTGCCAACAGACCAGCTGATTGACAGAATGCTCGAACGATCCAAGACGAGTGGCAGAGCCGACGACAACCTCGAGGTTATCAATGTGAGGCTGCAGGAGTATGAAAACAAAACGAAGCCTGTGATGGATTTCTACAAAAAGAAAGGCAACTTTTATCCCATCAATGGCGTAGGCAATGTAGAAGAGATTTTTAGCCAATTGTGCGACACCATCGACAATACCATCCGACACGATTACTTTAACGTTGTTTTGCTTGGTAAGCCAGGCTCCGGTAAGGGAACACAGGGTGAAATCCTTGCGAAGAACAATAATCTGGTTTACATCTCAACCGGTAAACTCATGCGGCGCGAGATGGCAGCGGGCACCGAATTAGGCATGGCGGCCAAACCATACCTCGAAAGGGGTGAAATTGCGCCTGATGAAATCGCTATTAAGCTAATTGAAAGGCAAATTGAACTCAATAAGTCAGCTGCTGGATTTATTTTCAAAGGTTTTCCTCGAACAATTGTACAGGCATACATCCTGGATGGCTTGCTTCGGCGATTAAATTCAAAAGTGAGTTTGATGCTGAACCTACGACTTTCGACACTTGATGCCATGAAAAGGCTCAATGACAGGGCAAAAACCGAAAGAGCACGTATCTATGATACTTCTACTGAGCTCATTTTGAACAGGTTGGAGGAATATGAGAAAAAAACAAAACCTGTTATCGAATATTACAAAAAGCAAAGTGTTTTTTATGAAGCTGATGGAGCTGGCACAAAGGAGGAAGTAAACGAACGTCTTCAAGATGCCATCAAAAAGGGAATCAGGGAAATACGGGTAAGTAAAACCTAGTCCAAAGCATCATTTATCAGTCATTCTTTTCAGAATGTGTATCTTTGCGGCATAATTGACATTTATGGCCTCTTCAAATTTTGTTGATCAAATAAAGATTTATTGTCGTTCAGGTAAGGGCGGACCCGGTTCAGCACATTTCCGGCGCGAAAAATTTGTTCCAAAAGGCGGTCCCGATGGGGGCGATGGCGGAAGGGGCGGCCACATCATTATCAGGGGTAATGCTCAGATGTGGACCCTGCTGCACCTTAGATACACCAAACACCTTCATGCCGGCAACGGTGAATCAGGAGGGCGGCAACAAAGTACAGGAGCCAGCGGAGAAGATGTTATCATCGATGTACCACTTGGTACCTTAGCACGCAACGCTGAAACAGATGAATTGTTAGCTGAAATTATCGAAGACGGACAAACTGCGATTCTATTGAAAGGTGGTCGTGGTGGGCTTGGGAATACGCATTTTAAGACTCCTACTCATCAGGCACCTCGCTATGCTCAGCCGGGTGAACCTGAGACTGAAGCCTTTATCACAATGGAGCTCAAGATTCTAGCTGACGTTGGTTTGGTAGGATTTCCAAATGCCGGTAAATCTACCCTGCTTTCAGTTGTTTCTGCTGCCAAACCCGAAATTGGTGATTATCCTTTTACAACGCTTACACCCAATCTTGGTATCGTTAGTTACTACGACCACCATTCGTTCATTATGGCAGACATACCCGGAATAATTGAGGGCGCATCTGAAGGCAAAGGATTAGGATTGAGGTTTTTAAGACACATTGAGCGTAATTCAATCCTTCTTTTTATGATCCCGGGCGACAGCAATGATATCGGTCGTGATTATCAGATCCTTCTCCATGAACTGGAAGCCTACAACCCTGAATTAATGGACAAGACCAGATTATTGGCCATTACCAAAAGTGACCTTGTAGATCAGGAACTGCGGGATGGAATCACTCCTTCCCTACCCGGATTGCCAAGTGTTTTTATTAGCTCAATAACGGGTGAAGGCTTAAAGGAGCTCAAAGATTTGTTGTGGAAACATCTTAATCCGGCAAAAAATGAGTAATCAAATTGATAAACCAACCTTGTTTGGCCTCGTTGTTTTGTTTCTGGTATTTTTTGTTATGCCGGTACATGCACAACAAGATTCCCTTGGCACAGACATCAACCAAAGCAGAAACAAACAAATAAAGCACATCCTTGATTACCGTTTCAAGGGCGGAGCAGGTGCGTTTGAAAGTGAATTGCTTAAGCATGTAAGTTATACCCCGGAGGCACTCAACAATTGTGTGATTGGCACCGTAATACTATCGTTCACAGTTGATTGCGATAATAAAATGGGTGATTTGAGAATGCGCAACCCGCTTCATTTCGGACTAAATGAAAAATTACAGGCATTCTTCAAAGCAACTGAAGGTCAATGGAATACATGTAAAGATGAACGTTACACAAAATTTGAAATCCCCATACTTTTCACCATAGGTAAAACAGAAACTTCAGCAAAGGGTTTTGTCATAATTGAAGGTGAAAGCCCCGGCCTTCGTTGCAAAAGCGATGCCTACTATATGGAGCAGTTTGAAAAATGGCGAAACAAAGGAAAAGTTAAACGTGCCATTGAATCTCTTGATATGCTGATCAGACGAGATCCATACAATCAAAGCTATTTTGATCTCAAGAAGGAGTTATTGACAAGCAGCGAAAAGGAATAAGATGTTGAGCATACTGAAAGAAGCCGACGAGTCATTATTCCTTTTTCTAAACGGAATTAACCATCCCATTATCGATCCAATTATGGTTTTTATTTCAGGTAAAATCACCTGGTTACCACTTTATCTTATCCTGCTTGTACTTCTCGTCCGCCATTATCGTTGGGAAAGTATTCGTATTTTACTTTTTGTTGCCGTGCTGATCAGCCTTTCTGATCAACTCAGTGTACAGCTGTTCAAAGATGTTTTTGAGAGACTAAGACCTTGCCATGAGCCTCATCTTCAATCGCTGGTACATCTTGTTGACGGCAAATGCGGCGGGCAGTTTGGATTTGTTTCATCTCATGCAGCCAATAGTTTTGCATTGGCATTTTTTTTGGGCAACCTACTTTCGCCGGTATATAAAAGATCACTGACTTTTCTTATCGCTTGGGCTGCGGTAGTAAGTTATAGTCGTATTTATCTGGGTGTGCATTATCCGGCTGACATTCTAGTTGGAGCCATGCTTGGAGTAGTTATTGGCTGGCTCGTTTTGAGGGCGTATCGCTTTATGCTTGAAAAATTATGTCCAACATCTTGCTAAATCAGAAGAACCTGATGCTCACTGGAGTATATCTTTCAAGTCCACAAAGTGAAGCTGCCTTACCTTGATTCATAGCAATCTCGAGCATTCCATGGGTTCCGAAAATGGCAAGAATATCGGCAACACCGACATCCATATATCCTGTTTGAATCTTTTGTAAACGATAACCGGCAAAATAAATCTCAAAAGCTTTTTGTTTTCTGATTTCTTTGAATAGCTTAAATGGAATATGCCGCTCGAGGTCGGCCGGCCGTGGAAGCGCCGTCCGTACCAGCTCGCGTGGCCACGCTGGCGGAAAGGGCGCACTTCGGTCACCGGCACGAAGCTCTGCCCCATCACGTGGTAAGGCCTGTTGGCAAAGCGGTGCAGAGGCTCCGCGCGAGGCTCGGCATCGGGGATGTTGTCGAGGTCGTCGGGCAACACGTAGTCGGGACCGTCGTCCAGGTAATAGCCTCCGCCACGCGTCGCGCGCGCCGGT
>JANJXG010000107.1 GCA_024709145.1 Bacteroidales bacterium | reverse complement strand
GGCTCGGGAAGCCGTCTTTTTTCAAGTGACGGACGCTTTTCGTTTGCCTGGATTTCCTCGTTTTCATAGCGGTCGAAGTCTTTGCGCTCATCCGGACTACGTTGTAGCATTGCGCGTCCTACAGGGAATGTCAACACGGCTTTCATACGTTTTTTTGCGGTGCTGTCGAGACCCAGCTCCAGGCCGGAAAGCATGATTTTTCGCATCATCGCTTCATCGTAGGTTTTGAGCACGATGTATAGGTTCTCGGCATCATTGCCTATGTAATATAACATCTTGATGTCGGACATATAGCGACTCAACTCGGGATATTCTCCGGTGAGCCCATCCACCACCACTTCGGTGCTTTGCCATTCCATGGGTTCAGCTTTTTTTTGGGCGTCAACAGCTTGGAGGCATATGAAAGCCAGCAAGGACAAGAGGATTTTTTTCCAGTTTTTCATATCATAAATGGTTTTATATCAAAACATTAATAACTACTCTTTTTTCACTTCTAGCATGAGTGTATCGGAACTCAGACCGGTAAAAATACCATAAGCATTTGAGATGCTCGTCGAAGGATTGGTCAAATTCAGCGAACTGCTGCTGTTTTGTTCATACAAAGCGGCATAGTCGGGCAGCACATGAAAAAGGATGATCCGGTGTGTGCCGAAATATTCGAATTCCATTGGTCTCAGCATCTCACTGTTATTGCTGGTGGGAGCTTTGCGAAAAGCAAATGCGGGTCGGTCTTCATCTTCATCTAGCTCCCTGATCAATTCCGGGTCGGTTTCAATATTTTCGATGATGATCAGGTAGTAAGAATTGTCAGGATTCGACCAGGTGATTTCCACCGGCTCGGGCATCGAACCCTGGCCGGGAAAACCTGAGGTGGAGTCAATCTTTGGGAGGTAGATGCGCGTCACCGACTGGCTCATGCTCTCGGGTTTGGCGGGCACCCAGGTGAGTCCGCTTACATCTTTTTCATTAAAACGAAAGTTAAGGCTGACTGTATCTCCTTCTGCAATATGGAGTTGATCGTGGATATATTTTCCATTTCCTTCCGGAATGAGTTGAAAGCTTTCTCCTCCTTTTGAAATGGTTATTGTCAGGTTATTGATGTCATCTGAAGAGTAGGTTACTGCATCGTAAAAGGGTGTTTGACGGGTTAACTTCACAGCAACCGTATCACCGGGTAAAAGATAGGATTCCACAATAGGCGTGTCAGTGAAGTGGCTGTTTTCTGCCTTGTTGCAGCTCATGAGTGCCATTATTGATACGGCTGCAGGCAGGAGCATTTTCCGGAATAAATGGATCTGTTTCATAATGTTTTGGTATTGCTTGATCACCTGAGTTTGAGCGAGAGGGTGATGTTGGGCATGAATCCCAGATAATTGACATTGGTTTCGATAATGCTGCCGTCTTCGATCATAAACTGCTTGTACCACACGTTTTTACGATCGTACAAATTGAAGATGGAAGCACCTATGTAGCCGTATTCGCGGCGTTTTTTGTCGCCTCTGAGGCCTCCCAACAATTTAAAGGTAGCCGAGATGTCAGCACGATGGTAATCTGGAAGCCGTTGGCTGTTTTTGTCGGTCACGGTGAAGAAATCACGTGTGTTGCCGTCAAGCAGGGTAACGGTGTAGGCGCCTGATGGTGCCGTGTAGGGCCGTCCGGTGGCATATATCCAGGTGGCTGAAAAATCCCACCGACGAAACTTGTAAAGGGCAACCACTTTAAATTCGTGCCTAACATCCTGATTGGCAGCGAAAT
This sequence comes from Bacteroidales bacterium, assembly GCA_024709145.1. Lineage (GTDB taxonomy): Bacteria > Bacteroidota > Bacteroidia > Bacteroidales > F082 > JALNZU01. The sequence goes on along the minus strand of JANJXG010000107.1, from coordinate 4,009 downwards.
AGTCGCTTCCATAGATATCGAACCGGTTTTTAGCTTCTCCAAGGGTATAAGCAACCCAACCGTTGAATTTCCCGGATTGTTTCTGAGCCATCAACTCAAGGCCTTTGGCATAGCCTTTGCCTGAGAAGAAGTTTTCATCATAGCTCACGCCCATCGGACTGGGATCGAAGCGCAATGAGTATTCCGTAAGGCTTTGGATGTCTTTATAATAGGCCTCGGCTGAAAACAGGTAATTGTTGTTTTCGAACGAAAGGCCTGCAATGTAATGCGAAGCGCTGCTCACAGGAACGGCGGTTTCGTCAGAAAGGAGCCAGAAGTCGCGGCTTCCCGAGAGGATGTCTTCACGTGTTACCCTGTTGGCAAACTGATAATACTGTCCGGTGGCTGCATTCAATGCCAGGTTTTCGGTGAGGTGAAATTTCATACTCAGGCGCGGCTCAGCATATATTTTTCCGGTTTGGCCGAAGTAGCTTGTGCGCAAACCGGGGGTGACAATCAGTCTGTCTTTGAAGAGTCTTGTTTTGGTTTGCAGATAAATCCCTGCAAGGGCTGCCTCGTTGCTGCGCTGCAACACATCGGTGGTATCATTTTGGGCATAGTTGTAGTCGATATCGTACCAGCTTGCAAAAAGCCCGAACTGTATCTTGCTGTTTCTAAAGGCATCCCATTCATAATCGGATTTCAGGCTGTAGTCTTTGAGGTCGTTGTTTTCGATCACACCGTTTTTTACGGTAGTAGCATTGCCATCGTTGTCGTAGGTGGTTCGCTCCTGCGTACGGTCGCGCTCGCTGAAGTAGTTGCTATAGCTCAGCAAAGTGTTTCCATATATTTTTTCGTTCCATTTCCGGCCCCATTTCAAACTTCCACCTGTATTTCCATAATTGGTCAGGTCGGTGGAGCTTGATCCGAATCGTGCGTTTTGCATTCCAAAACCTGCTGCTGAGAAGGCACTGCCATTGTCGAGCTTATCAGCGCCATTGAAAATGCTCAGCGATACCACGTCACGATCGGTAGGCCTGTAAGTGAATTTGGCATTGAGGTCGTAGAAATAGGATGTTACCTCTGTTTCCTGTGAGAAACGACCCATGCCACCGCCGCCTTCAGGAACTTCATATGAGGAGGTGGAGCTGAATTTATCAAAGATTTTATTGTACAAAAACCCCTTGTAGGATTTACGGAAAGCCACCACTGAAGTGAACTTTTTACCTATGGGGAGCTCAGCAAACACATTGGTGCTGAGCATACTAAGGTCGCCGCCAATATTGAATCGTTTGCTGTTTCCATCTTTGCCTGTGATCTCTGTAACACATGAGAGTCTGCCTCCAAACTTTGATTCAAAACCACCTTTATAGAGCTGCACATCTTTCAACGCATTGGAATTGAAAGCGCTGAAGAAGCCATACAGGTGATCCACATGATAGACACTGAAACCGTCATATAACACTAAGTTTTGATCAGGCGTGCCACCACGGATATACAGACCCGACGACGACTCGTTGCTGGCACTCACACCCGGCATCAATTGGAATGAGCGCATCACATCCCTTTCGCCGGTGTTGGGCAGCTGTTCCAGCTTTTTTGGAGAAAGTTTCATCGTGGCTATCTCCTGCCTGCCACTCAACACAAGGTCGTCGCGTTTGCCCACCACCGTGACGGTGCGCAGTGATATAGCCTGCGACGGAAGCTCTACCAGCAACTGACGGCCTGCGGTTTCAGGGTTCAAAAACACCTCAATGGTTTGATAACCGACATATTGCGCAAGGAGTACGCTCGTATCGGTTGGCACTTTCAACAGGGTGAAATAGCCATCAGCATTGGCGGAGGTGCCGTTGGTAGTGCCTTTCACCATCACCGTGGCAAAGGGCAGAGCTTCGCCGGTAGACTTATCACGGACCATACCACTAAGCGTGAAATGCTGTCGGGTTGGTGCTCCGAAATAGTTTTTTTCAGCTTTGTCGGAAACGGGTTCTGAATTCGTGGTTTTTTGTTCTTCTTCAACAAAAAAAGTACCAGTGCCATCGTCAGTAATGCGCCTGTGATAGTTTTCATAATCGATGGCCGTTTCTTTGAAAAGATTCGATTCGGGAGCAGCAGAGGAAATGACGGATGAAGGTAAAGCATCCTGCAGGCAGATGGCGCTGAAGATCATGTTCAAACGGGCTTCAGTGAGCATGCTGTCGGTGATGGCGCTGTCGCTGAGCTTCAGGAACAGGTTGTCGTGCCCGTAGTAATAGTTGTAGGTGAGCAGGCTTGTCAGCGTCTCAATGCAGCGCAGCCTGTCGGTTTGACGCGCAACGATTCCGGGCAGGTAAACAAACATATAGTGATGAAATGCAGGTTCTTTCCAGATGGAATCGCGTTGCAATGCTTCTGCAGCCGTTTCGCCCTGCTTGCCAACCACAAAAACAAAAGGCCGCTTGATGGACTCGAATACGCCGTTGGGAGGATTCAGGATATATTCCATAAAGCATTCATTGCCAGGATTGTTGAAGTTGTATTGTTTATGCTGACCTTGTGCCTTGGTGCCACAAAACATGAACAGCGTAACAAGCCCATGGAAGAATAGCCAACGGACCGCAGTGTAGGTGTTTTTGTAAATCCTTTGCATTTTATGTGATTAGATCGGCCAAAGGTATCATGACACTAATTGACAGGAAAACCGAATAGACGAACGGTTGATTTCTATCGAAGATCGCTGGATTTAAGCCAAAAGAAAGAATTCGCGGAAGGCTCTCAATGGTTAACAAAAGCCTGAAAACGTTCCTTATAGGGGTCGGCAATGGTGATGCGCAGATTGTCCGACATGATCACCTGATTGCGTTCCACAGCGGTGATTTCGTTTAATGAAATGATGTATGAGCGATGCACACGCATGAATCGTTCTTCCGGAAGCAGGGCTTCTAAGTTTTTAAGGCTCATGAGCGAGAGGATGGCTTTGGGGTTGTTTTTGGTGATGATCTTGATATAATCTTTCAAACCCTCAAAATAGATGACATGATTGAAATCCACCTTCACCAGCTTGTATTCTGATTTAACGAAGAGGTAGTCCCTACCAGTTTTGGCTTCGGATGTCAGGACACGGTGCTGAAACCAATCGGCAGCCCTTGAGGCTGCCCGCAGGAATTCTTCGTAGTTGAACGGCTTCAGCAGATAATCCAGCGCGTTCACCTTGAAACCTTCCAATGCGTATTCGTGAAATGCGGTAGTAAACACCACTTTGATGTCTTTGTCGAGCAGACGAGAGAGCTCGATGCCGTTCAGGTCGGGCATCTGAATATCCAGAAAAATCAATTGTATGTCGCTGTGCTGCAACACTTCCAGTGCTTCCACGGCACTGCTGCAAGCCTGCACCAACTCAAGAAAAGGTGTTTTAGCCACGTATCGCCCCAACATCTCAAGCGCCAGTGGCTCGTCGTCAACAATCAGGCATCTTAGTTTCTTATCCATCGGTTTCGTCGCCAGGGGTTACTTTTTCTCGTGCTGACAGTTGCACAAGCATTCGTACAACAAAGCTGTCATTTTCAGCTTTCGTCGTCAGGCTGTAGTCTTCATGATACAGCAGTTCCAGTCGCTTACGCAGGTTGATCAGACCAATGCCTGAGCCGCTTTTATCGCTGTCAGCCTTGGCATAATTGGTATTGATGCTGACAAATAGCAGCTGCTGTCCGGTGAGGGTCATCTCGAAACTGATTTCGGATGCTTTGGTAGCAGAAACACCATGCTTAAATGCGTTTTCAATAAGCGGGATAAACAGCAGCGGTGCCACCCCCCAATGAGCGGCCTCTTCACCGGGAAAGTGATATTCCAGCCTGGTTTTATCAGTCTGACGCAGTTTCATCAAGCTGATATAGCTGGTGATGAACCTGATTTCCTCATCGAGGCCTACGGTAGATCTGCTCGTTTCGTAGAGCAGGTAGCGCATCATCTTGCTCAACCCGTGGATGGCTTCCTGCGCCTGAGGCGGCGAGACCTCCACCAGTGAGTAGATGTTGTTGAGCGAATTGAAGAA
>JANJXG010000086.1 GCA_024709145.1 Bacteroidales bacterium | reverse complement strand
GTAGTTGACTGCCGTGTTTTCCCAGTTATAGGCATCGCCGTCCTGGTTGTAGGTAACCCAGCCTGTGGGAAGGGTGCCTGCTTCGAAGCCTTCTACAAAGTCCTGTGTCGTGCCACCGCCGCCACCGCCTGTGAAGTCGGGAGCCTGCCAGCTCAAAGTCACATTTTGTGCCTGAGTGGTGCCGGTCAGATTGCGTGGACTTGGATAGCAAATGCCACTTTCCTGGACATTGAGTGTTACAGGAACAAATTTTAAAGGATTTGCTGCATCATTGCTGGTAACAATTATATTAGCATGGTGTATACCGGCAGGTACATTTGCGTCAAACATAACTGAGAGATCAGCACTGCTGTTTGCACCAACTGAACCAGAGGTGGGATCAAGGGTTAACCAGGTTCCATCTTCCAGGCTCAGGTTTGCACGAATATTCCAATTAGAGGTGAAACCATAATAGGAAAGTCTTTCCCAATTACTACTTGCTTCTTTGATGAAATCACCATTTGGATTGAGCGGTCCTCCATCAATTCCGGCGACAAACATACCTGGATCGTGTGTAAAACCAAATCCAACCCAGATATCATTGCCGTCGAGTGAAAGCGGGTTGGTAAGTGTGATTGTGTTCCAGCTATTTTCAGTTACTGATACAGCTTGCTCCATCAGCACATCACCCGGACTGAGATCTGTGCCTGGTCCCCAAATAAACAAAGTCGTTTGTGTTGGGGCCATACCGATGTAAACCTCAATTTGGGTAATTACTGCACCTGTAAATGGTTCAACAACAGAAGCAGGGTAACGCGCGGCATTAAAGAAACTACCTCCGGCAACAAGACCAACAGCATCTGCATTGTTTCGGTCATAATGAAGAAGGAAGTTACTTCTGGGACTATCGGCCCCAGACTTTTTAGTGGTTGTTGAAGCAGGATCGTATGAAGTGAAATGATTAAAACTGGATTTTTGATCTATAGGAGCAATTCTTTCACCACGTTGAACGGCAGAAGGTTGTATATTAATAGATTTTCCTGCGAATGTTCCTTGTTTAATTAACTTCTTATCAGTAGCCGGAGCATTGATAGTTGCCAAGCTGCGTACATGGTTTTTGGCGTTTTCAGGAACAAAATGAATCAAGGTGTTAAAATCAAGATTTCCACTACCAACATTTTGAATATTAAGACTTTGTGTAGCAGTTTGTCCTGAGTTCAACACAAGATCAAAAGAAAGAGGTGAGATGACAATGGAAGGAATTTCTGCTCCAAAATCCAGCAAAAAGGATACAGTTTGACCGTCGGGCGTAATACCTGCACCTATGAATTTATTGCCATCCGGTGTAACACCATTGATGCTGTAAAACAACCAATCAGGAGCATTTGCCATACCGCGGCTTAGTGCATAATCATTAAAAGTCATTAATTCGCCTGTAATTAAGCGAGCGAATGCTCTTCTGGTATCCGGAAACGGTGGCCATCCATCAGTTGTAAAGCCCAGAATCGTACCGTCGTTCATGACAGCAACAGGTGAGATTCCTCCTCCATTGAGTGTGTTTGGAAAGAAGGTCGTTCCGTTTTGGGGTGTCCAGATAAAGGCATCTGAGCCTGCATATCCGGCAACAAATTGCCCGTCTGCTGAGGCTGCTGAAGCTTCACCCCATTGAGTGGGCGCTATCTGAATTACCTCATTGTTGTGCCAAATAATTGGAGATCTGGATGCTGCAGGAAGGTCGGCCCAGCCAAATACAATGCTGCCGTCATTTGAAATCCCGTTTGGACGATTATTGCCGGCAATTAAATCTCCGATCATTTCATAACCACCGGCAGCAGTCCATTTAAAGGCTTTGTAATTATATCCGGGTAAATACTGCATACCTACTGTAACCAGTCCATCTGCAGTCATCCCCCAGGATGAATTGTAGTCTGAGAAAATTGGTTCTCCAACTGCAGGATTGATTCCAAGATAAGTCCATGCCTGGGTCTGTGGATTCCAAAATCCAGCCATTTGAACATTTAGCCCACCAACATTGTAATCTGGATTTCGATTGGTGCCTGAAACAATTCCGGTTTCACTTACTGCCTGAACTGTATGTTCTTCACCCTGAATCATCATCAGTCCATTGTCAACCGACCATAGCATTCCTCCTGAACCAAAGGGTGAGATGGCAACATATTGTCCGTTTTCGCTAATGTCGTAAGGGAAGGTATATTCATTAACCATCACATTGAGGGCCACAGTTGAAGCCTCAATTACAGTATATGTGACAGGTATAGTCAATGAAGGTGTTTGGGGATCATTGCTGTTAATTGTAATGCTTGCAGTGTAGGCACCAATTGAAAGCCCTTCCGGATTAAAGGACAAAACATGTGTAAGGCTGCTTCCACCTGCCAATTCTCCTCCTAATGATGAAGCGGTTAACCATCCGGTTGTACTCCCTTCAAAATTAATTTCTGCTGAATAAACCAGGTTATCAACACCGGTATTTGTAACCACAAGGTTTTTGTTAATAGGACTGTTTATTGGGCCTGTTGCATTAACCATGGCTGGAACCACTGATATTACCGGATTCGTATTGAAATCATTTCCAATATATACATCGTCAACAGCCCATCCATGAGCGAAATCTCCTTCATAACGGAATGCAATGTAAACAGATTGACCTGCATAATCGGCCAGATTGAGAACGACTTGCTTCCAATCGGTTAAAGCTGATGCCGGGGTCCAGATTTCTACAAAATTACCCGAAGCCGGATCGCCACTTGCAGTACTGATCATAATACTGTTTTTCCAATAATAGGATGGATCGAGTATGAAACTCCAAAATGCGAGTACCATTTGACCAGAGGCTGGTAAGTTAATTTGTGGTGTTACCAGCCATCCATCCTGTAATCCAGGACCATAGCCATGATAGGCTGAATAAAAGCCGCCTGTGGTATGATTCAGAAAATCTGAAAGGCCCCAAAACGGTTCTGATGCATCAACATTATACGTATTCCAGCCCGAGGGTGGAAAAGTCGCAGCCTCGAAACTTTCGCTTAACGGGAATGTTGTTGGCGGATTTGCGGGCTTTGCATTCATCTGAATACCTATGACAAGTATCAGAATAAAAACCCATGATTTAAAAGTAGATTTCATGAATAATTGAATTTAGTTTACAAAACAGATTACTAAAACAGATAATTTATATTTATTTTTTTTTGAATGCATTTAATAACTTCTTCAAGGCCTCCGTTTTATCTCGATTTCGCTCTGCAATTTTATGTAATCGTTGTTCAAGCGGTGTTTCGGAATCATTTTGAGTTTGTTTTCGCTGTTTACGTGGCATGTGCGCTAAATATTTTAAAGCGCAATGTTACTGTGAGATCACATATGAAGGTAGGTTCAGGCACGGCACAAAACTGCAACATGATCATATTCATGCTGCTACAATGCTGCTACATGAAGTTTTAATTAACAGAAAAACAATTGTTTAAATACTTGAAAGATATTCTATCAAGCCTTGTTCGGAATTGGTTAATTGAAGTTTTTTGCGGAGCCTTGTGCGGGCTACCTCGATGCTGCGTTGTGATTGACCGGTTATTGAGGCAATTTCCTTTGTTGTCATATTTAACTTCAGGAAAGCACACAGGCGACGTTCGTTGGGCGATAAGTCAGGATTTTTTTCCTGCAGTTTCGTGTAAAATTCATTGTGAACATGCTGAAAACGTAACTCAAATTCTCCCCAAACATTTTCATCGACAGTTTTTTCCAGATCGTGAATGATGCTTTTTATCAGTTCCTGATTTTCTTTTCGAAATTGTGGACTGTGCGTTAACAACTTATGAACGATTTCTTCAACGATTTCATTCTTTTTAATTTGATACATCACATTGGTTGCCAGTTCTTTATTTTTTAGCTCGAGTTCTGACTCCAATCTTTCCTTTAAAAGTTGCAGGTTTTTATTCGCAAGTTCCGAATTGGTTTTTTCGAGGCGTAACCTCCTTAACCTGGCTTGAGTAAGGATGTAAAGAAGCAAAGCGATAACTGCAACCAGAGTGAATAACAAACTGATAAAAAAGTAGCGCTGCTCTTTTCTTTTTTGCTCGGCTGTGCGAAGTTTTTCCTGCTGTTCATAATGAAGGGTTAATTCCATTCGGGTCAGCACCTTGGTTGTCTCCTCGCTGTTAATCAGGTCGAGTTGCTCTTTGTGAAGTATGTGGTATTTTAACGCCGAATCAGAATTGCCAATTTTTTGGTACAACTCAAAAACGTTTTCGTAGATGCCTTCAAGCAGCGTTTTACTGCCAATTTCGCGGGCTATCTGAATGGCTTTATAATAGTTTTCAGCAGCTTTTTTCTTGTCATTAACCTTTTCATAATATACGCCAAGGTTTCTGAATGAAGCTGCAATGCCAGCCTGATCATTGCGCTGTAGACGCAATTCAAGCGCATTATTGAGGGCATCAAAAGCTAGCTGGAGTTGGCCACTTAAGGTATAGGCCATACCAAGGTTATTAAACAAATTGGCAAGAAGATGGTGACTTGAAGAGAGCGTGGAAGCCTTTTCAATGCCTTTATGATAGTATTCTATAGCTTTATCAAAGGCACCCCGTTCTTTCGAAACAATGCCAAGATTGTTGTATATAGTTGCTAATCCAGCAATTGCAATTGTATCGGATTTATCAGTTTGTTTTCTGGAAAAGAAATCAAGCCCAGTCAGTAAGGCTTCTTCAGCTTTTTCAAATTGTTTCATCTGCAACCTTACCGAGCTTATATTGATCAAAGTTCCGGCAATGGCATCCGTGTCGTTCATTTCCTCAACGTAATCATAATAAGTATAAAAATGTGTTACTGCCTGTTCCAGTAACCCCATGCTAAAACACGCAAGACCTGTATGGTAGCTGGCAAGTGCAATAAGTCGGAAGTCTTTTTTTACTTTTGCCAAGTTTAATGCTGACTCAGCATAAGCCAAAGATTTCTGAGGCTCACTTAGGGTATATTTCATGGCTAAGTTGAGGGCTGCCTGAATTTTAATGCTGTCATTGTTGGTTGATTCCAATATCCTGATCAGGCTGTCAACTGTTCGATCTGATGAGTTACGATCCGTTTCATTGCCGGATAAAAGACAAACAGGCATGAGAATAAAAAGCATTTGCCAAAACAGAAGAATAAAAAATCTTTGCTTCATTGACAGTATTTTCACCACAAATTTAAGGATTTTCAACTTTTTTCCTAGTATTCATCAAACTTTCGGATTTGTTGCCGGTTTCAAACGATTGTTTGATGCTTTTTAACCTTTGGTGATGCATTTATTGTATATTTGTTATCAAGTTAACTGGCCATCAATTAATGTCCCGGCTATGAATAAAGTGCTCATCATCGATGACGAGGAAAGTGCCCGCTATGTGATACGCCACATCATTGGCGAGAATTGTCCCGATTTGGTGGTAGTCGGAGAGGCCGATGGTGTTGAAACAGGTTTACAGGCTATTGAACAACTACAACCTAATCTGGTAATTCTTGATGTACAGTTGCGTGATGGCAACGGCTTCGACATCCTTAGGTCGCTGGATTTCATTGGATTCAAAATTGTTTTTGTCACAGCATGGGAGAAATATGCACTTGAAGCTTTTCAGTTCAGTGCGTTGAGTTATTTTCTAAAGCCTGTTGATCCGAAACATTTTTCAACATCTTTAAATACTCTATTTAATCCCGGTGAGAAGGATAACACAAGCTTGAAATTGAATGCTTTTTTTTCTAATTTGTTACCCGACTTCGAAGGTGGAAAAAAAATCGTTTTGGAAGCCGATTCAGGTGTCTATCTCATTAATGTCAATGACATTATTCATTATGAAGGTGCTGAAGAACGCACTAAATTTTACCTTAAAAACGACGAGCAAATAATTATTAACAAGCCACTGAAAAACTACGAACAAATGTTCAGGGATTACCGCTTCTTCAAGATCGAAAAAAATCACCTGTTCAACCTGCATCATTTTAAAAAGATTAGTGGGAACGATCATCATTATATTATAACAAGTGAGGATCGCCCCCTTGCCTACAATCCCGAAAAGAAGAAAAGTTTGCTTGAAGCGCTAATTATCAATTGATTATGTTCTCTGTCCTTGAACCATATCATCTTTTTGCCGATCCAATGCGTTATTATAATGCCATGCTTGAGGATATCGAAGCAGCCCGTCATTACATATTAATTGAAACATATCGTATTGGAAATGATGTTGTTGGGGTTAGGTTTAAAGATGCCTTAATCAAAAAAGCCAAGGCCGGCCTGGAAATCAAAGTACTGGTTGATGCCTGGGGAGGGGCCGCAGTTTCAAACGGATTTTTCGATGAGTTGACAAAATTGGGTGCTGAGGTTCGGTTTTTCGAGAAAATCAAATTTAACAGTGATATTTTCACCCGCGGACATCGAAGAAATCACCGTAAGTTGCTGATTATTGATGATGAAATTACTTATATCGGTTCATCCAACCTCACTGAGTATAACATGAACTGGCGCGAATCGGTGCTGCGGATCAAAAACGAGCTTACCCTTGTTTTTAAGAAAATCTTCAAGCAGGATTTTGGTATTTACAATAAATATGTGTTTGTTAAAGCCAATTATCTACGCCTGGTTAAACATCACGGATTCGAAATTTTGAGGGATATGCCATCTATAACAAGGCAGCGAATCATGCGCAGGTATATTCACATGATTCAACATGCGCGTCAGAAGGTCGAGATTGTTACGCCCTATTTTTTACCAGGTTACAAATTGCGCAAAGCACTAATGGATGCTTCCCAACGTGGCGTTGAAGTGAAAATTATTATTCCAAAGCGGTCTGATGTCAACTTGGTAGATATTTTGCGCAACAAATATCTTGGACAGCTGCACAAAGCCGGCATTCGATTCATGCTTTACATGCCTCATAATCTTCATGCTAAATTGATGCTCATCGACGAAAGTTCGTTTAGCATCGGTTCACCAAACTTTGATTACCGCAGCTTCAGGTATATGTATGAAATCATCCTTGCCGGAAACGAGCCTGCTATCAGCACTCAGGTTCAGCAGCACATTCAAACTACAATCGAAAATTGTGAGATGTTCGATTACGGACAATGGGAACGCCGGTCACTAATCAACAAATTCTTTGAATGGCTTCTCTTGCCATTTCGTCATTTGCTGTAATACAGGCATTAGCAATTTTTTGTGAAATATTTTTTTTACTTTATCTATCTTTGCTTCGGTAAATTAGCTTAATTTTGCAATCTATTGTTATTTAATTCACAATAATTGATCTTAACCAAAAAATTATCATTATGAAGGAAAAAATTTCTTCCCGGCAGGCAATGGAACTCGAAGATAAATACGGAGCCCATAATTACCACCCCCTGCCTGTTGTGCTTTCCAAAGGAGCAGGTGCCAGGGTTTGGGATGCAGAAGGTAAAGAGTATTTCGACTTTTTGTCAGCTTACTCTGCTGTAAATCAAGGACACTGTCATCCAAAGATTATTGGAGCATTGATCGATCAGGCACAAACCTTAACGCTCACCTCTCGGGCCTTTTACAACGATGTATTGGGTGTTTACGAGAAATTTGCGACTTCATATTTTGGTTATGACAAAATATTGCCCATGAACTCTGGTGCAGAAGGTGATGAAACTGCTTTGAAGCTTTGTCGAAAATGGGCATATACAAAAAAGGGGATTGCTGAAAATGAAGCAAAAATCATCGTTTGTGCCGACAATTTTCACGGTCGTACCATCACGGTTATCAGTATGTCAACCGATCCTGACTCCAGAGGCGGTTTTGGTCCGTATACTCCCGGTTTTATAACAATTCCCTACAACGATCTTCCTGCTTTGGAGAAAGCCCTTGAAGATCCCAATGTTGCTGGTTTTCTGGTTGAGCCAATACAAGGTGAAGCGGGTGTTTTTGTCCCTGACGATGGATACCTCAAAGGTGCTTATGACCTTTGCAAAGCAAAAAATGTTTTATTTATTGCTGACGAGGTCCAAACGGGTATCGCCCGCACCGGGCAACTTCTTGCCTGCGACCACGAAGGTGTGAAACCGGATATTCTAATCCTTGGTAAAGCTTTGTCCGGAGGTGTTTATCCGGTTTCGGCAGTTTTAGCCAACGACGAAATTATGTTGTGCATCAAGCCGGGTGAACATGGTTCAACATTTGGAGGGAATCCACTGGCTGCCCGCGTTGCTATTGCCGCACTGGAGGTTGTTAAAGAAGAAAGCCTGGCCGAAAAGGCAGCTTATTTAGGAAAGATTTTCAGAGCCGAAATGCAGAAGCTGGTGGATGAAACGAATCTGGTTACTAAAGTTCGTGGTAAAGGCCTGCTGAATGCCGTGATTGTGAACGATACCCCACAAAGTCATACGGCATGGAATATCTGTGTAAAAATGGCAGAAAATGGCGTTCTTGCCAAACCAACACATGGAAATATCATCCGTTTTGCACCGCCGTTGGTAATTACGGAAACAGAATTAATGGATGCCATAGCAAGAATTAAAAAATCTTTCCTGGCCTTTAATTAAAAAAATCAGAAATAATAAAAAAAAGCGTTACAATCCTGCAACGCTTTTTTTTTGTTAATAAATTCTGCTATACTGCTTTAGAATAGTTTTCGGCTACAACTTCCCAATTAATCACATTCCAAAAGGCTGAAACATAATCAGGACGCTTGTTTTGATATTTCAAATAATAGGCATGTTCCCAAACGTCCAGACCAAGAATGGGCGTGCCTTGGCAATCTGCAACATCCATCAATGGATTATCCTGATTTGGTGTTGAACAAACGCAGAGCGAACCATCTGCTTTCACCGAAAGCCAGGCCCAGCCGCTTCCAAAGCGAGTTTTGGCAGCATTGTTAAATTGTTCCTGCATTGCCTCAAAAGAACCAAATTGTTTGTCAATTGCTGCTGCCAGTTCTCCGGTCGGTTTGCCGCCTCCCTGTGCTGACATCACATTCCAAAATAATTCGTGATTGAAGTGACCTCCTCCGTTGTTGCGAACAGCAACAGGATATTTGCTGATATTCTTCAACAATTCTAAAAAGTCTGTTTCTGCCATTTCGTTGTCTCGTGTTGCAGCAGCAAGGTTATCGAAATAGGCCTTGTGATGGCGGGTGTAATGAATTTCCATTGTTAAGGCGTCAATATGCGGTTCAAGAGCAGTAAATGCATATGGCAGCTGTGGAAACTGAAGATCTTTTACTTTTGACATAATCGTTTAGTTTAATTTTTTTGATGGTTCAAAGATACAACTCTATTTAGAATTGTTTTAAATAACTCCCTGAACATTAAACAAAATTAACAGTCAAAGGTTCAAAACTCAGCCACGAATTTTAAATTTAGCTGACGGGGTGTGAGGTAATTTGGAACACCGTATTGGATGTTGTTGACATCTTTTACCCAAAGATAAGAGATGGTGTTACTGATTTGCAGCAGATTAAACACTTCGAGACTAACCCACATATTTTTGATGTGTCGAGTCAACACCGACTTAGAGGCTTTACGGTCTTCTCCTAGCAATTGTTTGCTGAATCCAATGTCTACTCTACGGTATTCAGGCATGCGGCGTGTTTGTTGATACCTTTCAGTATTTGGAGGACCAAACGGCAAACGAGATGCGAAAATTAGTTTCAAATGAACCCTGAATGTAGGATATCTGGGAATATAATCCTGAAAAAAGACAGCAAACTGAAAACGTTGGTCTGCGGGTCGGGGTATGAGTCCGGGGAAAACGGTAACAGTGTCTGCTATGGTTTGATTTTCAGTGAAAAAGTCGATCCTTTTTCCATCGGTATTAAGGTAATAGTTGTATGAATCGCCCTTGATATCTTCTTCGGTTTTCAGGAATGATAAACTTGCCCAGCTCTCGATTCCTTTAACGAATTCGCCATTTATTTTGAAATCTATGCCGGTTGCATAGCCTTTTGATTCCTGATCGGCATAATACCTGATCCTCACATTGTCGATTTCGTAAGGGGTTAACCGATCGAAATATTTATAGTAAAACTCTGATGTAAAGATAAATGGTCTGTTCCAGGCTTTAAAATCGAGGTCACCGGCGGCAACGAACTGATAAGATCTTTGAGATCGGGCTTCTTCATTAAGGCTGCCATCAAACCTTCGCATTTCGCGGTAATAGGGAGCCTGATTGTAAACGCCGGCCGCCAGTCTGAATTGTATTTTTGTCTTCCAGTCGGGTTTAATTCCGGCGCTGAACCGAGGGCTCACAGTCCATTCATTTCCATAACCCCAATAATTTGTTCTGATGCCTGCTGTAAAAGTGTAGGTGTTATTATCAAGGCTGACGTGATTCCAGGATTGCTGCACAAACGCATTAAAATTGTGTACTTTCAACTGGTTATTTGCTCTTGCTACCTGATTCAGAATTAGGTCGGCTATGCCGGGATTCTGGCTTCCCGGGATGTCGGTGGGGCGTGGAAGCGTGAATCCGGCGGAGTCGAGCATTTCCCATTCACTCATGCGATCATTGATTTGTTGAAATTGGTAGCGTGCTCCCCATTTTAAAACGCCGTTGTTGTCGACTTTTGTGCCTTTGTGTTCAATATTCACCACGCTGGCTTTAAATGAATTACGCGCGTGGTCGATGAAAGTACCGACACCCTGCGACTGGATAACATTGCCAAACTGTTCGCTTCCTATCGCTGTTTCCAACCTGCCAATCCAGTATTGACCTTCGATATCATAGGTTTCTGTCTCAGCTGAGCCATAAGCAGAGGCAATAAGCCGCAGCTCCGTGTCTTTGTTTGGTCGGTGGGTGAGGGTTACAGCACCCAGGCCTGTGTTGTAATTGTCAACTTCCTGGCCATCGAAATAGATTGTCAGCCTGAAGGCTTCCTTGAAAGTGCCGAAATCAGTTTGCCTCGTTTCGGGAATAAGTTTGTATTTGTTTCGCGAATAATAACCCAAAACCGAAAGATCCCATTTTTGAGCCAGTTTATATTCCAGTAAGGTTTGAAAGTCGAAAAAATCGGGCCGGTACTGACCTTTTGTCTCAAGAGCATTGAGAATATATTGAGTTGTTTTGTAGCGGGTTCCAACAAGGTATGAAAATTTATCTGATTTATCAGTGCCTTCAGCATGCAGCTCGGCACCAAGGAGACTGAGCGAAACTGAACCAGCGCTTTCGGATGGTTTCTTGTAGGTGATGTCGAGCACAGAGCTGAGTTTATCGCCATATTCGGCAGCAAATCCACCAGCTGAGAAGGATATACCAGATACCATGGATGAATTGAGAAAACTCATCCCTTCCTGCTGCCCGGAACGAACAAGGAATGGCCGGTAAATTTCGATACCATTAACATACACAAGGTTTTCATCGAAATTTCCTCCTCTAACTGTGTATTGAGAGCTTAGCTCATTGTTGGAAGATACTCCCGGTAATGTTTTAATTAGGTCTTCAATACCACCGCCTACTGTTGGAAGCAATTGAGCAGATTTGGGGTTGAGCCGGCTTATTGTACCTGATGGCATGCGGCCTTCTCTTACTTCTGCAGTTGGCAACACCGTTGCTGTTTGCAGTAGAATGATGTCTAAAGTGTATATTTCACCGGGAGGAAGTCGAAGTTCTTTGGTGGAAGTTTTATAGCCAACAAATGAAAATGTCAATGAAAATGAAGTATCAGCAGGAACCTTAATTTCATATCTTCCCCGAAAATCAGTGGTTATTCCAACTGAACGGTTGTTTAGTGCAACATGGGTCAGCTCAACTGCTTTTCCTTTCTCATCTCTGACCACGCCTTTCACAGTAGCTTTCTGTTGTGCATTGACAAGAGACGATAAAATGAGTGCGAATGTAAGCAGCGTAAGGAATTTAAAATTCATACTGACCTTTTTTATCATTAAACTGCCTTATCAAGTATTTATTTTGTGAGCTTGCAAAGATGCACAAAAAAAGCTGCTGTTGACTCCAACAGCAGCTTTTCTATATGTTTAAACAAGCTTAGTGCTTATAAAGATGACCATTTTTGTCAGCATCCAGCAAGGCTGCATAGATGCCCTTTTTGTTAATGACGCGCAAACCTGCTGCACTCACTTTGAGTGTAATCCACTCATCCATTTCAGGTACGTAAAAGCGTTTTACATGAAGATTTGGAGAGAAAACCCTTCTGGTTTTACGATTCGAGTGAGAAACATTGTTTCCTGTAATTACTTTCTTTCCTGTTATCTGACAAACTTTTGACATGGCGCTTAAATATTAATTCTGCCCTAAAATGGGAGTGCAAAATAACGGAGAATTTGTGAATTACACAAGAGATGGGTGAAAAAAAACTGAATTTTTACTGCTTATTAACCATTGAATGATTTAAATTATTGATAATCATTAAAATAGAATTTAATAAGATCTAAATTGATGCATTACCTTTAATCAAATCTAATGTAAGGCTTTAATTTGTTGATGGTTGACTGATCCAGACCTGAAACGATCATCAGTTTTTCTACATCCTTAATAAAGCCTCGTTTTTCGCGGTAATTAATCACTGCTTTTGTGTGTTCAAATTCAAAATAGGGATGTTTCAGAAGCTCCTTGAAACTTAACCTGTTTATTGGCAATGGGTCAATATTCAATGTATCCATTGTAAGTCTGGGTATAATTGTTTCCAATAGACTCTTTTCAAAACCTTTTATCTCGGTCAGTTGTTCAATTTTGGCAAATCCTCCCAGTTCTTGTCTGTAACGCAATATCCGGTGTACCAACCATGGAGTGAGTTCAGAGATAGTTAACAGTGTTAAAGAATCAGCTTCATTGAGAGTTATTTTCTGAGCAGTCAAAACATTGCCGGCATTTGATGTCGGATCTTTTAGTCGTTGTTTGGTACTTTGCAGATCAACTTTAGTCGAATCTACTGAAGGAATGTCAATAAAGGGCTCAAGAATTGAAAATTCTTCTTTAGAAATGGTATAAATTTTTGCTAAATCTTCTTTTTTGTAGAATTTCCCACCTTTGGAAAGGTAGTTTCGGATGGTACGGATTTGCCGCTCAGATAAACCGATTTTTTTCCATTCATCTTCTGTTAACGTATTGGGATTAAATGGAAAAGGAGTCAGACGGATATTTGCCTCATGTTTGTCAGCTTCAGCCATGTGAAATGACTGTATCGAATCGGCAGGCTTAAATCCTTGTTTTTGAGCATTAGTTTCTGTAAGTAATCTTAAAGAAATTGAATCAGTAAGTACTTGATTGTAAGTAATTTTTCGATGGAGGAATGAAATCGAGAGGTTTCCTAGAAAGACCACAATAATCAATACACCCAGAATGATTAATGCAATCTTTTCTCTTTGATCGAAGTTAAATAGGTCTTTGAGCGAATCCATTCCTTTGTTTTTCAGGATTGAGATTTATTCGTTTCAGGCTTCGACACCTGAGCCGAAAATGCCCAAACCGTTCAAAAACACCAAAGCAATAGCGACTGGTGCTGCGAATCTGATGATAAGCAGATAAATTATTTTGAAGCGCCCTTTCAAGGTGTTTTGGTTGGTAATTTCATCAAAAACATCTTCCTTTTTCATCTTCCAGCCAACAAAAAGAACAATAAACAGCCCACCGATCGGAAGGAAAATGTTGGCCGATGATTTTTCCAATGCATCAAAAAGCGAATAACCGGCAATTCGAAGTTCGGGTAACGGGCCTTGACTTAAGGTGCAAAGTATACCAAGGATTGAAATGCTGACAGAGGCCAGAATTGTTGCTTTCTTCCGACTCATTTTCAATTCTTCCGCAAGATAGGCCACAACAACTTCGAGCACTGAAATGGTTGAAGTGAGGGCAGCAATGGCAAGTAAAATAAAGAATATAATCTCAAAAAACTGTCCGCCTGTCATTTGGCTAAAAATCATTGGCAAGGTTATAAACACAAGGCTTGGACCAGATTCAGGAGCAATACCAAAAGCAAAAACAGCCGGAAAGATGGCAACACCAGCAAGCACTGCGATCAAAGTATCTGCCAGTGAAACGGAAATAGCTGTTGTGCCAAGTTGATCTTTTTTATTGATATATGAACCATAGGTAATCAGCGTTCCCATACCAATGCTCAATGAAAAGAACGATTGTCCAAGTGCCTGAATCACGACATCAGCCGTGATTTTTGAGAAATCCGGTTTAAATAGAAAAACGAGACCAGCATAAGAATTTGGCAATGTTACTGATCTGATAACGAGCAACATAATAATCAGAAAAAGCATGGGCATCAGAATCTTCGTGTATTTTTCAATACCGTTTTTAATCCCTTTTAGCACAATATAGGCAGTTAGTAACATAAAGACCAATTGCCAGAATAAAGGCCGGTATCCATCTGCAACGAAATTGCTGAACTGAGTTGAAAGCTCAGCTTTTTTGGCTGTTCCAAAGCCATTTACGAATGAAAGATATAAATACTCCAATGTCCATCCGGAAACAGTGGTATAAAATGCCAGAATCGTAAAGGCAGCTGTAATACCAATAAAACCTATCAAAGGCCAGGCAGTACGGGGTGCAAGTTTCTTGAATGCGCCCACCGGATTCCTTTGAGACCTTCGTCCGATTACAAATTCAGAAAGCATGACAGGTACGCCAATAAAAATGACAAAAGCCAGATAAACCAATAAAAAAGCTCCACCACCATTTTCGCCTGTAACATAAGGAAAGCGCCAGATGTTGCCCAATCCGATGGCTGAACCAGCTGCTGCAGCAATTACGCCAATGCGGCTGCCAAAACTTTCACGCAATTCTGTTGAAGGAGAGTTCATAAATTTTGAGAATCTAAGCTGTTCATTGATAGTTACTTATGGCTGAGCCCATCGGGTAGTGGCAATTCGATAATGTGTCCGCTTGATAAATCAAGTACCCAGGCATGAATTTGAAAATCGCTGTGACATTTTTGCAAAGCTCGTTGTACGACATGTGTTTTATAAAGATTTTCAACCTGTCGGATTACATTGAGTTCGCTTAGTCTGTTCAGTCTGAGTGTTTCATTTTCAATTGATTCAAGTTCAGCGGCGTATTCTTTGGCAAGATCCCTTATGGGGCTGATCCAGTTACCCACCAGGCCTGTTGCCTGTCCTTTGTAGGCTGCTGTAACGCCTCCACAGTTGTAGTGACCGCAAACTATGATATGTTTAACTTTAAGAACATGCACCGCGTAGTCGAGCACAGACAAGAAATTGATGTCAGTTATGGAAACCTGGTTGGCAATATTTCTGTGAACGAAGAGTTCGCCGGGTTCGGTACTCGTAAAGGTGTCGAGCGGCATTCTACTATCGGAACATCCGATATACAGAAAGTTTGGTTGTTGCCGCATGCTTAATTTTTCGAAATAACCTGGTTCGGCAGCTTTTTTTTGTGCCGCCCATTTGAGGTTATTGGAGATCAGATGCTGGTATTCAAGAGGCATTTGTAATCACTTTATTTATTCATATCTTAATGATTCAATCGGATCAACACTGGCGGCCTTGTTTGCAGGAATGTAACCGGATACCAATGCGACAACAAAACAAAGAACCACTGCCAGGGCAATCCAGGCCCAGGGAACGATAAACGCACTTCCAATGACGATGGAAAGAATATTTCCAACGAGGATACCGGCGATAATGCCGACCACACCTCCAATTTGTGCGATGACAATGGCTTCGATCAAAAACTGATCACGTATGGTTTTCCTTGTCGCACCAATGGCTTTTCTGATTCCGATTTCCTGTGTACGTTCGGTGACTGATACGAGCATGATATTCATCAAACCGATGGCTGCACCAAAAAGTGTAATCAGCCCGATAAAAGTTGCACCCATACGTACCTGCCCGGTAAGCCCGATCAGCATGCTGGCAATGTTGTCACTTTTGATCACAGTGAATGTTTCATCCTGTCCCACATCATCACCACGAATAATCCTGAACAATCCAGTTGCCTCTCCAATGGCGGCTTCCATATCTTCTGCCGTTTTTGTGCGAATGCTGATCGTATGATTCATGTCGGGCCACGAAAAATATTGCCTGACGTTATTAAGCGGCATCATACAATGTCTGTCGCCACTGAAGCCCATACTGGAACCTTTTTCTTTTAGGACTGCAATCACACGGTATTTGCCAGGTCCGATTGTAATGATTTGACCAATAGGATCTTCATTGTTTTTAAACAGAGTTGTGGCGATGGCATTTCCAATGATGGCAACATGCGAACCCGAATAAATTTCGTGGGCTGTGAAGTTTCTTCCTTTTTCCACTTCATAACCTGCATTGTACAAATAGTTTTCGTCTACTCCAAGGATCTGAATGTTGGGATTCGTTTTCTCCGACCCGAATTTCAAGGTGACAATGCCCGAACCAAAAGTGTAAATGCTGGTTGAAGCCGGATATTCGAATGAATTTTTGAAGTCCATGGCTTGCCTGAAAGTGATGTTTTTATAGGATCTGACATTGTTGCGCCGGCCTCCCATATGAACATTCATCTCTCGGTTGCGTAAATTAAATGTATTCGCTCCCATCATTGAAAAATTTTCGTTGAGGAAGTATTTAATTGAATCAATGGCGGTTAAAATGCCAACTAAAGCCATAATACCAAAACCTATAATGGCGATGGTGAGCACCGTTCGCAGCAGGTGACTTCGGATGGATTCAAAAGAAATCCGGATATTTTCAAGAAAGACTTTGTTTTTTATCATCAGTTCAGGTCACTTTTTTTGCCAAATGCCAAATCTCCAGCATCTCCGAGTCCGGGAACGATGTATGCCTGAGCGGTTAACTCATCATCAATGCCACCAACCCAGATCGAGATATTGTGTAATGAAAGGTTGCGTTGTATGAAATCGAGTCCCTCAATGCTGGCCAGTGCTGCAACAATATGAATATGTTTTGGTAACCCATTGACCAGCATTCCCCTGACTGTTTTAACGATAGAGGCACCGGTTGCAAGCATAGGATCGCTGATAATGAGAGTCTTATTTGTTATGTCAGGGCTCGAAATGTATTCCACCCTAATATCAAATGCTTCATTCTTGTCGTACTTGCGGTAAGCTGTTATGAATGCGTTGTCAGCTTTGTCAAAATAATTCAGCATTCCTTGATGAAGCGGAAGGCCTGCCCGTAGGATTGTAGCCAAAACGGGCTGATCAATCATGAGCTTCATGTCGGCTACACCAAGGGGAGTTGTAATTTCAACTGTTTGATATTCAAAAGTCTTGCTTATCTCATAAGCAAAAATTTCACCCAAGCGTTCAAGGTTTCTGCGAAAGCGCATCCGGTCATTTTGCATTTCCGCATCACGGAGTTCTGCCACAAACTGGTTGAAGACAGAGTTGATTTCACCAAGGTTTTTTATCATGTCAATGGGGTTTGCATTTGGGCAAAAATAAGAATATTTGTGTCAGTCACTTAAATGACTTTTTGTTTTAGAGTATTTTGTCTTCAACAATTTTGAAAGTTTGAATGATCAGCCTCGAAATCTGCAGCTGACGTATGTGCTGGTAGGTTAAAGGAGATAAACCAGAGCCATTTTTCTACAGTCTTTTGCGTAAACGGATAATTTTCATTCCAATTCTGATTGGAAGTGGAAGCCTGTTGATGTGGATGCCCGGATAGGAGGTTTCTTTACTGCCAAAACTTTTGTAATACCTTGCCAGATTTGGGTTGTCAGAGCCTTCGAAATCCAGAACGAGCGGCCCGGAGGCAAACTCCCGGATAACCTGATCTATAATAAAACTCAAAGCATGTGTTTCGCGCCCTTCCTGATTGGCACCAGAGAAAAGAAAAACAAGTTTACCATGACTTTTAACAAATACTGCTCCAGCAACTAACTGATTTTCAATTGTATAAGCGCCGTAAAGTTTAGCCTGGCTTCGGTAAATGCCTGCGTAAACAAGCTTAATCAGCCGGTTGTATTCTCTGTCGTTCCAGTGACTGATTGTTCTGCCCCGGTTTTTTCGAAACAAATCCACAATATCATCCGGTTTGATGTTTCGCATCAGGCTCAGCCTGGCATCGGCTGCTTTTTTCAGGTTTCGCCGCGTATTTGTCGAATAGTTTTTAACGATTTTCTCATAGGGTGGAATCAAATCGAGCTCATGATTCAAATGGCTTTCGATTTCGTAGGGAAGGTTCTCAACCCGGTTGTGGGTATTAAGTCTGATTTCAATGTATTTGAAATGTGAAGGTATGGCTTTCAAAAACTGACCAACAATATTGGCACTGAGTATATTACGGGAATAGATTCCAAGCTGTTGAGCGAAAAAAGGCTGAAACAAATAATGTATTCCAAACCGACTGTTTCCTGTAAGTGGAAAAACGCGCTCATAATCATTTTCAACCAGAGCTTCCCAGTTTTGATGCACAATGTCGAGGTACCACGACCAGCCATAAATGTTTCCGTTGAATGATTCACGGATACACTTATCCCATTTTTGTTTGTCGATATCTCTGTTTTTCAGGTATTTGATCATAATTGATTTCAGCTCACAGCAATTTGAATGATGCTTTCATACAATTTAACCCATCCTTTCCAGCGTTTTTGGTCGCTGAGTGTTTCATTGTGCCACAGTGAAACAAAAGTGCCGCCTGCTGATTTAACTTCCTGTATCACCTGATTGGCAATTTCCAGAATATGTTCGTTGTCAAGTTGTAAATAATCGCGCAACGTACCATCCATGAGCATTACCGGGTGGATACGGAGGTTGGTTGGGAGGTCGTGATCAAGATCGTAAAAAAGATAGCTGTTGGCAATGCCGGCCCTGAAACCAGGCTGGGAAGCATAGCCCATTGTATAGTCATCGGTGATGTCGAGGTCGATCAGGTGATGGTAAGTTACCGGAAGGCTCATGCGCAGGTAATGTTGCCTGCTTTGTGTAACAACCCTGTTCAGCACGCTGCTCAATGCACTAATTTCCTGGCGAAGTTTTGTTTTATTCAGAAAAGAGCCATAGGAGGGATGAATGCCTACGCTGGCATAATCACCCAAACGCTTGATCAATCTTTGAAAAGCCGGATTAAGCACCGAAATGTTCTTGTCGTTAACGCCATATTCTGCAAAAAGGATGAAGTAAATTGGTCGAAGCTGGTATTTTTTTTGCAATTCAAACTGCAATTCGAAGGTGTCGAATGGATCAGCAAGTTTATTGGTCAGAACGGCCAGACGTTGCTTTATTTCTTTGTAATCCTGGTTCATAAGGTCGCGGGCAAATCCGCCGGCTGAGCGGTAGAGACCCTTGTGAAGATACGACCAGGCAGCATCGATGTCGTAAGTGGGCTGAAAGTTGTATGTTGGGAAGTTAAATTTTAAACCATAGAAATGTGATTGAAGCCTGTCGGCCAGCTGTTTTGCCCATATATTTACAATTGGTTTTTGAAGCATTCCATGGGTATGTAGACAACTTGATGCAGCTTCAAACCGGCCATGTTGATCAGGCGAAAAAGGTAAATACTCTTCATACCTGCTAACCAGGTAAAATGAAGCTGAAAAGATATCGAATGGTAAAAGCGATTGTCTGTCATAGACCGGAAAAAAAGCCTTGACTCCTTCAAAAGGAAATGCTTTAAGCTCCTGACAGTGAATTTCTTTTTCGAAAAGCAATCCTGAGGCTTTTAAAAACGGGAAATTTTTCACCGGAACAGAACCATAAACCAACCGAGGCAGCAGGCTGTTTTCAAAACGCTGAAGATCGGTGGTGATTTCTGATTTAATGCCAAGTAATTGATCTAAAATCAGATTGAAACTGTATTTCAATCTGTTGGTAATTTTTGGAACATAAATGAGCATTGCCTCCATCGGGTTCAAAATTAGCCATTTTAAGCTTCGAGATGCTGCCGAACGAAAAAAATACAATTGCTTCCCGGTATCGGTTGAGAGGATCTTTTTTAGGAGTCAAATCCATATAACCAGCTTTTTTATACCTTTGAGGGTTAAAACGCGTCACATTTCATGGATCAGTTTATTGTTTCAGCCCGAAAATACAGGCCAGCCACATTTGATATGGTTGTGGGTCAATCTGCTATTACATCTACATTGAAAAATGCCATCCGAAACAACATTTTGGCACAAGCTTTTTTGTTTACAGGCCCCAGGGGTGTAGGTAAAACAACTTGTGCAAGAATCATGGCCAAAACAATCAATTGTATGAACCCGACAACAGAAATGGAAGCATGCGACCGATGTGAATCCTGTATTTCATTCCGTAACTCAGCATCATTTAATATTCATGAACTCGACGCTGCGTCCAATAACTCAGTTGATGATATTCGTAACCTCGTGGACCAGGTGCGTATACCACCTCAGGTTGGCAACTACAAGATCTATATCATCGATGAGGTACACATGCTTTCTGCTGCTGCCTTCAACGCTTTTCTGAAGACGTTGGAGGAACCCCCGTCGTATGCAAAGTTCATCTTAGCCACTACCGAAAAGCACAAAATTATCCCAACTATTCTAAGCCGGTGTCAGATTTTTGATTTCAAGCGGATCACTGTGGATGACATTGTGAAGCAGCTAGGGTATGTAGCTTCAAAGGAAGGAATTGAAACTGAATATGATGCCTTGAACGTGATTGCTCAAAAAGCTGACGGAGCCATGCGCGATGCTTTGTCGATCTTTGATCAGATGGTGAGCTTTACAGGCAATAGGATTACCTACAAAAATGTGATCGACAATCTGAACGTCCTTGATTATGATTATTATTTCAAAATTGTAGATGCTGTCTTGGATCACGACCCTACTTCCGTATTAATGATGCTCAACGAAATCATCGACAATGGATTCGATGGTCAACATTTTGTAACAGGACTTGGAGGGCATCTTCGCAATCTTTTGGTAAGCAAAGATCCCATTACAACAAAACTACTTGAAACCTCCCAATCGCTTCGCGACCGTTATGCCGCTCAGGCAGCCATGTGTAACAGCGCCTTTTTACTCAAAGCGCTTGAAATTCAAAATCAATGCGATTTAAATTATGCCCGAAGCAGCAGCAAAAGGTTGTTGGTTGAATTGACAGTTTTACAGATTTGTTCGCTGGCCAAACCCATGGCTGAAAATGATGGCAGACAAAACACAATGGCTCCAAAATCAGCTCAAACGATGGCTTCTCAAGCTGTGGTAAATACACCTCAACCAACACCATCTCCTGCCTCTAAACCAGAACCGGTTTCATCAAGTACCCAGTCTTCTGTTCCAGCTCCTGCATACCAGCAAAAACCTTCAGAGGTAGCTCAGCCTGTAATTCAAAAACAGAAAACCGGCATCTTTTCGATCAATGAAGCTCTGCAAGCCTCGGAGAAAAAAACAACCGAACAAGTGATTTTGAAGCAGCCTTTCAGTCAGGATCAACTTTTTCAGGCCTGGACTGGATTTGCCAATAAACATGCAAGCATTTCGCCCAGCTTTGCTATGGCTTTAATGAAAGCCAAACCCGAACTCAAGCATGATTTTGTGATCGGTTTCCAGGTTGATAACCCTTTGATTCTGACAGATAAACTGAATCAGAATGCCCTTCTTGACTATTTGAAAAATCAGTTATCAAATCACCTTATTATTCTGGAACCCACTGTGGTAGAAGCCAGTACAGAAAGAGAAGCCTACACCGACCGTGAGAAGTTCGAAAAGTTAAGCGAACATAAGCCAATGCTCAGGCTTTTTAAGGACGAGCTGGGACTTGAGGCTGAAATTTGAGCCCTTTTTTTTCGGTTCTTTTGTTGGTTTCTTTAATCCTTTGCAAATCAATTAGCTAGCCTGGAATAATTTGTTATTTAAAATTGTTCTATATTAGGTATGCTTCTTGAAAACTCCTGAACAATAGGTTAATTTTACGGCTACCAAATTAAATTGCAATGAAAAACATTTTACTTTCAATGCTGGCTGTTGGTTTAAGCCTTGCCAACCTGGTTTCTCAAACAACAAACCGGACTTATCAAAAACCTGATTCAACCCCTAAAAACGAGGTGTTTTTTCCGAAAAACACCGTGGGAGTTGCCAATATCATTGATGGTTTTGAGGAATATCCAAGTTTTAATTTAACATTTTCGCCCTGGACAACAGTAGATGTAGACTTGAAGACTACCTACGGAATCGAAAATGTTACCTATCCAAATGCTTATCAGCCAATGGCATTCATGGTGTTTTCTCCTTCGGAGACATCGCCACCTATGACGAATCCGGCAATCCTCCCGCACACAGGCAATAAATTTGCGGCTTGTTTTGCCTCAACTGAAGGTGCTAATGACGACTGGCTGATTTCGCCACCTATCACGCTTGGATCGAATTCATCTGTTTCCATGTGGGTAAAGTCTTATACTGATCAATACGGACTGGAGCGTTACAAAGTTGGCGTCTCAACCACAAACCCTGCTCCTGCCAGTTTTACGATCATCAGTGGCAGCAATTACCTCACTGCACCTGCTGCCAATTGGGAACAAAAGATATTTAATCTGGATGCCTATAACGGACAAACTGTTTATTTAGGTATTCAATGTGTGAGTAATGATGCATTTATTTTTATGGTGGATGACGTGCTTATTTCTACCACTCCAACCGCTAATCTGCCGACATTGACAACGAACAATGCAACATCTGTTACGGCAAATTCAGCCATATCCGGAGGCAACATCAGTGCCGACGGTGGTGCAGCCGTAACATCAAGGGGTGTGGTTTGGAGTACTAATGCAAATCCAACCACAAGTAACAATAACGGTATGACAAGTAATGGAAGTGGTACTGGGAGTTTTGTTTCAAATCTAAGTGGCTTGTCATCCAATACTTTATACTATGTTCGGGCGTATGCTGTAAACAGCGCAGGCACTGCCTATGGCAATCAGATCAGTTTTACTACACAAAGCGGCGGCGGGGGCGACGACTGGAATGCAACCACCATCACGCTTTATAATACAGCCGAAGCAGCCCTGATGCACAGGACAGGAGATGTTGATAACCTGGGATATGGCTGGCCAACAGGCTTTGACCCATTTACAGGCCAAAGCACTCCGGCTCATGGATATCCATTCTCACCTGAACCTGATGATCCGGAAGGAACTGACAGAATCATGGTGATCTCAGGTTTTGTTTACCCTGCCACCTCCAAAGATGGTTATACGAGCACAACCAGCAGACCGGAAAATAACCCCCGACCCATAGTATTGAATTACAACCTGCAATCAACAACAATCCAAACCGTCACGCTACAGCTTTTTGTTGATGATTTCCAGGCCGGCCTTTTTGGACCAAATGTCTTCCTTGTTACGATTGATGGTGTCAGAATTCCTATTTTGGAGAGTATATTAAACAGCCTCAATCAAACTGGTCCCGTAGGAAAATTGATAACTGCCCAATTGCCATCGGATTTTAATTACCTTTTTGCTGATGGATCAGCCAGTATTTTAATTGACGACCCGGTTAACAATGTGCCTGATGGCTTTGCGATCGATTTTGTAAAACTATTAATCAATGCCACAGGATTTCAAAATACGGGAACCATCACAGGTCTTGTCACGGATACAAATGGCACTCCGGTTTCCGGAGCTACTGTAACAGCAGGAGGGTTTGTTACCACAACTACCAATGCTTCAGGGTCTTATACTTTAAATTCAGTGCCAGCAGGATTGGTTTATGTTACCGCATCCAAACCCGGATATCTTGCTGTATCTCATCTCGTTGATCTGGTAAGTGGCACGACTGCTACGCGTAATTTTACACTTGAAGCATCAACAGGAACAGGAACCCTTTCAGGTCTTGTCACCGATGCATTGAATGGTAACCCCATCGAAGGTGCTCTTGTTAGTATTGCCGGATT
Organism: Bacteroidales bacterium; assembly: GCA_024709145.1. Classification (GTDB taxonomy): domain Bacteria; phylum Bacteroidota; class Bacteroidia; order Bacteroidales; family F082; genus JALNZU01. The sequence goes on along the minus strand of JANJXG010000086.1, from coordinate 17,586 downwards.
GTCGGCAACTACTAATGCTTCAGGTAATTATACTATTACTAACATACCGGCTGGCTTGCTGACAGCAGCCTTCAATGCCAGTGTCACCACAGGAGATGCTCCTTTGGAGGTACAGTTTTTTGATCAGTCGACGGATGGTTCCCACACAGTGGTTTGTTCAAAAACAGGTTACATAACATACAGCAATGGCAATGTTATTGTACCTCAGAATCAAACACTAACATTGAACATTTCACTTTCGCCTACGCTGGCTGAAGGAGCGCTCCGATTTGTCATTAACTGGGGAGCAAGCCCTTCCGACCTGGATTCACATTTGCTTACACCCGAAATTGACGGACAAATTCATCATGTGTATTACAGCAATACCGGTAGCGTCACAACTGCTCCCTTTGCTGCACTTGATCATGATGTTACAACTGGTTATGGGCCTGAAACAATGACGATCTACCAGATGTTTCCGGGCACCTATAAGTATTATATCTACAACTATTCGAACAGTCCTGATATCACCACATCGAATGCGGTTATCCAGATTTACAATCAAAACGGACTTTTGCACACACTCCAGGTTCCGACTACAGGCACAGGTTTGTATTGGTATGTTTGCGATGTGAACGGCAACAACGGACAGGTTAGTATTGTGAATACCATTCAGAGCAGTAACCCGGAAAATAACAAGCATGACGAAATGCCGCCAAAAAAGCATGAAAGCAAGAATGTGACTTCGTGGTTATGGAGTTTTGGGGATGGAACAACAAGTACAGAACAGAATCCTGTCAAAATCTATCAGGCAGGAGGCGCTTACTCCGTTTCACTCACAGTTGGAAACGGAAGCACCACAGATACTGAAACCAAACTTAATTACATTAATGTCACAGGGGGTGGTACTGCCGTGTTGAATGGAATGGTTACGGATGCTGCCACCGGTGCACCGATTGAAGGAGCATTGGTGTCAATTGCGGGTTTGTCGGCAGCAACCAATGCAGCCGGTAATTACCTCATTGAAAATATCCCGATTGGAGCACTCACCGCCGGGTTTGCTTCCAGTATAACTCAGGGATCAATACCGCTGACAGTCAATTTCTTCGATCAGTCTTCAGATGGTGCTAACCGGGTTACCTGCTCCAAGACAGGTTACATCACCTACACCAACAGCAATGTTGTGATTGAACAGGGTCAAAGCCTCCAGCTTGATATCTCACTTTCACAAACTTTAGCAGAAGGAAATCTGCGCTTTGTGCTAAACTGGGGTGAGTTGCCCTATGATCTCGATTCACATCTACGGACCCCAGAAATCGAGGGTTATTCACATCATGTTTATTACAGTAATCAGGGAAGTATAACATCGGCACCTTACGCAGCACTCGACCACGACGACACAGATAGCTACGGACCAGAAACCATGACCATTTATGAGATGTACCCGGGTATCTATAAGTATTATATCTACAACTATTCCAATTCGCCCGAAATCACGACATCGGCAGCTGTTGTGCAGATTTACAACCAGAACGGACTATTGCATACCCTGCAGATACCAACTTCAGGAACAGGGTATTATTGGTATGTATGTGATGTGGATGGAGCCACCGGGCAGATTACAATCAAGAACACCATTCAGCAGGATTCGCCTGATGGCAATAAAGACACCATGCCACTCAAATACCAACCTTCGAGAAATGTAATTTCCTGGCTGTGGAGTTTTGGTGATGGAACAAGCAGCACAGAACAAAACCCTGTGAAAGTGTATCAAAATCCTGGAGTTTATACAGTATCGCTTACTGTTGGAAATGGTATCACAACCGATATCGAAACCAAAACAGACTATATCATCGCCACCAATACCGTTTCCATCGCTGACGGCCTGATTGCTTATTACCCATTTGCAGGCAATGCAGATGATCACAGCGGCCGCAATCATCATGGTACTGCACATGAAACGGTGCTTGTAACTGACAGGTTTGGCTCATCGCAACAAGCTTTGCAATTTGATGGCGTGAATGATTATGTTGAAGCTGCCGATCATGTTGATTTTGATCTGACAAACCAACTCACAGTTTCGGCGTGGATCCGACATGATGCCAATGCTGCGTGCTTTGAAGACATTCTGATGAAAGGAAATGATGCCTGGGGATTGCAGTTTGCCTGCGATGGTAGTGGAACAATTTTGTTTCACCTGACAACCTCAACAGGAAGTCATAACCTTAACTCCAATGTAAAACCAATTGAAGGTCAATGGGTTCACATTACAGCCGTGTTTGACGGTAGTGAGCAGAGGATATACATCAACGGCGTTTTAAAGAATTCCGTTCCGTTGAGTGGCCCGATTCTTACCAATGATCAACCCTTTACGATCGGTTACAAGGTAGCAGGCGACAATGCTTTTTACAATGGAATAATCGACGAAGTGAGGGTGTACAACAGGGCATTTGCACCGGCAGAGGTTCCTTCTCTCGTGAGAGATGCTGCAGGCTTGTCAGGTCTTTATACACCTGAATTGAAAATTGTACCAAATCCGGCAACTGATTTCATTCAGCTTGGCAGCAATTGGGAAGGTGAAGTTGAACTGCTTGATATAACAGGTAAAGTTGTTATAAAACAAAGACTGGAGAAATCAGCACTTGATATCAGGCAACTTGAATCAGGTGTGTATGTGCTGAGACTTATCCGTTCGGGAGATGTTATAAACGGCAGATTGATTAAAAAATAGTTTTCAGAAATTGATGATGAACTCTGTGAGATTCTGATCCGTTTGAAGGTTAAGTTTTTTTCTAAGTCGATAGCGCTTTTCCTCGATACCACGAATTGTAATGTTGAGCAAAGGCGCTATCTCTTTGGACGTCAGGTTCATTCTGAGATAGGCACAAAGCCTGAAATCACTGGGCGTAAGCTCAGGATAGTTTTGTTTCAACCGCTTAAAGAAGTTTTCATGGGCCTGATCAAACAGATATTCAAACATTTCCCAATCATGTTCACTGTTGATGGAGCTTTCGATCAGTTTACTGATTTTGGTGTAGTACTTAACCGGCAACCGGCCGCCGAGCTCTTCTTTCTGGCGGTTCAACTCATGCCTGATTTCAATGAGTAATTCATTTTTCTTAATCATGGCCATAGTGTTTTTAGCCAGCTCCATGTTCTTCATGGTAATTTCAGAATGAAGTTTTTCATTGGAAAGTTTAATCAGTTCAGCTTCTGCCTGACTGTTTTTAACCTTCATCCTTTCATTTTCCTGCTTGAGCGCTTTTTCTTGCCTTACCCACTGTCTTCGCCTGTAGGAATGCCAAAGTAAATAAACAAAGGTTGTTGCCATAAGCAAGTAAAGTGCATAGGCATAACTCGTTAAATACCACGGAGGACGAATGTTGAAACCGAAACTTGCGGTTTCGGTTGGCATTCCTCTGGCGTTAAGTCCTCTTACATGGAAGGTATAATTGCCATGAGGTAACCTTGAATAGCTCACCAGATTGCCAGTTTGCCATCCCGACCAATCAGGGTCGATCCCTTCCAGATAATACTGGTAATAGCAAGGCAGGCCGGCCATTTCGGGTAAAGCAAAAGAAAAGGACAAATTGTTAGACTGTGCGGATAGTCGAGTATTGTCCATTTCTTTGATCTTTAACTCTTTAGAATCAGATCCGGGTGTGCTGCTGTGTTCGGTCACCCGTATAAGCGGAGGGGAATCATTGTTTTGCAAATCCCGAAGCTCATTTAGGTCAAGTACGGCAAAGCCTTCTTCGAGTCCGATGATAAATTGTTCATTTTGTATGTTAACAATACTTTCATTCCTGTTGACAATCTGCAAATCATACATTTCGGGAATGATGCGGTGAAGTATTTTTGCTGTTTCATGCCTGATTTCAAAGAGGCCAATTTCATCATTTTTGATAAACCAGTACTGATTCAGGCCGGTTGAGATGATTGTTTCCGCTGTCATAAATGTACCTAACTGGCTATTGAGGGCATCCCATGCTTCAAATCGTTCGGCAATAGCATTCCATTGATAGAGTTTTTGACCGGTAGGAACAACAATACGGTTGTCAACTTTGAAAACCCTGTTGCTTTTAACCGGAAGTCCTTCTTTTTCACCGAGCAGGTGAATTGCTGAAACAGAATCAAAAGAAGGGTTGGCCTTTAGAAGGTAAAGGCCTGTGATGCTGTGACCTAGAATCATGTTACCCAGATGGTCGATTTCCAAAAACCTGGCCGGCGCACTAAAACCTTTTAATCCGTGATGAAAACGCCATTTTCCATCATCGTTTTTAAATACTACAATTTCATTATAAGTGCTTTGAAGCAGAATTTCTTCATCTCCCAGCCGAAAAGGTTTCAGGTTATAGCCCCCATTAATAGAGCTTACCCTTATGAGTTGATCGTCGTCAACAAGATATGTACCATTATTTAAACCGCAATACAGCCTGCCATTCAGCACCTTTAAGAACCAGACCTGACCTTGCGAGCCCTGTATAAACTTTGGTTCAGCGAAGCCTTTTTGGTCTAGTTGTTTGTAATAAAAAATACCCTGATTTGTGCCCACATAAAGTTTATTCTGATACAAAGCTGAAGTGTAGGTTGTGCCTGTTTCGTCGCCTGTGTATAGACTCACCGGGGAATGAAACCAAATGAAATCAAAACCTTTGTCGAGACCCAGCCAAAGATTGTTATTTTCGTCAGGGACCATCGACAACACTGTATTGTTTTGAAGGCCGTGAAGGCTATTAATTTGATGAATGATTTTGCCCTCACTATCGAGAATAAATATACCTTTTAAGATGGTTCCAAAAACCAGGGCATCGTTAAGCAATACACCTGCATTGATTTTGTATTCCCGCAACTGACTATTGGCTTCAACCTCCCAGGGAACAAAACTTTTTCCATCATATTTGTACAAACCAAGGGATGAAGTCCCAATAACAAATTTATTTTTTGACGGGCTCAACACTGCTTTTACTTCTGTTGTACTGAAAATTTCGCTTCCTGCAAGGCGATGAAGTTTGTCATTTTTTAATTCATACAGCGGCCCGTTGATAGCCTGAGTGAAAACTTTTTCTCCACTTTTCAATAGGAAAAGGATCGGGCCGGGTAAATCAATCCGACTCACTGTTTGACCATCATAACAAAAAATATTACCGAAGCTTTGAAAATAGATTTTGTTTTCATGATGAACGATTTTCCAGAATTCATCGTGCTGAAACAATGACTTATCGACGGTTTCGGTTAGGGATAAGTAATTCCATTGGCCTATTTCGTTTTCTTGCCAAAATCCAAACTCCTGATAAGCACCCACATATACTTTGTTGTCGAGGCATTGAACCGATCTTACAATCGTTTTATCAGGCATTGTCAGCATACGAGGGATAGTGCCATCCATCATTAAGATGCCATTGTTGGTGGCAACGAACACCCTTTCTGAAGCATCTTTGCTGATTTCCCAATGTTGACTTCCACCTTTGAATGCTGTGCTGTTGTAATGAAAAACAGTGAATTGCTGGCCGTCTTTTCCGCCAGCAAATTTGGGATTCAAACCCAGAATAATGCTAAATACAAGTATAAGTGCGCTTTTATTCAATGGCTTTATCAACATGAATTTATTGTCTTTGCTACCAGAAATCCTTAACTCAGTGATCGGATTGTAAAAATAGACTTTTTCTTTTGATGCCAAGTGATGATTTTATTATCCGTAAAGCGTTCACAAGCATATCTTGATGAGGTGATTTTTCCCAATTCTTGTGAAAACTACCTTAAACAGGAGCAGTCTTGAATTTTAGCTGCAAATCGGGCTACCTTTGCCACCTTAAATTTGCATATGGAGAATTCAAGTTATCAAGGTGAAATAGCAGCTGTTTTGGTTGCGTTTTTTTGGACAATTACGGCACTTTCATTTGAAGTGGCGACCAAACGCATTGGCTCTTTGGCAGTTAACATCACCAGATTACTTTTTGCACTGGTTTTTCTTTCTGTTTTTTCCTGGATCACACGCGGACTACCCTTACCCACAGATGCCAGTATGCATGCCTGGTTGTGGTTAACGCTCAGTGGATTGGTTGGATTTGTATTTGGCGATTACTTTCTTTTTCACAGCTATAAGCTAATCAGTAGCCGCATCGCGATGTTAATCATGACATTTGTTCCTCCTGTGACTGCTTTGCTGGGTTGGATTGTTTTGTCGGAAAAGATGACTGTTCAGCACCTATTAGGCATGGCCTTAACGGTAACAGGAATCTTTATCACCATTTTCAGTAAGCAGACAGGGGAGCGGATAAAACTCAAATACCCCGCTAAAGGATTGTTGTATGCATTTTTTGGAGTTTTGGGCCAGGCAGGAGGTCTGGTGTTGAGTAAATATGGCATGCAAGATTACAGTCCGTTTGCCAGCACACAAATCCGGATTATCGCCGGAGCTATCGGTTTTTCTTTCATCATTGTTTTCACTGGCAGAACGATGCAGATCATCAAAGCCTTGAAAAACAGAACTGCGCTTGCAGGAATCACGCTGGGTTCAGTTTTCGGCCCTTTTCTGGGTGTTTCATTTTCGTTGGTAGCCATTCAACACACCTCAACCGGAATCGCTTCAACCATCATGGCGCTCGTACCGATTCTGATTATTCCTCCGGCAGCCATTCTATTTAAACAAAAAGTAACGAAACTTGATTATATAGGGGCTGCTTTGAGTTTTTCGGGGGTAGTGATGTTTTTTGTTTAATCAAATATTTGATATTCAATTATTTAACAAATTAAATATTATATTATGATTCACAATCCAATTCTGCAGACTTCACTTGATTTTCTTCACCTGATGGCTACCATCGCCTGGATTGGTGGCATGGTTTTTAATTTTCTGGTTGTCCTGCCAACGGTTTCAAAAACACTTGAACCTGTAACTGCCGCTAAATTTATGAGTGTGCTGATGCGTCGTGTACGGGTGGTGGTTTACGTGTCACTTGCCGTACTTTTTATCACTGGCATTCCCATGAAAATTGCCAATGAAAACTATGTTTGGATCATCAGTTTTGAAAACTCATGGCAAATAGCAGGCTTCATCAAGCATGTTTTTGTGGCCGTTCTGGCTTTTCTGGCTCTTTATTCCTTTGAAATACTGACACCAAAGCTTGCCCGTCTGGCACAAGCCGGCAAAATGGATGAGGTTGGAAAATTGAGGATTTTTCAAAAGAAATTGGCTGCAGTTTCATTTTTGATGGGAATTATCATTGTTTTGCTTTCAGCTTTGATGAACTATTTGTAATTCATTATTCCTCAATTAGCTTTACCTAGTAAAAACGAAAAAGACCTCAACATTGAATTGCTGAGGTCTTTTTTTCTCAGAATAAATCTTTGAAAAAAAGAAGTTATTCTATAGCTGAAAGACCAAACCACCTGTAAATCCAAACTGGAGAATCGGGGTGTAGCTTGATACACCAACATTCACGCCGCTACCCGGACTCCACCATAAACTGCTTCCGATGTCGGTAACCGGTGAATTGAGATTGGCCTGAATGCGAAGGCCTATTTTTTCGGCAAACATATATTTTGCGCCGGCGTTCAGGCCAACGGCAAAGCGGGTCACAGCATCGAATCTGCTGCCGCTCGTTGAGTAAATAACAGCACCCAGTTTCATTCCGCCATAAAGTGTTGCTTCTTTAGAAACTTTGAGTTGCCTATTGACACCACCCAGAATGTAGTTCGACGACAAAGGCTCATCAATGGCCAGTAACAATGAGGAAGAAACTGCCGTTACTCGACTGTCCTGCCGGCTGTAGGCAATTTCAATGGCGTAGAAATCAGAAATTTCATAATTAATTGCTCCACCATAGGTGTGGCCGTCATAAATTTTTCCGGTACCACCGTAAACGGGAAAACGGTCGCCGAATGTGTAGCCGCTATGAACAAAAATGCTGAGACCCTGACTAAATGAATTCACATTCAGGAGTAATAACATGCTGATAAAGAATAGGATTTTTTTCATTGTTAAAGAAGTATTAAAGGTTTATTCGTTGTTGTGTACCAAAAATTTCCCTACGATAATTGCCATAACAATCGCAATGTACAACTGACCGGCAAGCGCGGTAATATAAGATATTGCCTGAGATTGACTGAGCACAGGCAGAACATCACCATAGCCTACTGTCGACATGGTGATGAAGCTGAAATAAAGGAAATCACTGAAGGAAATTGGTTCCATGTATACCGGAAACCGGTAGGCTCCGGGAAGTAATAAGTCGATGAGCATTGCAAGGTTTCCAAAAAGAATGCCCATTAACAAATAAATATTAATGGTGATAAAGATTAGATCAGTATTGATAACTTTCGCTTTCCGAAGGTATTTTGCCAAAGAGTAGATAATAAACCCAAAAAAACCAATTAAAGCAGTCAGGCGTAAAACATTGTAGGTAAGTATCTTTTGTCCCTGTGGCTCAAGCCAGATAATTACAATCATAAAAAACACGGTCAAATACCTTCTGATTATTTTTTTTGAATGTAATTCGGTCACAGCGAGCATGCTTTGGATAAACAAAGCACTGAGTAAAGAAAAGAAAAATAATTGCGAAAAAAGCCCGTTTGGCAAAAATGCCGGAACAATAACTACCATTAAAGTGATCGGCAGCAGAACCTGAAATCGATTCATTCTGAATCGTTTGAGAAGTAGTCCGAAGCTAAACGTTTTCATAAGAAACATGTTTTACCTGAATCATTGACGTGGGTCTTTACATCAGTTTCCAAAAAAACAACCTGCAGTTCGTCAGAAACCCCAACGCTTCTCTTTGCTGGAATTGATCCTGTATTTCCGAATTCTCTATGCAATATCAAATATTTATTGTTTTAAAAAAAGAAATTTTTATTTCGGGGCTAAATTAGAAACATATTAAAAACATCAGGGAAATTTTTTTCTTTTTTTGTCAAATGAGTAAACTTGCAATGAACCTATTGTTCTGTTTCTTGTCGGACTCATTCGCGATGGAATCAAGCAGGGGATAAGAGTCAAAAAAAGGACTTAATCATAAATCCGAATTAAAATCTGGCTAGAATGTCATCACTTATATATAAATAATTCATATACAATTAATTATAAAATAAATCTTTTAAATTTTTTGCCTAGAAGCTACGCAAAAGCAGCATGAGCATCTTGACTTCATTTAATATCTTTTTCTCAAGACATGATCATTTTTGAAACCTGAACAACCAACTTTCTGGGCATCAGTCTGATTCCTGCAATCAATGATTTATTGACAATTCCATGAACAGCCACTGTCTTACCTTTCATCATGGATTTATAACCAAATTCAGCAACTTCACGTGAAGAGGGTAGTTTCCGCCCCTTAAAGAGCTTGCTTTCGGCAGCATTGGCAGCATCGGCGAAACCACTTTCTGTTGCACCCGGACACAGAGCAGTTACGGTAACACCACTGCCTGACAATTCTGCGTTGATGGCTTCACTGAAATGAAGCACAAAAGACTTGGTTGCGAAATAAACCGCCATCCCGGGTCCCGGCTGAAACGCTGCAGTTGATGCCACGTTGAGAATTCTGCCATAACCAGCCTGACGCATGGCCGGAAGGAACAGATGGGTTAAATAGGTAAGCGCTGTGATGTTAAGATTAATCATTTGTTCCTGACGAGCCCAGTTGCTATCGGCAAAAGAACCAAGTTCTCCGAATCCGGCATTGTTGATCAGGTATTGGATATTGATATTTTGCGCTCCAAGCCAATTGGATATCGCTTCAGCATTTTGGTAATTGCTTAAATCATAAGGAAGGACACTAACTTTCACCTTATGTTTTAATTCAAGTTCTTGTGCCAGAGTCTTTAGCTTTTCATGGTTGCGGGCAACCAGCACCAGGTTGATTTTGTTTTGAGCAAAAATATGGGCAAACTCAAGGCCAATTCCTGAGCTTGCTCCCGTAATAAGAACTGTTTTTGTTGTCATAAAACCTTTATTCTGAAGTTTTTTATACCCTCCAAACAATCGAAGATTGAAAATTGTTGACTTGATTGGATAAGTTTTTTGAAAGACATCAAACCTTTTACACAATAATTAAACATACTTTTGCCTATATAACAGCAGTTTGCAATGAGAAATTGGCTCCTTACGTTTCTACTTATTTTATTGTTTTCGAACAGCCAGCATGCACAGCTTGCCGACAGCTGCAAACTCATTTTTGGAACCAACCTCGGCGGATTGGCAGATTGGGGTACTGAGCTTCCTTTTGTAGATATGATGCACAACAGCCGTCAATGGTACACTAAAGATGTTGACAATCCAAATTATCCCTGGGATTCGGGTGCCGCCGACAGCCTAAGCTACAGGTCTGATGGCTATCCGACACATATTCCGCAGCAAGTTGCCGGACGTACTTATCTGCAACGTGTTGCAACGGTGTGGGCTATCACCGATGGCTGGCAGTCGGGTGAATATGTGGTGCTGTGGGACGGAACAGGCACCTTGGAGTTTTGGGGAAGTATTTCCAATGTGCAACAAACCGCGACAAACCGAATGACTTTCCAGCTGCCAAATCCTGTGGGCGGAATTATTCAGATGACCATCATGGCATCAGCAGCCGACGATCCGGTGCACAACATTCGTGTGCTGAAAAGCAACTTTGAAAACAGCTATCAACAAGAGCCTTTTAATCCTGTATGGCTTGACAAGCTATTGGTTTTTAAGTCGGTAAGGTTTATGGACTGGGGCGCAACCAACAACTGGGGACAAATGGATTCCTGGGCATGGAATAGTCCTGAGCTGCACGCGTGGGACGAACGAGCGAGAATGGACTCCTACACCTGGGCCAACAGCAAGGGCATCCCTTATGAGATGATGATCAGGCTGATGAACGATTTCGACCTCGATGGCTGGGTGTGTGTGCCACACAATGCTGACAACGATTTTATTCAGCAAATGGCTCAGCTATTTTTCGATGAGCTTGAGCCTGACCGAAAACTCACTGTAGAATACAGCAACGAAATCTGGAACTGGATGTTCGGGCAAACGCAATGGTTGAACCAATACGGGTGTGTGAACCAGGGCGTTAGCTGGCCCGAAGGCATTGTGCCCTATATTCAAAACTGCATGGATATCTGGACCGGTGTGTTTGGCTCGAACAACAACAGATTGAAAAGAGCCGTGGGCGTGCAGACAGCCTGGCTTGATGTGAGTCAGCGCATCACTTTCAACATGGAAATTGGGAGTTTTGATCTGGTTTCACCTACGTATTATTTTGGATTGAGCAATGAAACACTTGAAGCTGAACTCGATGCCCTTGGACCTCAGGCCACAGTTTCAGACGTGGCTCAGCGCGTGCGTCAAAGCCGCGAAGAAGCTGAAAAACCCTGGATGCAGGCCATAAAAAGTGAGTTGGCCGATCCGCTCGGCTTGCCTATGGCATTCTACGAAGGCGGGCAACATATCACGCCCAACCCTTTTGGTGAGGAGCCAACGTATGCTCAGGCATTGCTCGATATTCAACGCGACACGGCTATGTATAACCTTTATAATGAGTGGTTTGACTTCCTTAGAACATTACAGGAGGGCGATGATCCTTTGCAATGCATGAACTTCTCTTTTATCGGACAACGATCTGCCCGCTACGGAAGCTGGGGAATACTCGAAACGATGGATCAGGATACTGCTTCAATCTCTGCACCAAAGTTCAGAGCCATACGAGAAAATATGCATTCGGGCTGTTTTAATGTGATTGATTTGAACGAAAATGAAGCAGCAATAGATTTGACAGTGTACCCCAATCCCGCCTGCGATGTTGTTTTTATCCGGTCGGGGAGAGGTAAATTTTCGGGCTTGATTGAATTATGGACCCTTGAAGGAGCCATGTTGGATTCATTTACTTTTAAGGATTCCGAATTTTTTCAACTTGATTTAACGAAATATCACCATCACCTGATTTTTTTAAAAATTCTTGATTCGAATCGAAAATCAAGCGCTTTTAAACTGGTAAAACAATAGCAGGTTACTGTTCAAAAAGGAGTATTAACCACAACTTCCTTTATACTTATTTGTCCGTTGAGGCCTGAACCCGCCACCTGCAGCGATTTCTCCATTGCATTCGAAAACCAGACAACTTTTGCTGTCAGGGCATTCTCCTGTAATATTAAACCACCCTTGACTTGCCAGTAAAAGCGGTTATAAGTTCCGGTTCTGGCTGAATAAACTGGTGTTTTCATCAGTTTATTTACGATTCTTTCTCCTTGTATTTCTGGTAGTTCAGGACAGAGTAGATCGGTCAAAAAGTCAGAAATACCTGCTTGTATGTCATAGTACGAACTAGTCATCAGATTTCCGGATCCAAGATGGGGTTCGTGCCCAGCATCCTGAAGCACGAGCAGTTTTGAAGGTATGTTCAATGAAATAGCATGATCCACAACAGATGCTGAACCATAAACTTTTTTTGAGAAGAAAGATGAAAGTGCCGGACTCACATTCGCGAACGGGTAATCATACCCAATTGGAATAACTTCATCCCTGTCGCCATGTATGCAAAGCAATGGAATTCTTTCATCAGCGTCGATCAAATCCGGGAAAGGAGCAGCTCCCCATAGGTTGAAAACGCCTTTTATTTGATAGAATGCCTTGTCCTGGTTTGTTGAGCAATCCAGGCAACCCAAATCTGATTGAGCTTTGAGCAGATTACCTCTGGCAGCAGGCCACACTTCAGACTGAGTCATGTAGGCAGTAAGCAAGGAGAGAAATCCCCCGGCACTGCTGCCGCCTATAAACACCTGATCTGGATCAATTCTGAACTGATCAGCTCTGGCGATCAGGTATCTGAGTGCAGCCCTGACATCTTGCGTCGCCCGGTACATGCAACGTTCGAGATTTGAGTACATGCCGGGCAGAAAAATATAGCCCATTCTGTAGTTTACCGAAACCGCAACATAGCCTCTGCTTGCCAGATGCATGGCCAGTGCTGATGGAAGTTTGTCCCGCTTGTCGCCGGCAACAAAAGCGCCTCCATGGATAAGCATCACAAGCGGACGTTTTGTTTGGGGATCATTTTCAGGTAAATATATATCCATCGATAGGGGTATTTCATCCCGAAACATATTGTCTTTGAGGTTGCCTGCCACTTCCTGCACTATTTGACCATAATCGACGTGTAACTTGTCTTCAATTACAAGTGAGGAGTAATAACCTGGAGCTTTGCCATATGAGGTTTCAATTCGGTTTGTATTTTCGCTGATTTGATCAAGGTAGCGAAAGGGTGGTTGCGGAAATGGTCCTGGTTTCAGTGCTGTAAATTCACTGTGTTGATTTTTGGTTGCTTTGATTACAAATCCATCTTTCTTTTCAGTTATTTTTCCCCGGATCTTCGAAATGCCCGGATTTTCTGTCCGGATAAACAATCTGTTTCCTTTCTTTCGGGCTCTGAAAGAAGCTACGTCTGCCAGTGCGTGGTCGGTTTTGAGTATCTGACCCGTTATGTTTCTGCCACTGCTATCGAATTTCATTGCAATATCATTTTCAGGACTGTAATACCAAACTTCTTTGCTGATAAAACTGAAATCTTTGGGCGCACAGGATTGAATTATGATCAGCGTCAGGAAAAGAAGAGCCAGTTTCGTAGTCATGATCGAATTTGCTTGAGAGAGGTTCATTTTATGTCGCATTTGCTTGGGTTTGAACGGAAAATAATCACTTTTCTTTTACTAATTTTCTTTTTTTTATTCGAAATACAAGTCTTTCATCGGGATTTTGACAGCTACATCTCCAAAAACCGTTTTCCGGTTGGCATTATCAACAGAATCAGTTAATTTTGTTCGAAATCATATGCGGCATGTTTACCAATTTTTCTTTTTTGAAACAGATTGTCATCCTTTGTTTGTTGACTTTTCATGTGTTTTCATTTTCAGCCCTGGCTCAGAAGCGCTTGGCAATTACGATAGATGATGTGCCAAATACCCGGCAGTTTGAGGAGGATGGATTCAAGCCGTCGCTTTTGCAATTGATTGATTCGCTAGGGATTGAGGTAACCATTTTTATCAATGAAGGAAAAATTTACGACACTGATTTTGAATCCGACAATTTTCAACTTTTATACGATTGGGTCAGCAATAAGCGGGTTCGGGCCGGAAATCACACTTTTAGTCATCCGCGTTACAGCGCAGTTGAATTGGAAGCCTTTCAATCAAATATAATTAAAGGAGCTGCTATTACGGCTGAGTTGTGCAAAAAGCAGGACAAAACCTATCAGTATTTCAGGTTTCCCTACAACGACCTTGGAAAGGATTCTTTGCAACAGCTAAGAATTGCTAAATGGCTTAAGGAGCAAAACTACCTACTGACGCCTTTTACTATTGAAAGCAGCGACTGGATGTTTAATTATCTCTATATTAATGATTTAAAAAATGGTGATACGTTGAGTGCAAAACAAACTGCAGCTGCCTATTTAAAGCATACCTCAGCAAATCTGCATTTTTTCGATTCGTTGGCCACTGCCATTTATCAACGTGACATTCCACATATTTTTTTATGTCATGACAACAAAATCAACGCCGATTTTTTTTCTGGACTGTTAGAAATTTTTAAGCAATCAGAATTTGAAATCATTGATTTGGATGTAGTTATGCAAGATGAGATTTTCAAACAACAAAGCCATTATTATGGAGGGGCGGGTTTTTCGTGGATCTATCGCTGGGTTGAAAGTCATGACCTTAGAAAAGAAATGATGCAGGCCGAACCTGAGGTTCAGTCTTATTTCGATCGTTACCATGATTTGATTCAAAAAAAGTAAAACAGGCCTAAATCTCTTTGATCTCAGTATTCGACGAATAATGAATAACACTAAGTTCATTGACAAATAACAAATTCTTCCATGAATAGAATGCTTCAGTCGGGAATCATTTCCAGTAGCTGTTTTCTTTAATCCGTTAACTGGATCAACAATCAAATGGCTTCATTGTCAGTTAATTTTGCTTCTTCACTTTAATCAATATTTTATGAAAAGTCTGCAATATTTATTTTCCGTTCTGGCCGTGTTCGTCCTGCTTCCATTGTTGACGGGGGCTCAGGAAGCAACGCCCAAAAACAAAAAAGCCTATGAATTTACAATGGTGAAGGAGGTGCCACATACGCCGGTGCCCAACCAATACCGTTCGGGTACATGCTGGAGTTTTTCGGGCATCGGGTTACTCGAGGCAGAGGTGCTGCGTAAAAGTGGCCGTTCGATTGATCTTTCAGAAATGTTTGTTGTCAGAAACGCTTATTCAGAGAAAGCCCTGAAATATGTACGGCTTCACGGGCACCTTAACCTGGCTGCAGGTGGAGGCTTCAGTGATGTTATTATGGTGTTTTCCAAATATGGCCTGGTGCCTGAGACTGTTTATAATGGCCTGGTTATAGGTGAGGAGAAACATACGCATGGTGAGATGGACGATGTGCTGAAAGCTTATGCTGACGGGGTATTAAAAAATGGAAACCGAAAACTTACACCCGTTTGGCATAAAGGCTTTAATGCCTTGCTTGACGCTTACCTTGGCGAAGAACCAAGCAGTTTCGAGTTTGAAGGTAAGTCCTATAACCCAAAGAGTTTTGGAGAGTCACTTCAGCTTAATCCAGAGGATTATGTCGAGCTGACTTCATTTATCGATCAGCCGCTCTACAAGCCTTACGTCCAGGAAATTCCCGATAACTGGATGTGGAGTTGGACTTATAATATCAGTCTTTCCGAATTGATTGAGACCATCGATTATGCCTTAAACGAAGGTTATGCAGTGGGATGGGGTGCCGATGTAAGTGAAAAGGGCTTTTCCTGGAAAAACGGCGTAGCCATAGTTCCGGAAGAAAATATCAGCGACCTCAGTGGTACCGAGAAAGAACGCTGGGAGGCGCTGACTCCTGCTGAACGCAAGAAGAGTATGTTCAGTTTTGAAGAAATTGTACCGGAGAAGAAAATCACTGACGAAATGCGCCTCGCTGCTTACAACAACTATGAAACAACCGATGATCACGGCATGTTATTCGTAGGAATTGCCAAAGACCAGAATGGTCATATCTATTATAAGGTAAAAAATTCCTGGGGAACGGAAGATCATGTTTACCAGGGTTATCTGTATGCATCTGTTCCTTTTGTTCAATACAAGACACTCAATATTGCAGTTCACAAGGATGCTATTCCGAAGCATATCCGAAAAAAACTGGGATTGTAAATGATCATAAAGCAGGCTTGTCCTGCTTTTTTTTTTGATCTGAAGGCAAAGGACACAGGGAATTGTATTTTGCTAATTTTGCCGAAAATTTGCACTATGTTTTCATTTTTTTCTATCCTGTTAATTGTCGTTGTTGCGCTTGTAGTGTTTAATCTCCCGAAGTCCAGACAATCCGGAAGCACTGCTTCGACCGGTTCGGGTGGTTACTCGAAATGGATAGGAGGAGGGGTGGGCTGGGCTTTTGGCGGACCTTTGGGTGCGCTGCTGGGTTATGCCTTTGGCCGGATGATGGAAGGTAATTCAACAAATTCTTATGACAACCAACCAACACGCCAAGGCGATTTCAATGTAAGTTTACTTGTGCTTTCAGCTGCCATGATGAAAGCTGATGGTACCATAAAGAAATCTGAACTCAATTATGTGAAGCAATTCCTAGTAAGAAATTTTGGATCCGAAGCCGCTGAGCAATATACCCTGATGCTGCGCGAGATTCTGAAACAAGAAATCAAACTTCAGGAGGTTGCGGGGCAGATTGGTCGATACATGGATTATTCATCAAAACTTCAGTTGATGCACTATCTTTTTGGCATCGCGGCGAGTGATGGTGAACCGAATGTTATTGAGATCAATACTTTGAATAGTATTTCCGGATATTTAGGAGTTTACCCTGCCGACTTTGCCTCTATCAAGGCAATGTTTGTTAAAGAAACGGATTCTGCATATAAGATACTGGAAATTAGTCCTGAAGCCTCAGATGAAGAATTGAAAAAAGCCTACCGTGAAATGGCACTCAAGCACCACCCTGATAAGGTAAGTCATTTGGGCGAAGACGTTCGGGCTGCAGCTGAAGAGAAGTTTAAAAAGGTGACAGACGCTTATGAGCAGATAAAAAAGCAGCGCGGAATAAAATAAGGGGTAAAAAAAACGTCGCTTGTGAAAGCGACGTTTTTTTTATTGATTAATTTTCAGGTATTTGATAAATCAGCGATTCATTTCGGTATCCGTTCAGGTTTTTATACCAGTCGGGGAACTGAACACCACCGCTCATGGCCCATTCGGCAAACTTAAGGTGTGCCCACAATATTTCCTGCTTTTCGATCGGATAATCAAAACTTTCATAGATGTTGATGGCCCATGGCAGATTCTTGTCATTCACATAATACCTGCCTGATGAGGGATTGCTGTTGTCTTCCCAGGTGCCGAACAAATCAGGATTTGCTTTTGATGTTGGCCGATAGTAGGGCAGATGCACTTCATGTGTCCTGTCTTTGTTCACGATCAGGAATGGGTTGAAGTTTGCAATGTCGAGGTCGCCAAAGCTATAGGTGTTGGGCTTGAACACAATGGTTATCACCAGGGTGTCAGGAGTTACATAAGGTGCTCCGGGTGTCGTGTTCACGCCGATGCCCACACCGGGATGTTCCATCTGGTTGTAAG
>JANJXG010000073.1 GCA_024709145.1 Bacteroidales bacterium | reverse complement strand
ATCCGCCGCATTTCTGCATTTATACGAATCTGAGCACCAGCGAAGAATTCGACACTTATTTATGGAACACAGGCGAAACAACCAGAGCTAACTATATCGATAAAATGGGATTTTACTCTGTTAATACAAATGAAAATGGCTGCAATAAAATGTTCAGCATCGTTGTTCCTGACCCACAGCCAAATACGGGCGTATTCGAAATTCACCCTGTCTATGAGTTCTATAATTGTGATTCAGTGATGGTGAGCATAGATAGTATATTCTTACATACCATATGGGATTTTGATTATTGGCATAAACAATATGCCGTTCAATGGGGGGAGGTCTTTCATGTAACCGGCATTGTTGACGGAGGCTGCGAATCGGGTGATTATTTCAATGCACCCGACGGTCCTCCCACTTTTTCGCTTCAGGCGAGCTTCGTTACCTACGACGAGGTTTCGGGTAAAAACATCCTGGTTTTTCCCGATGTTTTGGAACCACATGTAATACAGTTAGATATTTTGAGGTCAACCCAAAAGGAAACAGGCTATGAATTGGTGGGTCAACTCGATTTCAGTCAGTCAATCTGGGTGGATGAAAATTCAGGCGCTGATGACAACGTTTACTATTATAAACTCATTGCCATGGATTTATGTGGTGCGATAACCGGTGAAACAGTTATTTATGCTTCTACCCAACTTACGGGACGAAAAAATGAGGATGGCTCGGTTAATCTTTCCTGGAACAAATCTCCGAATGATTGCATCTCACGCGTAGCGCTTTACAGATCAGTCAATGGCCAGAATGAACAGTTGCTGATGGATTTTTCTCCTTATGTGCAGCAAATCACCGACCCATATCCTCCAAAAGGTGTCTTGCGCTATTGGGTACGCATGACCTTATCGGAGGAGTGCCAGGCACATACCAGCAGTTTTCCGTATGCAAGCTCTAACAAAATCACTGTGTACACCTTAGGTGAAGATGAAAATCCCATTTCTTTTGTCAGCGCATATCCAAATCCTTTTGGTGAGCTGCTGCATCTTGATTTCCGGGAAACTTCTGAAACAATGAAGATTACATTGATTGACCAATGCGGACGCCAATTGATTGAAGCCGACTTCAGGCAAACATCACGGGCCACCATCCCCACTGAAATGCTGCCCGACGGAGTTTATTTTCTGCGCTTATCATCCGGGCTGCATGAGCAAACAGAAAAAGTAGTTAAGATATCCCGAAAATAAGTTCTTTCTAGGGTTGGGTTAGGAAATAGTCATAACATACCCTGGCAATGTCGGCGATCAGGCGGTCGTTGCTTGCCTCATCTTCTGTTGATTCAGTGATAAAAGTACTGATGTAAAAGTAGTTGCCATCCGGTAGAAAAATAATTCCGATGTCGTTCACAGCAGCGGTGAGTCCAACTTCATTGGTTCCTGATGAGCCGGTTTTGTGGGCAACGGTTGTTCCTTTGGGCAATTGCCCTTTCAGCCTGCCGGCACCTGTTTGGGTTTCCCGCATCAGACGCCAGATAAAAGCATGGCTTTCGGGACTTAGTTGCCGTTGGGAGTTGGAGTAGAATTTGACCAGCACTTCGTTGGCTGCCCGCGGGGTGGTCCAGTTTTGAAACATCAAATCCCAGTTGGACTGCATGGTTTCTTCGTTGATTTGAATGGAGATATCGCTGATCTGATTCTTTTTGATAAAGTCCTCAACCACCTGCGGTCCACCCAGGAGCCGCAACAAGGCATCACAGCCCACATTGTCGCTTTGTGAAACCGTATAGCCGAGCAGGCTTTGGATCGAAAACCTTCCGCCCTCCGGGTATTCTTCGCGCAAGGGACTCCACAAGCCGGGAAGAAGGTCTTTTTTAAGAATTTCAACTTGCTGATCAAGTGTGAATTTCCCTTCATCCACAGCCGAAAGAACGGCCAGCGCAATGTGAAACTTGAATACACTTTGCATCGGGAATCGCTTGTCGCCCTGGATCGAGAGCACTTCCTTTCCATCGGCCGCCGCCACAGCAACACCCACCAGGGCATGTTTGCCGGCTGTGATACGCTCTATCTGGTCGGGCAATGATCCTGAAGACTGGGCAAAAAGTGGAGCCGGGGTGCCGGTAACAAAAAGAGTCAAAAAAAATAAGAATCTGATTTTCATATAATTCGTTGCCATTTATATCTTGACTTTTTGTTACACTTCCGAATTTGGTGCGCTTATTAAAGGAGTTAATCAATCATTGATTTAATTCATTTTGTCAATTAAAAATCCTGCTGAATTAATTATTGACGCCCTTTCATCATTCAAGCTCGACAGGCAAGTCAGCGGCTGTTTGCACCAGTATTCTCACATCATTCAGGCCGATGCTTCCCTTGAACACTTTTTTTTCACTGATGTACCGGTTGATTTGTCCATGCAAAACCATCGGATCAGCAGCTGCGACTTTGGCCACTGTATCAGCACCCAGATCAAACAGAATCTGAGCATAGGAAGCACCAACCCATTTGATTCGTGATAAATCAGCCAACTTTGCCAGGTCAGTCATCTGCTGCGCTCCGATGCCGGTGATTTCAGCCAGGTTTTGACGGCCCGTCGCATTGAATGCCTTGTCATAGAGTTGTAATGTATTCGTTATTCCATGCCCCTTCAACTTGCTGAGTAACTCAACTGAAACACAGCTGAATTCGTTTAGCTTGTTGGGCTTTGGTACCATGCTGTTAATTTCACGCAGTAAAACCGTCAGGTAGTCCGCTGTGAATAGCTCCTGCGTGCTGATTTCGTTTAGCTGTTTTTTGTTCCTGAGCACCTGCATCAAAGCTTTTACATCATTGATTCCCATACTTCTCAAGAAAGCAAAGCGTTCGCTGATTTTCTCCCGAAGGATCATCCTGCCGGGCGGCAACCAGGCCGATTCGAGTTTTCGCTGAAAGGCATCCAGCGTTATTTTTGAGAGATCGGAATGGTAGCCCATGGCAATCTTATTGTCAGTTCACTATATGGCCTCTTCCCTTCCGGTGCCGGTTTTAACGCAACACAATCTTTTGGGTGGCTGTTTTGCCTCCCGAAAGGAGCTTCACCAAGTAAAGGCCCGGCAAGAGATCAGCTACATTCATGACGAGGCGTTCGCCCGAAGCAAAATCCTGACTCAGAACCCTTTTACCATCCGAAGAAATGAGTTGAATGTTCAGCTTTTCAGTTGTGGGATAGTCGATGGTCAGCAGTTCAGTGGCGGGATTGGGATAAACATCAAAGCTGATGGCAGTTTCTGCTTTCACGCCGGTGAGGATATAGTTGTTTTGCACAAATTCCGAGTTGTCACACACGATTTCCGAAATGTTACCGGGTACGAAGCCCGACACATAAGTGTTGTCGCTGCTGTTGAAAGCAATCATTTTCAACATATTACTTGTATCAATACCAACCAGCATCAGGGTTCCTGTGTTTTGATCGAAGGAAGAAGAGCCACCGACAAAATAAGGAAACTCAACGAGCTCAGCGAGGTTGATGATGTCGCCGGTGGTTTTGTTGATTTCAACGATAAAACTCGAAATGTAGGTGCCGGTTGTGTCGAAGGTTGCATTCCTGGCAAAGATCCGTTCGTTGACGTTGTCGAAATTCACGCTTTGGATGTTGTTGTATGGCGCGTTGGTAACGAGGTTTGTCTTGGTAAAGGAAAACTGACTCTCCCTCACCGGAATGGCATACAGACAAAGGGCAGGATCGCCGGTGAAGCCAACATAATATAGAATGCCGTTGTTGGCATCAAAACCGATGGCATCCACCACAATACCATTCACACCGGGTTCGTAAATGACACCCAGTAAGCTGTCCTGATTGGTGTTGATGTTGTAGGCAAAAACGCTGATGCTGTCGTCGGCCATCATTTTGAGGTTGTACATAATGCCGGTGCTCATGTCGAACTCCGAAATGTTGCTGTAAAGCGAGGCACTGCCGAGATTCTCCTGATTGGTGCGGGTGTTGAAGGAGTAGAGCCCGCTGTTATCACCCGAAATACCCGTGAGGTAATAATTGCTGTTGTAGGAATCGAAAGCCGAACTGGCAAAATAATAACCATCCAGCATCGAAGGAAATACTGAAACGGAGGCAGGATTGAGGGCCTCCCATTTAACGACATCGATTTTGCCGGTTTGTTGGTTGTTGGCCACGCCTACGAGATTAATCTGGGCAGTAAGCATGGAGCTGAAGAATAGTAAAATGAGTAAAGAGAGTACAGATTTTTTCATGTTTTTTTTTAATTTATTGAACAAAGATAATACCATTAGGTTCATGTAAGCCGTTTATTTAAAACGATTTGAAAAATTTTAAAGTATAGGTAGCAAATCATTTCAGGACTGCGTCGACCGCTGTTTGTTGAGAATTTCCTGCACCCTGTTTTGACCATTCCAGCTGCCAACAGCTTTCAGCGGTCTGAATCGGGTGAACATCTGCTCCGAAAATCCATTTTTTTCACGGGTTCTTCTGATGGCTTCCGCATGAAAGTTGCGAAAGGCAAACGACTCGAGATCGGTCTGCTTCTCCCATACGGTGAAGGTAGCCTGCTCGAGCAGGGGGATTTCGCCCACACCTTTGGAGAACAGCAAACCAGCAAAGTTTTCATGCTCCCGGCTTACACCGGGTGTCATCTTCCAGAATGGTATCACAAAACGGGCTTTCAAGGTTGCCCGCGTCAGGGCTGCAACAAGCTGCTCCGGTTGTTCATCCGTCTCCATTCGCCAATCACTGAAACCCGACCACGATCCTTTGCTGCGGACGGGCGCAAGAAACAGGGTGTATTGCTCGCAGCTGTGCGCGGTGTAATCCTTGTAGAGTGCACTTTCAAGGTAAGCCTCTGCCTGCTGCTCCGATTCCCATAC
>JANJXG010000058.1 GCA_024709145.1 Bacteroidales bacterium | reverse complement strand
AAGGCGAGAAAAATCTACTCGAACTGATTCGCAAGGCCGACATCGAACTTCCGACATTTTGTTACCATTCTCACCTAAGCACTTATGGTGCCTGCCGTTTATGCATCTGCGACATCGAAGGAATGGGTATTCAGGCCACTTGCTCGATCAAACCCGCGCCCGGCATGGTTGTAAAAACCAATACCGCTGAAGTTAGGCAGATCAGAAAGGTAAATCTGGAGCTATTGCTTGCCAATCACGACATCAGTTGCCCAAGTTGTGCACGGTCCAACAACTGTAAGTTGCAGGATTTGACCCGAAGACTTGGCGTGACTAAAGTCAGATTTAAAAAGACCGACAAAATAGCACCTATCGACAACCTTTCATGGAGCATCATCCACGATCCGAACAAATGCGTGCTTTGTGGCGACTGTGTCAGGGCTTGTAAAGAAATGCAGGCTGTAGGTGCGATCGACTTTGTGAACCGTGGAGCCAAAACCATTGTCGGCCCTGCTTTCAACAAAAGTCTTAACGATGTGGAATGTGTGTATTGCGGCCAATGTGTTTCGGTGTGTCCTGTGGGAGCATTGGTTCCCAAGCCGGAAACCGAGCAGGTGTGGAAGGCTATTCACGATCCCGAGAAGTATGTGGTTGCTCAGCTTGCACCGGCAGTCAGGGTGGCTTTGGGAGAAGGTTTTGGTATGGAACCGGGTACTATCAGCACCGGACAGATTGTTGCTGCGCTCAAGCGTATGGGTTTCGACCAGGTATATGATACTTCTTTTGCTGCCGATCTCACCGTGGTGGAAGAAGCTACCGAGTTTATTCAGCGGAAGCTGAATAATGAAAACCTGCCCCAGTTTACTTCTTGTTGCCCCAGTTGGGTGAAGTTTGCTGAACAATATTATCCTGAGTTATTGCCCAATCTGTCGAGTTGCAAGTCGCCTCAGCAAATGTTTGGCAGTGTGGCACGTGAAGTTTTGCCTAAGCTGCTCAATGTCAAGTCTGAAAATCTGGTAATTGTGTCGATTATGCCTTGTACGGCCAAGAAATTTGAAGCCAAAAGAGAAGAATTCATCCATGGCGGTCTTGCAGAGGTCGATCATGTTCTTTCCACAGAGGGTCTTGGCCGTATGATTCATGAAACCGGATTGCAATTCAACAAACTGAAACCCGAGTCATTCGATATGCCGTTGGGCTTCAAAACCGGTGCGGGGGTGATATTCGGAAATACCGGTGGTGTTAGTGAAGCTGTACTTCGGTATGCTTATGAAAAAATCACCGGTGAAACCTTGATTGACACCGACCTGAAAATGACCCGCGGACTCGAAGGTATTCGCACCATCGAAATGAAACTGGGTAAACTGGAATTGCGGCTGGGCATTGCTCACACCCTTTCGAATGCCCGCAAAGTGTGCGAAAGTGTCATCTCAGGCGAGGAGAAATACGACCTGATCGAAATCATGGCCTGCCCCGGAGGCTGCATCGCCGGAGGAGGCCAGCCTGTGAGCTTTGATCCTGATTTCAGAAAAAAACGTATTCAGGGCTTGTACAATGCCGATAAACAGCTCGAACTGCACAAGTCACAGGACAATCCATACGTAAAAGAACTTTATCAGATGACGCTCGGAGAGATTGGCGGTCACAAGGCACACGAGCTGCTGCATACCCACTATCATGGCCGTAAACGTATTACTGACCAGGTGATTACAATACGAAACACCAATCACCCCCGCATCGAAGTTTATGTGTGTGTGGGTACGAACTGTTATATGCGAGGTGCACAGGATTTACTTAAGAAAATGAGTCAGTATGTAGCTGAAAACAAACTCTCGGATATCGTAGGATTTGAAGGTCAGGAGGATATGGTTGACGTGAAAGCAACATTCTGTTTTGAGCGTTGCGACCGGGGGCCTGTACTGCGTGTCAATGACAAGGTGTTGGAACATGCTACTTTTGAAAAAGCCAAGGCTTTGCTTGATAGCGAGATAAGAAGGATCGGGCTGGCTAAGCCTGTCTAAATAATGAGATTTTTGGTTAGAATTATTTGAATTTGTGCCTTGTTTGCCTGGCCGGCTGGTTCTTTACACCAGCCGGCCGTGAACAGGCCATGACAGCCTGAGCAGAAGGTAACAAGTAAAAAGATGATGATACACTCCTCACGACCCAAAGAAAAGTTGCCCGTTGTATTTACTTCAAGGGCGAAATGCCGCGATTGTTACCGCTGTGTGCGTGTTTGTCCGGTTCAGGCAATTCGAATGAAAGATGGTCAGGCAGAGGTTGTTACCGATAAATGCATTGCTTGTGGTACTTGTATTACTGTATGCCCGCAACATGCAAAAGCCTACCGTACAGACTATGGTAAAGTGTTGCAGATGCTCGAGGAGGGTGAGCATCCTGCGCTCAGCCTGGCACCAAGTTTCGTTGTTTACTATAGTGAATGGGAGCAAAAAAGACTCGCTTCGGCCATCAGGATGCTTGGATTCAGCTATGTTGCCGAAACGGCCATCGGTGCCTGGCACACTGCCAAGGCAACACGCGCTGTTATAGAGGAAGAACCTGAACAGGCTCACATTTGCACGGCCTGTCCGGCTGCCGTCAGTTATGTGTTACACAAAAACCCGGCTCTGGCAGGATACCTGGCAGGAGTAGCCTCTCCGATGATTGCCCATGGCCGGCTACTCAAAAAGGCTGACCCTGGCCGAAAA
This sequence comes from Bacteroidales bacterium, assembly GCA_024709145.1. GTDB lineage: Bacteria > Bacteroidota > Bacteroidia > Bacteroidales > F082 > JALNZU01. Next base: position 8,328 of record JANJXG010000058.1, on the reverse strand, counting down.
GTAATCTTTGCCGGTCCTTGTGTAGCTAAAAAAGATGAGGCACAATGGGAAGGCAACGCGCCGGTGATTGATGCCGTACTCACATTCGAGGAACTTGATGAGCTTTTCAGGTTGAAAAACATTCACATCGACCAATGTGAAGAAAGTAGTTTTAACGAGAAAGTTGCAGGTGATGCCAGACTTTTCCCCCTTGAAGGCGGCTTGTTACGGACTGCAGGGCTTAAAACTGACCTGCTCGACGAACACACGGCTGCCGTGAGTGGTTACAGGGAGGTAAAGGCTGCTCTGGAGGCTTTGGCTGCTGGTCCGGATCAGCGGATGGTGATCGAACCACTGTTTTGTAAAAACGGCTGCGTGAATGGTCCGTTTGCCTCCAGATCGGGTAATGTGCTTCTTGACAAGAATAAAGTGCTTTCATATAATCAGTTACATCCTGGATTGCCTGACGATGAATTCAAAGTATATGGCAGAATGGAAACGGGTTTTAGGACTGTAACAACAAAACCTGTCCAGAGATATCCCGAAGACCGAATCAAGGATGTAATGAAGATGACCGGCAAAAACCAGCCGGAGGATGAGCTCAACTGCACGGCCTGTGGTTATGGTAGCTGCCGGGAGAAAGCGATTGCTGTGCTGGATGGAATGGCCGAACCGGAAATGTGTGTGCCATTCATGCGCAGAATGGCTGAACAAAAGTTTGATACGATGATCGACCACGATCCCAATGGACTCATTTTGCTCAGCAAGGATTTGAAAATCCTTCACATGAACCCTGCTTTCAAACATATGTTCAGTTGTTCAGATACACTTCTCGGTAGAAAGATTAGTTATCTCATTGATCCTGATCCATTTGAAAAGCTAAGTACCGGAAATGAAACTGTTATCAGACAAATCGTGCATTATGGCAGTTACAACCTGATTTGCCATCTGGTTGCGTATGTTTTACCAAAAGACGACCAGTATGTTGGTGTTTTTATCGATGTAACCTCCAGTCAAACAAGCAAGGAAAAGCTGACTGAGATCAAAACCGAAACAGTGATTAAAGCTCAGGAACTTATTGATCATCAAATACGCATGGCTCAGGAGCTCGCAAAGTTCCTCGGTGAGAACACAGCAATGGGAGAGGTATTGATGAAAAAACTCATTGAATCAATTAAGAAATAGGCATGTACATCCATTCCGATTTATTTGCCGTTCAATCTTCGAAAAAGCATGGAGCTCCCTGCGGGGATAGTTTTGAGGTGCTTCGCGACAGCAGCGCCACGACCATTGTACTAGCCGACGGATTGGGTTCGGGCATCAAGGCACATATTGCTGCCAATATGTGTGTGTCGCGGCTCACAGGTCTTATCCGGATGGGAATGTCGGCAAGGGAGGCGTTTTTAACGGTATCGGCAACCATGGATGCCGTTTGGGGGACTGGCGATCCTTTTGCAGTTTTTACCATTGCCCGAATACTTAACAACGGACAAACCACAGTGTTGAGTTACGAAATGCCCGCTCCATTGCTGATCAACAAAGCCTATTGCCAGGTTTTGCGTAACCGTGTTTACACACGAGGGAAAGCCATCATCCACGAGTCGGATTGCTTTATCGACAGAGGTGAAGGTTTGGTAATGGTCTCAGATGGCATTACTCAGGCGGGAATAGGAAAATATTTTCCTATGGGATGGGACGTCGAAGGTGTAAGGGCATTTATCCAGTCGCGACTGCCGGTCGAAAGGCTGGATGGTGAGCTACTTTCAAAAGCTGTTCATGATCAGGCAAGAGCATATTGGCCTGAAGGAAAGGGTGATGACACTTCTGTGCTAATGGTAGTTAACCGTCGGGGCGTGATTGTTAACCTGCTCTCCGGGCCACCTGAAAGCAAGACCGACGATGCGATGTGGGTAAGTCAATTCAATGAGGCAGAAGGTATTCACCTTATTTCGGGTGGGTCAACGGCCAAAATAGTTGCCCGCGAATTGGGTTTACGAATTGAGGTGAACGAAGCCGGAAACCCGATTACACCGCCCTCATATTTAATTCATGGATTTGAGCTCGTTACCGAAGGAATGGTGACGCTCAATCAGGTTTATCACCTGCTGGATGAGGATCCTGCCGATTATCCTGCTGACTCGGCAGCTTCGGAAATGGCTGCTTTTCTTAAAATGGCCGACAGGATCAACGTATGGCTGGGTCAGGCTCCAAATGCCTCCGAAGGAAATATTGAGTTTAAACAACAGGGGTTGTTAAGTCGCCAAAAAATCTGTGCCAAAATTGTTAAACGACTTCAACAACAAGGAAAACTGGTTGTTGTCGAGACAAAATAAGAAAATTTAATCTTGCCTCAAAACTTGTCGGATATCCAGAAGCAATTTAACTTTTAGGACGCCTTTTGGTTTCATGGAAATTTGAAAACCCCAAAAATCCGGATCGATAATTCTGACTTTTTCGTGAAAAATGATTTATGGTTACACAATCTTAGGCTGCCTGCCAGCAGTGATATCAAGTATATTCAAGCTTTAAGAATGGTTTGCTTTTCAGGTAACTGATAATGTTTCATTTTTTTTTACAGTGACAGTGGAAAGTTTGAACATTATATGGTGTTTTTAGAAATTTTGCCTGATTGAATTTTCGTACAACAAAAAAAATAATTTTGCTTGTATTTGGTATAGGTCGTAAAGATTAAAAAAAAAATAACTTTGCTTTATGTTTAAGCTAAGCAATTGAGACTTTTAATTGATCTTTGTGAGATTGCCAGGTTAATCAATTGAAAATTTAATGATTAAAAACATTTACTATGTTCAAGTTTACTAAAATCCATTACTTCAGTTTGGGAATGATTCTGCTTCTTGTTGGGTGTGGAGGTGAAACAAAAGAGACAGGAAAAATTACCAGACCTGTAAAAGTAACCACTGTTTCATCGTTGGCATCCTCGTCCAAGAGCTATTCCGGTATCGTGGTTGCAGAGCAATTCAGCAACCTTACCTTCAAAGTTTCGGGAACCATTATCGAAATGAAAGTAGATGAGGGTCAGAATCTTCAGCCAAGGCAAGTGATTGCCGTGCTCGATCCGCGCGATCTTGATCTGCAGCTCGAAGCGGCACGTGCCACCTACCAAACTGCCAAATCAAAAATTGAACGCAATGAAAGGTTGTTGGCAAAACAAGCCATTTCGCAACAGGAGTTTGAAATGGCGAGGGCAGAATATACCAATGCCAAAGCGAAGTTTGAGAATGCCCAAAACACATTGGCCGACACCAAATTAACCGCACCTTTTGCCGGCTTCGTTGAGAAGAAATATGTTGAAAACTATCAAAAAATCCAAGCAGGCGAACCGATTGTAAAACTTGTCAATCCCAACATCATCAACATTCGTTTCACGGTGCCTGAATCCGGTGTGAATTTGTTGCAGAGTATGACCTCGATGCAGGTGGAGTTTGAAACTTTAAAAGGCAAGCGTTTCAATGCCAAGGTAAAGGAGTTTATCGATGCTTCTCCCGATGGTTCCGGTATCCCTGTTACGGCAGTCATTGATGACGAAACTTTTGCTGCATATAAAGGTTTGGTTTCAACTGGATTTTCGTGTTCGGTTATCATCACAACACCCGGTCCTACAGGCAACGAGGCTGCGATTGCTATCCCCGTTAACGCAGTTTTTGGCGATGTGAATTCGGGTAGTCGTTCGGTGTGGGTTTATAATGCCTCAACCAAAAGCATCTCCAGAAAGACGGTTGAATTAGGTCAACTCCTTAACGACAAGCAAGTTGAAGTTAAGTCAGGACTTTCAGTCGGTGAGGTTATCGTAGCAGCCGGTGTTAACAATGTTTACGAAGGCCAACAGGTGAATATCCTCGAATAATAAACACAAAGAATTATGAATATTCCAAGTTATTCACTCGATAATCAGAAGGTAATCTATTTTCTGTTGGCGATTTTGCTGATCGGAGGTATATTCTCATTCGAAACGCTTGAGAAAAAGGAGGACGCACCTTTTGTCATCAAGCAGGTTGCTGTCGTTACACGTTACCCCGGCGCAACACCTCAGGAGGTGGAGCAGTTAATTACTGAGCCCATTGAACGTACCATTCAATCCATGCGCCGCATCAAGAAAATCAAATCAGAGTCATCTTACGGGCTTTCAAAAATTGATGTCGAATTAATTGCTACCACACCCCCGGAAGAAATTCCTCAGATGTGGGACGAACTGCGCCGTAAGGTGTTGGATGTACAGCCAACTTTACCTCAAGGAGCTTCTCCCATTTCTGTTGCCGACGACTTTGGGGACGTTTACGGGATTTATTATGCCATCACAGCCGATCAGGGTTTTGATTACCATGAGCTTCGCAAATGGGCCAACTTTTTGAAAACAGAATTGATAACCCTTGAAGGTGTTCAGAAAATTTCACTCTCCGGTGAGCAGACCGAAGTTGTAAATGTGTTCATTTCTGCCAGTAAGCTGGCTAATCTGGGAATCGATCTCAATACGGTGGCACAAACTCTGAAAGCTCAGAATGTGCTTGTTAACACAGGTGAAAAGGTGACAGGTGACCTGCAAATGAAAGTAATCGCTGACGGAACCTATAAAAGCCTCGACGATATCCGAAACCTGCTGATGGCTTCAGGAACAGGCCAACAGGTACGTTTTGGTGATATTGCCCGTGTTGAGAAAGGTTTTAATGAACCACCAGCCAACCTTATGCGTGTGAACGGTAAGCCAGCCATCGGCTTTGGTGTGTCAACAGCGCGGGGCGAAGACGTTGCTTTAACCGGCAAATTGGTAAGAGAGCGCATGGAGATGTTGAAACCTCAAATTCCTGCCGGTATCGAAATCGAATCACTTTACCCGGAAGATGTGATTGCCACGCAGGCCAATCAAGGGTTTATCATAAACCTGATCGAATCTATTGGCATTGTGATCGTTATCATTTTGCTGGCCATGGGAAGCCGTGCAGGATTTCTCATAGGCAGCTCGCTCATCTTTTCCATTGGGGGTTCGTTGCTCATTATGCAACTGATGGGTACAGGTCTGAACCGTACTTCGCTCGCAGGCTTTATCATTGCGATGGGTATGCTCGTTGACAACGCCATTGTCGTGACCGACAATGCGCAAATCGGCATACAGCGTGGCCTTTCGCGACGAAAAGCACTGATTGATGGTGCAGTCATCCCGCAATGGGGTTTGCTCGGCGCTACATTGATTGCCATTTTTTCGTTCTTACCTTTGTACCTCGCCCCTTCTTCAGTGGCGGAAATCGTGAAACCACTTTTCATTGTGCTTGCCATTTCATTGGGCCTCAGTTGGATTCTTGCCCTGACACAAACTACTACCTTCGGTAATTTTATGTTGAAAGAAGGTAGTGGTGATGCTGTTAAGGACCCTTATGACAAACCTATTTATCACAAATTTGAAAACCTGCTTAAGGGTCTTATCAGACGTAAGGTACTGACAATTTTTGTTGTGATCGGATTGTTTATCGGCTCACTGGTGGTGATGGGTCTCATGCCTTCCAATTTTATCCCCAACCTTGATAAGCCTTATTTCCGGGTTGATATATTCTTTCCGGAAGGCTATACCATTCGCAATACAGAAAAGAATATCATCGAAATTGAAAAATATCTGATGGAGCAGCCCGATGTGAAGAAAGTATCGGTAACCATCGGTCAGGGGCCATTGCGTTATTATTTGGCTTCTGCATCATTCGGACCTAAGCCCAACTATGCCAATGTGTTGATTGAGCTCAACAGCGATGATTCAACCAAAATCTATGAGGAACGCTTTGATACCTATTTAAGGAAAAATTACCCGGACTCCTGGATTCGATCCACTTTATTCAACCTTGCTCCGGCAGTTGAAACGCCCATTGAGGTTGGATTTATTGGTGAAAATATTGACACACTCGAGCGATTGACCGCTCAGGCGATGCAACATATGCGCCAACTCCCTGGCGTCACCGATGTACGTTCAAGTTGGGGAAACAAAGTTGCTGTTTGGATACCTGATTATTCACAGGAAAAAGGCCAGCGCCTTGGAATTACCCGTCAATCAATGGCAAGTTCTATCAAGTTGGCTACCAATGGTTTAGCAATGGGAGAGTATCGAGAAGGCGATATGTTTATGCCCATTCTTCTCAAGGAAGAAAACATTGACAGATTTAACCTTTCTAATCTGAACACATTGCCGGTTTTCAACGCCAAGGGGAAAACAGTTCCGCTTGAGCAGGTTATAACTTCGTCAGAGGTTGATTTCAACTACAACACTATTAAACGATACAACCGCCAACGGGTGATGATGGCACAGTGCGTTCCGGTGCGTGGAGAGAATACCGCTGCCAGTGCCAAGAAAGTGTTTGCAGCCATGGAGCAAATCACGATTCCCGAAGGTTATAAGATGAAAATTTTTGGAGAAGCAGAAAGTTCTGCCGAGTCTAATGCTGCCCTGGCGGCCAATATGCCGCTCACCTTTTTGCTGATGTTCCTCGTCTTGTTATTCCTTTTCAGGTCGTATCGTAAGCCGTTGATGATCATGCTCATGGTACCGCTCATTTTTATTGGTGTGGTGTTTGGGCTTGTTACCACAGGCAAATCACTCGACTTTTTTGCAATCCTGGGCGTACTTGGTCTGGTTGGTATGAACATCAAGAATGCTATCGTACTTGTTGATCAAATCGGCATTGAAATTGAAGGGGGGCTAACACCGCTCGATGCAGTGGTTCAGGCAACCAAATCCCGCATTATTCCTGTTACAATGGCCTCAGGAACAACAATACTTGGTATGTTGCCGCTGCTTTTTGATGCTATGTTTGGCAGCATGGCTGCCACCATCATGGGCGGTCTTCTAGTGGCTACCTTGTTAACGGTTTTTGTGCTGCCGGTAACCTACAGTTTAATGTTTAAGATTTCCGTACCCAAAAAATAACACAATGATCAAAAAATTATTTTTAAGCTGCATAATCCTGGCGTTTTACTACACCGGTGTCTCCCAGGAGTTAACTCCGGAAGTCTATCTTCAGCGTGTGATGACGTATAATCAGGATATAAAAATTTCCCGTGAAAACTCACGGGCTGCCACTGCCGCTGTAATGTCGGTACGTACGAACAAACTTCCTATGCTAAACCTCGGTGCAAATGCCCAGTATCAGTTTGATCCGGCACCATTCGGCGCAGTAACAACCAAAGGAGAATCGTGGAACGCCACCTTGTCCTTGGTGCAAAACGTTTATGGTGGAAACAGCGTTTCAAATCAGTTAAATGTGCTCAAGCTGAACCAGGCTTTGTCAGCTATTGCTGAAGATGCTGTGGATGAAAACATTGCCTACGCGGCATTTCTAAACTACTGGAATACATCTGCCATGAGTGAAATGCAGCTTCTGTCAAAGGAATACCTTGAATTGGTGATGAAACTGCATTCCGTTGTTGAAGCCCGTTTCAGCGATGGTTATATTGGAAAAACCGATCTACTCATGCTTGAAACCCGAAAAGCCGAAGCTGAATTCCAACTTTCAAATGCTGATGCCAGCTATCTTCTGGCCAAACAACAACTCAATATGTTGATGGGAGTTGTAGCTGACTCGGTTTATAAACTACTTTCAATCAACACTGATCTGGCCCTTCCTCAGGTGACGCCCCTCGAAAAGGCACTCAGCATGCGGCCTGAATACCTCATTGCTGAAAAACGTATTGAGGTGGCTGCTTATCAGACTAAATTGGTTAAAGCACAATATCGTCCAAGCCTTCAGCTAGGTCTGCAGGAAACCTGGGGAACCAGTTTTCTAAATGTTGATAATAGCACAAGTTTTAACACCATCGCCTTTGCCAACCTTAATGTACCTATCTTTCACTGGAACAGTCGCAAACATGAGCTCACCCAGTCAAAAGTAGCCGAACAGGTTTACGAGTTTGAGAAATCAAAAGTCACCGACCAGGTTAATCTTGAGCTCAACAATGCTTTAACTAATCTTCAGGAAACAATGAGGCAGCTCCGGATTCTTGAGAAAAGCCTGATGATTGCAACTGAAAACCTCGAACTCAATACCTTGAGCTATGCCGAGGGACGCTTGACAATTCTCGATGTGCTTTCGTCTCAACTAAGTTGGCTGCAAGCACGTACTAACCTGGTTGTAAGCAGACTGAACAACAAAATTGCTATGGCCGATTACCTGAAGGCAGCCGGTCAGCTGGTGCAATAATTACTTCCGATTGAATATCCGGAATCCTGCCTGAAGAATTTTCGGCAGGATTTTTTTCTTCCGCCAATTTCAAATGTATATTTGGGAGTCTATGAGTGATTGCCCTGAGGTGTTGTGATAATGCTTTGCAAAAATCGTTGCAAACTTGTCTACGAAG
>JANJXG010000042.1 GCA_024709145.1 Bacteroidales bacterium | reverse complement strand
CACTGGGCCAGATGGATTATTTTGTGGTTCAACTCACAGACAACACCGCTCATTGGAAACAATTGGAGGAATCGCAATTGGAGCGTAAAAAAGCAGAAGAAAACGACCGGCTAAAAACGATCTTTCTTGCCAATATGTCTCACGAGATTAGGACACCCTTGAATTCGATTATTGGTTTTTCAGAATTATTGCTTGAGCAGCAAGATTTTGATGCTGAATCCCATGAATATGTTGAAATGATACAGTCAGCAGGTGATACTTTATTGCAGTTGATCAACGACATTATCGACATCTCCAAGATTGAAGCCGGACAAATTAAAACTGTTAAGTCTTTAGTTGATGTTCACGCGGTGCTTGATGAGCTGGCGCTCACCCTTGCAAATATTCAACGAAATCGGGGAAAAACACATATTAACGTTGAAGTTATCAAACCGGCATTGGGCACACCCTTATACCTGGAAACTGATCCCAATAGGTTCCGTCAAATTTTTACTAATTTGATTACCAATGCGTTAAAATTTGTGGATGATGGATATATAAAGTTTGGGTATACTGAAATTACTCAGGATTTTATTCAGTTTTTTGTGAAGGATTCAGGTATTGGCATCGAAGCCGACAAAGCCCCTCATATTTTTCAGCGTTTTGCAAAATTCGACAGCCCGCAAGGTCACAACAGCGAAGGAACTGGCCTTGGCTTGTCAATTACAAAACAGCTTGTTGAACTTTTGGGTGGAAAAATATGGTTCGATACTGCCTACAAGCAAGGCAGCACCTTTTATTTTACTTTGCCATTGACCCAAAATCGCAATAACATCCCAACCTTATTGACCCCTGAGCTTCATACAGACTGGTCAAAAGAAGTCTTTTTAATTGTTGATGATGTTGAAGCTAATTATTTGTTTTATAAGTCGATGATGAAGCGCTCTGGTGCAATACTTCTGTGGGCAAAAAATGGTGATGATGCCATAAAGCAGTGTAAAAGCAATCCATCGATATCGCTGATATTAATGGATGTGATGATGCCATATCTTGATGGCTATGAGACCACCCGTAGAATAAAGGATTTTAAGCCCGAAGTACCAGTTATTGCTCAAACAGCATTTGCTGATCAGCATGGTAAGGAAAAAGCCCTTTTGGCAGGTTGTGATGACTACATTACAAAACCTATCCAGCAAACAGAGCTTATATCGGTGATCAACAGGCTCCTTTATCACAAATAATTTGCGGTCGGACAGATCATGATTTTTAACACCGTCAGCGTGTATGAGTAAACAATCCCGAGATGTATTGCTTCAATTCTGGAATTATACTTCATTCCGGCCGATGCAGGAAGAGATTGTAGATAGCGTTGTGGCTGGCCAGGATACTTTGGCTTTACTTCCCACCGGTGGTGGAAAATCGGTTTGTTTTCAGGTTCCAGGAATGCTGATGGAAGGCATGTGCCTTGTAATTACGCCACTTATTGCCTTGATGAAAGATCAGGTGCAACATTTGAAGAAACTTGGAATTCCTGCAGCAGCAATTTATTCGGGCCTGCATTATAACGAAGTTGAAATCATTCTCAACAAAAGTGTATTCGGACAATTGAAATTTCTTTATGTTTCGCCGGAAAGGCTGAAAACAACCCGATTTTTCGATTTGATTAAACGAATGAAAATCAACCTGATTGCAGTAGATGAATCACATTGTATTTCACAATGGGGTTATGATTTCAGACCTCCCTACCTGCAAATTGCAGATATAAGGCCATTTTTACCGGGTGTACCTGTTTTAGCCCTCACGGCCACAGCCACGCCTTTGGTAGTTGATGACATTCAAAATAAACTTCAATTCCGTAAAAAGCTAGTTTTTCAAACGAGTTATGAACGCAAGAATTTAACTTACAATGTAATTCATCATCCTGATAAGCTTGGAACCTTGCTTCGGATGTTTCGTGCCATGAATCAGGGCAGTGGGATTGTTTATGTCAGAAACCGGAAAAAAACCAGAGAAATTGCCGAATGGCTGGATACCTCCGGGATTTCTGCAACCTATTATCATGCAGGACTTGAAGCTAAACAAAGAGACGAGCGTCAGTCAGCCTGGATGTTTGGGAGGGTAAAAGTGATGGTGGCTACCAACGCATTTGGTATGGGTATAGATAAACCTGATGTCAGGCTAGTTGTGCACCTCGACTTACCCGACAGCCTCGAAGCCTACTTTCAGGAAGCAGGAAGGGGAGGTCGTGATGGCAAAGAATCCGCTGCCTGGCTGCTTGTCTCCGATCAGGATGTGAAACAGCTTAAAAGCAGTTTTGAAGCAAGCTATCCCGAATTAAAGAAAGTCAGGGATGTATATCAGGCGTTGGGAAACTACCTGCAGGTGCCCATTGGAAGCGGGATGAACCAAAGTTTTGATTTTGATCTGCCTGAATTTTGCAGGCAGTATGGTTTTCCAATTCTGGAGGTTTTTGCTTCTTTACAGTTTTTTGAGAAAGAGGGCCTTATCCGTATGTCTGAAAGTGTGAAAACGAATTCTACGCTTTTTATCCATGCCGGAAGGGAGGACTTGTATCGGTTTCAGGTTGAACAGCCTGCATTTGACCCTTTTATCAAACACTTACTCAGAGCCTACCCGGGCCTGATGACTGATTTTGTTCAGATCAGGGAAGAGGAAATAAGCAGGAAAATGAATCTGCCCATCGAAAAAGTGGGCGAATATCTTCATTATTTAATGAAACTGAACTTTTTAACCTACATCCCAAGAAAAGACAAGCCTCAACTCATTTACCTTGCCGAGCGTTATCAATCTGCTAATGTCCTGTTAAGCAAGGAACATTATAGCGACCGCAAAGCGATTGCAGCCAAACGCATGCAGGCTGTGATTGATTTCGTGTATACATCCGAACATTGTCGCAGCAGACAACTGTTGGCGTATTTTGGCGAAAAAATTAATCACCGCTGTGGAAAATGCGATGTTTGTACAAACCGAAACAGACTCAAGCTTACCGATATAGAATTCAATAGCATCAAAGACCGGCTCTTGTTTCTGTTGAGTGAACGTCCGTATCCATTATTCGAAATCGTTGATGCAGTCGAAGGTTACCCGGAAGAAAAGGTAATGCAGGCTATCCGCTGGATGTTGGAAAATCGTTTGATTATAAAGGACCAAACAGAAAGGCTAACGATTCGTAAGCAATTGGATATTCATTAAAATATGAAACTCACTAAACAGTTTTTTCAGCAGGAAGATGTTGTTATGATTGCTCAATCACTTTTGGGAACACTATTATACAGTCGCATTGGTGGTTTTTACTGTTGTGGTTTGGTGACAGAAACTGAAGCCTATGACGGCATCAATGACAAGGCCTCACATGCTTATGGAGGTAAATTAACTGCAAGAACACGTGTCATGTACGAACCCGGTGGAATTTCCTACGTTTATTTCACCTACGGAATGCATTCTTTGTTTAATGTCGTAACCGGAAAGCCGGGTAACCCACAAGCGGTGTTGATACGTGCCATTTATCCCATTGAAGGCATAAAGGATATGCAGGAACGACGAAAAAAAGTTTTACCCTTCAACAGATTCACCAATGGCCCTGCCAAACTTACTCAAGCACTTGGTATTGATTTGTCGCACAATGCAATTGATTTGGAAGGGGATACAATTTGGTTCGAAGCCGTCATTGAGCCTGACACCTATGATATCAGACGTGGAGCAAGAATTGGCGTGGGTTATGCCGGTGAAGATGCCACTTTACCTTACAGGTTTTGGATGATTGATCCTGAAGCTGTTATGGATCGAAACCGGGATATTATAAAGCAAAACTTGAATCAAAGTCAGTCCTCAAGTATTTAAAACGCAAGTTTTGACAAGCGGTTTTTAATCTCCGCAGTTTCTTCGGGTACAAAATCGTGTATAACATCCAGTAGCTCAAATACCCGCCCGGCTTTATAACTATGCGAGAGGAGCCCTACGGCAGAGTTAACGATTGTTTCAATCAGGTTTTCTTTTGATTGGCGACCTTCAATAAACAATGCAACTTCGTGATACCATTGCAATACAGGTAAATAGACAGTAGAGTCAATAAACTTTTTCTCAAGTCCAATCAGATTGTACCGTTTTGTCAGGCCGGTAACCTTTTCATATTTCTCGGCAGTGAGCAAAGCTTGAAGGTAGGCAGTGAAAAATAAATGCCAGCGGGTATCGAAAATTTCCTTTCTGTAAGCTTCCAGAAATGTGGTCGCATAACTCACTGCATTTTTTGCCTTGTTATTATAAATCAATGTTTTGATATAGAAACTAACAAATCCGATTTTGTTGTAGAAGCTGTTGGTGTGTTTGAGGTCCGGAATTGATTGGCTCATAACACGCAGCGCTTTTTCATATTTTTTATTTCTTAGCAGAACTCCACACAGATTGGCAATATAAAACAAGTAATCGCTGTTCTTTTGTTTAATTGATAAAAATCCGTAATGCTCTGCACGGTTAAGTTCATTTAACTTGCTGTGCATCATGGCTCTGTTTGAATAATAATTTGACAGTAGTCTCTTGGAATAGAAAGTTTCAGCTTTAAACTCTTCATCCAATGCATCATACAACATTCGCAGGTTCTCAAACTCGCGGTAATTATAGTAAAGAAATGTTAGTCTGACCGCAGCACGGTATCTTGTGTAACCATCCAGATTTTGATCGAAAAAGGTGGTATTCAAAAAAGTTTTAAAAACCGACGAGTCTGCCTGTGGATTTTCGTGCTGCCTGATAATCTCAACTGTCGCGTTATTGAGTTGCTTATTGACTGCAAGCCCTGTTTGATAAGCTTTTTCGTACTGCTGAAGATATTGATTTGTAGGCTTATAGAAAATGTTTCTAACCCTGATAAGCAGGTAGTCTCTGAAATGCTGTACAAGTTCATAAAACCGGAGAAAGTAATAATGTGAGGGAAGAATGACCTTAAAGAAAGCTATAATTTCCCTTTCCTCTTCAGGAGAGATCGCATCCAGCATCACTTGTTTCTCAATGGAAAGAAGCCAGGCATAAAACTTATCAACATCGGCTTTTTCAAGTGATTCGGTGATCCAGTTTTTTACATAAGAATAGGTTCTTTTGTCGAGTGATTCATCAAAAGATCTGATATTTTCAGGATGATGACAATTGTGGTGTATGGTAAGAAGGATTTCACGGTTGGATGCCTTCACAAATCTATTGATTGTAAGCAGGTAATCTGCCTCATGTGGATACAATTTATTGGCAAAATCACTGAATGCTGACAGCTTGTGTTTCATTGCCTTTTTTTTGCGTGAAGGTAGTGGTTTTTGCCAATTCTGGTTAGACCGGATGCAGAAAAAGCAGGAAAATTATCCTGCTTTTTCATATTGAAATTATTGTATTTGGCAAAAATTCGCTCAGATTGTTGATAAGAGGGCTGTTTGGATCTTGATGTCGCTTACAATTGCTTCGACTGATATGGTTGCTCCGCTAATGGCATCGATGGATTTTCCGGCCTCTAATTTCTGACCATTTTGATAGCCGAAAAACTGTTTCAGCCAACCTTTTGCAGTAATTTCCTGCCCGTGAGTAGCTTCGTAATTGTATACAGCAACAGAAACAACTGTTTTATGATTGTCAAACAGTATCATATAATCGAAAAACTCACTTGCTGCAGTGGCATCGAAAAAAGCCGGATTCTCGCAGCCTCCATTTCTACATGTATTAACACGTCCAAAATACAGGTAGCCAAGTTCTGTTTCATTACTTTTCAAAATATAGAACCCTGCTTTCGATTTTGTGTTATCTGGCTGATTAGCTGAGCTTAACAATAAGGAAGCATAAAATTTTTTAATTTTTAACTTCTTTAATATTTCTGTGCTGACAGCTTTTGGTAGATCAGTCTGTTGCTGATCAATTGCCTTTTCAGGGTGAAAAGTAAAGATAATACTGAAAATTACAAGCAGGATTTTCATTGGTTCGAAACATTAAAACATGACCCCTACACCCAGATTGAAAGTCTTTGACCAATCGGCTTCCTGCTTTGATTTATAAAACTGAAGGTCTGCTTTTAAGGCTGCATTTTTATGAAGTTTAAATGTCAAACCCGTCGTGAGCATGGTATTGAGATACTGTTCGTTTTTAACAGTGTTCTCATTCACTTTGTAATGAAGATCATACCATTCATATCTGAAAAACGGGATCAAAGCATAAGGTGAATCTGATGTTTGAAGCAGATTGTAAGCCATTTCTGCATAATAGCCAATATTGGCAACCGGCAAATCATTTTGCTTTCCATTGATGGAAGTAAACTTATTGTATTCCATTGAATTGCTGAAATTTGTATAATAAAACTGTGCCCTCAATTCAACACCCTTCAATTGATATCTGGCATCTGCACCAATCATCATAATTTCAGTTGTTGAAGAGTCGGCCCTGCTTACAAGTATAGTGCTGTCGCGATTCAATTTTTGATTCAGTTTCGAGGCTGATTTTCCGGCATAGGTCGAAAGACCAATGTTGAGATTACGAATTCCAAAATATTCAACTTTTGCTGCGAAAGCCGGTTGGTTGAAGTAAGCTTTTGAACCTTTTTGCCTGCCTTCTCTGATAGCCTTGGTTCCCGAAAATACCCCCTTGGTATCATAGCCATTAAGCCCGCCAACCAAATATGCCTGGTATTTTAAGGATGCTTTAAGAATAGTGCCGGTAAATCCTGCACCAACTTCACGCCAGGTTGAAGGCGCAATTTTGTTGTCGATAACAGGACGTTCTACACCATGAAAAGTGGTTGGTTCATGATATTCATTGATAATTCCCATCGGAACAAGAATAAGCCCCGCCCGTAAATTCATGTATTTATTGAGTTTATGCTGTAAAAATGCTTGTTCAACCCAGAGTTCTTTAGCGTATTCAAACTCAATTTCTGAGACAAATTGTGTTTTACTGCTAAAATTATACCCCATAAACATGACGATGCGGTGCACATCCAGAGTTCCTGATTCTTTAAGACCTTTTGTAAGTGGTTGATTATAATGTATTTCTCCATATCCACCTAAGCTCAATCGACTGTTTGACTGCATCAGTTGATCAGCAGTATTGATGTAAACATTGGTAGTGGAGTCTTCTTGTGACTGAACACTAAGTGTGACCATCATCAGAAATAGAAAAAGTGATTTTTTGATCATAAAATTTGGTATATATTTCATGATGCAAAATAACTGCCATGATTTTCACGCAGCAATACCAAACATTAGTGATCTTTTTTTGGTTGGGACAAATCAAAAAGGAGCAGCTTTCACACTGCTCCTTTTTCCCCTTATTCGTGAAAATCTGTTCTTAATCAACTATTTCAAAAATGTTGAAACCTCTTTATTGAAGGTTTCAGGATGCTCAAACATCATAAAATGACCACATTTGGCAACCATAACAAGTTTGCTGTTCTTAATTTTTTTAGCACCGTCGATGGCAATGCTTTCCGTTCGCCCGGGGTTGAGAAAACGATTTGGAATGAGGTTGTCATTTTCGCCAAACAAAATCAATGTAGGCTGACTGATATCGTCCAGATAATCGATCACCGGGTTGTCAACCATGCCATTTACTGATTGTACAACAGCGTAACAATATCCTTCAAAATCGCTGGCCGAACGCATGGCTAATCTGTCAGTAATCATGAATGACGCATCTTTTGGGAGGCGATAGAAATTTGTTGCCAGATTGTTTTGAATGGCTTCTGCAGTGGTTAGCCGCACGCCGTCAAAAGTCATGACATTCCTGAACCACTGTTTCTGTCCTTTGGTAAATGGCTCAAAACCTGCCGGATCAACCAAAATAAGATTTTCCACTAGTTCGGGATAAAGCAGGGCAGTGGTAATGGATATTTGTCCTCCCATGGAGTGACCGGCCAAACTTACCCGTTGGAGCTTTAGCTCGTTGATAAGTTCCCGAAGAATTTCAGCATAAAAAGTCATTTGTCCTGAGTGTGGTTCTTTGCTTGACTTTCCGTAACCGGGCAAGTCAATGGAAATGCAGCGGTAATGACTTTTCAGTTCATCCACATTTTTAATCCATGCCTGGAGGTAACTTCCCAGCCCATGGATGAATACAATGGTTTTTTCACCATTTCCTTCGTCAGTGTATGCAATGGTATATCCTGATTCAGGCAGTTTTACTTTTTTTACATGATGCCTGTAGGTTAAATCTTCCATCGAGGCCAAGGGCTCAAAGGTCTTGTAAGGGGTGGAACAACGACTCATTGTAAAAATCATGAGTATTATAACGATAGGTTGAAAATACTTTTTCATCTTTTTACTGTTGAAGGTTAGAACATGAGCCATTTATATACAAGGAAAGTTGTCCAGGGATTCACTGGTTTTCCGTCAATACCACCATTGACAGGACTTCCGTAAGAGTTTTGCTTACTCTTATAGAAATCACCGAGCCACAAATGTGCTCCGTGCAATTCAAGACTCATAAATGGACCAAAATTATAGGCGATATACGCATTGGCTTCTGTACCAATGAGACTACCACCGCCAACAGGCTGCACATTGCTGAAAGCCATTGCTGCTCCAAGCTTAAGGTTGAGCCGGTTAGGTATCAGCGAGTGGGAACCGTTCAGGGTGAGGCCTGTCATTCCATATCCCATATTTGAAATATCAAGGATGGCAGGGGTGTATCGGTTCACCACGTTTCCATGTGGCATCAACAGGTAAGATCCCGAACTCACAAAAATTGCTCCGGGTGCACCCCATTGATTTCCAGTGATCACACCTGAGTATTTTCCATCTTTTAGACCGTCACCGTCGCCAGTGGCATAGATTGCATCCAGTGTAACAACATCGGTCGTCGTTTGGCCGTAGCGGTAGGATGCACGCAGATTGGCAGCAAGTCCAAAAATGTTGGCCGCCCTGCTGTAATCTTTGTCATTAACAAGCTGATGTGTAAGCGTATCAGCCATTCCAAGGTTGACATTCACAAATCCGGTAACCATCCACGGATCGTTCCAGTGTTCGGTATTTCTTCCAAAAAAAGTCCCAAGCCACACAATGTCAGCCTTATAGGGTACATTTCCAAAATTGAATTTATAGACGCCATTATGGGTTGCCAGCAAACTGTTCAACCCTTGGCTAAGTATCGATACTCCACCTGCTCCCGAGGCCCTGTCGCGCAGGTAATAGGCAGAAGCACCCAGTTTCCAGTTTCTGCTAATGTCTTTTTCACCGGTGATTTCGGTTAATGTAACATCATCATTCAGATGAATGTAGTTCTCATAAAGCTTGTAATAACCCCCTTTGATTCGTGCAAAATCCCAATCTTTGCGAATAGAAATACCAACACCGTCGGTTCCAAAATAGGCAAGCCGGTATCCGGTGGTTGTCATTTTGTCAAACATCGTCTTGTATGGATTGTAAGGCGTATCAAAAATGCGTTGCAATCCAACATTGATAAACCAACCTTTGGCGGGATTGAGTTCAATTTCAAGGTTTTGTGTTTGCAGATTCACCTGATCTGCAGAAAAGCCGCCACCGAAATTACCTCCGGCACCGTAAGCAGCATCACCCCAGGTCCAGTCGAGCTCGAAGGAAGCCCTAAGCGTTGCTTTGCCATTGAACAAGTTTGGCTGATAGATAAAAAATGGAATCAGCCGTTGTTCCACATAAGCACTGGTGTATTCATTGCTCGTTTTGGTCGTGTTGCCACCAAAGAGTCGGCCGACCACCTGCCCCTTCAAAAAGTCATTTTCAGGATAGATGTTCGAAATCACTGCCTGATTGATGTAAAAAGCCAGAAACTGAAATTCCTTGTTGGCTTTTTGGGGAATTTCTTTTGTAAAATATTGATTTGAAGGTAGTTGTGAATACAGTGTGTGACTCAGGATAAAGAATGAAAGGATCAAAAGGTTTTTTTTCATCTTTCCGTTGGTTAAAATGATTTTGAAAGATGCAAAAAAGATCAGAATGTGACTGAAAGCACATTCTGATCTTTTTTGCGAATGTGAATTACTTTACGATCTGAACAAATGTTTGGATATTGATGGTTCCGAGGGCTCCGCCGCTGGTACTGCCAAAGCCGGCTTCAGGAGTTGGAGCCGTTGCACCAATACTTGGCGTAGTTTGAGCAACTTCATACTTCATTGTGTATTGTTCACCTGTTTTGGTGATTTCAAAAATACCTTCGCTTGTTACGGCAGTTGGTGAACTTTGGTTAAGTACGATTTTCCAGATATTGCCTGTTGTAGATTTTGTTTGAACATAAGTTCCTGAATAAGTGGTTTTGGCACCTTCAGCAAAAGACTCAACGAGGTAGGTGTTGTTGGTGGCAAAATTGGCATAGATTGAATCTACACCAAAATAGGTAACCAGCAAAACGGCAACATTGCTTCCTGAAGATTGCCATTCACCGGCAAGACCGTCTTCAGCAGGATTGTAAACATCCTCTTCTTCACTTTTCTTGCAGGAAGAGATTACGATTGTAAATGCGAACAGAATTAAGATTAGTTTTTTCATGGTAAATTAAAATTTAGGTTATTAAACAAATTAACTAACTAGTATTCAGATGACAGTTTTTTCATTAAAAAATTTAAGGTTGACTTAAAGTAGATTCATAATTCATCTATTACGTAATTATCATTCAATCAATGGTATATACACAATTTTAATATCAAGACCCTATATTTCCCCAACGAATAACATTCGCACCCCAGGCATAACCAATACCGGCTGCAACCATCGCAATGACAGTTCCTTGATGTAGTTTTCCCTGTTGTTGTGCGAGGTGAACAGACAAGATTTGGTCTACTTGTCCAAGATGGCCGTACTGTTCGAGATAAATGGTGTTTTCTGGTTTTAATCCAAGTTCTTCAACAAATCCTTCATACATCGATCTTTTGAAATGCAGGGAGGCTAAATACCCCAGGCTGTTTTTTTCTAAACCTGACTTTTCGAAAGCAAGATCAATACATCTCATCCAGTTTTTCATGGAGACCTCGTTGAGTCTGTCTTTCATGTGTTTCTCATCAAACACACGCAGTGATTTGTAGGCTTCATTTGCAACTTCACAGGTTATGGGTTTTTCTGTTCCTCCATATTCGACACCTGCATCACGAGCCATGCTTCCGTCAGTAATAATATGGGTTCCAAGCAAAACGTTTTTTCCATGGTTGCGCTTCAAAATCAAGGCACCGGCTCCTGCCGCCAGATTGAACATAAATGACACCGCACTGTCAGTAAAATCAATGAAATCACCATTACGATATCCACCGGCAATCAGGACAGTTTTCAAAGATGGATCAGCAAACATCATGTCCTGAGCAATTTTCATGGCAGCGACTGTTGTGCAGCATCGTTGTTGCAGATCAAAGGCCCAGGCATTCACGGCTCCGATTCTGTGTTGAATATAAATGCCGGTTGTTGTCAGTGGGTATTCCTTCCATTCCTCGCCAATCGAAATGATTAAATCAATTTCTTCACCTTTTATTCCTGAATTTTTCAGGCAATCCAAGGCTGCCAAAGCACCCATTTCCTGTGTGCCATCTGCTGCTCCGGGAATGGGTTTTTCAACGATTCCAAGTTTCTCGATGATGGCTTCTGTTGTCCATTTCCCAGCTGTTGCAGCTGAAATTTCGGCAGCTGTCATCCTCGATTCAGGGATATAGATGCCCGTTCCTGCTATTCCGACATGAAAGTCGTCATGTATCATTTGCATGAAAATTTTTAGTATCAGTATATCAATAAGTTACTTCCAACTGCAAGACCTGCTCCCGAAGCCATAAAAACAACTTTATCACCTCTTTTGATTTTATCATCCATCACTGCCTGATGAAATGCCATTGGCACACATCCCGAACCGGTATAACCGTAAAGATCCATCACTGTGGTTGTTTTGCTCATATCTACACCAAGCGTTTCCATAACTTTGACAATAACCGACCTGTTGATTTGGGTAAAAATGAAATGGTCAACTTCGTCGATGGGCGTTTTATATTTGCGAAGAAGTTCCTTCACAATCATTGGCCACAGCCTGATGTTGCGGTCACCTGGAAGTGGTTTCAGGCTAAGAAGACCGTTTTCCTTTTTAATAAGTGTATCATGTGTGATGGGATTTTTTGACCCGCCTGCATAAATTCCGATAAAGTCATTTTGGGTTCCGTCCGAAAGCATTTGACTGCCAATATAGTTGGATGATCGGTCGTATCCTCTTGCCAGAACCACTGCACCGGCACCATCAGCAAAAATGGAATAACCAAAAGAATCGTCTTGCCTGAGAAATGCCGGCATGTTGTAAACACCAATTACAACGGCATATTTCAACGTTTCATCAGTTGCCATGAGTCTTACTGCATTGTCAAATGCAATGGTGAAACTGGCACAGGAAGCTGCTACATCGAATGAAACAGTCCATTTTTCACTTTTTTGCAACCTGCCTTGAACCAAAATCGCTGTCGCTGGTGTGATGTATTCAGGGGTGTCGGTTCCAACAATGATCAGATTGATATCATCGGCATTAAGCCCTGCTGATCGAATAGCGGCTTGAGCGGCTTGAGTGGCAAAATCAGCTGTGGACTCATTCAGGTTCCGAAGATGGGCAATGTGCCTTTGTTTAATTCCAAGCTTTTCCTCCAACTTTACTGCATCGAAAGTGAGTCCGGTAAGCTGCATCAGTTCCTCATTGTTGATGGGTAATCCTGGTGCATAAATGCCTGTTCCAATGATTTTTACAGGTAGCATGAATTCTGTTTTTAAGGTCTATAGATATCCCATGGCAATGGCCTGGTCCCGAAGTTTCTCCCTAAAGTCGGGATGGGCTATCGAAATCAAGGCTGCAGTACGTTCCCGGAGGGTTCGTCCGGTGAGCTGAACGCTTCCCCATTCTGTAACTACGAAATCCGTATGGCTTCGGTGCAGCGTCACCGCACTGCCTTCCGGAAGTGTTGGCACGATGGTTGAAATGGTGCCATTTTTTGCTGTTGAACGGCAGGCAATGATAGATTTTCCCTTCCCATCTGTTCCTTCAATTGCTCCCACTGCTGTATCACTTTGTCCGCCGGTTCCTGAATACTGCTCAATACCAATGCTTTCGCTTGATACCTGACCCGAGAAATCAATCATTATACAGGTATTAATTGAAACCATTTTGGAATTCTGCTTCATAACACAAGGATCGTTGACATAACGTCCTCTTAAAAACTCAACAGCCATGTTTTGATCAAGCCAGCGGTAAAGTTTCTCACTTCCCATGGCAAAAGTGCAGACGAATTTACCTTTATGAATTGACTTCTCGGTGTTAGTAATTACACCTGCCTCATAAAGTTCCATCATGCTGTCGACAAACATCTCAGTATGAACACCAAGATTCTTCTTTGATTTTAAGGATAAGGCGCAGGCATTTGGAATTTCGCCTATACCCAATTGAATGGTTGAACCATCCTCGACCAGCTCAGCAATGTGCCGGCCAATTTTTAAGGCTGTCTCATCCGGCTGAGGTTCAGGTAGAGTGGGAGGAAGTTGGTGGTATTCAACAAAATAACTAACATCACTCACATGAACCTGTGTATCTCCTAAAGTTTTTGGCAAAAACTTATTCACCTCCAAAACAACAATTTCGGCATTCTCCAGAATATCTTTTTCATAGGTGATGCCCAGCGATAACGAGACAAAGCCTTTTTCGTCGGGGGGGGTGCAGGTGCCAAAAAATAAATGGGGTTTTCTCACTTTAAGCCTGTCGGAAGCAGCACGGTGGAGCATGTTGGGAACATAAGTCACAGTGCCGGTGCGGGCTTTAAGGGCTGCCCGGGAGCCTGCTGCATGAAACCAACTGCAAAGCTCAAATTTTCCTTTCATTTCCGGCATCATATAAAAATCGTATGGCTTCAGTGTAAGTACCGAAAACACTTGAACATTTTTGACCTCTTTTGCCGCAAGGTGAAATTTCGACATGCAACCCTGCGGTTCCGAGGCACACTGCGCAACAATTATATCAGAATCACTTTTAATCAGCCCTACAGCTTCTTCGATCGATATGAGTTTTTCCTTGTAAATATCCTGATGATTTTTCATTATTAATCTCAATTTAATTGATTGAATTAGAGCGACTTGTAAAGTGTATGATGAGTGCTGTTGTACTTGCTGTAACGATTGCTAGGGCAGCTGAAATGGCTGGATTTTGGGTTTTTCCGCTAAAATACATGTCAAAATAACCCAAAGTAATACCCTGAGTTATTACCAGCCATGGAATAAAATAATAAATCAGGAAATAGACGATCAAAGCCGTCACAGAACCAACTATGGCTGTTTTTTTAGACACACCCGGCAGAAAAATCCCAAAAACTATTGGAACAAAGTTTATTGAGAAAAAAGCGTATACACCGTTTTGTGCAAAAATGGCAACACTTAAATTGGGTCGGATTAATTGCTCGCGTGAAGCCAAAAATGCAGCAACAGCCATGAGTAAGATGACAATCCTGTTGATTGTGACGTAACTATTGTCCGATTTGATCTGTTTGCCAAAGATTCTGCCTATCAGATCTGAGGTAATGGTAGTACTCAGACTCTGTATCAATCCTTCGATGGTAGAGAGCCCTGCACTAAGTAAACCTAATATGACCAGCAAGCCAACCGTAACGGAAAACCATCCGGATGAAAATATCTTGACAACGTAAGCAGGTATGATGCCATCAATGCCCAGCGCTTTCCCCTGAGAGGTGAGATCGGGAAAGGTCAGACGTGCATATAAACCTGTAATGACAACAGCATAAAACAATCCCTGAATGAGAACAGCCGAAACAAGAAATTTATTCACATCACTTTCCTTTTTTAAAAGCAATGATTTGGTGATGATGTGAGGTTGACAAACCACTGCTGCGCCAACAATAATCTGCACTATTGCGATCTCGAAAAAGCTTCTGAACAAGGGACTTTGGGGAAAGGTACTGTTAATGAGCCCTGGATCAATCGCCCGAAGTTTATCCACAAAGATGCCAAATCCATCCTTCAAATAAGGATATCCTGACATAAGCAAAATAGCGGCGACAATTACCATCACGACAGCCTGAATGGTGTTGGTGTAAACCATCGAATTGGCTCCGCCAAACATCATATACCCAAAGACGAAAAGAATGACTCCAAGTAAAGTGTATACTTCGTTGGTGTTTAATGCACTACTCAATACTTTTGTAATTGCAACCAGGATCAACACGATGAATGTAATCA
Organism: Bacteroidales bacterium; assembly: GCA_024709145.1. GTDB lineage: Bacteria > Bacteroidota > Bacteroidia > Bacteroidales > F082 > JALNZU01. Next base: position 28,282 of record JANJXG010000042.1, on the reverse strand, counting down.
GCAAAACTGACAAAGAAGCAATAAAAATTGCATAGCCTTTACTTTGGTACCTGTTTCCAATCCAGGAGGCCAGCGTCATGGCTTTTACACTCGAACCAAATCGCCGAAAGCTTTTTGTCAGTATTACCAGTGAAACCAGGGAGGCCAGCGGAAAGAAAAGACCAAAAGAAAGCAATGCACTAAAGCCATAGGCGGCAATCAAGCCAGGGTTAATGACAAAGGTGGCTGCACTTGTCATGGCAGCAGCCAGACTTAGCCCAACAAAAAGCGGAGAGAAATTTAAGGTGCCCAGGGCGTAATCCTGCATACTTTTGGTTCGCAGGGCTCCCCTGATCACAAAAAACAGGATGGCCGCAGCATAAATACCTATTAAAATCCAACCACCTATAACTTGTTGTGATGTAGCCATTTGATAGCTCCGTTTTTAATTAATTACTGAACAATCAGTCAAATATAAGGTTAAACTTAGATAGTGACACCTCCGTCTACACTCAACACTGCTCCATTGATAAAAGCAGCGTCGTCGCTGGCAAGAAACAAATAAGCCGCAGCAATCTCTTCGGGTTTGCCAAGACGGCCAACCGGCGTTTTGTCACGCATGCCAGCCAGGACATTTTCAGGCATTTTGGCAACCATCTCTGTTGCAATAAATCCTGGCGCCACTGCATTGACAGTGATCCCTTTTCTTCCCAATTCCCTGGCGAGGGTTTTTGTCATACCAATCAGGGCTGCTTTGGTGGCCACATAATTTGTTTGACCAAAGTTGCCGTACAAGGCTACCACTGAGGATGTGTTGACAATGCGGCCGTAGTTTTGTTCTGTCATAAAGGTTGAAACACATTTTGTACAGTTGAAAACGCCGGTCAGGTTGACGTCGATAACCGATTGCCATTGATCAGGTGTCATTTTCTTCAGTGTACTGTCACGGGTGATGCCGGCATTATTGATTAAAATGTCGATTCTGCCATAGCTAGAGTTTACCTGATTCGCGGCATTTTCAACCAGATGAAAATCTGCAGTATTTACCTTCATAAAAGTAACCTCCATTCCCTTGGCGGTAAGGGTATCAGCGGTTTCTTTTCCTTTGACTTCATTCATGTCCCAAATAACAACTTTTGCTCCCTCTGATGCAAAAAGTTCAACAGCCGCTTTGCCAATTCCATCGGCACCACCGGTAATAACCGCCACTTTGTTTTCTAATTTTTTCATTGATTTCTGATAATATGGTTTGATGAGGAGTATTTATCTTTTTACAAGCATCGAAATGCCTTGTCCGCCACCGATACACAAGGTAGCCAGTCCTTTGCTGAGCTGTCGCTTTTCCAGTTCATATAAGAGGCTGATCAGTATTCGGGCTCCTGAAGCTCCGATCGGATGCCCGAGTGCAATAGCACCACCGTTAACGTTGACGAGAGAAGGATCCAAGCCAAGGTCTTTTATAACAGCTAGTGACTGGGCTGCAAAGGCTTCATTTGCTTCAACGAGCTCAATGTCTTCGATTTTCCAATTTGCTTTTTCAAGAACCTTGCGGGTTGCCGGCACCGGGCCGTAGCCCATAATTTGAGGATCAAGGGCCGCGTAAGCACAGCCTTCGATGCGGGCCAAAATCTTTAATCCCAATGAAAGTGCTTTTTCTTCACTCATAATGATCAGCATCGCTGCTCCATCGTTGATTCCGGAAGCGTTGCCGGCGGTGACTGTGCCATCAGCTTTAAAAGCAGGTCTGAGTTTGGCAAGTTTATCAATCGAAAGACCGTGTTTTGGAAATTCATCCGCCTCAACTACAAGGGCTTCCCCCTTTTTTTGTGGAATATGAACAGCAACAATTTCATCTTTGAAACGCTCATTTTTCTGTGCTTGTTCAGCCTTTTGCTGGCTCTTCAAAGCAAAGTTGTCCTGTTCATCGCGACTCAGCTGCCATTGTGTTGCGATATTTTCAGCTGTTATGCCCATGTGATAATGATGGAAAGCATCCGTCAACCCATCAAAAATCATGCTGTCAACGATCGTACCATCGCCCATCCTGTAGCCATTTCTGGCTTTAGGCAACAGGTAGGGTGCATTTGACATACTTTCAGTTCCGCCGGCAAGCACAATTTCCACTTCACCCATCATGACTTGCTGAGCAGCCATCATTACTGCACGAAGCCCTGATCCACACAATTGATTAATGGTTATGGCAGGCGTTGTTTCCGGGGTGCCAGCATGAATCCCAATCTGTCGGGCAATATTTTGACCAAGTCCGGCGGCCAGGATGTTGCCAATAATTACGTCTTCAATCATAGCTGCTTCAATTCCAGCTCTTTGAATGGCCGCTTTGGCTGCAATAACACCCAGTTCAACGGCGCTCAATCCACTCAGGGCACCACCAAAATTACCAATAGGTGTTCGGGCTCCTGAAACAATAACTGCTTTTTTCATGTCAAATCTGTCCTTTAAATTTGAGTTGCAAAGAAACTTCAAACGGTTGCGAAAAACCAGGTGTTTAATAAGTTGTTTAGGGTCGACTTAAACCATTTTTAATGAATGAAATAATGTAAACGATTTTAATACAATAATATATGGAAATTATTCTTACCTGGATTTACAAATCGCACATTGTTTTCAAAGACGATTGTTTTTAGAATTGCGACAATAAGGCAAATGGCTTTTACGTTAACTTTGCAATAAATTTTTATCATGCACTTTCGACTCCTCTTCATTTTCATGTTCATTGTTTTTGCTTTGCCAACGAATGCTCAAATTTTTAAAGGCTACCTGGCAGGAGGGATCAATTTGGCTCAGGTTGATGGAGATGAGGCTTATGGTTATAAAATGCCGGGAGCTAATTTTGGGGTGGGAGTAATGATGCCTTTTAAAAAACGCTGGGATGTTTCATTGGAAACTACTTTCTCGCAAAAGGGTGCAAATCAGAAAGCCCAGTATGCTCAGGACTCTTTGAATGGTGCCTACAAACTTCGGCTCAACTATTTTGAGATTCCTGTGATGATTCACTATACTGACAAAGATTTCATCACTGTGGGTACTGGTGCATCGTGGTCGAGGCTAATTGATGCCACGGAATGGGAGCATGGTAAACTTACAGAAACAAATGCTTTAAATGGCATATATAAACCTTACGATATCAGCGTTTTAGTTGATCTAAGAATGCGAATTTACAAGCGATTGAAGTTTAATTTTCGATATGCTTATTCGATGGTGAAAATCAGAACCCGGAGCTTTACAAACATTGGCGGAACTTCTGCGTGGACCCGCCATCAATACAACAATGTACTCAGCTTCAGACTTATTTATATGTTTAACGAGGACCAAAGTGCTCGGTCGCAGAAGCAAGCTCAACTTGAGAATCAGGGACTTTAGGCTAAATCAGGTCCAATTTATCTGATATTTTCCAAAACTATTTCTTAATTTTCTAATTTACTGTCAATTAAATTGATATGTAAATTAATTAGAACTTTGCTTCTATATTGTAATTATTCTGCAAACAATTTGCCTTAACGAATAACAGCCTGTTTTTTTAGTTGTAGTTTAAAAAATTAGTTTACAAAACTTGACAAAATATACAAATATTGTATATTTGTGGTTCTAATGTAACAAGATTTTATTACAAAAATGGCTTTAAAACCCAGACAAAAACTCCTTTTAGCAGCTGCCCGTGAACTTTTTTGGAAGTTTGGCTTCCGTAAGGTGAGTGTTGAAGATATCTGCAACCAAGCCGGTGTGAGCCGTATGACATTCTATAAGTACTACAATGATAAATTTGCGCTTGCCAAAGCTACTTATGATATGGAAGTCGAAAAGGGAATGCGTGAGTTTGAGGATGTTCTGAATACTCCTGTTGATTCTGCAGAAAAGATGGAAATGATATTGAAACTCAAAGCCGAATCCTTGAATGGTATCAGTCAGGAGTTTGTCAGAGATTTTTATGCTGATGAAAAGCTTGGCTTGAAGGAATACATTGAGCAACGAACTATAGACTATTGGAAATCAATTATTAAGCTTTTTCAGTTTGCACAAGAGAAAGGTGATTTTCGGCGTGACTTCAATCCGGAATTGCTGTTGTTTTTATCCAAACAAATCATCACCACCATACATGACCCTTATTTGATAGGGTTATTCGGATCATCAAAAGCTGTTATAATGGAAATTGCCCGATTACTTACTTATGGCATTGCACCAAATCAAACCAAAAGTGAGTGAAATGAGGAAGGCCTATATCATACTCTTTTTTTTAATGATCCTTTATACTGAGGTTAAACCACAAGGACATTCGTTTCAATGGAGTGGTCAGGCCTCGGTCTGGACCGGTTATCAGGAACCAAAAGATGTGATTCTAGGAGCCAGATATTTACCACAGATTAATTATAAATTCGAAAAAGAGAGCAGGCTTTTGGATGCCGAAATATCGGGAAACATCCATGGCTCGATGTTGTTTCACTTATCGGATTCAGTTGCCACAACCGCCAGACTAAGGCCGTACAGAGCATGGGCTCGTTTTACGAACGATCAGTTGGAGTTAAGACTTGGCCTGCAGAAAATTAACTTTGGTTCAGCCATGATGCTTCGACCGCTCATGTGGTTCGATCGCCTGGATGCACGCGATCCCCTTAAATTGACAAACGGAGTGTGGGCTGCCTTGGGGAGGTATTATTTTTTGAACAACGCGAACATTTGGACCTGGGTCGTATTGCCTGGCAACGAGCTGAAAACATGGGAGATATATCCTTCTGTTATGCGGTTACCCGAACTGGGACTAAGAAGTCAGTTTCCACTTTGGAATGGTGAGATTGCGTTCAGTTTTCATCATCGTTGGGTCGACAGTCTTGGTGGTATAGGTAACAACGATGCGGTGTCTGGTTTTGGCGAACAGCGCTACGGGATTGATGGCAAATGGGATGCTGCGCTGGGTATTTGGTTTGAAGCATCCTATACGCATAACAATTTACCTTCTAACCAGCCAACAGATTTGCAGCTTATTGCCATTGGAACGGACTATACTTTTAAGCTCGGGAATGGTTTGCAATTAACTTATGAACATCTTTTTTCTTCCTTCTCAGCAGCGCCATTTGGTCTGAATAGTTTTTCGGCAGGCTTTTCAGCAGTGGCACTGCATTATCCGTTTAGCCTTTTCGATAGAGTTCAGATTTATTCCTATCGCGATTGGGATCGGAAACAGCAGTATTTCTTTGCAAATTATCAACATCAGTTCAATAAATTTACCCTACATCTCATGGCTTGGGCCAATCCTTCAACTTATTTGATTCCTTCACAACAACAGGATTCTAATTTGTATACTGGTAAAGGCTTTCAGCTTATGATCGTTTATAATCATGCAACCAGTTTAAAATAAGTATAATGGACCAAAGAACAATTGTTGAATCCCGGCAGCTTATTAAGCAGTTCCCAATGGGAAAGGGAAGTTTTACTGCCCTCAATGGCATCGATCTTGACATTTATTCAGGTGATTTCGCAGGACTAATCGGCCCCAGCGGCTCCGGAAAAACTACCCTGTTGAATATTTTTGGCTCCCTTGATGTTCCAACACAAGGCAGTGTGAAAGTATTGGGTCAATCGATTGAACAACTTTCCGGAAAAGAATCTGCCAGTCTCAGAAAAGAAAAAATTGGATTTATCTTTCAGAGCTATAACCTTTTAGCCGTTCATTCGGTATATGAGAATATCGAATTCCCGCTTCTTTTGCTTAAGAAAAGCCGTGCAGAAAGACATCAAATGATTATGGATGCCCTTGAATGGGTGGGACTAACCGACAAGATGAACTCCCGGCCACCACAATTATCTGGTGGTCAGTGCCAAAGGGTTGCCATTGCTCGGGCAATGGTTAAAAGGCCGGCACTTGTTTTGGCAGATGAGCCTACAGCAAACCTTGATGCGGCCAATTCACACCACATATTACAAACCATGAAAAAACTAAATGAGGAATTGAAGACAACTTTTGTTTTCGCCACGCATGATGAAAAAGTGATTAGTTACCTGAAAAGAAGAATCTATTTACTTGATGGTAGGATAGATAAAGATATTATTTCAACCCATAATTAATTTCTTTGCCATGAAACTAGCATTCATGTTGGCCTATCGCAATCTTCTCGGTGCCGGATTGAGAACCTGGTTAAATGTTTTTGTCTTATCATTCTCTTTTGTTATCATCATTTGGTTGAAAGGCGTACTAACAGGATGGGACTATCAGGCAAAGAATGACATGACCCATTGGCAGATAGCCGGTGGTCAGTGGTGGCACCAGGCTTATGATCCATATGACCCGCTCAGTCTGGGGGATAGTCATGCCATGATTCCTGAGGTACTAAACAATTTGATTGAAAACAAAATTGCCGAGCCGATGCTTTATTTGCAGGCTTCGGTTTTTCCTGATGGTCGAATGCAACAGGCTGTTTTAAAGGGTATAAGACCTGAACAGCAGATTTTTAGCTTGCCCTCACAAAAGCTCGATACCATTACAGACGACTTACCGATTATGATCGGACAAATGATGGCCAAAAGCATGCGTCTCAGTGTTGGTGACCATTTAACGATCAGGTGGCGGGATGCCAACGGAACTTTTGATGCCAGGGAAGCTGAAATTGTATCCGTTTTTATGTCAAACGTGCCGGCTGTTGAAGCTGGTTCTGTTTATATATCCCTAACTGAATTGCAAAAAATGACCTTATTGCACGATCAGGCAACAACCATTAGTTTTGCACCCGGACATCTGATAGAAAAGCCTGAAAATGGCTGGGAACTGAAAACATTCAGCCAATTGACCAAATCGGTGGATGAAATGATTCAAACAAAGTCCTTTGGACAAACAGTACTATACATGGTGTTACTTTTGCTGGCGATGCTGGCAATCTTCGATACTCAGGTCTTGTCGATTTTTCGAAGGCAGAGAGAGATCGGAACCTACATTGCTTTGGGCTATACTCGCAAAGAAGTGGTTGGGTTATTTACGGTTGAGGGCAGCATGCATGCCGTTTTTGCGGCATTGGTCGGTGCCGTTTACGGCATACCTTTTCTGGTCTGGCAAGCTACCTCGGGCTGGACCATGCCGATGGATACCAGCGAGTTTGGTATGGCTATCGCCCAAACCCTCTACCCGGTTTACAGCTTGCAACTGATCATTACTACAATCGTTGTGGTGCTAATAACCACCGCTATTGTTAGTTATCTGCCGTCTCGAAAAATTGCCAAACTAAATCCAACCGAAGCGCTGAGGGGGAAATTACAATGAAAAAATTCTTGTTAGTAGGATTATGGCGTGACAAAAGCCGAAGCAGCTTACCGGTTCTCGTTGTGGCAATTGGTGTGACGCTGACAGTGTTTATGCATGCTTATATCACCGGATTCATGGGTGATACGATTGAAATGAATGCCAGATTTACATATGGTCATGTGAAAGTTATGAGCCGTGCCTATGCTGAATTGAGCGAACAAATGCCCAACGACCTGGCATTGGCATCTTCCTCTGACTGGTTATCACAACTTGAAACTGGTTTTCCATTGATGGAATGGAGTGAACGAATCCATTTTGGCGGGCTGATCGATGTTCCCGACTCAGATGGTGAAACCAAAGCTCAGGGACCAGTTGCAGGATTTGCTTATCAACTTCTCGGAAAGGAAGCCAACGAAATGAAGCGACTTGGCCTCGACAAGTCTATTGTGAGGGGCAAGTTGCCTGTGAAACAAGGTGAAGCATTGTTGAGCGAGCATTTTGCTCAAAAGCTGGGCATTGAACCGGGCGATACTTTTACACTGATGGGTTCAACAATGAATGGTGGTATGGCGTTTTACAACCTTATTTTGGCTGGAACCATTCGTTTTGGCGTTGATGTAATGGACCGTGGTTCCGTTATTCTGGATATAGCCGATGCACGTAATGCACTTGAAATGAGTGATTTTACCGGTGAAATTGTTGGGTTTTCAAAAGAAGGTTTCTACAATGATGAACAGGCTATGTTGATGGCAGCGCGGTTCAATGAACAGCAATCAACTACCGGGGATGTTTACGCTCCTGTAATGAAAGCCCTGAGTCAGCAAGGTTCAATGGCTATGTATGTTAAAATGTCCGAAATGTGGTCGTTATATGTTTCATTGGTTTTCATTTTTGCCATGTCGCTAGTGCTTTGGAATGCAGGCCTGCTTGGTGGTCTGAGACGTTACGGCGAAATCGGACTCCGCATTGCCATCGGAGAAGAAAAGAGACAGGTATACTTTTCAATGATCTATGAATCCATACTTATTGGATTTGCAGGAACAGTTATTGGAACGTTTACCGGCTTGTTTTTCGCATGGTTGCTCCAAACATATGGCCTCGATATCAGCGGTATGATGAAAGGTGCCAGTCTGATGATGCCAGGTGTTATCAAAGCAAGAATAACCATGGTCGATTTTTATTTAGGCTTTTTCCCGGGTATGCTTTCAACAATTCTAGGAACAGCTTTATCAGGGATTGGTATTTTTAAAAGACAAACAGCCTCATTATTTAAAGAACTTGAAACATGATAGTTATATTAAAATCTTTCTTTATGAAAAGATGCTTGTTTTTTTTGATTTTTTCGGTTGTTACCAATGTTTCGGCACAGGAAGCCGATGACATTTTGGCCAGGGTTGACCAGAATATGAGTTCGACCAACAGGATTTTCGAGTCGGGCATGACCATCAAAGGGAGGCGCACAAGCCGCACGATTCTGTCAAAAACTTATGCATCAGGCAATCAAAAATCCTTCACTGAGTATCTTTCTCCAGCATCGGAAAAAGGTACAAAAATGCTGAAACTAAAAAATCAGCTGTGGATGTATTCACCCTCAACAGACAGAACCATTCAACTATCCGGTCATATGCTCCGGCAATCGGTGATGGGCAGCGATCTCTCCTATGAAGACATGATGGATGACAGAAAATTAACGGAAATTTATGACGCCAGACTAATTGGCGAAGAAACGCTGGATGGACGGAAAACATTTTTGCTTGAATTGACAGCCAAAGTTAGTGATGTGGCCTATTACTCGCAGAAGGTTTGGGTTGATAACGAACGATTTGTTCCCCTGCGTCAGGAGATGTATGCAAAAGGTGGTAAATTATTGAAACAAACTGAAATGAAGGATGTTAAGCGTAATGGAAATCGATGGTTTCCAATGACTGTCATATATAAAGACATGTTGAAACAGGGCGACGGAACAGTTTTCACCATTACATCGATTGTTTTTGATCAACCTATTCCTGACCACATTTTTTCAAAGGCATCGCTGAAACAGTAGCTTTATGGAGCTCATATTGATATGCTTGCGTTGTAATTGATATTTCAACCTAAACCGCTTGATTGATAAACCAAAGCCGTCTCGTTTTGTATTGATTGATTATTTGGTATAAAATTTTACAGGCAGAAAAGAATTTTTTAATTTTTAACCTGCTCATTATAAATAAGGTAAGTTATTCGATTTAATTTTCAATCAAACTGATAAACTCGGCCTCAGTTAAAAGTGGGATACCAAGTTGGTTTGCCTTTTCTCTTTTTGAGGGCCCCATTTGCTCACCGGCAAGAACATAAGATGTTTTCGCTGATATTGATCCAATGACTTTACCACCATGAGATTCGATGAGATTTTTTGCTTCATCACGGCTAAACTGAGTAAAAACGCCACTCACTACGAACGACTTACCGGTTAATTTTTCACTGGCTAAACTTCTGTTTACAGAATGTGAAAATTGAAGGCCAAACTCCTTGAGTCGTTCAACCGTGGTAAAATTCTCGGCATCAGCAAAAAATGTTACCACGGACTCGGCAATTTTTTCACCAATTTCATCCACGGCAACGAGCTGATCAAAAGTTGATTTCATGAGCAGTTCCAGGGATGGAAATGCCTCAGCAAGTTTTTTGGCGATGGTTTCTCCCACATACCTAATGCCGATTGCAAAAAGTACCCGGGGGTAAGGAATGGTTTTGGAGGCCTCGATACTGTCGATAATATTTTGGCTTGTTTTCTCCCGAAAGCTCACTTTTCTAAGTTTGCCATCCTCACTTTCATAGCTTTTTTCAAGTCCAAGCAAGGAGTCGAATCGCAACTCATATAGATCTGCAAGGGATTTCACAAGGCCATGATCAAACAAGAGCTCGATACGTCCTTCTCCAAGTCCCTCGATATTCATGGCTTTACGCGAAATAAAATGCTCCAGCCGGCCTTTTATTTGGGGCGGACAGTGGTAGCTGTTAGGACAATACCAGGCTGCTTCTCCCGGGGTTCTGATCAGTAGGGTTTGGCATTCAGGACAAACCTCAACAAACTCAACAGCCCGACTTCCGGTTTCTCTGAATTGATATTTAACCGAAGTGATCTTTGGGATGATTTCCCCACCTTTTTCTATAACGACGATATCATTTAAATGCAAATCAAGCGATTGAATAATGTCTGCATTGTGAAGACTTGCCCTCTTTACAGTTGTACCTGCAAGCAAAACGGGTTCAAGGTTAGCGACAGGTGTTACTGCTCCTGTTCTTCCTACTTGATAATCAACTGAAATTAGACGTGTTGAAACTTCCTCTGCTTTGTATTTGTATGCAATTGCCCAGCGAGGCGACTTCGCTGTAGACCCCAATAGTTCCTGTTGAGCAAAATCATTCACTTTGATAACAATCCCGTCAATATCAAAAGGCAGTTCGTAACGACCGAGCCGCCAGTCATGTATGTATTCATAAATTTCATGTTCATTCTGGCACAAAGCCATGTGTGACGATATTTTAAATCCCCAGCTTTTCGCTGCCTGAAGACTCTCATAATGGCTTTTGAATGGCAGATTTTCGCCCAGCAGGTAATAAAGCCAGCAATCAAGCTTTCGTTTCGCAACCTCAGCCGAGTCTTGCATTTTCAGTGTGCCTGCTGCGGCATTTCTGGGATTGGCAAAAGCCGGCAATCCTTCTTCAATCCGTTGCTGATTGATTTGACGGAAGCTTTCAAGTGGAAAAAATATCTCTCCCCTGATTTCAAATTCATCCGGAAAGTTGCCGTGCAGCTTCAAAGGAATGCTTTTGATTGTTTTGACATTCGTGGTTACATCGTCACCTTGTTGTCCATCACCACGCGTAACTGCTTGTTTAAGAATCCCTTTTTCGTAACGCAATCCAATCGCGAGTCCGTCGTACTTGAGTTCGCAGACATATTCTACCGCATGCTCGAGGGTTTTAATGGTTCGTTTATGAAATTCAAGGATTTCTGCCTCACTGTAGGAATTCGAGAGTGAGAGCATGGGATATTGGTGTCTTACAGTTTTAAATTGCTTCGTAATTTGCCCTCCAACACGTTGGGATGGTGAGTCAGGCGAAATCCATTCAGGGAATTGCTTTTCGAGGTTGATTAGTTCCTCCAGGAGCATATCAAAATCATAATCCGAAATAACAGGTTGATTTAAAACATAATACCTGTAGTTATGGTCATTTAATTGCTGACAGAGTTCAGCCATTCGAAGTTGGGCCTTTTCAAAATTCATCTCATTGTTTTTTTTTAGGAACAACGGCTGAGTTACGGTAAAGGGTAATTGTTTCGTTGGCGTTAATGGGATTGATGCGATGAATCAACCTGTCCATAAAGCCAGGCTTGAAGGTTGCTTCATATTCAAGACCCGGCAGATAAACCAACATAGAATCAATGCGTGTTTTCAGATTTTTTTCCTGATGAAATAAAACGAAATCAGGTTGATTTTGAACATCATTCCATGCTTTCTGTGATGCCAGTTCACGATATGATGCATGATTGATCACTGCATCGTAAGTTGGCCATTGATTGCTGTAAAACACCGGAGGAAACCTAAGTACATGGCTGTCGTAATCATCAACGACAAAATATTTTGTCTCTGGGTAGTGCTGCAGATATACCATTGATTCAACCCTTGCTTTTTTTGAATAAGTTGGTGTGACCAAAACCAATAATCCGGTATTAAGTACCCAAAATATCAACCAGAATACAGTAATCACTTTGGGATGCTGCTTCCAAAAGCTCGATTGCTGTTCAAACTCTTTCCAGCCTGCCAATCCAAGCACAATGAGCATTGGCACAATAGGCAGAATAAATCTTTCCTGTTTGTTGGGAAAAGAGGAGTGGAAAAGAATGAATAATATGACAGGAAGAAATAATAGGAAATTTTTCTTCCAGTTTCTTGCAAAGCCAAACAAAAGCATGATACTCACCGGTGGAATCAGTAAGCCGCCCAATACCAGTAAATAATTGTACCAGGGAGCTGTGTGATACTCATAAGCATGGTTAAGATTATAGTTGACATATTCGATAAACTCGGCGAAAGGCCGGTTCCAAACGAGAAAATCAATGATCCCCTGAAAAATGAAGACCGAGGTAAGAAAACCCAATGCGGTGGAGATCATCCCTTTTCGGTTTCCGGAAAATAGAAGTGCCAACCCAAGGCCTCCCGTATATATCAGCGTTTGATAACGTACTGAAAAGGCAAGTCCAAGAAAAAAGCCAGCTACCAGGAAGGATGTCTGATGATAACCGGGCTCATCTGCCTTCCTTATCAACTCCTGCCTCAAAACAATTAAAGTTCCATACATCAAAAATGGGATTGATACCATTTCAACCATATTTCGCACACTAAGAAAGGGCATATACCAGCTTAATGCCAACAACATGGCCACTTTATAGGCTGTTTCTCTGGCCGTGATCAAACTAGCAATCCGATAACCAAAAGAAATTACCATCAAGGAAATTGCTGTATGTATCAGCCTGATAAAGAACATTTTAATCTGAGGATCATCAATACCCAGAAATTGAAAGAAATGCAAAAGCAGATAATGTATGCCTACATAAAAAAAGCTGTGTCCTTCGGGGCCGTTGTTTCCTGGCGATCCGGGAAGCCAATTCAGGTAATCTCCACCGTCAACCCACGACTGAGCTTGTTCAATCACTAGGAAATGATCGTCGTGCATGCCAAACCCACGAGAGAAAATGGCAGCTATTATCCTAACTATCAAACCAATAGCCATAATAAACAAAAATGGATGTTTGGCCTGAAATTTCCTGATTCTTTGTACCATCTTTTTTTTATTGTAGTGTATTTTGGGCTTCAGCCGCAAAGATAATATGTTCATTGGCAAAATGACAGAAGCCGATTCAGCAAAGTATGAAAGTTTATCTTTATTGTTTTTTTATATTTGCTAGTTGCAGCTCAATTACCTTGAGGTTTTCCCTTTTCCCTTGATCTCGCTGCTGTTTCATGAAATCAGTGAAATAACTATGTTGACTTAAAAATTGGATTTGAGTTTTTAACCATTTTTCTTCATCATTACCAAAGCCATTGTGTTTCACCCACTCATCACGCAGTTTCAATGAAATGACATGGTAATCATTTCGTCCCAAATAATCTAAATCACTATCGCATAATATCATACAAAGTAAATCGTCTGGCTGTTGCGGCATTTTCGTTGCCATAATCAGTTTACAAATGGTCTCGATTTGATTTTTATCAAAGTTGAATTGTGGCAGGATTTGTCTGGCAATTTTAACCGAATTTGCCTCATGGTTCTCGTGCCCGTTTATCATCCCTGTTTCATGAAGCAAGGCAGCAGCTTGAAGAACGATGAGGTCTTGCTGATCAATTTGGTAGTATATTGCTGCTCGCGTCACCGATTCAAAAACATCGGTTGTATGGGCTGCATCATGATAAGGGAAGTCTTTCTCAAACACCACAAGATGCTCTAAAACAGCTTGTTTAAGCTGAGATATTCTTTTGTCGGCAAAACTTTCCTTTTGAGTCATTCCAGCTTCATTTTGCCTGAATCCATTCACTGCAAATATCTTTACGCTTCCTGTACGACCTTTTACCCACACTTCATCCATGAAATCAATTTCAAAGGGATGTTCCGGACTGAGAGATTTTACCGTTGCCTCAGAGATGATGATGCGGGCTGGATAGCTGCGTGTTAGCCCTTCGAGACGGGATGCAAGGTTCACAGCGTCCGAAATTACCGTGGTTTCCATTCTCCCTTTTCCACCAACAACACCAAGCATCAGGTTACCGGTATGTATACCTGCCCCCGTTTCAATAGCTGGTTTACCGGCTGCCACAAGTAGTTCGTTAAAATATCCAAGTTGAATCCGCATTTCCAACGCGGCAGAAATGGCGTCTTCCGGACTTTGGTGAAACAATGCCATGATTGAATCACCGATGAACTTATCAACAAAGCCATCATGGGCACGGATTACCGGTTCCATGAATCCGAGATATTCATTCAGAAAATCAAAATTCTCTTTAGGACTCAATTGTTCCGACAAGGTGGTGAATGAACGTATATCTACAAATAAAACAGTCATGATCTTTTGAACCTGATCTCCCAGATTTACATCTGTAATACTTTCTTTATCAAGTATTTCTAAAAACTGAACCGGCACAAAGCGCTGATTTGCCTGTGTAATCTGTGACAAGGCTCTGATATTTCCAGTGATGCGCATCGCCATTTCGTTGTATCCATTGGCAAGCTCTCCAATTTCATCGTCAGTACGCAGAATGGCTAACCTGTCGAGTTCGGTTTCAACAGGTTGCCGCATCTTTTCTACTACTTCTTTTAAAGGAATAACAATGCTGTAATGCGTCCAGTTTACAAAGAAAAAAAGATAGATAATGCTGATGAAGATTCCACTAAAAATACCAATAAACATCAGCAAGCTATCGATGGCATTTACATAAAACAAATGCTCACTCTGAAATAAACTCGATTGTTCAATGATATGAACATATTTTCCAAATAAAACTTTGATTTGGTCTTCGTTTAACTGAGGTGCACCCACTTCCTGAATAGAGGTTTTTGTCAGCGAGAGGTAAAAAATGACGATCGTTAAGGGTAGGAGTGTGGTCATTAAACTATTGATCCACAGTCGTCTGACGATATGATCACGATACCTGTTTTCAGTTGCGCGATATAAACTGACGGTATCAAACACATGTTCAAGGTAAATAAACCTTACCCTGTGTCTGAACCAAAAATAGACAAATATTACTGTCAGTATAGCACCCAATAAGGAAATGATGAAGAATTGCACAAAAAATTCAAAGGTCGTACTGCTTTTAAATGTCGTCCCAAAAACCTGAAATGCCATAAAGGTTAGTGCTACCGCGAATCCGAAGGCAACGATCAGGGCATTGATGTGTGGAATTTTCAATAGCCATTGACGACAAAACTTTTCGAGTCGTTGAGATGGTTGTTGGTTCTTTCTTTTCCTTCGAAAATACACTTTGAACGGATAATTCCATGCAAATCCCAGGAAAATGCTAATCAGCATCATTCTGAGCAAAAGCCCGAAAGTTTGTGGAAATTGAAGATCATCAGGTTCGATTACGACGGTTTTATTTTGTCCTGCTTCTGTGGTTTCGGTTTTTGTGGCCGTATTCGTTTGCCCTGAATTTGGTTTGAAAAGCAAGACATTTTCAACTCCGTCTTTATTGGCATTTGCCATGCTGTCTTCCATCCAGTATGGGCCATACTTAAAAAGCATGATCACCGCAATAGGCATTACAAGCATGAAAAAGATGCCGGCGGCAACCAAATAAATTCTCAGGCTGTAGAACTTCGGGGTGATCAGGGACTTCTTCATGCCTACCAGTCAATTTTTTTCCGACGTATTGGCATTGTCATACACCGGGCGCCTCCACCACCGCGCGAAAGTTCAGCTCCTTCGATGGTAATAACAAACTTTTCATAGTGGTTGGCTTCAACTTTGTTCTTTAATAAATCTTTTGCCTTGATAATTTCATAACCATGCTGGTTCAATGCCTCCATGGTGTGCGTGTTGCGTCCATAACCGATTACTTTCCCGGGTGCGAGTGCGAAAAAATTAGCACCACTCTGCCATTGTTCGCGCTCCATGTTAAAAATATCGTGATATCCACCACAAAAAATCGGTTTCAAATCCATTCCTAATTCTTTTAATGCGGTGAGTATGTTTTGTTCTTCTCTGATTTTGATCACTTTATTTCCATCAATCACAATGTGAATGGTGATGTGTCTGCTCGATCGCAGAATTAGCGGCTCAAAAATCATGCAGGTGTCTTTATCAAGTATCGTAAACACCATGTCGAGATGGATAAATGATTCTGGTGTATAGGGAAGCTCTTGTAATATAAAATGTTTGACGCCGGGAAGTGTTTTCAGGTATTCAACAACTGAATCAATGCCCTGACTTGTTGTACGCCCGCTGATGCCGCTCAGGAAAACATCTTCACGGGCAATGAGCACATCTCCTCCTTCAATAGTGGCTTTACCCGTTTTATCAAAAAGCTTCACAGGGTTAACGGTCTTTGCTGAAATGATGGGATGATGCGTAAAAATGGCCTCCATAATCCATGCTTCCCGCTCCCTCACTTTGTTGGCCATATGTCCAACCAATACTGAATCGTTCATGCTGAAGGAAGCATCTCTGGTGAAAAAGAAATTAGGTAGTGGATGTAGCGAAAAGCGTTCATTGTCAAGAAACTTTGTTAAAGTATCTTTTCTCATTTCGACACCTTCGATCAATTGCTTGGCCAACTCCTCACTACTGTATTCCCTCAGGTGTCCGCATATGTCATCTGTTGATTCATATCGGCAGATTTTGCTGATCAAATCATTTCGAACTGCATCGTTTTTTAAGACATCAGCCAGCAAGTCCCTCACTTCAAATACCTTAGCGAATTTTTTCAAAACACCATGAAATTGATTGTATTCTGGTAAAGCCACACTAAGATTGAGTATATCGCTGTACAACGCTCTAGCGGCATTTTCGGGTGTCATGTTTTCAACCTCTGCTCCGGGAGTGTGCGTAATCACGCATTCAAGCTGACCGATTTCGGAATGAACCTGAACCTGAATTTTATCTATTTCTGACATAAGGTGATTTTTTTTTGAATCAAACAAGATAATGATTTGATTGATAATTATTTAATTATTGATGATTGAGTGACAAAGATAACAATTGTTCTTGCTTGAATCCGAAATCATTTGATCATTATTGGTTAACGTGACACTATAACTCATATAGATCCAAAAAATTAAATTCGTTGCCCATGGCTATCAGGAAACGAATAAAATCAGTGGTTGCGATACTTACACTTGCCGTATTGTCATTGGGATGAAAACTTAGCTTTTCAGTTTTTTCCAGATTTTTATCAATAAAAACATGAACGTGGTGATCATGGTCATTAATCAGCCCGAATGGTGAAACACTGCCTGGTTTCACTCCAAGGTATTTTTGCATCCGCTCCTCCGATGCAAAACTTAACTTACCTTGTTTTAAACGCTGTTCAAGGTCATGAATAGCAAGTTGTTGCATGCATTCAAAAATGACTAGATAATGTTTGTTTCCTTTGTGATTTCTGAA
The DNA here is from genome assembly GCA_024709145.1 of Bacteroidales bacterium. GTDB lineage: Bacteria > Bacteroidota > Bacteroidia > Bacteroidales > F082 > JALNZU01. The sequence goes on along the minus strand of JANJXG010000042.1, from coordinate 10,916 downwards.
AAATAGATTCTTGCAATGTACTGCATCCAAATCTTTCCAATACACCAATGCATCTTCGACAGTTGGAGTGGGAGGGTGATTAATTACCTGAAAAGGGATATTTAGCTCATCCAGTGTTTGAAAAACGGCTTTTTGTGTTGTGTTGATCATTATTTAAAGGAATAAAAAAAGGCCTTAGTAATTTACCAAGGCCCGCGAATTTAAATAGCAGTTGAATTCATTTTCGGATAATATAAGATATTATTAATCAACATCTTGCCAGTCAGCAAGGAAAATATTGGTGTCACGTGTTCCATTATTATTCCGGTTGCTGGAAAAGATTAATTTCTTACCATCAAACGAAAACATTGGAAAAGCATCAAAAGTATCGTCCCAGCTGATTTGTTTCAAACCAGTTCCATCGAGGTTAATCATGAAAATATTGAACTGATAACCACGTGAAGATTTGTGATTTGAACTAAATACAATTTTTTCACCTGATGGATGAAAATAGGGTGCCCAGTTTGCCTTACCCAATTTGGTGATCTGCCTCAAGTTTGAACCATCAACATCACACACATAAATTTCCATATTGGTTGGCATAACCAGGCCCTGTTTTAGCAATTCTTTGTACTCCTGCTGTTCTTCGGGTGTTTTTGGTCGTGAAGAACGGAAGACGAGTTTGCTTCCGTCAGGTGAAAAGAATGCGCCTCCGTCATATCCCAATTCAGTGGTAATTTGTTTCACATCGCTGCCATCAATGTTCATGGTATACAGCTCCAAATCACCTGATCTATCTGAAGTGAAAACAATTTTGTCGCCTTTGGGTGATACTGTTGCTTCGGCATCATAACCTTTTCTGTTGGTTAGCGTATCAATAATATTTCCGTGAAGATCTGAAACAAAGATGTTGTAATCTTCATAGATTGGCCAAACGTATTTACCATCTTCTCTCGGTGCCGGCACATGAGGGCAACTTCCATTTCCCATATGCGTAGAGGCAAAAAGGATCGTGCTGTCGCCTGGCATAAAATAAGAACAAGTTGTGCGGCCCATACCTGTACTGATCATTTGGGGCATTTCTTTATCCATTTTGGCACCTTCGATCGGGGAGTAAAAAATTTGGTCGCACTCAAGTGACCAGGCTGGATTATTGGTCTGAAATACAATCATTTTGTCATTAAAACTAAAATAGGCTTCAGCATTATCTCCTCCAAATGTGAGCTGTTTAACCTGTTTAAAATTCTTCTCCTGTTCGTAATGAACCACAGATTTTGCATTGACTTCACCATGACTGTGATCATGGTCGTGGTTATGATCGTGATCGTGGGTGTGGTTGTGTGTGCCAGGGGTTCCGCATGAAACAAACATAAGTAGTAGATAGGCAAAAAGAACAAAATTTCTCATAAAGTATTAATATTTAGTAGTATATATTTTTTTTTAAATAAATCTAAAGGAATTTTTTAAGGATCAAAATCAACTCAGATTCGACAAAAGTAGTGATTTTTCATGATTTATGCATGTAGCTTTTCTCTTATAGCTGCACCTGTGTAGGAATTGCTTTGCTTGATTAAATCTTCCGGTAGACCTTCAAAAACAAGCTGACCGCCTTTGTCTCCTCCTTCAGGTCCAAGGTCGATAATCCAATCGCCGCTCTTGATTATTTCAGGGTTGTGTTCGATGATAACAAGGCTATGTCCGTTCTCCAGCAAAGCATGAAAGGCATCCATCAGCTTATTGATATCGTGAAAATGAAGTCCTGTTGTTGGTTCATCAAAAATGAACATGGTAGGTTTTTCGGTTTGTCCTTTCGTGAGGAAAAAGGCTAGCTTGATACGTTGTGCTTCACCTCCGCTGAGCGTACTTGAGGATTGGCCGAGTTTAAGGTATCCGAGTCCGACATCCTGAAGTGGCTGGAGTTTGGATAGTATTTTTTTAATAAGGTTGGATTGCTTTTGATGGGCATCAAAAAACTCAATTGCTTCGTCAATAGTCATGTCAAGCAGGTCAGCAATATTTTGATGCATAAACCTGATATCCAACACTTCCTCTTTAAATCTTTTACCTTTACATACATCACATTCCAGGTGAACATCGGCCATAAACTGCATTTCGATGGTCACACTGCCTTCACCTTCACAAGCATCACAACGCCCTCCCGGTACATTAAATGAAAAATAACCCGGCTTGTACCCGCGTGTCTTTGCTAACTTGATTTCTGAATACATCTGCCTGATTTCATCAAATGCTTTCACATAGGTTACCGGATTGGATCTTGAGGAACGCCCGATTGGATTTTGATCTATCATTTCCACAGCGCCGATTCGATTCAAATCTCCTTTGATTTCACCATACCGCCCAGTCTTATCTGCATAACCTCCGGTGATTTTTTTTAAAGCAGGATACAATATACTCCTAATAAGCGATGATTTCCCTGATCCGCTGACACCGGTTACGACAGTCATGACAGCCAAAGGTATTTTCAATGAAAGATTTTGCAGGTTATTCTCTGAAGCGCCAATGATCTCGATATAATCTGTCCATCTTCTGCGCCTGGCAGGAAGCGGAACTTGCTCTTTTCCACTTAGATAATTGCCTGTCAAACTGTTTTTACTTTCAAGTATCTCTTCAAACGTACCCTGAAATACCAGTTCTCCACCTTGCCTCCCTGCCAAAGGTCCAATGTCAACTATCTGGTCTGCTGCTTTGATTATGTCTTCGTCATGCTCAACAACAATCACAGTATTTCCTATGTCGCGCAATCGCCTCAATACACCAATTAGTTTTTGTGTGTCGCGTGGGTGAAGTCCAATACTGGGCTCGTCAAGAATATAGGTTGACCCTACAAGGCTTGATCCCAATGATGTTGCCAGGTTAATTCGTTGCGATTCTCCGCCTGAAAGGCTATTCGAAAGCCTGTTGAGTGTTAGATAGCCCAAACCAACTTCAAGCAGAAAAGCCATGCGGCTGATTATTTCGGTTAACAGTCTCTTTGCAACAATGGCTTCGCTTCCTGAAAGTTGCAACGTTTGAAAAAAATGATAAGCCTCCTCCAAAGGCATTAATACGATTTCGGGAATGCTTTTTCCACCCACCTGAACATACGAAGCGTCTTTCCGTAGTCGTGTTCCTTCACAGTCGGGGCATCGTGTCTTGCCTCTGTAGCGTGACAACATCACCCTGTATTGTATCTTATAACTTTGGTCTTCCAGTTGGGCGAAGAACTCATCAAGTCCATCAAACCATTGATTTCCAGTCCAAAGAAGTTTCTTTTGCTCTTTGGTTAGGGCGTAGTAAGGTTTGTGAATCGGAAAATCAAATTTTGAGGCATTCATGACCAGTTTGTCTCTGAATTCACCCATCTTTTCACCTTTCCAGCAAGCTACGGCACCATCAAACACCGAAATTGCTTTGTTTGGTATCACAAGGTCTTCATCAATTCCGATGATCGAGCCAAAGCCTTCGCATGTTTTGCAAGCCCCAAAAGGATTGTTAAAGGTGAACATATTTACGGATGGTTCTTCAAAAGTCAGGCCGTCTGCTTCGAATCGGTCGGAAAAGGTAAATTCTTTGAAAGTACCAGCTTCAGTTAACAAAATTTGACAATAACCTTTACCTTCATAAAAAGCAGTCTGAATAGAGTCAGCTGCTCTTGCAGCAAATTCATCATCAGCATTTTGTATTCTCAACCTGTCAACAACAATCCGTAGTTCAGAAATTTCAGGGATGGTTTTTTCTTCCAGAAAGTCATCAATACGATGTACTTCTTTATCTGCCATAATTCGGATAAATCCCTGCTGCATCAGCACAGTCAGTTGTTCTTTTGTGCTTCGGCCCTGTATGGCTGTTAGTGGTGCGAGTACATAAGCTGTTTCACCAACTGTTTGATCAAGGAGAAAATTAACCACATCCTTCACCTGATGTCGTTTGACAGCCTGTCCTGAAATGGGAGAAATAGTCGTTCCGATTCTTGCAAACAGGAGTTTTATATATTCGTAAATCTCTGTGGAAGTTCCAACAGTTGATCTGGGGTTACGGCTGTTAACTTTTTGTTCTATGGCAATAGCGGGTGATAGACCTGTAATTTGTTCAACATCAGGCTTATTCATTCTTCCTAAAAATTGCCTGGCATAAGAACTCAGGCTTTCCACATAGCGTCTCTGGCCTTCAGCATAAAGTGTATCGAAAGCCAGGGAGGATTTTCCTGAGCCGGAAAGACCTGTCACTACTATCAGCTTGTTTTTTGGGAGTGAAATATTCAGGTCTTTTAAATTGTTGACCTTGGCATGCTTGATTTGAATGTATTTTGAACTGTCAGTTTGGTTCATGGAAAGGATTCAATGATTTTTTTTTGCGAAATTACCATTATTATTTGCTTTGTTTGAAAATGTGTTTAAATTTGCCTCCATAATTGACATACTCAAACTGTTTTATTAACCTTTAAAAGCCATAGGAGAGCCGTTATCGACAAACTTTCTACCCTTATAGTCAAATAGTTAAAAAAGGGAAGCTCTATGAAAGCTACTGAACTTAGCGATAAAGAGCTGGTTGAAAGTTATCTCAATGGTATTCAATCCAGTTTTGAAATTTTATTAAACCGCCATCAGGCTCGTGTTTTTTCCTACATTCATATGTTAGTAAAAGACAGACAGCTAGCAGATGACATTTTTCAAGATACTTTTATCAAAGTTATCCGGACCTTGAAGAGTGGTACTTACAACGAAGAAGGTAAGTTCATTCAATGGGTTATGCGCATTGCCCACAATCTCATTATCGACCATTTCAGAAAAGCAAAACGTTTGCCAATGGCTGAAAGTGGCCCTGATGATTTTCGGATGGCAGACCGTCTTGGTTTGACTGATAAATCAATCGAGGAGCACATTATCACCGAGCAAATTCATGAAGATATCCGTAAGATGATTGATTTCCTGCCTGAAGAACAGCGTGAAGTGCTGTATCTGAGGCTCTATGCTGAAATGAGTTTCAAAGAAATCGCTGATATGACAAATGTTAGTATCAATACTGCGCTGGGGCGGATGCGTTATGCGTTGATCAACATGCGTAAAATGGTCAAGGAGCGGAATGTTTCTCTCAGTTATTAAAAACTGAAAAGGCAGTGAATAGATCAACTGCCTTTTTTTATGATTTTTCTAATCCTTTCTTTCGAAGGTAAAACCAAAAAAGTGCTGATCCTGAACCAATCATAATACCCACCAGTACATCCACCGGATAGTGTACTCCCAAACCCATTCTGGAATAGGCGATCGCAAAAGCCCATAGAAATGAAGGAGCAATAACAAGCCATCCCGGAAATGCCAAACTTAAAGCTGTTGCAATTACAAAAGCATCGGTGGTGTGTCCGGATGGAAAGGAAGGACTGCCTCCTGAAGTAACTTTTTCGATAAAACTATAGGTTTCAAAGGGTCGGGGCCTGTTTACTGTATATTTCAAACTAGTGGTTATTAACACTGCTGTAATAACCGCAAATATCAGATAAACCGATTTTTGCTTCAGTGGTTTGCTTTTCTTGTAAACTGCCAGCCCAAGTAAGATCAGCGGAACCGAAAAAGCAATGGGCCCTGCAGTGTGAGTAATACCTCTGAAAAAAGGATCAAGCGCTTTGTTCCTGTTATGATTTATTTGTTTCAATATTTCAATATCTGCATTTTGTGCGGAAATCACTGTGGAGCTTAGTATCAGAAGAAGTACAATAAATCGCTTTACAGTTTTCATGGTTCTTTATTCCTGCTTAATAATTCGCTCCCATTGTAATTGATTATCAGAGTCGTAACAGGCAACAACCAACTCACGGTTTTGAAGCTCACCTCTGAAACTTATTTTTCCAAAGTTACGTTTTGTCACCACTGTGCCCTCCATCCTGTATAAGTTTTCCCAGTCATTTCCTTTCTTATTGGGTCCGGCTGACATAGTGGAAAAGGTGAGGTCGTAAATCGTTGGTTTGTTATCGGTCTTCATCATCGACATCTCAGTGAAATGAACATCTCCCGTGAGAAAAATTACATTTTTGATCGCATGCTTGTGAATAAAATCGATGATAAGTTGCCGTTCTTCCTCATAACCGTTGTTATGATAGGTTTCATATCTTCTGGAAGTTGTGAGAAACTGACCACCCATTGCCACGATTTTAAATGTTGCTGTGCTTGTAATCAGGTTGTCGAGCAGCCACTGTAATTGTTCTTTGCCTAAAATCGTTTTTCCTACCTTAAGCGTATTATCAGGATCACGATACCAACGGTTGTCAAGAAGAAAGAAGTCAGCATCTGCCCATTGAAAACTGGTGATTGCTCCTTCCATTTCACTTGTCCCATAGCCCGGATTTGCCCAAAAGTCTTTAAAAGTCTGCAATGTAAGGTCTTTATGATAAAATCCCCGGTCACTGTCGTTAGGTCCATAATCGTGATCATCCCATATTGCGTAATGATGGGTTGAAGCCAGGAAAGCCTGCATTTCAGGGTTTGACCTGCTGTGTGTGTATCTTGCCTGTATCCCTGTTTTGCTGTTCCAATCTGGTTCGCGCAAATAAACATTGTCGCCTAACCACACCATCAGATCAGCCCGGTGTGAAGCCATATGAGTGAATATCTGATATTCACCTCCGTAAGGTGTTCCCGGGCGGTCGTGCTCTGGTTGATTTATGTAGGCGCAGCTTCCGGTCAACAGGGTGAAATTAGGTGGATTACCACGCCATTTCCAGATTTTTTGTGTTTGAAAATCAGTAGGGTAGGGTAAAGAAACCAATTCATTGTTGATAAAAAGCTTGTAAGTGTACCGCTGGCCCGGTTCAAGGGTATCGGCAATTAGGTGTGCTGTGAAAGCATTTTCTTTTTTGGTGTGCACAACATTGCTGTGAAATGGCCCATCGGATTTTCCTTCGGCCTGATATAAAATTTCTACCCTGGCTGCCTCCGTAGTTTGAACCCAAATCATAACTTCCAGCATATCAGCATATCCAGGCATTGGACCTGACTGAAGGAGAGGATGTTGACCAATAGCCTGAAAGTGAAATAAAAGACATACCGTCAATATCTTGATGCTGTAAATAAAGGATTTTTTTTGCATTATTTTGTCAATGTTTGGTAATAACATCGCTGATTGAATCAAGTTTTCCATCAACCTCTGCCGGCTGCAAATGCAATAAATGCGCCATCAGTGGATACAAATGGATGTTCTTGAAAGGTTTTTTGACATACCCTTTCTTGAAATCTGGTCCGGTAGCGTAGAAGATGGCGTTTACATCAGGGTTTCGAAAGTCATATCCATGGGTTCCTTTTGATTTTGATTTCAACCAAGACCAATAGATACTCCAGCCATCATCTGCAAGTATGGTCATATCATGGGTGCGGACATGGGTTGAATGATTCAGATGTTCAGGGGCTTGACCGTGTTTCCATGCTTTTAGATGAGGTATAGACTTAAATGCATTCAGCAATTCATCGGTTTTACCGGCTTTGGCCTTGATATTCATGGTTGGATTCCAGCCATCTGCAAGTGCAATTAGACTGGTATCAACAAATTGGTCAAGTATAATTTGCTTGTCAGGTGATAGTTGTGCCATGCCATGATCAGAAACGACGATGAAATTGATTTCATCAGCATGGGGAAGTTGGTTCATTTTCAGTATAAAAACTCCGATTAAACTATCGAGTCGCGTAATAAGTGGCAATATACTGTCGTTTTCAGGCCCATATTCGTGTCCACTCGAATCAGGTTCGTCGAAATACCACATGACGAGTTTTGGTCTTTGAGGCTCAGGAAGACTCAACCAGGAAATAACTGTGTCAATGCGGGCAGGATAAGGCATGTCATGATCATATCTCATCCAATAGGTTGGCCTGATTCCCTGTATATCGGCCTCACTACCAACCCAAAAGCAGGTTGCAGTTTTCATGTCTTGTTTTTCCGCTGTAACCCAGATTGGTTCGCCACCATAAAATCTGCCGTCCTCAACAGATTTTCTGTCTCCCGGGGCGTTGTATTCAGTACCTAAATCCGGTGCATAGAAGCGATTGACGAGGATGCCATGATGATCCGGATAAAGGCCGGTAGCAAGCGTATAATGATTTGCAAAAGTGGTGGTGGGGAAACTGGGAATCATTCGTTCGGCTTTTACACCATGCTGCGCAATCCAGTCAAGATTCGGCGTGTGCGTTCGATTGGGATAATCCCACCTGAAACCATCGAGCGAGAGAACAACAAGAGTGTTTGTCGTTTGCTTTTCATTCCGTTTACACCCGCTGTAAATACCAACTAACAAAAGTCCTGTAATCAGGATCAATAATTTGCTTATGAGATTAAAATTTTTCAACATAATTATTAGTCAAACTTTTGTAAAGTTACGATTTTTGATAGATGAACAGGGAAATCAGTCACAACAAAATTTAATTTGGTTTTTTGAATTACTGATCGATAGTAATCGGGATGATGAGGCTCAAATGGCTGGTTTTTAGTTTCCAGCACATCTGTTAAAAGTAGAAAACCTGATTGTATTAATTGGTCCCTAAATGTGGGTTCTATTTCCGGGCTTATGTAGGCTGCCATGCGGTTGAACTGGTCTTTTAGCTGAGAAAAAGGCAGGAGGTCGGTTTCGGATTTTATCAAGGCTGAAATAAGGAGTGATTCTGTGAGTTTCAAAGCCCGAATTGTTGCTTCCGGTTTAAAGGTTAAAAGTATACATTGATTTTCCATTTGATGTTGTTGTACCTCTTTGATTACCTGTTCGAGGATGTCACCTTTTACGTCAAGCATAAGGATTATGGGCTTGGCTTTGGCGAAACTTAAAGCATTGGCGAAGGTTGGGATTACTTCATTGGTAATCTCACCACCGGAATTCTTCAACCTGAGCTTTTTAAGTTCAATATCTGTTGTTTTGATTATTTCTCCCGAACCGTTCGTAGTTCTTTGTAAATCAGCGTCGTGCATTAAAAATAACGTGCCGTTGGCACTGATTCTGATATCGATTTCAATGCCAACAACATTCTGCGTACATGTGGCAAGTAAATATTCGAATTGTGATAAAGAATTTTCTGTTCGGTCCACAGAGTAATCGCCCCGATGTCCAAAGATGATCGGAGTTTTTTTTTCTCTCTGATGGATTCGCAAGCCGGCTTCCTGACCAAATATTGAAAGCGAAACCGTGATTATCGCAGCAAGCAGGATAGATCGAGTCATTTGATTGAAAATATTAAAGTTAAAAAAAGCACCTGGAATTTTCCAGGTGCTTTTTGAATGAGATTAAACAACCTTAGAAGGAATAACGAATTCCAAACTGAGCTTGCCATGCATTGTCAATAGTAATACTTTTTTGATAGGAATCCTGTAGCAGAACTGTTTGTCCATCAATATTTTGCGTGCGAAGTCTGAATGATGGAAGGCCATCACTGTTCACACCGGAAATGGTGAGTGGTGAGGTAGTTGTGCTTACATAACCAACACCCCAATCATTGTTGAGCAGGTTGCCCACGTTGAGGATGTCGATACGTAACTGAAGTTTGTTTTTAACTTCTCTTTTACCAACTTTAACCCATAAATCCTGAATGATCGAAAAGTTAAATCTGTTAAGCCAGGGGAATACATCACCATTGCGTTCAGCATATTGACCACGGCGTGATTTGAGGTATTCATTGTTATCAATATACTTATCAAATGCAGCCTGTTGTTCTTCTGGTGTGAACCTTACAACATCACCCGACATTATCGGAGCAAATGAAAGATCAGTTGCCTTGTTTGGAATGTAAAGCAAGTCGTTGGTTTGACCATCGCCATTCAGGTCAGATCCGTAAACATAGGAAACGTTAAATCCACTGTTGGAAACCATACCAAGTGATAAGGTTGTCGTTCCACCATATTTTTTTCCGTATTCAATTTTATAGTTAACATAACCAATAATTCGGTGCCTTAAATCATTGTCAGAATATGACAATTCAAGGAAATTCTGACCCAAAACTGTTGGCATATTGGCTTGAACGGTACTTCCAACTGACTGAATATCTTTGGCAACACCAAAAGTATAGGCAACAAAACCACCAATATTTTTATCCATTGATTTTTCAAGCTTTCCGGTCAGGGTATACGAATATCCTTCTTTAGTGTTTTTCAAAACAAAAGCATTTGTAACTTTTGAATTGAGGAATCTTGGAGATGGATACCTGTCACGCTGATCTGGTCCGCTGAAATTGCGGTCAGCATCTTTTAAGTTTGCGTCAATATAACGCAGACCTTGCAAGGTTTTGTTGTAAATACCTTCAACAGTGGCGATTAAACCATATGGAAGTTTATAGTCAACAGCAACACTGCTTTTCCATAAGGTTGGATATTTCAAATCTTCGTCTGTTGCATTAATAACATATGCAGGAAGGGTTGAAATGTCTGGTGTAACAGCCGGGAGAAATTCAGTTGGGTTTGGCCTGAATGGATAATCAGTTGTATTTGTTACAGTGATTAATCCTGTGTTAATACCATTGTTACCCAATTGGTTTGATACAAGCACCTGAGGGATTCTGGAAACAAAAATACCACTACCACCGCGAATTTGGACGGTTTTGTCACCTGTTACGTCATAGTTAAAGCCGAAACGTGGTGAAAGTAATAGTTTTGTTTTTGGGAATGCACCTGTATTCAAGTGATAATCATTGCCGTTCTCATCTTTGAAAACGAGGGTGTCAATGATTGGGTTGTAAAACTCTTCAGCGGTTTCATCGTTGTAATCAAAAATGTCAGCTCTGAGGCCGAGGGTCAACATTAATTGAGGTGTAGCCTGAAACTCGTCCTGTGCCCAAGCACTGTAGGTCGATACTTTCAAAACCTGAAGTGGGTCTGCACCATTTGGTAACCTTGAATACCTTAAATTGTATTTGGCCAAAGTTACAGGAGAAACAGGATTATTTGGGTTGTTGATATAATCCAGCGCTGCAGCTTTG
>JANJXG010000035.1 GCA_024709145.1 Bacteroidales bacterium | reverse complement strand
TGTTAGAGTTTACAATGCGGCAAATGTAAAAATAATCTTATAACAAGCTTTTTAAAATTGTCATAAGTTTTTTGCGGAGAGAGCGGGATTCGAACCCGCGGTACCCTTTTGAGGTACACACACTTTCCAGGCGTGCGCCTTCAACCACTCGGCCATCTCTCCTTCTTGCACTTATACAGCGCTCTTTAAGGCTGCCAAAAGTACAATTTTTTTTGTTCAGCAAAGCCGTTTTGATTTTTCATCTTCTTGTTTGTAATCAATCTAAACTTCAACAATCGGTTCTTTCTTGCTGATCAGAGGTCAATAAGGAATCAGTTTTTGATAAATCTCTCCGTGATCGTTTTACTTCCATACCTTAACTGAATGAAATAAATGCCCGGTGACAAAAGAGTGATATCAAGCTTATTGCCATCAAACTTCACTTTTCTGAGCATGAGCCCCTGATTGTTGAGTATTTCAACGGTTTCAGGCAGGTTCTCCAAACCATCAACGAATAAGCTACTGTTCGCCGGATTAGGGTAGAGGTAAAAACGTCTAGAAATTTCTTTAGTGCCTGTCAGATCAGCTTCAAACGATTCTACCAGTGAAATACCTTCATGTGAATACATTCCCTGATCTGGCATATTTGCCGCATAAGTTGGAATCAAATCATAATAGTATCCGGTATTCTGTTGCCTGAGTTTCCAATGAATGAACTCACCATCAGCAAAACCATCCTTTTCCGCGCTCAAACTATCGTCACCAAATAATGCCGCAACTTGTGGGCTTATGCCCTCAATGGTGAGCACTCCTGCGAGAAGTCCATCCGAGTCAAAAGCAAGAATCTGATCTCCGGGATCACCGGCTTCTAATGCAAGTGAGCTAATGCCGACAATGTGTGTATTGGCTGTAACTACAGCGACATCAACTGTATGCTTATCATTTTCCACAAAGGACTTTTTACAATCAGGGAATGTAATCGAAACCGATTCGGTCAGTTTAACCCAATAAGCCCTGGATGAGTTGATTTCACCAAGGGTGTTTAAACCTTCTGAAGGCCACCACACACCGGCAGTTCCAACTTCCTTCAATAGAAGCACTTTTTCTTCGTTTCCTGCAAACAAAGTCTGGGGCTCAACATTGCATTCGCTCAGCACAGGCATCAGGTTCCAGCCGGCTGTCAGTGAAATTGTTCTGCCGGTTTTCGTAGGCCCGGCAATTGTCAATCCACAGGCGGCATCAACCTTTACTTTGTAGCCGGTTGTTTGATCCCAGCTTCCGATGGTGTTAATACCATGAGCCGGGTCATAAAGTCCATTGGCTGTTTGAACCCCGATCAGTTTGTCGCTGATTCCCGAGAAAACCTCCTGAAGTTCGCTGTTGGATGGGATTACAATACTGGAAAGTGTATTCCAACCTGGCAGAAACAGTGCTTGCTGGGTAAAATAGCCTCCTTCAGCAAGTAATTGAAAATCATCGATATACATACCATCTTCAGTGACCGAACCGTCACTGGTGAATCGAAAACGTAACTGTACAAAATCCTGATTTAGGTAGCTGCTTAGGTTATAGGTTTTCTTTTGCCAGTTATTCTGCACCCCATTAAACTGTCCGAGAGGCACCCAATTGGTTCCGTTGGTTGAGATTTCGAAATAAGTATAGTCATAATTGGTCTCAAGGTTGTACTTAGTCCAGAAAGACACCTCTACCGAAGAAAAACCAAGATTCAGACTGAAGGGACGCAGGTAAGCAAAGCTTACGACATCATTTTGATATTCGCCTGTCGGACTCTCAGTAATGGAATGTGTGGGTGAATAAGACTGTGAAGTAGAGATACCCCATCCTTCCGAAAATTCAAAATAGGGGGCACCGTTCTCAAAAGTCGTTGTAAAAGGCAAAACCAACGGGGGCATCGGAGTAACAGTCACCAAATTGGATGGGTCAGATTCCAGGTTACTGTCGGCGTAGATTGCAGTAATATAATAGGTGTAGGCAGTTCCATTCTCAACCTGAAAATCGGTATACTGGTTCATTGTTACATTTGTTAATAAATTGCCATTCCGGTAGATATTAAACGAAGCAGCATCGGGAAGCGGAGCCCACTCAAGCTCAACAAGCTGGTCGCCGGCCTGTGCGGCGAGACCACGCGGCGGATTGAGCCGGTTTGCCATTGTGGTTGCGGCTGCCAGCGATGCTTTGGTAAAAACAGCTGCCTGAGCAGCATTGTTGTAACTCGGTCCGACTATATCATTGGTCGTATGAATGTATGGACTGTAATCAGGCACAGCTTCAAACGGGAAAATTCCCATAAAACCATTGTTATTAAAAGAGGTGTGATCGCTGTCGCCACCGGACAACGATCCCGGGTTGACAACAAAATCGGGCAGATAGGTTCCGGCCACATTAGTATAAAAAGTTGCCAGTTCCTGGGCTGATGCAGGATAAATGAGGGTTGATTTGATCGTTGTATTGCCTGGCTTCAGATAGCCAATCATATCTAGGTTAAAGTATCCGTGGATATCCATTCCAAGCATGGCTGCTCTGGTAGCATAAGCATCACTTCCGTACAGACCATATTCCTCACCTGAAAAAGCACAAAAAACGATGGTTCTGTCAAAAGTATACTGACTCATGATTCGGGCAATCTCAAGCACTGCGGCTGTGCCACTGGCATTGTCATCAGCACCCGGAGCAAGAGAACCGCCTGTATAGGAATCATAGTGTGCGCCTACGATGACATATTCCTCAGGATACTTTGTTCCCGTCAGCGTGGCAATCACATTGTCGCTTGCATTGCCTGACGGCATGGCGAAATCCTGCAGCTCAACACTTAGTCCATAACTTAAAAACTGATCCCTTATCCAGTTTTGAGCCACGACACTCTGGGCATTATAGGCATTTCTCGTACCATAATCCTGGAGATGTTGCACGCTTGCCGTGATGTTGGCAGCAACCACCTGATCGAGCAAAGATTGAACAAATGGATCGGGCGTATCGAGCTGGTACCGGCCAAGACTGGTTTCTTCATTGAGAATGGCCTTACGTGCGTTGATTTTTACAAGGCCATCGGCTTTATAAGGTTTGAGTTGTCCGTGTTGATATTCGTCGATACCTACAATGATGCTGTTTTCTTCCTGATATAGCAATTCAATACCGGATTGGCTGGACAGATAGTTCAATACCTCAGTCCGTGGAATGTAAACAAGGTAATAACTCAATGATCCTGACCATGGATTTTGCATCAACAACTGGTGGTCTTCCTTTGGTGCCGTTTCAAGTGAGGCAATCAACCAATTGTCACGAAACAAATGCACTTTGAAGGCCGGGTTGTTTCCAATTTGCCGCTGGTGTTGCAAGCCGTGTGTTTTGATAAGATAAAGGCTCTCAGCTTGAAGGCTGTAGGCAAAACCAAGCATGAGCACAAACAGAATCAGGTTTTTCGAAAACTTTGTCATCATCAAATAATTAAGAATTTTACATTATAGGCAACAAAAATAAGTAAAGCGGTGTTAAGGATGGCGGGAAATGCCTTCACTAAATCAAACGACTGTCATCTCACCCCTGATCGGCGTTTGCAGCAATTCTGTTAACCGCTGACCTGAATATCCTTCGCCAATCAGATACATCAGCTTCGACAAGGCTGATTCAGTTGTAATATCGTAACCTCCTATCACGCCAATGTGCTCCAGTTCAATACCGGTTGCATATTTTCCCGGTTCCACTGATCCTGATTTACACTGTGTTACATTGTAAATAATGAGTCCCGACTGTATTGCTTCTTTCAGGCAACCTATAAACCAGGGATCTGTAGGTGCATTTCCTGAACCAAATGTTTCGAGAATGAGGGCTTTTAATCCAGGGATGGACAAGGTACTTCGAACGATATTTTCTGAAATTCCAGGGAAGAGCTTTAGAATCGTAACATTAAAATCAAGGTTGATGTGAACTTTTAATTTGCGGAAATTTGGTTTAAGGATGTTTCCTTTGTTGTATCTGATGTGAACACCAACTTCGGCCAAAAGGGGATAATTACCTGAAACAAAGGCGTTAAATCGCTCTGCATTAAATTTCGTTGTGCGGTTGCCCCGCATTAACTGATTCTCAAAATATATAGCCACTTCGGGCACAATGGCCATGTTATCTTCTTTGGCGGCTGCAATTTCGATAGAAGTCAGAAAATTCTCACGTCCATCGGTTCTGATTACTCCCATAGGTAGCTGAGAACCCGTAAAGATGACTGGTTTGTTTAGATTTTCAAGCATAAAACTCAGCGCTGAAGCTGTATAAGCCATGGTGTCAGAACCATGTAAAACGACGAAACCATCATAATTCTCATAATTTGCTTCGATCGTTCGGGCAAGGCTGATCCAAAATGAGGGCTTCATGTTAGAGGAATCGATCAACGTTTCAAAGGCATGAAAATCAATCCTGTAATCGAAATTTCTCAAAACAGGCATCTGCTCATAGATATTCCCGAAATCGAATGGCACCAAAGCCCCGGTTCGCTGATCTTTGGTCATGCCGATAGTACCACCGGTGTAAATGACCAGCACCGATGTTTTTTCTTCTGTCATATCAAATTGATATTAAATAATTTACAAGCGTTAATTGTTGTAATCCGAGCTACTTCGTCAAGGCTGAGCTGTTTAATTTCTGCCAATTTTACGGCTGTTTCAATTAAAAAACTACTTTCATTCCTTTTTCCACGGTGTGGAACCGGCGGCAGGTAAGGACTATCTGTTTCCAGGATCAGGTGATTAAGGGGAATAGCATCGATTACCGCCGGCAAAGGAGATTTTTTGTAGGTAAGCACGCCACCAATGCCAAGCATAAAGTTAAGGTCGATCATGCGTTTTGCTTCCTCCAGCCCTCCCGTGAAGCAATGAAAAACACCTTTCAATCTGCCGTCCTGAGCATTTTCGGTTAAATCGATTACCAGCGGAAAGGCATCACGCGCGTGAATTGCCACCGGAAGGTCCAATGCTTTGGCCCAGTCAAGTTGTCTTTGAAAGGCCATTATTTGCTGATTGGTAAATGTTTTGTCCCAATATAGATCAATTCCAATCTCACCAATACCAACAAATTTATACTTATTCAAGGTCTTCTCAATCGCTTCGAGTTGTGTTTCAACATCTTCGTCCACCGAAGTTGGGTGCAGACCTGCCATCGGAAGACAAACACCAGGGTAGTCAGCACACATTTTTAACAATGCTTGCAAACTGTCTTTGTCGATGTTTGGCAAAAGAAACGCCTTAATTCCTGCATGAATAGCACGTTGTATCATGGCATCGCGGTCGGGGTCGAACTGTTCGAGGTAGAGATGGGTGTGGGTATCTATCCAATGCATGCGACAAAATTAAGCATTTTCGGTTTAAACGAAAGCATCACCACTCATTGGCAGCGATTGCCATTCACCCAATTGCATTACATTTGTACCTACAAATCATTCCTGCATTGAAAATTTTAGTCATTCGCTTTAGCTCTATTGGCGACATCGTGTTAACGAGTGCTGTTGTACGCTGTTTGAAATTGCAAGTCAAAAATGCTGAGATTCATGCCCTGACTAAACTGAATTATGCACAACTCTATGCCAAAAACCCACATATCAGCAAAGTTCACCTGCTCAGCAACAGCCTGAGTGGGACAATCAAAGAGCTTAAAAATGAACACTTTGATTATATCGTTGACCTTCATACGAATTTGCGTTCATTCAGGGTAAGGCTGGCTTTGGGTGTGAAGAGCGTAGGTTTTCCAAAGTTAAATGTGCGCAAATACCTGTTGGTTCACTTCAAATGGCAAGTGATGCCCGATGTGCATGTTGTTGACCGGTATTTCGGGGCAGTTAAGCAATTGGGTGTTACAAATGATGGCCTGGGACTTGATTTTTTTACTGATGAGTCTGACCGACTTCAGGAAAATGAGATTCCTTTGAGCCACCGTCAAGGTTATTATGCTTTTGTGATTGGTGGAAATCATCTCACCAAAATACTGCCACCTGCGAAAGTAATCGAAACAATTTCACTTCTCGACAAACCGGTAATTTTACTGGGCGGAAAGGAGGATATGGTGCGGGCACAAGAAATAGAATCCTCCCTGCCTCAAAAAGTATGGAATCTTTGTGGAAAAATATCGCTTGGTCAATCAGCCACACTTGTGAAAGATGCTAAAGGTGTTTTTACCAATGATACAGGTTTGATGCATATTGCTGCTGCATTCAACAAACCGGTTGTATCCATTTGGGGTAATACGGTCCCCGAATTGGGGATGTATCCTTATATTCCACTACATCCCGGCCGTGTTGCTATCATTGAACAAAACGGCCTTAGCTGCAGACCATGCAGTAAAATCGGTTATCCAAAATGTCCAAAAGGTCATTTTAACTGCATGAACCAGCACAAAGCAACTCAATTGGTTTCAGCCATGAGGGGTGTTATCGAGATGTAAAACAACTAACCAATGGCGACAAATGGATTGTTGATTTTTTCACTTCCGATCGTGGTTTCAGGGCCGTGACCGGGAAAAACGACCGTCATTTCGCTGAGGTTGAAAAGTTTTGACCATATGCTTTGCTTCAACTGATCATAGTCGCCTCCGGGAAGGTCA
Source organism: Bacteroidales bacterium (assembly GCA_024709145.1). Taxonomy (GTDB): domain Bacteria; phylum Bacteroidota; class Bacteroidia; order Bacteroidales; family F082; genus JALNZU01. The sequence goes on along the minus strand of JANJXG010000035.1, from coordinate 61,655 downwards.
GTGCGGCCGATGCTTTGATAGAATAAAACATCCCCTACAACAACAAATCCTTCATCTTCAGCATAAAAACAAACACTTCCATTTGCATGTCCCGGGGTATGAAGCACCTGAAGTTTGGAATTACCAACTTTCAGGATATCACCATCCTGAAGCTCAACAGCTACCGGCTCAACCCTGGACAGAGGTAAACCATATGCGGCGGCTGATTGCAGAGCAATGCCTAAATAGAAACGGCTGTCGGGATGAGCGGCGAGTTTAAGTTGATAACGATCGGCAATATATGGGTTACCTAAAATATGATCAATATGCGTGTGTGTGCTGAGCAACATGACCGGTTTCAGTTGATTTGTCTCCAGATAGCGGCTGATTGCAAGTTCCTCATCACCATTCGAACAGGCTGCATCGATGATCACACACTCGCCGGTTTCATCATAGAGCAAATATGTATTTACTTGAAAAGGATTGAAAATGAATTTTTTAACTTTTAACATCTTGGTCAAATCTGAAATAAGGCCACAAATATACACTCTTTGGCACTGGGAGACCGAGGCAGCAGTCAGCAAAATTGTATTACTTTAGCTCCGCCAAAGTAAAAACACTCATGCTTACCTCAATCTTTAACTGTAGCAATGCTAAAAATCCTTTACCGGGACATAGGGTTATTTTGGCTTTTTTCATCCTCTTGTTTTTAATCCCATCCTTAAGAGCGCAGTTTTATAATGGATCGAATATGAACTTCGGCAAAAGCCGTGTTCAATGGTCAAATACGATTTGGTTTTATTACAGGTTTGATCAGTTTGATACCTACTTCTATTTGAACGGACAAGAATTGGCACAGTACACAGCTCAGTATGCCTCAAAACAACTGCCAATGATGGAGCGCCGGTTGCAAACCTCACTGAACGAAAAAATTCAATTCATTGTTTTCAACAGTCTTGGCGATCTGAAACAAAGCAATATCGGGCTTGCTGCAGATCAGAAATACAATACCGGAGGTATCACCCATATCATCGGCACCAAGGTCTTCCTCTATTTTGACGGAAATTATCTGAATTTCGAAAAGCAAATCAGAGCAGGCTTGGCCAACGTTTTGATTAATCAGCTCATGGGTGGTGGAAGCATTGGCTCTCAAATCAGAAATGCGGCCCTTTTTAACCTTCCCGACTGGTACAAAACCGGATTGTTGTCATTTCTGGCTGAAGATTGGAACACAAACCTCGATGGAAGGATGAGGGAAGGTATTCAGCAGCAGCGGTTTAAAAAAATCAACAGACTCGAAGGCGAAGAAGCCATTGTTGCAGGCCATTCGTTGTGGCGATACATCGATTTAACTTATGGTCCGGCTTCCATCCCCGAAATTGTTCACCTCACGCAGGTGGGGCGAAATGTACAAAACGGGTTTCTGTATGTTACAGGCATCAAATTCAAACAGCTCGTTAAGGACTGGAACAATTTCTATGAACAAAACTATCAGAAAGCACAGTCACTCCTGCCGGGATCGCCCCTCAAGTTAAAATACCGAAACTACCGAACTTTCGCCCGACCGAATTACAGTCCTGACGAAAAATACCTCAGCTTTACAAGCAGCGATGAAGGACTGATTAAACTTTGGCTCTACAACCTGCAAACAGGAAAAAAGAAACGTATGTTCAAGACAGGCTATAGTACTGATGAAAAAATTGACCTTTCTTTTCCGCTAACAGCCTGGCATCCTTCGGGGGAGATTTTTGCCTTTGTTTTGGAAGAAAAAGGTCAGATCAACCTCTATTTCTACAATTTGACTGATGGCAGCATAGAAAGCAGAAATATGTTCGACTTTCAAAAGATAACCCACATCGACTATTCACCCGATGGATTGCAACTGGTGATGTCGGCGGTGAGAAAAGGCAAACCGGATATTTATCTTTTCGACATCCCGTCAAACAGCCATAAGCAAATTACTGACGACTATTTCACTGACCTTGAACCGACCTTTATGCAAGGTAAAAAGCTCATTGTTTTCAGTTCAAACCGGAGCAGCGACACTTTGAAGCCTCAAGACAAACCCGAAGATCAGTTAAACAGTTTTGATCTCTTTGCCTACGACAACAGCAGTAACAGTTCATTGCTTAAGCGGTTAACCGAAACGCCGCTTGCAAGTGAAACCGGTGCCAAACAATTCAAGTCAGCTGAACTCAGCTATCTCAGCGATGAAAACGGTTATTCCAACCTTTATTCCGGGAAGTTCGACAGCGCCATTGCCTTTGTTGATACAACGGTTCATTACCGCTATTTTATGGAATCGGCCAGACAGACCAATTATACAACCAATATTCTCGGTTACACAGGAGCTGCCTTTTCTGATGTTCATTTTCTTTCAATACGAGAGAAAAACAAACATAAACTATTCAAAATCAACAGCGAAACGCTGAGCGAAAATTTATTGCCAGGCGATTCTTCGCTTTATATGCAACGCCTTCTTCTCGAACAAAAGCGTAAATCAAACAAGGAAATACAGGTCGTTCAGGGTCGGAAACGCTTTCGCTCGGTTTTCAGACCTGCAGTACCCGACACCGCTATGAAACAGACACTTCCTTCGAGGCAGGGTGCATTCAGAATCAGTGGCAGTCAACGCCTGGCATTGCTGAATCAAGGAATCAAAAATGAGTTAAAAGAAGACAATTCTCCACCAAAAAGGAGAAACTATTTTGTCGAATATTTCTATGACGAACTGATCACACAAGTAGATTTCACCTATATCAATTACAGCTATCAGCCCTTTTCGGGTGGTGGATCTCCGATTTATCTTAACCCGGGATTAAACGTATTTATGGGCGTAAACCTCATCGATCTGCTCGAAGATTACCGCATCAGTGCCGGTGTTAGACTGAATACCAACCTGATAAACAATGAATATGCGCTTTCGTTTACGAATTTGAAACGACGGATGGATAAAACCATCGTGCTTCACAGGCAAAGCATCGAAGATTTTGGCGAAACAGCTTACACACGTACGCATTCACATCAGGCATTTTATATGCTGAGCTGGCCGTTGAAAGAAACGCTTGCCATCAAAGGGACAGCCATCTACCGAAATGATATGAAGGTGTATCTTTCTACAGATCAGGTTAATCTGAAAAAAAGGAACGAATTTGAAAACTGGGGCGGATTGCGTGGCGAACTGGTTTTTGACAATACCAGGCAGATAGGCATGAACCTTTTCACTGGTATGCGTTGGAAGGTTTTTGGCGAATACTATCAACTGATCGATAGCCGGTCAAGAAGTTTTGCTGTATTGGGTTTTGACTGGCGGCACTATCAAAGGATACACCGTAATTTCATCTGGGCCAACCGCCTGGCAGGAAGCAACTCCTTTGGTAACAATAAGCTCATTTACTATATGGGCGGTGTGGATAACTGGTTGTTTCCAAAATTTACCCAGGAAACACCGATCGATTTCGGTCAAAATTATGCCTACCAAACCCTGGCAACCAACCTACGCGGATTTCATCAAAACATCAGAAATGGGAATAGCTTTGTTGTTGCCAACACCGAATTGCGTTTTCCTGTTTTCAGTTATCTGCTGCAAAATCCAATTAGCGCTGCTTTTATCCGTAATTTTCAATTGGTTGCCTTCGGTGATATTGGAACTGCCTGGACAGGTCTCAATCCATATGACTCAAGCAATTCATTATATACCAGCTATATATACAATGGGCCGCTGACAGTTTCTGTTGAAGTTCAAAAAGATCCTATCGTGGGTGGGTTGGGATTTGGCGCACGCACAACCTTGTTGGGCTATTTTGTCAGAGCCGACATCGCATGGGGGATTGAAGATGCCCGCATCAACAAGCCTGTTTTTTATCTTTCATTCAGTCTCGATTTTTAAAGCGCAGCCTTATGACAACATCTACCATTTTTCTATTATTGGCCATTGGTCTTTTCGCCGGCTTTTTCAGCGGCATGATTGGTCTTGGAGGCGGGATAATCATCATTCCCGCCCTGATTTACTTCCTGCACATGAGCCAATATGAAGCCCAAGGCACAAGTTTGGGTATCATGCTGCCACCTATTGGTCTGCTGGCTGCCTGGAATTATTACAAAGCAGGTGCGCTTAACCTGAAATTTGCACTGATTATTGCTGCTGCTTTTTTTATTGGCGGATACTTTGGTTCTCGTTATGCCCTCACTTTGCCTGAGGCAATGATGCGTAAGATTTTTGCGGTAAGTCTTATACTTGTGGCTATCAAAATGTTATGGTCCAAATGAATCGAAGAGCCAATCTTTAGGCCACCTTATAAAGTCCGTGCCAAAAAAAATTAACATTGCCTTCGAATTGTCCTTATCCCTTGCAGGACGGGCGCTATACGAGTTATCAACAAAACAATGTTAAAAAATTGAATCTTTCGGGACTGGCATTTTCCTTTTGGGTCTGTTTTACTGTATTATCTTGCAGTCCCGTTAATCGGTTGCTTGAAAAAAACTAAACCCTTTATATACAAAACTTTATTAACTATAACGCCAAAAAACACACAGGATTATCATGGAAAACAATCTTTTCGCTAGTCTGGAGACCACGGTCAGGGAGGACAAGGAAAGCACTTTTTATGACAAGATGAAGGAGATGAGAATGAGAATGGAGAAGAAAGAATACGCCGAAACATCGTTGCCATTGGATTTGCCGGTTGAAACCGCTGAAGCACAGGTCACAGGAAAAAAATCATTCACTGTTTACCGTCACGATGAGGTGCTGGCAGCTGCCACAGAATATTTTAAAGGTGATACCCTCGCGGCAAACGTCTGGATGAATAAATATGCCCTCAAAGACAGCGATGGCAACCTTTATGAGCTCACACCCGATGACATGCATCAGCGACTCGCATCTGAGATTGCCCGCATCGAAAAGAAATACCCCAATCCTGCAACGGAAGCAGAAATCTTTGAAGTGTTAAAAGATTTCAAATACATCGTCCCGCAGGGAAGTCCTATGGCCGGTATCGGCAATAACTTTCAGGTTTCCTCCCTGTCGAATTGTTTTGTTATCGGAAACGATGGTCCGTCGGATTCCTATGGCGGTATCATGAAAATTGATCAGGAACAGGTTCAACTTATGAAAAGACGCGGTGGTGTTGGGCATGACTTGTCACACATCCGTCCGACAGGTAGTCCTGTAAAAAACAGTGCCTTAACCAGCACAGGTGTTGTCCCTTTCATGGAAAGGTATTCAAACTCCACCCGTGAGGTTGCTCAGGACGGACGCCGTGGAGCCCTCATGCTAAGCATCAGTGTTAAACATCCCGATGCCGAAAAATTTATCGATGCCAAAATGGAGCTTGGCAAAGTTACCGGAGCCAATGTTTCGGTGCGCATAACCGACGAATTTATGGAAGCCGTGCGGGATAATACAACGTTCAGACAACAATATCCGATCGGCAGCGAAAACCCTACTTTTGTGCAGGACATCGATGCAAGAAAACTTTGGGACAAACTCATCCACAATGCCTGGGCATCTGCCGAACCGGGTATTCTCTTTTGGGATACCATCATCAAAGAATCCATCCCGGATGTTTATGCCGATTTGGGATTCAAAACCCTTTCGACCAATCCATGTGGTGAAATCCCACTTTGCGCTTACGACAGCTGCCGCCTTTTAGCGATCAATCTCTACAGCTATGTAGATCAGCCATTTACAGCATCTGCCTCGTTTAATGTGGAGCTTTTCTCAAAACATGCTCGCATGGCACAACGCATCATGGATGATATAGTGGATCTTGAAATTGAAAAAGTCGACGCGATTATTGCAAAAATCCAGGCAGATCCTGAAAGTATCGAAGTTAAAGGTGTTGAATTGCGACTTTGGCAAAACATCCGTAAAAAGGCACTTCAGGGAAGGCGTACAGGCATTGGCATCACTGCCGAAGGAGATATGCTTGCAGCATTAGGCATCCGCTACGGATCGGCTGAGGCGATCAGTTTCTCTACCGAGGTTCATCGTTTGCTGGCCTTGGAAGTCTACCGCTCCTCGGTTGATATGGCTGAAGAACGTGGTGCCTTTGAAGTTTTTAACGCCGAGCGCGAAAAGAATAATCCCTTCATCACCCGGATTCGTGAATCGGCACCCAGGCTTTATGATAAGATGACCAGAGTTGGTCGCAGAAATATTTCCATGCTCACCATTGCTCCAACTGGTAGTGTAAGTATCTGTACACAAACCACTTCAGGAATCGAACCGGTGTTTATGGTGAGTTATAAGCGCCGCAGAAAGGTAAATCCCAACGACAGAAACGTGACGGTGAGTTTCGTTGACGAAGTTGGCGATGCCTGGGAAGAATACAATGTATTTCATCCAAAATTTGAGACCTGGCTCGCTGCAAACGGTTATGATGTGAAAGAAGTAAAAGGATTCACGGATGCCCGTCTGCAGGAAATCATTGCACTCTCGCCCTATTACAAGGCAACCTCTAACGACATTGACTGGGTTAGCAAAGTAAAAATGCAGGGTGATATTCAAAAATGGGTTGATCACTCCATTAGTGTAACAGTTAACGTTCCGAATGATGTGAGCGAAGAACTGGTCAGCGATATTTACCGAACTGCCTGGGAAAGTGGCTGTAAAGGAATGACGATTTACCGCGACGGATCCCGTTCTGGTGTTTTGGTAAGTGCCGACGATAAAAAATCGCAGGATGCTTCAGGCGATGACTTCAAAGAAACAACAGCTCCTCAACGACCCAGAAGGATTGAAGCCGATGTGGTTCGCTTTCAGAATAATTACGAAAAATGGATGGCTGTTGTTGGAAAAATCAATGGCAAACCTTATGAAATCTTTACTGGAAAAGCTGATGATTTCTTTTTGCCTCCCTGGGTTGAGAATGGTTGGGTAATCCGTGAGAAAAACAAGAATGAAAAAGCCCGTTACGATTTTCAGTTTGAAGACAAACAAGGTTACAAAGTAACTATTGAAGGTCTTTCACGCTCCTTCAACAAAGAATACTGGAATTACGCAAAATTAATTTCAGGTATTTTGCGTCACGGTATGCCATTGCCTTATGCTATCGAGCTTGTTCAAAATCTCACCCTTGACGAAGACTCGATTAACACCTGGAAAAACGGTGTAGTCAGGGCTTTGAAACGGTATATCCCGGATGGAACACAGGCAGAAGGTAAGCTTTGCCCTGAATGCGGTGACACTAAAAGCCTTGTATACCAGGATGGGTGCCTCACTTGTAAGTCGTGTGGCTATTCAAAATGCAGTTAATAAAAGCTCTAAAAAAAAGACGGTCAGTTGTTTTGACCGTCTTTTTTTTACCCTCTTTCTCAGTATTTCTTTCTGAAAAACTCCATCAACTGTATCGTCATCAGAAACATCATCAGGTTGTAAATCGTATCTTCAATTGGTATTGTAAGCAGGCGTATACCTAAGTTTTGGGTGTTGTCGTACCAAACGATGGGCTCGTCGAGAAAACTTCCTGTGAGCACACCATTGACCAATAGGAAAGGCAAAAGTGAAACAAAATAGGCCAGCAAAAACATGCTGAGCCAAGCTTGCTGTTTCCATAAATTATATAGTAGCAACATGGCTGTCAATGCAAAGATGACAGAGGTGTATAATCTTTCATGGAAAATAATTGCGACCAGCAGCAGAATTACACTCAGTAAATATAGAAATGGCCTGTGAATTCGAACCAAAGGATCAAAAGGCAGGTAGGCTACCAAACAGGCATAGATAAAAACGATTGCGTATGGTACCACCAAAAAAAACAGCCATTCCTCCACGGGAAGACCCAACATTCTGTTTCCGATTAAGTACCTGTCGTTAAAACCCCAGATATTCATCGAAGCAAAAATCACGTCCTTAGCGATAAAAAACAAGCCCATGACAAAAATAGCAGGAAGCAGATATTTCCAGCTCTTGTAAAAGGCAACCTTTTTATCGAAACTCAACAGAAGTGGCCCGGCAAGTGTAAGCAAATCAAGGTAAAGATAGATCGGTCCTGACATTATTAAGTATCTTTATTTCAGTTAATTAAAAACAACCAATGATTCTTTGAGAATCACAACAATAAAAAAGATTGACTGTGTTATCAGTACCGGCACAGCCAGTTGATTTGTTTTGTTCCTAACAAAACTGTTTACACCAAGCAACATGATGAAGGCAATGATCCACCAAGCCAGGTAATTCTGCATAGGAATCAGTCCGTTTTCCCATGTCCAGAAATCAAATCTAACAGCCACTGGTTCCAGAAAGATGTCATAGGAAACCATCAAGGCTGCCCCAAAAGCCGATTTCAGCCAAACGGGCCATCGAAAGCCGTTTGTGATGGCTGATGAGGCAAAAACGAGCACAGCCCAATTGACTCCAATTATCAACGGCACATCTAAAAGCTTCCATCCTAAGCCATTACCATAAAAATAGTTGCCAAAAATCAGCCCGGTTTCAATTCCAAGCCATTCAACAAGAAAACCAGCTATACCAACCACCAGAAACCAAAGAACATAGACGCGGTCGATGCGGACGGCATTGTATAATATGAGAGCTGAAGCAAAAATGAGGTTAAAAGGCGTGAGTTTCATCAAGGCATCCGCATAGCCGAGTAAAACACTCACAATTCCCACCATATATATGATGAATAACAACAATAAACTGTGATATAGTTTATTGGATATCAATAGTCTTAGGGTGTAGGGCATAGCTCAGATACAATTTTGGCTGATAACAAACATAAAGGGATACCACCACCTGGATGAACACTTCCACCACAAAAATAAAGTGAACCTATGCGGTTGCTTTTGTTGCTGTGTCGCATAAAAGCAGCGTAACGACTGTTGGAACTAGTTCCATACAACGACCCGCCGGTGGAAGAAGTCCGTTCCTCAATCAATCTGGGTGTTAAAACTGATTCGTTTTCAATAAAATCAGTTGGATCGATAGCCAATGAATTCTTAAGCTTTGAAAGAATTGCAGATCTATACTGTGGGATTAAGGCCTGCCAATCTTGTCCCTGATCGCGCGGCACATTGACCATCACAAACCAGTTTTCAAAGCCATCAGGCGCATCGGATGGAACATCCTTTGCAGTTATATTGATATAAACTGTTGGGTCAGTGGCTGGTACAACACCAGTGAAAATGTCCTTAAACTCTTGTTCATAATTCTTGCTGAAGAATATATTGTGCAATCCAAGTTCAGGATAACTGTTTTTTACACCCCAGTAAAAAATCAGCGCGGAGCTTGATCCCTCCTGTTTTAAAGCTCTTTCAGGGGCTTTGATGTCAGGTAGCAGCCTGCGGTAGGTTGGCGTTACATCCATGTTGGATACAACGATATCTGCCATGTAATCGCCTTTCGGAGTTTTCACCCCGATAGCCTTACCATTTTGTATTATAATGCGTTGAACAGCTTCATTAAACCTAAATTGAACACCCAGTTCGGTAGCCAGCCGAAAAACACTCTCCGTTATCTGATGCATGCCAGATACCGGGTGGTAAGTCCCAACCCCATGTTCAAAATGGGGAATAATGTTCAGGATACCGGGAGCTCTGTAAGGATCTGAACCATTGTATGTTGCATACCTGTCGAAGAGCTGAACGAGTTTTTGGTTTTTCAAAATTTGCATGTTTTCCTGATGCATGGTAGAAAAAATCCCCAAGTGAGGCAATCGAAGCATGGCTTTGGCGACTGACATATTTAACCAGGTAGAAGTTCGCTGAAGTGGCTTTTCAAGAAACGTTCTGCCAGCTAATTCATACATCATTTTCGATTTTTGCAATTTAGATAGGACTATTGATGCAGAAACACCCAGCACCTTCTCCACTTCCTGAGCAAATGCCTGCTGATCGGCATGCGCTGTCAACCTTGTACCATCGTCCCAGAAATAACGGCAGGATTCATTTTTGCGACGGTAGCTGAAATAGTCGTCTGGTTTTCTTCCCGTCAACTCAAAAAGTTCATCCACATATTGTGGCATCGTAAAAAGGGATGGACCTGCATCAAAGCGATAACTGCCTTGCTGAAACTGACTAAGCTTTCCACCGGGATAGTCATTTGCTTCAAACACAACTACCTGATATCCTTTGTGTTGTAAACGGACAGAAGCTGCGAGGCCTGCTATACCTGATCCGATAATTATTGCTTTCTTTTTCGACTCAGTCTTGCTCATCTGATGTCTGCTTTTCAGGGTTTTTCCATGCATACTTTACCAATTCGTTGAGTGATACGAAATCAACCACTTTTTCGTTGGTAGCTTCCAACATTATCAGAGGTGCTTTACCTTCGTTCCAGGCCTCAATCCATCGCAGAACGCACAGACACCAGCGATCTCCGGCCTTCAATCCCGCAAACCGGTACTGCGGCATTGGCGAACTTAAGTCGTTCCCTTTACTTTTTGAAAACTGCAGAAATTCATCTGTCATTATGGCACATACCAGATGACGGCCCGGGTCATCAGCACCTGTATGGCAGCTTCCATCCCGGTAAAAACCGGTGAGTGGTTCAATACTACACTGAACAAGAGTTTCGCCAAAAACATTTTTCTCCATAGACGCTTCGTTTGCTTTCTTAACAATCCTTTGGCCTGATGGTTTCAAGGACATAGCAAAACAGCCCGAATTTTTTCATCTTTTAAATATCAGGTTCAAAATTGCGGGAACAGGCTTTGATACAATAACTTAAACATTACTTAAAGTTCATTCAAAATTAACTTCATATAAAGCGAATAAAAACTACTTTTACACCGTAATACAAAGCATTTCAATCACTAAGATGGATTTTTCAAAATACCGCATTCTTTTAGTTGACGACGAAACCGATGTTCTGGAGTTTCTTAGCTATAACCTGCGTAAAGAAGGATTTGTTGTTTCAACAGCCCTCAACGGACGCGAAGCCATCACCAAAGCGATGGAAGAACAGCCTCATTTGATCGTGCTCGATGTGATGATGCCCGAGATGGATGGCATTGAAACGTGTGAAGAGATAAAAAAGATTCCGCTGCTTAAAAACAGCCTGGTTGTCTTTCTGACTGCCAGAGGGGAGGATTATTCTCAGATTAGCGGATTTGAAGCCGGGGCTGATGATTATGTTACCAAGCCAATAAAACCTAAACTTCTGATTAGCAGAATAAAAGCACTGCTCAGGCGTATTGGAGAGCAAAACGAGAGTTCTTCTGACACTGTGGAAGTTGCCGATTTTATCATTGATTCGGAAAGGTATGTGGTGCTCAACAAGGGACAGGAAATAGTCTTACCCAAAAAAGAGTTTGAGTTGTTGCGTCTGCTTGCCTCCAAACCAAGCAAGGTGTTTACACGAGAAGAAATCTTTTCGAAAATCTGGGGCGACAATGTAATTGTGGGTGACAGAACAATCGATGTTCACATCAGAAAAATAAGAGAAAAAATTGGCCTCGACGTGATTCGGACGGTCAAGGGCGTTGGCTATAAATTTGAAGCTTAAGTAACAAGATGGCAGCACGCTACAGGGAAACCACCAAGGTGGCCCTTACCACCGCAGCAGGGGTTGTGGGTATTTTAACGGTCATTTTACTGCTTGTTTACTTTTTTACAGATGGCCTTCAGCTTTGGCATATTCTTTTGTCCGACCTTGTGGTATTCATTTCCAGCTACTTTTTTTATCAATCTGCCGTTGACAAGTTTATTTACAAAAAGATCAAACTACTGTTTAAAACTGTTCCGGCTTTTCGTTCGGGTAAGGCCAATAAAGCCAAATTTTTCAAATATGATTCTCTCGAGGGTATGAATGAAGCCGTGCTGGAATGGGGCAAACGGCAAAATCTTGAGATTGAAGAACTTAAAAAGATGGCCAGTTACCGCAGGGAATTTCTTGGAAATATTTCACATGAGCTAAAAACACCCATTTTTAATATTCAGGGCTATATCCTTACCTTGCTTGATGGTGGTCTCGACGACCCCAATATCAACAAAGATTATCTGGTCAGAACCGAAAAAAGTGTGAATAGATTGATAGCCATTGTCGAAGACCTTGAAGAAATTTCGAAGTTGGAATCAGGTGAAGTGAAGCTAAATCTAATCAATTTCGACCTGCTTGAATTGGCCAAAGATGTTACCGACTTTCTAGAAATGAAAGCACGTAAAAACAATACCTGTGTCACACTGGACAGGCAAAGTTTTAAGTCCATTGCTGTTTATGCCGATAAAAAGCGTATCCGTCAGGTTTTGATCAATCTCATCGAGAATGCGATTAAATACGCTGATAAAGAGGAGAATAAAATTCTGGTCCGTTTCTTTGACATGGATGAAAACATTCTGATCGAAATTAAAGACAACGGCCCCGGCATTGCAGAAGAAAGCTTACCACGAATTTTCGAACGCTTCTACAGAACCGACAAAGGCCGCTCACGCGATACCGGAGGCACCGGCCTGGGTCTGGCCATCGTTAAACACATCATAGAAGCTCATGAGCAAACCATCAGTGTTCGAAGTAAATTAGGTCAGGGGACCACCTTTTCATTCACTTTGTCGAAGATCAGGCATTTTTGAATTGAGCAAAATACGTTGATTTAGGCTTTTGTTAAGAAAAATCAATTGGCCTGTGCTTACTTTTGGCATATGAATCAGCTCAAATCTCTTATTATTCTATCAATACTACTCTTTCTGTTGCTTATAAGTTTTTTTACGGGCCGACTCCAAGCGCAGGAAGGTATAACCGGCGATTTCAGGCTAATGGAAAACGATGGCAAAATACTCCTCCACTGGGTAATACGTGAAGGAAATACCTGTGATGGTGTGCGCGTTTATCGTTCGGCTGATGGTAGTTTTTTTCAGGAAATCGGCCGAATAGAAGGTATCTGCGGAAGTCCCTTTTCAGCCGTTGCTTATGATTTTACAGATAGTCTACCACTTTTAAATCAACTGGCTTATTACAGACTTGAACTTGGCAACCTGGGTTTTTCGGCTACCCTGTCAATCTTTTTACCAGATCTTTCCGGACAAAACTATCGAGTCGTTCCCAATCCTGCTAGCGATGCAGCAACAATTTACTTTGAAAATCCATTGCAACAAGACAGACAAATTACCTTATTCAGTCTTTCGGGTGAGCGAATCTATCAATTGCAAACTAATGGCAGTGATTTCAAGCTGTTGTTACAATGGCTTAAGCCTGGAATCTACCTCTTCATGATCAGTGATGTATTTCAAAAAAACCTTATAAAAGGTAAACTACTGCACATCTAACAAGCAAAAGACTGCCCGATTGTCAGGAATTTTCAAAGGATGGAAATCCAGAGTCGATTTTAATCAATTCATATAGAACATGATACATTCTTACGAAGGTTTAAAAAAAAGATGGCAGTGCTTTTGATAGAAAAAATCGAAAAATGCAATCATGCGTACCGAAGAAAAGGCAATCCTTCAAAGTTTTTTTATTCCGGGGATTTTTCTCCTGATGATGTGGATGCTGAAGCTAACCGAGTGGTTTTTCGATCTTAGCTTTGTCACTTATGGCATTCATCCCCTTCATGCCGATGGCTTGCCGGGTATTTTTCTTTCGCCTTTTATTCATGGAGACTGGCAGCATCTGGCCGCGAATTCCGTACCTGTTTTGGTATTGGGTGCAGCATTGTTCTATTTTTATAAACCATTGGCCTACAAAGTTTTACTACTCATTATTGTTTTATCAGGGTTATGGGTTTGGGCAGGCGCACGCGGAAGTTATCACATCGGAGCCAGTGGTGTAATTTATGGCCTTTCCTCCTTTTTACTCGTGAGTGGTTTTATCAGAAATGAACCACGACTGATGGCCCTTTCACTAATCGTGGTTTTTCTGTATGGCAGTTTTGTGTGGGGAATCTTCCCGGATTTTTTTCCGGAGAAAAACATCTCCTGGGAAGGCCACCTCAGTGGCATGTTGGCAGGATTGATTCTTGCTATATTTTACCGGAAACACGGTCCCCAAAAATCACGATACTCCTGGGAGCATGAAGACGAAAATGAAAATATGGACGAAACAGGTCAAGATCCAGCAGAAGAAAAACCCTATTGGGATGTGCCTGAACCGGATCAAAAAGATTTAACGATTGTGTACAAATTTCGTCAAAAATCAGGTGATAACTAGTAAACGTAATGTCTGACTGTATAAGCACAGTCACCTAATCCAGGTTCCTCGGCCAGCTTATAACCAAGTTCTGTCATTCCTGAATAGGCTTTGTTCAGCCTGACAAGAAAAACCGGTTCCACAATCACCGTCATAACCATCTCACTACCCGGAGGTCGGCAGCTGCGGGCGCCTGCTTTGTACCAAATGTCAGTTACAGGGATTTCCTCCTTGATAAGATTTTCAATGGCTGCTTTTTCATTGAAGCCACTTACTGACGGGTCGCTGAAATCAAAGATATAGTAGAAACCGGCTTTAAAAGCATATGGTGAAGTTGCATGATCTTCCACGACGGGTTCCGATACAGATTTTGATACTTTTTGAACCGACTTGCATCCTGCAAGCAAAAACAATCCAAGGCTCATCAGGGCGACAACACCAAAAATTGAACGGACACTTTTCATAACTTTCGTATTTGTTTAATTCATTGAAACATACATATAGAAATTTACCATTCTATGGTTGACTTAGGGGCGCTTTTCCAGCAAGTGATTGGCCCAGGCGACAACCTCATTTTTCTGTTCCACACTCAGTTTTGCTTCCTGATGCAGCCATTGATAGGGCTTTGGTGGCATCTCTCCTGCTTCAAGAACTTCAATGATCTCCTCAAGTTTGTGCAGTTTTTTATCCTCGGGGTACAAAATCCACTCTGAAAAGTTCAGATTCTTTTTGCCATCCTTCACATGGCTGCTGATCATCCACGACACAGGCGCCACACTGGCATACCATGGATAGCTTGTTCGATTGGAATGGCAATCGTAACAAGCGGATTGTACCAGCGCAACAAGACGACCATCAGTGTCAGTTTTGTGAAAAATATCATACCGACTGGGATTGGTCTGCTGATTTCGTTCCGGACGGATAAACTGAATCAAACCAAACAAGGCGACGATTCCTAGAATAATGGTATACTTTTTTTGTTTCATGGTGCTGTTTTCTTTAAGCAAATTCAAAAATACATTAAAAGCTATTTCAGAAAGCTTCCAAATGAAATAAAATCATGGATGATGATTTTAGTCACATGATGATTTCTGAAAAATCGAAATTTGAATGCCTGGTTCGCTCAACAAAACAAAAACTAATACACAAACTGCGGGAGGAGAATCCCTGCAATGGAAAAAATTCATTTCAAAGAGTTGAATTGAACTTCCGTGTCCTGAAAATGTTGTTAATTTTACCCAAACTAAAATACTCTTGAGCAATGTCAAAACTACTTTTCCTGGGCCTGATGCTAAGTCTGACGGCCTGTAATAAAACCGAAGCTGAAATGGAAAAACCTGTTGTGGTACCTGTTGAAATACCTCAAAAATCGAACTTCCTTGCGTTGGGCGACAGTTACACCATTGGTGAAGGTGTTTTGGTAAACGACCGGTGGCCGGTTCAGCTGACAGCAGCCCTTAATCAACGTGGCTTCGCAGTTGAAACACCTCATATCGTCGCCCGCACGGGCTGGACAACCGACGAACTGATGCTTGCCATTGAAGCGGCCGGCATCAGGGATACTTTTCAACTGGTTTCGCTTTTGATTGGTGTCAACAACCAATACCGTGGCCGCAGTGCAGAGCAATTCAGGGGCGAACTGGTTCAGCTGCTCGAAAAAGCCATTGCTTTTGCAGGGAACGAACCTAAAAGAGTATTCATGTTTTCGATACCTGATTGGGGTGTTACTCCTTTTGCCGAAGGGCGTGACAGGGCACGAATTGCCCGTGAAATTGATGCCTATAATACTGTAATCCGGGAAGAAACTGCAAAATTGAATGTCCTCTTTGTCGATATTACCCGAATTTCACGAGAAGCCGCCAATGATCCGGCGCTGCTTGCCAGCGACAAATTACATCCATCAGGGAAAATGTATAGCAGGTGGGTTGACGAACTCTTGCCACAACTTCTCAACCGAATCCCAAAACCATAAATAATGTCTGTTTATTCGCATTACAGCAAAAAAGCACAGGAACTCGATCAAAGCGATCAACTAGCACACTATAGGGATTTCTTTGTTTCAAAAAATGAAAATCTCATTTATCTGGATGGCAATTCGCTTGGAAGATTGCCAAAACCTGCTGTTTCAGAACTTAGAAATGTGATTGAGTATCAATGGGGGCAAAACCTGATCCGAAGCTGGAATGAACACTGGATCGGACTTCAGGAAAGACTTGCTGAAAAAATCGCACAGATTGTTGGTGCTCAGGCAGATGAAATCTTTGTTGGCGACAGCACTTCTGTAAACTTTTTTAAACTTGCTTTCGCTGCCTTAAAAATTCAGCAAAACAAATCGGTTATCGTTTCGGATGAGCTAAATTTTCCATCTGACTTATATCTGACTCAGGGACTGATAAATACCTCATATCCTGACCATAAGTTGTTGTTAATAAAAAGCAGAGATGGCATATCAATAGATACACATGATATTGAATCAATATTGGATGAAAAAACGGCTTTGTTAACATTAAGTCATGTGCTTTACCGAAGTGCCTTCATGTATGACATGGAAAAGATCAACGCATTGGCACATAAACGCAAGGCATTGGTATTGTGGGATTTGAGCCATTCAACTGGAGCTGTAAGGCTACAACTGAATGAATCGGGCGCTGATATGGCCGTGGGCTGTACCTACAAATACCTCAACGGAGGGCCAGGTTCTCCGGCTTTTCTTTTTGTCCGCAAGGAATTGCAAAAAGAGCTACAGAATCCTGTATGGGGATGGTTTGGCCACCAAAAGCCATTTGATTTTGAGTCGGTTTACGTTTCCAATCAGGATATTAAATCTTTCGGTGCCGGAACGCCTCCAATCCTTTCAATGGCCGCTCTCGAGCCATCACTCAAAATCATTACAGAGGCAGGTATAGCTCCCATTCGACATAAAAGTGTTGCTTTGAGCGAATTCTTTAAAAAAATGACCACCGAAATTCTTCTGCCCAGTGGTTATGTAATGGCCTCTCCCTCTAATCCGTCCGAGAGAGGATCACACGTCAGCTTAAGGCATCCCGAAGGTTTCAGGATTTGCAAATCCTTGATTGAACCGGCCAATGATTCCAAAAGCATCATTCCGGATTTTCGGCCACCTGATTACATACGATTTGGCTTTGCACCGCTTTATAACACCTTTACCGAGATGGTGGAAACAGTTGCACGCCTCGAACAAATCATTAAAACAGAAGAGTTTAAAAGGCATAGCGAGCAAAAACCTGTTGTCACCTGAAAACTATCCACTGGTAAAACAAAAAACACTTCCCGAAGAAAGTGTTTTTGTCGGAGTGGCCCGACTCGAACGGGCGACCGCTTGCACCCCATGCAAGAATGCTAGCCAACTGCACCACACCCCGATAGTATTTGCGGTGCAAAAGTACACATTTTCATCTTTGATGCAAAATTTTTTCACCCCGGTTTGAATGAGCCTCCCTATAATGCTGCCAAAACTGCCACCAGGGTTTAAATCGCTTTAGAATCACCATAACATTAGCGACAGGCTGGCAGTCGCATGAGTTAATTATTTCTATATTTGCTGACAGAAGGTAAAATGATTGATTTTGGCATCATTTTCGTGAATCAGCAATCATTCAAATCAAAACCCAATAATCATGAGCAATAAGATGGAACATATTGAATGTCTGATCATCGGATCGGGACCAGCAGGTTACACAGCAGCGATTTATGCCGCCCGTGCCGATCTGAAACCTGTCATTTATCAAGGTATCCAACCTGGTGGGCAATTAACAACAACAACCGAGGTTGAAAATTTCCCGGGTTATCCTCAAGGAATCACAGGGCCGGAAATGATGGAACAGTTGAAAGAGCAAGCCGAAAGGTTTGGCACCGACACCCGCTGGGGCAGTATTGTTGAAGTTGACACCAGCGCCAGACCTTTCAGGGTAAAAGACGACGAAGGACGTGAGCTCCTCGCTGAAACGATTATCATCGCCACAGGTGCAACAGCAAAATACCTTGGCTTGGAATCGGAAGAAAAATTCAAGGGAGGCGGTGTTTCTGCCTGTGCCACCTGCGATGGATTCTTTTACAAAGGAAAAGATGTGGCCGTGGTTGGTGGTGGCGACACAGCTGCTGAAGAAGCTACCTACCTTGCCAAGCTTTGCAAAAAAGTTTACCTTATTGTGCGCCGGGACGAACTCAGGGCTTCCAAAGCCATGCAAAACAGGGTACTCAACACACCAAACATTGAGGTGCTTTGGAATCACTCGACTAAAGAACTCTTTGGAACAGAAACCGGCTTTATGAAAACTTTGAAAGGTGCAGTTTTGATCAACAACCTGACCCATGAAGAAAAGGTAATTGACATCGAGGGCTTTTTTGTTGCTATTGGCCATAAGCCAAACAGCGAACTTTTTGAAGGCGTGATAGATATGGATGAAACAGGTTATATCAAAACCAAGGCTGATTCAACGGCCACAAATATTCCAGGCATTTTTGCCTGCGGTGATGTTCAGGATAAAGTTTTCCGCCAGGCCATCACAGCGGCAGGAACCGGCTGCATGGCCGCTTTGGAAGCCGAGCGTTTTATGGCGGCGCAACAGGATATTTAATACACCTGTAAGATCTTTAAGAACACCGTGCTTTGCTGCGGTGTTTTTTTTTGACTAAAAAATTAGGTTATACAATTGAGCTGAAGAGGGTATCAAAGCCTATTTCTCACGATTGATGCTGTAATCCACCAGGCGTTTCATGGCTTCGGTGGGCTTTCCCGCAGGCAAAGTATTCAGGATATCAAGGGCCTGGGTGATATAATCCTGCATTTTTGCAGCAGCATATTCCATGCCTCCTGACTGCCGGACCATCTCAACAAGCTCGCGAACCTTTTTAGGGTTGTCGTGGTGGTTTTTTACCAGGTTGATAATCATTCTTTTCTCTGACCGCGAGCTTTTGTTGAGCAGATAGATTAATGGTAAGGTCATTTTCCGCTCTTTAATGTCGATACCGGTGGGCTTACCAATACTCCGCGAATCCTCAAAGTCGAAAATATCATCTTTAATCTGAAATGCGATGCCAACACAAATTCCGAACTGCTTCATCTTTTCGATAACATCCTGCTCTGCGCCTGCCGAAGCGGCACCAACGGCACAGCATGAAGCTATCAGTGAAGCTGTTTTTTTTTCGATTATCTCAAAATAAACCTTCTCTTCAACATCAAGTCTTCTGGCTTTTTCGATTTGGAGCAATTCCCCTTCGCTCATTTCTTTCACTGCACCGGATACAATTCGCAGCAATTCAAAGTCATTGTTCTCGAGCGATAACATCATGCCCTGCGACAAGAGGTAGTCGCCAACCAGAACAGCTATCTTATTCTTCCACAACGCGTTGATAGAGAAGAACCCTCGTCGCTCATTGGAGTCGTCCACCACATCGTCGTGAACAAGCGTGGCGGTGTGAAGCAGCTCAATCAAGGTGGCTGCACGATAGGTGCTTTCATTGATTTGTCCGGTGATGGCAGCCGAAAGTAGGACAAACATTGGTCGCATCTGTTTTCCTTTGGTTCGGGTGATGTATTGAGTCACCTTGTCGAGCAATGGAATGCGCGACCGCATGGCATCGCGGAAAACCTTTTCAAAACGTTTCAGGTCTTCTTTGATGGGTTCCTTAATAAGATCAATTTCGGCCATAAATGGTGCAAAGCAGCGAAGCGATTTTCATCGAAAATGATCGCTTTTCACGGCAAAAATAAGGAATTATGTTGGATATTCCCGAATTAAGTACCCGATTTAACAAGCTAAATAAGGCGTGTTTGAGCTAAGTCAAGGGGTTGAAACAGCCATTCAGCCACCGTGCTGATCATTCAATCACTTGAGGGGGGGGTGTTAAGGAACGACTTAAGAAGCATCAGCTAGTTTTTGACTATTTTTGTCATAAAAAAATCATGGGTGTTTTCTTGTTCGACGAGATGATTTTCGGTCCGGTGTACAGCAGGCGGCTTGGTGTTTCATTGGGTATTAATCTGTTGCCTACCCATCGGAAAGTTTGCAGTTTCAATTGCATTTATTGCGAGTGTGGCTGGACAGATAATCAGCATTCGGAAGAGAACCGGCTTCCGGACACCACCACCTTTTCGACCGCTCTGAAAGAAAAACTGAAAGCCTTGCAAGGTACCGATAATGAACCTGACAGTCTTACCTTTGCGGGAAATGGCGAACCCACGCTGCATCCGTCCTTTCCTGAGATTATGCAGGAGACACTTGCGCTACGAGACGCTTTTGCCCCCAATGCAAAAGTGAGTGTGCTCAGCAATGGAAGCATGTTGCACAAAAGGGCTGTTGTTGATGCCTTGCTTCAAGCCGATTATTGCCTCATGAAGCTTGACGGTGGAACCGAAGAAGTGATCAGCGCCATCAATATGCCGGCTAAAGCATTTAGTCTTGAAACTTATATAAAACAGCTGCAATCCTTTAATGGTCAATTGATTATTCAAAGTCTTTTTCTGAGAGGCAGCCACAGGGGTAAAGAAATTGACAATACTAAACCCGAAGAAGTGGCTGCCTGGGTAAGCCGTCTGCAACAAATCAGTCCTGGCAAAGTGATGGTTTATGCCATCGAACGAGACACACCGGCCGAAGGTTTAGAAAAAATCAGCCTGGAGGAGTTAGAAAAAATTGCCGGTGAAGCCAGAAAAGCCGGATTTATAACCGAGGTATTTGCCTGAATTACTGTATAATGCATCAATATCCCGTTGAAATATGGATGGCTTTCGGAGAAACCTTCGGTGAGAATGAACATTTTCACCAATGGCTGCTTGAAAATGGTTTCCCCGAGATCGCTGCGCTTAGCAGTGCCATTAAGGGAAGTGAAACGGCTTTTGGCTGGCTGATGCATCACAGGTTTTTTCATCTGGCAGCTCTTGATGGCGCGATTGATAAACAGACCGCAGCGATGCAATGGCTCCTGAAACATGGATACACCATCCTGTTTCACTTTGCCGGAGCTGTGAACGAAAAGGTTGAGTCAATCGAATGGCTGGAACAACAACAACTTGGTATTTTTATCCATTTGGCAATAAGAATCAGGTTTTATCGTGAAAACCAGACTTTTGACTACCATAAAAAACAATTCTAAAAAATATAATTCAATACTTGATGACAACACAAATGATAAAATCAACTCATTTTCTGCTGCTTTTTTTTACCTTTTGTGCCTATACAGGTCATGGTCAATCTTTTGATGGAGGGCTTAAAGCCAGCCTTGTCGTATCACAAGTTGCAGGCGACGGCTATTCAGGCTTTCATAAAGCAGGCGTGAACGTGGGCGCATTTGTCCGTTATGGCTTTGGTTCAAACATCAGTGCCCAAATGGATCTTGCCTATATCCAAAAAGGATCATCGCAGCAACCCACTGTGAACGATCCGGATCAAACATCTTATCTTTTGAGACTAAACTACATTGAGTTACCGCTCGTACTACAGTATCGTCTTCAGCCAGTTGTAGTTGAATTGGGGGTCAGTTTTGATTTTCTGGCTGGTCAGATTGAGAAGATCAATAACCTACCCAACGAGCAGGGAGAGGTTTGGAAAAAAATGAACCTGGGCAGCGTGATTGGAATACAATATATATTGAATAAGCACTGGGTGGCTTCGCTACGCAGTCTTAATTCAATACAATCGATAAGAAAAAACAGTGTGCCACTAAATGTCCGTCGTTATGGAAGCAAATTTGGTGCTTTCAATGATGCCATTACGATTGGATTGCTCTATCAGTTTTAGATGGGTTACGAACATATAAAATTGACAATCTGAAAGTTAAGTTAAGTCCTTTCAACCTTCAAACAAATTTCCCTGACTGGAATATTTTGTTCTTCCAAGGTGTTGATAAGCAAGGGCGGTGGCTTCCCGCCCGCGTGGTGTGCGCATCAGATAGCCTTCCTGGATTAAAAAAGGTTCGTACACCTCTTCAATTGTACCCCCCTCTTCACCTACTGCCGTTGCGATGGTTGTAATGCCCACCGGGCCGCCTTTAAATTTATCAATAATAGCTGCCAGAATTCTGTTGTCCATTTCGTCCAACCCATGCTGGTCGACGTGCAGGGCTTCGAGAGCAAAACGGGCAATGTCCATATCGATGGTTCCGTTTCCCTTGATCTGGGCGAAATCGCGGACCCTTCGAAGAAGCAGGTTGGCAATTCGGGGTGTGCCACGACTTCGGCGGGCTATTTCATAAGCAGCCTGATTTTCAATGGGAACCCGAAGAATTCCTGCCGAACGTTTGACGATTCCTGCCAGCACGTCAGCATGATAATACTCCAAACGGGATGTAATACCAAACCTCGACCGAAGTGGTGAAGTAAGCAAACCACTTCGTGTTGTGGCACCAATAAGGGTGAAATGGTTGAGGGCAATCTGGACTGAACGCGCATTGGGTCCGGTTTCGATCATGATATCAATTTTAAAATCCTCCATCGCTGAATAGAGGTATTCTTCCACCACCGGACTGAGCCTGTGAATTTCATCAATAAACAGTACATCGTTGGTTTCGAGATTGGTAAGCAATCCTGCCAGGTCGCCCGGCTTATCAAGCACAGGACCTGAAGTGAGTTTAAGGTTTACGCCCAACTCATTGGCAATGATATGCGAAAGGGTCGTTTTTCCCAGGCCTGGAGGACCATGAAGAAGTACATGATCGAGGGCTTCGCCACGCTGAACAGCTGCTTTGACGAAAATGCGCAGATTATCGACCACATGATCCTGTCCGGCAAAACTTGAAAAGGCATCGGGTCGCAACACATTTTCGAGCTCTTTCTCCGCTTTGCTGAGCTTATCGCTTTGGGCATCAAGGTTTTCGTTCATATATTAAACTCACATCACAAAACAAATGTACTCAAAAGGCACCGATAAGCGTCCAAAGACTTTGCTTTTCTTCAAAAAAGACGTAAATTAGCAACGGATTCGGAATGACGAACATCAGTAAAAATGAAAAATCTCTGAATCGAAGAACCAAATAACGAAACGGTTATGAAACATTTTCTGGTAGCCTTCGACTTCTCAAAGAATGCGTTGAAAACGCTTGAGTATGCCATTATGATGGCCAATAAGACGGGAGCCGACCTCAGTCTGGTTTGGGTTGACAGCAGCAGTACCCCCGATAACGTCTTGAATATCGATCAGAATCTTCGGATTGAGACAAAGAAATTGTTCGAAGAAATCATTCCCAAATACGAGGCAACTTTGCACATGGGAAAAATCAATCTGATTTTGCGAAAAGGGAAGGTTTACACCGAAGTCGCCACTGCAGCCCGCATGGTGGAAGCCGATATTGTTTTTGCCGGAACTCACGGTGTGAGTGGGTTTGAACAATATTGGATAGGAAGCAATGCTTACCGCATCGTAACCAACTCACCCTGTCCGGTGATCACATTAAGGGGTGATTATCAAGTTAAAGAGCAAATAAAGAACATCCTTCTTCCCATCGACAGCACACCTGAAACCAAACAAAAGCTACCATTTGCTGCCCGGCTTGCTTCCATCTGTCAGGCAACAATTCATCTGGTGATCGTTTATAACAGTCCGATTGGGGTGATCAGGCACAGAATGAAATCTTATGCCGATGAGGCCATTAAAATGCTTCAACAGCAAGGTGTGCAGTACGTTCTGGAAGAACTTGAAGCAGACAAGCTGGTAACAGGTCTTTTAGATTACGCGAAAACTGTTGATGCTGATATGATTATGATGATGACCGAACAAGGAGGCACTTCAGGTGGAATTTTTCTTGGTCCGTATGCACAACAATTGATCAATCATTCGTTTATACCAATATTAAGCCTGCAATCACAAATACACGAATAAAAACGCTGATGAACAGCACAAAGCAACCTATATTAATCCTTTTGACTGCCCTGCTTTTTACGGCATTCAATGGCTGTAAAGTTTCAGCCCAAACAACATCAGGTCTAGAAATCATTCAATCGCCTTTGGTTGACAGCCTGCTCGAAATTACAAGCCGGACTCCCTCACTTAATAAAATCGAGGGTTTCAGGATACAGATTTTTATGGAATCGGGTAACCAGGCAGTAAGCCACGCACAAGAGGCAATCGCGCAGTTTGAGGCTTCATTTCCCGAAATACCTACCTACCTCAGCTTCGGGCAGCCATACTACCGTGTGAGGGCAGGCAATTTCCGAACACGACTGGAGGCAGAAAATCAATTGCGCCTTATTCAAATCACTTTTAATAAAGCCTTCATTATCAAGGAAAACATAGAGCCACCCG
Organism: Bacteroidales bacterium; assembly: GCA_024709145.1. Classification (GTDB taxonomy): domain Bacteria; phylum Bacteroidota; class Bacteroidia; order Bacteroidales; family F082; genus JALNZU01. The sequence goes on along the minus strand of JANJXG010000035.1, from coordinate 37,352 downwards.
CGATTAATTTACCCTTAAAAACTTCTGAGTATGAATAAAGTCATCTTATCGGGCATCGACTTTAGCGATTGCTCAATCAACGCCCTTGAGCACGCCATCTCTATAGCTAACAGAGCAGCAGCTGATATTTGTATGGTCTGGGTTAATCGTCCGGCAAACGACAAAGAAATTTATAAGGTTGATCCTGCAAACATTACAGGCGAAGTCGTCAGAAGGTTTGAGCAATTGGTTGCCAGGTATCAGCCATCTCTTCTGGGATCAAAACTTTCGTATCAAATCCGAAAGGGAAAGATTTATGAGGAGATAGTAAGGGTTGCCAACGAGTTGGATGCTTTTCTGATCATTATTGGAACACATGGCTCTTCTGGTTTCGAAGAATTCTGGATTGGCAGCAATGCCAACAGGATTGTGAGTGCCACCGACCGACCTGTTATCACCATTCGGGGTGGTGTAGATATTAGTAGAAGCATCAAAATCATCGTGATGCCTATCGACAATACCATCGAAAGTCGACAAAAAGTTCCGATGACAGCCTTACTGGCGAAATATTTCGGCGCTGAAATACATATTCTGGCGCTCTTTTCTGCCGATGTTGAAGAGATAAAAGAAACGGTAAGAGAATATGTCAACCAAGTTAAAATCTACCTTGCTGAAAACCAGGTTGATTTCAAAGTAATTGAAATAATTGCCGACAATTTAACCGACTCAACCATCGAGTATGCAATCAGGGTAAATGCCAACCTGATCAGCATCATGGATGAACAGGAAATTACGACAGCTAATTTGTGGCTGGGGCCGTATGCTCAGCAAATGGTAAACCATTCCCCTGTTCCGGTTTTAAGTATTCACGCCAAGGATTTTACAATGGGTGGTTCCTCGATGTAGGTATTGGAACGAGAAGATTATTTTACTTTTTTAAGGAAGAAAAACTGGTGTAGAGACCAAACATCCAGGCCGGTTTGCTGTTTTTCCAATCCCACAAACCGCTCAGAAAGACGGTCAAAGGTTGATTCTTTAAAAAACTGAACTCAACTCTTGGCCCTGCAGCATAAAGCTGATAAAATCTGATGAGTTCGGCACCCACTTTCCAGGAATCCTTCAGCCAAAAAGCCATCACATCCCATCTGTGCCGTTTGCCTCCCACTTCAAAAGAGGCAAAGGAAGAAAACTGCCTGTTGTTGTAAATTATGAGTGGAGAAAAGCGGAATAACTGATCTTCATTGGTTTGAAAACCAGCCAATAAACTCAGTGTTAATCCTTTAGCCGGTTTCCAGCTTGGGCCTGCCAAGCCCTCACCCCAACTGCTTCCTTTGGTTCCGTTGACATAAAAATAGGCAGAAAAACCCCATTGATCATTGAATGAATGGCCTGAATAAAGTGTAAAAACAGGCATAAATGTGCTGCCATGCAGGATGTTGTATTGATTAATCTTGAAAACCGTTTGTCCTGAAGCGGCAACAGAAAAAAAGAAAAGCGCAATAAAGAAATTTAACCTGTTCATGTTAACTCTGTTTTTCGGGAATTGTGATTAGGAATTCAGTAAATTCACCTACTTCGGTTTTCACTTCAAGTTTGCCTTTGTGAAGCTTGCTGATGATGTCGAAACTCATCGAAAGGCCCAGGCCGGTTCCTTTACCGGTGGGTTTGGTCGTGAAAAAAGGATTAAAAATTTTCTCCACCACTTGTGGAGGAATGCCCGTACCATTGTCTCTGACACTAATTTCGACTTTTGTTCCTTGTTTTCGGGTGCTGATTACTACCTCTGGTTTATATCCCGGAATATTTTTTCTAACCTTTTCGTCCACCGCATAAAAAGCGTTGTTTGCAATATTCAAAATTACGCGGCTGAGGTCTTGCGGAATTAAACTCACCTTTCCCAACTGCGGGTCGAGCAGGGTTACAATCGAGGTGTTGAAAGTTTTGTCTTTGGCACGCATTCCGTGGAAAGCCAGACTTACATATTCATTGACCAAATTGTTTATTTCAACAAGCTCAAAATCACCTGTTTTGCCTCTTGAATGCTGCAGCATTCCCTTCACAATACTTTCAACCCTTTTACCATGCTCATTGATCTTTGTTACGTTTTGCCGGATCATTCCGATCACTTCATCGGCTTCATCAAACTGATCGGCGCTGATATTTTCCTTCATAGACTGGAGTAATTCTTGAAGTTCGAGGGCCAGGTCGGCCGAAAGGGAGGCAAAATTGTTGACAAAATTAAGTGGATTCTGAATTTCATGGGCTATCCCTGCCGTGAGCTGTCCGAGAGAAGCCAGTTTTTCTGACTGAATCAATTGCTCCTGAGTATCTTTCAAATTATGAAGTGTCAGTTGTAAATCATCCAGAATTCTTGTGCGTATCAAGGCCGAAATAATATGCTCTTTAGCGTTTCGAATTAAGCTGATGTCTCTGTTGCCAAAAGCATGATCGCGGCTAAAGTTTTCAAAAATCAGAAAAGCTTCAATCCTTGTTTCTATTCTGATAAGAAGCACCATCATGCTTTTAGGTCGGGCAAAATGACTCATTTCAGGAATCAGATCAAAAGACCTGAAATCATTTTTGATAAACACATCCTCAAATACCTCTTCAGCATGTTTCAGGTAGCGATTTTCAGCATCCGTAACCGAAAGCATGAGTTGGGGAAACTCAGCCGGATCATACCCAACACCAGCTTTCAATCGAAGCATGTCAGCATTTTTGTCAAGCACGAGGGCTGCTGATTTTTCAGCCGTCCGAATGATTCTCAAACGTTCGAGAAGCGACTGCAGCAGGTTGTCAACATTGATTTCAGCATTGATTGACTTGATCGCAGCGTTAATTTTTTCAAGCTCCTCATTTTTTTCGGCCAACTCATGCGACTGCTGAACGATCTCCTCTTTTTGTTTCACAACCTCGGCTGTACGTGCTGCTATACGTTCCTCAAGCACACGCTTTTCGCGCATCAACTTCCTGTTTCGAAAAAGCATAAACAAATACATCACCCCCCCCAGTAGAAAAACATAGATAACGTATGCCCAAACAGTTTGATACCAAGGGCTTAACACCTTTATTGATATTGATTCGGGAGCTGAGGTCTGTTCAAAAATATTCTTGGATCTCACATGAAAACGAAAATCACCGCCCGGAAGATTGGTATACTCCTTCGACGACTGAGATACCCAATCACTCCAGCCGGCATCAAAGCCCTCCAGGTAAACTTGATAAGTAAGTTCTTTGTTTACAGCATGATAGGGTGAACTAAAATGAATTGAAAGATTATTGTCCTTGTGAGAGAAAACCCATTTGTAGGCATCAGGATCACCATGTCCACCAAAAACAATTGAATCACCATTAACATATACCGATCTGATCAGGGAAGGATACGTTTTAAGATTGGTATTCTTCACCTGATTGTCGTAACGAATCAGTCCATCCGGGCCACCAAACCAGGTTATCCCATTCTCTTCCGGATAAATACAGCGAATCACGGTCTTGGCTATGGGCTTAAAAATGAGCTCCTGTGACTCGTAAGCTGTTTTTGATTTCACAAAAAGATTCAAATTTGTTTCGTCACCATGTGTGGTCCAAATTCGTTGTTGTTTGTCTTCTTTCAGGATCGAAAACCAAGTTTGATTGACCGTATCCTTCTCTATTTGAAAGGAATATGGGAAGAATTTTTGCAATACCCGATCATATTTGTGCAATCCATTTTGGTTGATAACAACAATTTCATTCCCGATTGAAGCGAGTGAAAGCCCTGTTCCAATACCAAAATCATTCTCTTTCGCAGGAAAGCTAAGGGTATTTGTTTTGGCTTCATAAATAAAAAGGCCTTTGGAAATACTCAATCCCCACAAAACCTCAGGATCGTTGGAAAGCAGTTTGCCTACTTCATCGTTCAGCATCCCCAAAGGCTGATATTTCCATTGACTGCCTGTAAACTCCAGCAGATACAATCCTTTGGTTTCTCCCACATAATAAGTATTCTCCTTGCCGGGAAAAGCTGAAACTGTCAAGGCAAAACAGGGTTGAATCAGGCGGGCAGCAGATTTTTGTATCAGGAAAACTCCCTGCGAAGTAGCAGCAACTAATCCCAGAGGAGAAGAAACAACCGATTGACAAGCTGTATTGATTCCTTTTACGGCAGAGAACCTCCTGGTAGCTGAGTCGAAAAAGTATAGACCCTGATATGTTGCTACATAAAGCATCCCCTGATGCCTAACGATGTCGTTCACAGCGCCTTCGAGTCCAGCCTTGTCATCGAAGAAACTAAAGGGTGAGGGCAACTCGACAAACGAAATACCATTGTTCAATGCGGCATACAGGCCATTACCATCAACAGCCAGCAAATGTTTGACGAAACTGTTCTGAAGTGAGGCATCCTTATCAATCCTCTGGATTATTTCACCATCTTGGTTTATGCGCAAAATGCCTTTACGGGAAGTACCCAAAGCCAATGTGCCGTCAGAAAGCCGAACCCCGCAGCTGACCGGGTTGGCAATCAGCAAGTCGTTGGCTTCAGAGTCAAAAATACTTAATGCGTCATCCCTTAATCTCAATAACCCTAACGAATTCGTTGCTACCAACAGGCTTTGGTCGTCGAGTTCTAAAATGGAAGTGATCAGAGTTGCGTCAGATTGCAATAGGTCAGATTTCAAAAAATCTACTGCCGCATCTTGCCATTGCAATAAACCATTATTTTTTAACTGGACAAAAACCTTGTCGTTGACTGAAAAAGCAGCCAAAATATCTGAATCGGTTTTTTTAAATTCAATTTTTCTATCCTGGAGTGAAATCACACCTTCACGTATGAAGAAGAGAACCTGGTTTTTTTGAATAACAATTTGAATAACCTCCTGAAATTGAGGTAATATAGATAAATAATCCTCGATTAGACTGTTAAAATGCAATTCACCTTTGGAGTCTGGTACGAGCTTGCCGATTTCGCCCCTTGCTCCAACGAAAACCGTTCCCTGATCGTCGACAGCTAAGGCAGAAACCTTTGTTATGTTTGAAGTTGGTATCAAGCGCCATTTTTCGCCATCATATTGCAAAACACCGGCAAAGTTTCCGACATACAACAATCCATTAGGGTCAATTGCCGAAACAAAATTTTGTGCATGGGCCTTATATTCAACAGAATTAAAATTTGTAATAAATGGAGAACCGGTTTCACGGAAAGCTTGCCCAAGGCTGCAATGCCATGAAACAAACAAAAGAAGGAGTATTGTTAACCTTTTCATGTTTAAACATTTTTCTGTTGTGGAACGGTCATTGATAAGCCTTTGACTGCAATTGCAGGGATCTGCATTACCATTGCCTGAAGCACATCAAGCGGGATCAAGACAGAGAATATTCCAGTTGAAATCGCAAGACTTTTTGAGTCTTTGACTGAAAGCATTTCCTCTGTTCTGCCTACCTTCAATGCTGGAAAGCGCAAAAGAAGTGCAGCAAGTTCATTTTCAGCTACTGTGCCAAAGAGATCGGTCGATTTGAGAACATCGATCTGCTCCCAAACCATTAAATTTTTCTTTGCAAGTCTGCCTTCAATAAAACTCGTTATGCGACGTGCAGCTTTGGGGTTAAATTTCAGAAGTCGTTTAACTCTGTCGTCGAAGAGGGGTTCGTTTTTTTTGAATAAAGCCCAGGCAGCCGGCTCAGCCAGCAAGTTATCAGGATGTATCATATTTGTTGCCAGCAAATTATCAACCATTTCCTGCTGATCTTCGATCGTGCCCAGCAGCATCATGGCGCAGGCTTTTGTGTATCTTCCCGATTGCGTATAGGGCTTGTTGAGGATGTCTGCCAACCTGTCAAGAACAGAGAGACGTTCCTGTGGAAACCTGAATTGAAATTTATTGAGTCGATCCTGCACTGGCAAGTCTTCAAAAACAGGAAAAAACAACTCTTTCAACTCGTTGCTTATGGTCATCTCACCAATTTCAAGGGCATACACCTTTGCATTTCCGTCCTTGCTTTCGATGTGTTCACGAATGTGTTGAATTGTTTTGCTTTCATACATCAGAGAAAGTGTCATAAAGACAAGTTCTTTTTGCTCATCCATTTCGGTGAGCAGCGCCATTTTCAGTTCAGTTGAATCATTCACTTGTTCCAAATCCTGCATGGCAGCCAATACCCATAAAATATGGGCAATAGCCTCCTCGATGAGGGATTTCAGCAAAGAAAACTCGGTAAATGAAGCCCTGTAATCCCTGGAGTTTAAGGATTGGATTACTTGCCGGCGCAGGTCACTGTCGGGCAATGAAAGTTTTTCGGCAAGCATCCGTGATGCTTTATTGCCTGGAATACCTTCAAGTACCCGAATGATACTCATCCTTAATCCTTTGTCATTGGCAGCTTTATAAAAACGCCTGGCCAGTTCCGGCAAAACAGCCTCACCAAGTTTGCGGGCTGATTGAATAGCAGACGCCGCCACCACTGGGTCGCTTAATTGATCAAGGATGGCAGGCCACAATTCAATTCTTTTTAAATTTCCACTTGCGACCACAGCAGCTCTTCTCACCTCGGCCAAAGGATCGGCAGCCAATTGCTGCAAGTCATGAATTGCCTGATAGCGGGCAGAAGAAGCCAGCAAACGTGCAGCTTTTATCCTCACGGTCGAATCAGCTGATCGGCCCATCAAATTGAGTTGAGAAGCAGGAAGCTCTTCGGCTTGTTTCAACGATTGCATCACCTCCTGTGCTTTTTGATAAAGATTATCTTCCTGCTCAATGTTTAACAGAATAGGCTTCCATGAGAGAAGACTGTGTTCTTTCACAAGATTCAGGACAGCCAATCTGCCTTCCTGGCTTTTGCCTGAAAAATACTTCTTCAGGCTGTTGTCGGCAATTACAGCATCTGTTTGCTGGATAAACAGATACGATTCGGTTAACATTTCTACGCTGGTTGCGCCCAATGCCTGGGAAAGCTGTCCTTCGGCAGAAAACACATCGTGAGGCGTATCAAGTTCAGCCAGTTTGCTTTTTAGTACCTGACGATAAGATTCATAGGTTTTTAATGCCATCCAGATCCACAAAGCCAGAACCAGAATAAAAAACCAGGAATAAAAAACAAGGTTAAATGTTCCGATGGCAGAAAAAACGAGAATAATTACACCTGTAATAACTGTGCCTGATGCTTTGGGTATTCCTTCGATCTGGTTTTGAAAAATCAAGCGCTGGCTGACCGGCACAGGTTGGTAAAGTAATTGAAAAGCAGGTTCATAGGCTGCTGCTCTAACCGAACGCTCGAAGAGGCGGGCAAGTGCAATGAAGGCGAAAAACAAACTGACCGTACCATAAACCGACCCGAAAACGGCTGCCAGAAATACCGATGAAAGCAAAACTACAGGCAATGACAGCAAGCTTGGGCGTATGCCAAATTTGTTAAGCCAACGACCCGAGAAAAGTTTCATAATAAGTTCAATCACTGCAACAAATCCCAGAAAAACACCAAAGAAACCGGCTATGGCTTCAGGATTGGCTGCAAACTCAACCTTTGTTTGGGACAGAAATAAAAAATCAACAAATAGGTAGCCGAATATCGGCAACAGTGCCATCACTGAAATAAATGCAAAATAAGGTTTTCGAACAAGTTTCCAATAGCTTGTCTTGTCAACCTCAGGGTTGTCATTCCGGTTAGAAATGATGTTTTTTGATTCGGATAACTGCTGCCTGAATGCACTTATGATCAGCATGGCCATCAAATAGCATAAGAGAAGTGTGCCCGAAGAGAGAAACAATAAATCGGGGGCTTTTAAAAACCGCAGGAGAAGAGGAATAGAGAAATAACCGATCATAATGGAAACAACCTCGCCAATTCCGATAAGGCCAAAAATTCGTTTTCCCTGCCGGATGTTGAAAAGTTTGCCGGCAATGCTCCAAAAAGTTACAAGTGTGATGTAAACAACAATACGAACCCAGGTGTAGGTAAGAAAAATCAGCCATGAATTGTTAAGCCAATACACTCCGGCGCTTAGAATCAATACGGTGATAAAAACAAACAAGAGTTTGGTTGTCACCTGTCTTGAAAAAGACAATTTTCGATCGATTCTTGAAAAGCCAAGCCATGCCAGATAGATGAGCACGCCCGAACCAATAAAGGAAACAGGAATCATGGATGGATTGAAGTGCTTGAGGAACAAGGCATTTGATGCAGTGAAATAGAAAGAAAGTGTTAAGCCTGTAAAGAACGAGAATGCCATAAGCATGAAGACAGCCTTAGCCTCTTCAGCCCTGATATTCATCAACTTCAATATACCCGATTCTTTACTCATCTTTCGGTTGTTCAAGACTTTTGTGCAGCGGGAGAGCATATTTCTCATTCAGATCATTCACCGCAGGTGCATCGAGCGCCCTGATCAAGTCAGGTGGCATGATTTTTTGAAAATCAATCGATTCAAATTCTGAGATGAGCCCATTATCTTTAGCATTAATCAGTGCCTCCACCAATGCCACACCCATCCAACCTCCGATACTTGTTAATTTATCAAGTAAAGTACGGATATTTGATGGGTAAGAGCCATCGGCAAGACAAATGTTGATATAAGAAGACATTCCCACAATAGGACCAATATCAATGAGTTCTGTCACCCTGTGAATTACCATCGGTGCGCTTTTCAATCCCAGCTGAATGGCATTCTGAAATGGTTGTGTTCCAGCCCCAACCTTTTTGGGCAAATCAGAAGGATGAAAATTAAACGACCCATATTTTGGGAAGTCAAAAATTTTACTGTCGATCCACTGACCGAAGCAAAACATAAACAAAGCCTCAGGCTGCCAGGCAGCATATAACTGCCTGAAATAATCCGTTTTTACAGCACCAGAGTAGCAGGAAAGACCCAAAGCAGCAGAGGTATCAATCATTCTGTTAAAAATGAGTTGTCGGTCAGCCTGACTAAACTGACTCCAGATTCTCTTTTTTATCGAAATTCTGGCAGCCGGATCAATGGGATCATCGGTCACCACGCCAACCAGGTTGAGCTTTTCAGGGTAAAGTGATTCATACTTTGCCAACTGTTCAAGCATCAGTATCCCGCATTCGCAGCTAACAAAAAGCACGACTTTAAGGCCTTTATCCTTCGGTGGTTTGGGCTTTTTGGGTTGAAACAACGAACCCCAAAGTGAAGCTTCATTTTTTATTGTAGTATATAAAGAATTGGAAATCATGCTTGTTTGCTTAAAAATCATACATAAGGGTTACCAGAAAATGTCGTCCGCGCTGAAGTATGGCCGTCGGGCTATTTATGCCTTCGGCAGCCTTTGTTCCCGGATGGTAATAAGTTGAATTAAACACATTGTTGGCAACTACCTGAATTGTCATACCTTTCACAATCCGGGGGTTGGTATAGGTAAGCGCACTGTTCAAAATAATTGCAGCAGGGAAATGATCGGTATTCAAGGGAACCGTTGTTCCGGGGCCAACAGGTCTTTCACCAGAATAATTAATTCTCAGGTTGAGGTTTAACTGATCAAAGAACAGTTTGTCTGCTCCGACATTAAACTGGTGTGATGCAATATCGCCCACTCTGTTATCAACTTTTCCGGCTTCGGAAAAAGTTTGCCTGGGATCGCTGAATGTATAATTGAAAAATGCATTTAGGTCACCTTTCCTGTAGACAGCGTTTGCTTGTATACCCTTAATATTGAAAACACCAATATTCGCATTTTGCACTTTTCCCTGACTTCCGGCCACATCGATCGTGCCTACTACATTGTCGATATAATTTTGATAAAACACAATCTCGGCCTGAAAAGCACTGGCAAGCCTGATCCCGGCACTCATTTCGAGGTTTTGGATATTTTCGGTTTTCAGGCTTGGGTTTGGAATTCTGTTACCGGCTGAGGAGTATTTCGTCCAGTTCGAAACATTCATGATTCCCCTTGAATAAATAGCCTTGAAGGTGTACTTTCCCGGCGACCATACGATGGCAGCTCTTGGACTGAACTCGCTGCCAAACCCATCATTTTTTCTCACCACATTGTAGTCATACCGCAGTCCAAGGGTCATTTTGAGGTTTTTCAAAGCCTGAAAAGTAGCCTGACTATATAGCCCCAAATCCCATACATTGAATTCGTTCCCCCCCTTAGGCGAAGGAAGTATAACTGCTGAGTCCTGCGGTGTAACAGTAAAGCTGGTGTAGTAAGCTCCCTGCAAATTGCTGTTTCTTATCTCAAACCCTGAAATAATATCCAGCCTTGAAGAAGCTCTTACAATCACTTTTGACTCATTTCTTAATTGGCGGGAATGTTCAAACATATACAAACTTGTCCAGTCTGGTTCCTCATCCCTTAACAACGCGGGAAGTTTTTTTGTGCCTCTGGCATAGTTTGACAATGACACAAATCTAGTATCATCTGTAACAGCATGGATGCGATAAGTGGTTAGGTTCGACAGGAAAACCTGCTCACTGAGCTGATTTTCATATTTCGTATAGAAGTTGCTTAGTTGCGGCACCCAATTGAAGCCGTTTTCCGAACCTGCTACAAACAAGTCCGTATATTGTGTTGTGCCACCTCTGAAATATTTCCAGGTTTGAAAACCCAGGCTGAAATTGCCAATATTCAGTTTTCCATTCAGAAACCAACTGTCGGTATTGTTTGTAAAACCAATTTTTGTTCCACCAACCACCTGATTGTAAGCAGATTTATCCAGGTCTCGGGCTTTTTCGCTGCCAGCCTGGGTGAGGTTAAGCTGGCTGGAGTCGGCCGAAAGTTGATAATAAGGATGTGTAAAAGGTAGTTGATTGGCCAACAGAAATTCCTTGGCACCGGACGAAATTCCCAACAACTTATTGTAATCAACGTCGTCGTAGGCAGCCGGGTCATAATCAAAAAATTCCTGGCTCGAAAGGTCGTGCTCATCCGAATGATAAAGCCTGCCAGAAAGGGTAAAGGAGATATTTCTTTTTTTTCCGCTCAGGCTCATGTCAAGCGTACGGGTGTTGTAGCTGCCATAATTCACTTTTCCACTGATGCCAAAGGATTTACCGGGCTTAATGGCATCGGTTGAATTCCGGCTGATCACATTGATAACACCTGCAAAGGCATTGGGACCGTACATTGTTGACGCCGGCCCATAAATAATTTCAACCCTTTCGATGTTGGAAAGCGGGTATTGCCGGTCGATGTATGCCCAGTTTGTCCACAAGTCATTTTCTTCGATTCCGTCAATGAGCAGCAGGGTTTTTTCTGTGTTGTTTTGCCTGAAACCCCGTTGATAAATATTGGCATACTCAGGTCCGTAGAACATGCTGAGATCAAAGCCCGGAACATCTTTCAACAACTCTACCAGGTCATTGTAGCCCCTTTTGAGAATATCATCTCTCGAAATAGAGAGAATAGTTGCCGGTGCTTCATAAATATTTTCGGCACGTTTTGAAACGGAAGTTACAAGCTGACCTACATCCGAAATTTTTAACTTATTGATTAACTGCACAAAGGAAGGTGGGTCAAAAAGATTGGGTTCATAAGTCGGATTGATTTGGAGCAGCATGGCAGCCTCGCTTTTTGCCCTTTCAAGACTATCTATTGCCATCAATGCCATTGTTAAAAGACGGTGTCCTTCGATTTTTTGTTTTTCTGTAAAACCTTTGCGTGTGCATGTCATCAACGAATTGATTACCAATTCAAACTTTCCGGTCTCGAAGTTTTTTCGAGCGTCGGTCAGTGTAATTTCATCACACGACTGCGCAACGGCTTGATTATAAGTCAGTACAATCAAAAGCAAAACCAGCCCAATTTGGCCCATTCTGCGATGAGTCAGGTGTTTACCTGTCCATCGTGATAATCCGTTTATTAATAATGTGGTGATCATGGGAGCGAATTGATCGTTTTTTGATAAGGCACATCTTCACCTACAAGCTTTTTCCACTCAGCAAGGGTCATGTTTCGTTGAATAATTGGAAAAACTTTATGAACCATTTGCGCTTCAGATGCAGAAAAAATGCGAATTGTTTTGTCGGCACTGCAGGAAATAATCTTGTTGCCATCAGGTGTGAAAATCAAGTCATATATCCAGAAATCATGGCTGTTTATGGTCACTGGATTTTCCTCTGTAAAAGGAAAAACAGAAAAGCGGATAGTCCAGTCAAATGATGCTGAAGCCAGTTTGGAGGCGTCAGGGCTGAAGGCGAGTGCGTTAATGGCTGACAAATGACGGCCGTTAATGACCGGCAGCCAATTCTCACCATTGTTGCCAACTTGAACAGCTTGCAAAGACCCATCCTGGCATCCAAATACGAGATTGCTCGTATGCGGTTGATATTTAACTGAAAAGGCGGGACTTTTCAGCACTGTAAGAGTGCGCGATCCGGTGGGTTCTGCTTCAATCGCCTTCACCCACACCTTGCCTGACTTGCCTGCATAAACAAGCTCTGTCCCGGCATCGTTAACATCGGCGCACAAGATGGCTTCATTCTGTTGATCCAGTACATCATGGCTGAACTGGTTGTTGGAGTATCGCCATTTTAATACTTTTCCATCTGAGCCGCAGGAGTAAAAAACCTTTTCGCCCGGATGGGCTGATAAACTGCTTACAATTGATTCGTGCCCGTCCAACTGTTGAAAATCGTTGGGAAAACGTCCGACCGGCCAAACAATCAGTTTTCCGGTCACGGTGCCGGCAACAATCCATTGTCCGTCAGCAGTCAACATCAGCGACCGGAAATGACTCCGGTATTCTTTGGGCAAGCTGGCAAAAACGGGTGTTTGCTCCGGATTTGACAAATCCCAGCGGATAAGCTGCTGATCATCCCCGCACGAGAACAACCATTTACCATCCGCAGTAACCTCGATAGCCCTCACAGCATCCTGATGACCGCGGAGTGTCAACGGGTCGTTTGAAACTGCTGACAAAGCAGCATATAGGGTTGGGTCTCCGTCGCTGCCACCATTGTTGTGATGCAATTGATAGGCTGTCAACGCATACAATGGAGGCAAAGCATCAACAGAAGTGGCATGCAATTGAAGGGCCTGTATGGCCATTGAATTAGCGATTGCCATCAATCTCAGCCGCTGTGCAATACGCTCCGATTCTTCAGCTTTTTCGCGTTCAGAATCGGCTATTTGCTTTTGCGTGAGTGCTTGTTTTCGTTGATCGTTGGCTTCATCGCGGGCTGCCAATGCTTCATGGCGGGCTTCATCAGCTTGCTTACGCTGCTGGACGGCAACGGAGGTTTGTTGCTGCGCGATCAACTGTTGTTTAACTGCGTATTGTCTCTGCTGCTCTGCGATAATTTCCTGCTGTTCGGCAATTTGCTGCTGTTGATCCGAAATACGCTTTTGGATGATAGCTTCACGGCGTTGTTCTTCAGTTTTCTTTCGTTCTGCGACCGCCAGTTTCTCTTTTTCAAGTGCTTCTCTCTGACTTGCTTCAGCCTTAAACCTGAGATTGAGCGAGATCACAAGGAAAAGAATCGAAATCAAGGAGGCAAGACCCAGTACAATGGCTGAATTTCTGGCCCGCCGCAAGTTACGTTTTTGTATATTTTCCTTGCGGGTAATTTCTTTTTCGTGTTGAAGTTTGCTGTATTCAAGGAAATTGAGGGCCCTTTCAAACGCAGCATCGTAGCGCGAAGCCCAGGTAATATTTGGCTTAACCAAGGATTTCCACTGGAGGGCCAACTGAAGCTCCGGATTAACCCAAAGCCCTGTTTTTCCTTCCTGATACAATGCTGCCGATTTGGATAGCCGAAGGTAAAGCTGTGCCGACTCACCTTCCTCCTCCACCCACCTTTTCAGCCTCCGCCATACACGCATGATACTCTCATGACTAATGTCGATGGTGGTTTCGGTGCTAATGGCATGTTGTGCTGATGGCATTAAAAAGGCACAGCCCGGACTGCGAAATTGATCGATCACACGAATGATTTCCTCTTCTCTTGCATCGGTGAGTGTGCAAATCTCTCCCAAACTACATGGTCTGCGCGTACCACGGTTCTCTGTACTCAGGTCGGTGAGTGCCTTGAATATTTTTTCGGTATAAAATTTACTTTTTTCATCTGTCAACCCATTATAAATTTCTTCAAGGTGAATGGAGAGTGCATCTGACATCGTTCCAATAGATTCATAATGAACAATATCTATTGGTTCATTGGAAACTCGGTGAATGTTCCAGTGATCCCAGGTGCGCATCATGGCATGTTGAAGAATGGGCAATTGGTCAGGATCATCCCCCAGATCCTTTACAAGTCTTTCGACTAATTCAGTTGAAATTTCTGCACCTTCAACCTTTACCGGCCCTGTGATTGCAAGCCTACGTTCGGATTCCACCATCCTAGGAACAAGGTAATAGCCTTGATTGATTATTTCGCTCAACCCCCGGTATTGTGTGCAGTCGTCGAGGAAATCAGTTCTCATTGAAACAACAACAAACAAATTGAGCTTGTTCTGCTTAACCGCAGAAAGCAGCAGATCGATAAAATGATCTGCCTCTGAAGAAGCGGTTTCGTGATTTCCAACGCGCTTGTAGCGAAACAATTCTTCAAACTGATCGACATAAAGCAAGGCATGACTCGTGTCATCCAGCTGATTTTGAAGCACTTCTACGATACCCAACGAATTTGAGCCAAGCTGCTGCAGAATGGCATCGCGTTGGAAGCGCTGGCCCGCGAGTGCGGCACTCAGGTTGGTTAATGGATCGTCGCCGGGTCGGAAACTGAATAATTTCCATGATTGATTTTCGTTGCCGACCTTGAAAAGCTCTGGTATGAGTCCTGCTTTGATCAGCGAGGATTTGCCACATCCCGAGGAGCCAACTATCGCAAGGAAACGTGTTTGCCTGAGCTTTTCTATGAGTTCAGCAACCTGTTTTTCCCTTCCGAAAAAATACTGGCTTTCTGCGGTTTCGTAGCTTCTGATTCCAGGAAAAGGATTTGTATGAAAAGTATGCTCTGACATGGATGCATTTCATAATTAAACCTGCAAGTTAGTTATTTCACAACAGTTTTTTGAAAAAAACTTGATTTTTTATTTACTACAACCGGTATATTTTAAACTTTTGATCCGATCCGCAAGATTGTAACATCAGACTCTGAATTAAATAGCTGATAGATTGCAGATTAGCACTCAAAGAAAACATTTTTCAACTCATTATAATTGCAATTATTTCAGCTCCTTCAATTAACTAATCGCAGATTTTGTGTTTTCAACTGTTGTTTGCAACATCTGTTTTGAACGAATCTTTAAAGAGACTGATCTCGAAGGGTCGCCATTGCTAGATACATTATAAAAAAAGCTAAGATGAACGGTTGAAAATCAGAGGTATGGTCTTGGATTCAATTCACCTCAAGTTGAGGAAATACTATTTGCTGTTCTATGTTGTGGAATACATGCCGTAATAAACGTATTTTTGTCTGATACAATACAAACTCAAATACCAACAACATGGAATATAGACATCTTGGAAAATCGGGTTTAAAAGTGTCAGCACTTTCTTTTGGATCCTGGACAACTTTTGCCCTCAATGTGGATGAAGACCTTGCTTACCAGCTGATGATCAAGGCATGGGAAAGCGGTGTAAACTTTTTTGACAATGCAGAAGTGTATGCCAACGGAGCTTCCGAAATCATCATGGGAAAAGCCCTGAAACGTGCAGGCTGGAAACGTTCTGATTACGTTATCTCAACGAAGATTTTTTGGGGTGGTAATGGTCCGAATGATAACGGACTTTCACGCAAACACATCATCGAAGGCACCCATGCGGCTCTTAAAAGACTTGATCTTGAATATGTTGACCTTATTTTCTGTCATCGGCCCGATATTCATACACCTGTTGAGGAAACTGTTTGGGCTATGAACCACATTCTCAATCAAGGCAAGGCCTTTTACTGGGGGACTAGCGAATGGCCTGCTTCAATGATCAAAGCGGCCTATGATTTTGCCCGCCGTGAACATCTCATTCCACCACTCATGGAGCAACCAGAATACAATATGTTTAACAGACAAAAGGTTGAGATGGACTATTTACCGCTTTATGAGGAGTTTGGACTTGGCACGACTATCTGGAGTCCCCTGGCCAGCGGAATTCTTACCAATAAATATGCTGCCGGAATCCCGGAAGGAAGCAGGCTCAGCCTCAAAGAAAATGAGTGGTTGAAAAAACGCCTTGAAACCTCCGAAGGCAGAGAAAAACTCCGGAAAGCATCTGATTTGCAAAATATTGCACTTGAACTGGATATGACCCTTGCACAATTTTCGTTGGCATGGTGCTTAAAAAATCCACATGTCAGCACTGTGATTACAGGGGCCACAAAGGCTTCTCAAATAGATGAAAACATGCAGTCCCTCTCCATGATCGACAGGCTAAGCCCGGATGTCATGCGAAAAATCGAAAATATATTGATGAATGCGCCACGTGGTCCTCAGGACTGGCGGCCCTGATAAAGGATAAAATCCCTGATTTGAAACGCAATGAAGCTGATATGAAGGTTTCGTTGCGTTTTTTTGTCAGATACAATTATTGGTTTAAATAAGATGCAAAACCTTAGCAGTATATCTGTCCATTTTGAAAACACCCGTTTACCGGATTATAATTTGGATCAATTTGCGTTGGAAAGTGCCTGATTACTTTTCCGAAACGCATTGCGGAATTTATTTTTAAGGCGCTGGGATGGATTTGAACTCAGAACTTATAACAGTATTAAGAATAAGTATTTCATTTATAGTTATTTGCAAATAACTAGCTGTTCAGCCTTCTGATTCAGCCTTGAAAGCAGGGAATACCAGCGAAATGATTTCGAATACATTTGCGACTAGCAAACAGCCCTTAACCAGGGCTCAAAACAACGAAATCATGAAAAAAAACTACCTTATTATTTTGATTCTTTTTATCCTGATTGCATTGGCTGGTATTCTTGTCCCTTCAGAAGCAATTTTTGCAGCTGATGAAGCATTAATTGCTGCGGATATCGCTTGGATGCTGACAGCAACAGCCCTGGTCTTGCTGATGACGCCGGGATTGTCGTTTTTTTATGGTGGAATGATGGATAAGAAAAGCGTGATATCCACCATGTTGCAAAGTTTTATTGCGATGGGTGTAATCAGTGTTCTTTGGGTAATTGCAGGTTTCAGCCTGAGCTTTGGCGATAGCATAGGCGGCCCGGGAAGCGGGATCGTTGGCAACCCGCTCACTTTCTTTATGTTCAGGGGTGTGGGAGGCAGCCCTGATCCTGCATTGTCGCCCACCATTCCCCTTGCGTTGTTTGCGCTTTTTCAGTTGAAATTTGCCATCATTACGCCGGCACTTATTACAGGTTCTTTTGCTGGCAGGATTCGCTTCTCTGGTTACCTTGTATTTATCAGTCTTTTCAGCCTGTTGATTTATGCCCCACTGGCACACATGACCTGGCATCCGAATGGCTTGTTGCGAAATTGGGGTGTACTTGATTTCGCTGGCGGCACAGTCGTTCATATGTCAGCCGGTTTCGCTGCTTTGGCAGGTGCCCTTTTTCTGGGAAAGCGCAAAGATGCCGGCCATCACCGGCCAGCGAGGGTAACCTATGTGTTACTGGGAACCGGGATGCTTTGGTTTGGCTGGTTTGGATTTAATGCAGGCTCGGCGCTTGCTGCTAATGCTCAGGCAGTATTGGCTTTTCTTAATACCAATACAGCTTCGGCAGCTGCCATGCTTGCCTGGGTATTTTTCGACGGGGCAATGGGTAGAAAACCCTCAGCGATGGGAGCATCCATCGGTGCTGTGGTTGGATTGGTTGCCATCACTCCCGCAGCTGGTTTTGTTGATGTTGGAGCAAGCATTCTCATCGGTGTGCTGGCAGCTATTATCAGCAATGTAGCCATCAGCATGAAAAGCAAAACAAATATTGATGATACGCTTGATGTTTTTCCGGCTCATGGAATGGGAGGCATCACCGGGATGATTCTTACGGCAGTTTTTGCCAAAGAGGTGGGACTGATTCATGGCGAAACACACACCCTCCTCTATCATCTTCTTGCCCTTGTGATTGTTGGAGCATTCACTTTCGGAGGTTCCTGGCTATTGTATAAACTAACGGATATGCTTGTTCCAATGCGTGTTACTGAGGATCAGGAAGCCATCGGACTTGATTTGAGTCAGCATGACGAAACCATGTACTCCGATGCCAGCTATGAAATTCTGCGTGATAAATAGTCATTTCGCTTCATGATTTAATCCTTCCGAAAGCTAAGCCAGGTGGCTTTATGCCATAGGATTTCCAAAGGACCCTGGGCATGGTTTTGCATCCACCACCGGCTGAAAACAGTTTGCATTGTTGCCAGCGCGATGCCAATCAGTAAGCTGATGCTTGCGCCTGTGTATTGGTAGAGCGCCAAACCATAGCCATAATAAAGGAAAGAGCCAACAACCGACTGTAGGATATAGTTTGTAAGGCTCATCCTTCCTAAGGGCTTAAATATAAACAGCGATTTGCCTCTTTTTCTGTTCCTGAAAAGTAAAACAAAGCTCGCCGCAGCGACTGCCATAAAGGTGATGTTGGCCCACGAACTGACAATTGATTCAAATGGACGGCGCATAGCCTCTGATATTTCAGCTGTGGGAATAGTAACTTTAAGGTAATACAATGGTAGAAAAAATACGATGCTTCCAAGCAAAGTTCTGATCCAGAATCGCATTGATGATTCTGTTATTTCAAACAACTGCCTCCTGCCTGCAAGCATGCCAAACAAAAACAGGGAAAAAGTTTGGACAACACGGCCATTTTCCCAATTCCACAAGGTCACTGCAAGCCTGCCATTGGTAAGATTTCCAACTATTGTGTCAATCATCGACTGCTTCGGTATATACCCACTCATTTGGCCAAAATAAGCCCAGGAAGCAGGATCGGCCAATGCCCCATCCGATTCGTTGGAAGCTTGAAATAAAGCTATCCATTCGAACGGTTGAAGCAACAGCAATAAAGCAGTCACAAACACTATCCTGTCATTGAGTCGGGCAAAAGGAATCATGACGATTCCCAGCAGGGCATACATCATTAATATGTCACCTTGATAAAACGCAGCGTTAACAAATCCAAAGCAAAGCAGCAACAGCATCCTCCACAGAAATCTGATGCTAAAATCTTTACCTGCCCTAAGTTGTCTTTGCCACTGTAAATGAAAGGTAAGCCCGAAGAGCAAAGCGAAAATGGCATAAGATTTACCCGCAAAAAGAAAAAATAGTCCTTCCCAAATCATTTTATCCAGACTATTGAGCCAATCAGGTTGACCGGGGGGGTGGTAATAAAAATCAAAATGCTCGATGTTGTGCAGTAACATGATCGAAATCAGAGCGAAACCTCTCAATGCATCAACAATATGTAAGCGGTTGAATTCATTAGTTTTCATCATATCTTTCAGGAAGTCAGTATGGAAAAGCTGGTATTAATGATTAAAAAGATTCATAATCAGATACATAAGAATAACAAACACGAAGCTTTTGGGGGCTTATTTCCCCTTCCCGAAAGAGGAATTGATTCATGATGAGGAAAAAAATTCTGACTTCGAAGGTCAACATTGTATTAAGAATATGCGGATTTAAATATTGTCCCGCAAAAATAGCCCTTCGGTTTGAAAAAAAACCGCGTAAATGATTGAAACGAGATAAAAAACAGCGAAGCGGGCGTCTTTCAAAAGTGTAAACGAAAGAAAGCCCTAATTTTACAGCCAAAACTTTTTCTAACCGAATTATCAAAATAGTATGGCATCAACAATTCAATTTACAGCTCCGGATCATTACCTGGTTGACGATCTTTTTACTGAAGAACACAAAATTGTGCGGTCAGCAGTGCGCGAATGGGTGAATCGCTCCATTAAACCTACCATTGAAGAAAATTTTGAAAAGGCAGTTTTTCCGCGCCACCTTATCAAAGAATTGGGCGAAATAGGTGCTTTTGGACCCTTTATACCTGAGACTTACGGGGGTGCAGGAATGGATTACATCGCCTATGGTCTTATTATGCAAGAGCTTGAGCGCGGGGATTCAGGTGTTCGTTCAATGGCATCGGTTCAAACATCGCTCGTGATGTATCCTATCTACACTTTTGGTAACGAAGAGCAAAAACGAAGATTTCTTCCCAAGCTGGCTACCGGTGAATTGATTGGTTGCTTTGGCCTCACCGAACCCAATCATGGCTCGGATCCCGGTAGCATGATTACCAGATTTAAAGATATGGGCGACCATTATCTGCTTAACGGAGCCAAAATGTGGATTACCAATTCTTCTATTGCAGATGTTGCGGTAGTTTGGGCAAAAGACGAAAACGATGTAATCAGGGGGTTGATTGTAGAAAAAGGAATGGCCGGCTTCACAGCTCCGGAAACGCACGGCAAATGGTCGCTGCGTGCCTCTGTTACCGGCGAACTTGTTTTCGACAATGTGAAAGTACCTAAAGAGAACCTTCTACCGGAAGTAAAAGGACTTCGCGGCCCATTAAGTTGCCTTAGCTCTGCCCGTTATGGAATCGCCTGGGGTGTTATTGGTGCAGCCATGGACTGTTACGATTCTGCATTACGCTACGCTCTCGAACGCCAGCAGTTTGGGAAACCAATCGGTGGATTTCAGCTTCAACAAAAGAAACTGGCCGAAGCACTCACCGAGATAACCAAAGCACAATTGCTCGCCTGGCGTGTTGGTGTCCTGCGAAATGAAGGCAGGGCTACGCCGGCTCAGATATCAATGGCCAAACGAAACAACGTTGAAATGGCTCTCAATACAGCCAGAGAAATGAGACAAGTACTTGGAGCAATGGGTATTACAAATGATTTCCCAATGATGCGTCACATGATGAACCTCGAATCAGTGATCACCTATGAGGGCACACATGATGTCCATTTATTAATCACAGGTCATGAAATTACCGGTATTCCGGCCTATAAGGGGTAATGCGTCAACCATGAAAAAAAAAGGAAAATGCCCAGGCATTTTCCTTTTTTTTTCGCCTGTATGTGCTGCCAGGCATTATTTTGCGAGCAGATAATCAGGCGGGGATGATTTGAGATCTTTAAGCAAAAAAATGAAGTAGCGTTTGGCCACCTCACCCGAGCGTTTGATTTGCAAGGTATCAGAGGGGATAATTTGATCAAACCAGTTTGTATAAATTTCATCCGGATGCTTATAATCACGGCTGGAGGTAAGGTACCAAAAATCATCACCTACTTTCATTCCACCACGTATGTTATTAATCCACATATATTTATGCAGTCGTTGAGGCTCGCCTAATCCAAAAACCTTCATGCCCAGTGGGCGGGCTACATAATAGTCAAGGTTGGCAAGAGGGAACCAGTTTTCACCAATAATTGCATCGTCAGCGTCCATTTCTCCACTGGATACCAATTTGTTTCGCACGCTTTCAAAAGCAGGTTTAAGACTTCTCCAGCCATACATATCGAGGGTAACATCATTTTTGCCAAGCCGGTGGTATTCTGTTTCTTTTTTCATGGGAATAAACCCGGTTTTAATCTGGAAGCTTCCAATAAGGATAAATACCATCAAAAGAGCAAGGGCTGTTTGGGTCACAACCGGAAAAAGTCGTTGACTTCTTCTTTCAAGAAACTCGGCCGAAAGTAAGATCAGTGCGGTGTAAGCCGGGCCGGTCCAATGAGGTAAGGTCGACCTGAAAAGTGAGAAAAATAAAAACAAAAGAATCAGTGGAAGGCTCAACCAAAGCAGCAACCGATGATAAGGCGTTGGCCTGGAGCTTTTTCGGGTCCATAATGCAAACACCGAGATCCAGGCGATCACAAAAACAACCGGATTGTTATAAATCATCTGTCCGCCAAGTTCGGTGAAGAAAAGATCGGGCCTGATTGTACCGGTAAAAATATTTACCCGTTCGCCCTGAAAGCTAAAACTTACAAAATCATTCGAAAAATTCCACCAAACTACCGGAATTAAAAAGGCTGCAGAAATCAGTACAGCTATCCACAACATTGGCTGTCGAAGCCATCTACTATGGTACAGAATCACAAATGCGGCATAGCCAAACCAAAGGAAAACAGCTGTATATTTGGATATCATACCCAAACCAATTGTTATTCCAAGCAGGGGCCAAAGCCATTGACGCTGTTTATTGTTTGTTGCAGGATGCACCGTTTTCAGCATCAGCCAAAGACTTAGTGTCCAGAAAAAATTCTGCGGGGCATCGGGAAGAATCATAAAACCTGTGATTACAAAAGCATAGACCGACGCTGTATAAAGCAAGGCTGCATACCATCCCAGGCGTATCCTGCCAATGAGGCAGCCCGATTGATAAATAAGCCATGTGTTGATGGTTACAAAAACGACCGATGGCAGTCGCAAAAAGAATTCATGGTCAAATGTCAGATTCAAACTGAATAATTGAATTACCCAGCCGATCATGGGCGGATGATCAAAATGACTCCAGTCGGGATAAAGTGCATAGGTATAATAATACACTTCGTCGTTACCCAATTCATGCCAGGCTGCCAGAAATGCCCTTGTTATGAAACTTATTAATAATAAGATATACAGTTGCTTTTGATAATCTTGCTCACGCATTCCGGCGCTCCTTTCTGTTGATCCGACTCACAAACCAACGGTATCCAATTTGAATGACCAACATCATCAGAATGATGTAAACGGCCCGCATCGATGCAGTCATAAAAGGATCGAAAACTGCAAGTTTCTGTCTTTCCTGATCAGGCTCGCTTTCTCTCGTCAAAGGATTCAACAGCATTAAACTGCGGTCTTCAAAAGAAATTTCAGTTCTGATGTAAGTATCATGCGCCTGCAACACATACATGGCCTGATTACTTCCTTCAACAACCTGACGAAGATTCCCATCCTGACCTATAAAACGAATTTGTCGCGGAAGGGGAACAATGTGTAAGCGAAGCGTGTCGGCTACACAACTAAGACTTATCAAGTCAGGTGATAAACTGTCAGAAGCGCCGACCGGGCGACTCAGTGTATAAAAACTTCCGGCATTAAAAGCATCCAGCATTGATTGACCGGTAAAAGACCCGGCAAAAAAATGTACTGTATGAATGATTTGCTCATCAAGCTTTAATCCGGTAAAATCTAAATTACTCAGGATAAAGTAGATACGATGGCCGTGACTCAATACCCAATCCCAGCCACGCAACGACTCTTTGCTTAATTCAGTCAGTTCAAACAGCTGATATCCGCTGAGGAACCTAAGTTGATCGTCGGTGTAGGACCTTTTCGGATCGGAAAGAGCCACAAGTTTACTGCTTCGGCCCAGTTTTTCGAGAATATCCTGTTTGTGGCGTAGGGCTTGGAAAAAAGGATATTCGGTCCAAATCACTTTATTAGCCCCGAAACAAAGCTGCTGATCACTGGTGAGGCCATAACCGTGCCGGTAAATTGTTAACAATTCGGAATCACGGTCAATAAACCGGTGACGAAGTTGGAAATTACTTATATCCAATCCTTCAGGATGGCTTAACAGCGAGTCGTGATGCTTTACAACAAACCGCATTTTGCCGTTAATGATCACATCAGCTAGATGCAGGGCATTGAGATGAAAACGAACAGTATGTGTTGAAAGGGTATCTGAACCAGCATAAGGATTGCGGATTAAACCACCTGAAAATGGAAGTGGAGAGCGAAAAGTATAGAATGGAGCTGCCAGATAAAAAATCAATAAAAACATGAGGCTGATCAACAGCGAAATCCAGAAAAAACGGAAGAAAAACTTCGCCCAGCTAAACTGAGTCTGGGAATGAGGCATGCTGAGGTAATTTTAAGCAAAGTTATTGAAAAAGAAATGGAAAAAAAGTTTCGCAACAGAAAAACATCCTGACAACGGAAAATGAGCAGTGACGGCCTTTGTCTCTACAATTTCACTACCTCGTTCCCAATCTTGGAAAAAAACAAGCAAAAAACTTGCAAATGCGTTGGTAAGTGCTTAATTTTGTCCAACTTCCAAAATTGAGAATACCCGATCAGGTGATTTTCAGAGGAATGGTTCATACATCTACAACAACAAAAGGTCATCACACATCAGGTTATGGAATGTTTCAGAATATTTGTCGTTGAAGACGACCCCCTTTATGGCGAAATGCTCAAGCATCATCTGTCATTGAACCCTGATAACGAAGTTCATCTTTTCAAAACAGGCTCCGAATGTCTGAAAAATCTTTACCGGACACCTTCCTTGATTTCCCTCGATTACAGCTTGCCCGATATGTCGGGTCTTGATGTGATGCGACAAATTAAAAAAGAAAATGGTGACACTCCTGTTGTCATCGTTTCGGGACAGGAAGATATTTCAACAGCAGTGGCATTGCTGCGTGAAGGTGCCTATGACTACTTTGTTAAGGATGATGATGTCAAAGACAGGTTGTGGAATATCATCAAAAAAATTCGGGAAAACCTGCAGCTTAAAAGCGAAATCAGTTATCTGAAAGAAGAAATCGGACGTAAATACGAGTTTCGCAATGTTATCAAAGGCAACAGCCCGGCCATCCGACAAATTTTCAGCCTGATCGAAAAGGCAATCAAAACAAATATAACTGTATCGGTCACGGGCGAAACAGGTACTGGTAAAGAATTGGTAGCCAAGGCTATACATTATAATTCGCCGCGCGCTAAAAAACCTTTTGTTGCGGTTAATGTCTCTGCCATACCACGGGATCTGATCGAGAGTGAAATGTTTGGACATGAGAAAGGCAGTTTCACAGGTGCCATTACACGCAAAACAGGGAAATTCGAACAGGCTCAGGGTGGTTCAATCTTTCTGGATGAAATTGGGGAAATGGATCTTCACATGCAGTCGAAACTGTTGCGTGTAATTCAGGAACGCGAGTTGAGCCGGGTGGGCGGCAATGATTTAATAAAAATAGATGTGCGGCTGATTGTTGCCACTAACAGAAATCTGGCCGAGGAAGTTCAAAAGGGAAATTTTCGTGAGGATTTGTATTACAGGCTTTTAGGACTACCCATCGAACTTCCGCCACTGAGGTACAGAGGCAATGACATTCTTATACTTGCCAAATTTTTCGTGGATGATTTTTGTCAGGAAAACAAAATTCCCAAACTTGCCATCTCCGAGGCAGCGCAACAAAAACTCATGCAGTATTCATTCCCTGGAAATGTCCGCGAGTTGAAAGCAGTGATGGAGCTTGCAGCAGTGTTGACTGATTCTGATCAGATTGATGAACAACATATCTCCTTTAATTCAACCAATGCTTCTTCAAATTTCCTGCTTGAAGAAAATACTCTCGAAGAATACACCAGCAAGATTATCCGCTTCTACCTGGATAAATATGATAACAACGTGGTGTTGGTTGCCAAGAAGCTTGATATTGGAAAATCGACTATTTACCGGATGATAAAAGAAAACAAACTTTAACAAAGTGTCGGAAAGCGAACATCCATACAATCTGCGCAAGCTGATTGATTACATTGGCGATGACCCCGTAACAATCAGGGAAATGGTGGGTATTTTTCTTCAATCGGCCAATGATTTATCAAGCCAGATGCTCGACTCAGGCATGAAGAATGACTGGGAAAATGTTGCCAAAGCGGCCCATAAACTTAAGCCTTCGCTTGACATTTTTGGAATGGACGAATTAATGGCACCCATCAGGCAGATAGAGCAACAGGCAAAAAATGGCGGGCATACTGATGAAACATTCAATCTTGTCAAATCACTGGTTCAGCGGCTGAAATCCATCATGCTGTTCATGCGCTCGGATTATCAGTTTTAAACGTCTGGCTTCGTTGCCATAATCCGAATCACGGCCGCTTCACCTGCATGATGCTCGCCTTCTTTCAAAGTCACCACTTTCTCTTCAAATAAAACCATTTCAAGCGAAGAAAAATCTTCACTCAGCAGATCGGCATTGTATAACATCAGTGGATTTCGCGGCCCACCCGACTGATAATGAAGCTGATCGGTTGTGAAAGCCTCCAGAATAATGCTGCCTCCTGGTTTAAGAGCTTGCGCCAGCTTGCGGTGAAGTTGGGAGCGTTCTGCAGGCAACAAGTGGACGAAGACCAGTCCAATAGCATCATAATCAGATTTGTTGATTTGTAATTCATTCAAATCCATGATCTGGTATGAAGCCAGCCTTGTTTGATTTAATTCTGCGAGCCTCAGGGCCTTTGCCTTTGCTGTTGCACTGTAATCAATGGCATCAACATCCCATCCAAGCTGACTCGCCCACACTGCATTGCGTCCTTCGCCCTCACCCGGCAAAAGCAACTTACCAGGTTTCATCAGTTTTAGACAAGAGGCAAAAAACATATTCGGTTGCATCCCGTAGATGTATTCGTCAGCTGCAAAACGATCGTTCCAGAATTCTTTCATCATCGGCATTTTTTGTATAAACGGGAAGAAAAGCAAATTGTTTAAGATTCTCGTATAAAATTAATTCGTATTGATTCTAATGGTGGAATATTTGCGAAAACACATGCAAGTGCATATCTTTGTTTGACTTGAACTGCAGCATGAAAAAAATCCTGATCACCCTGATTCTCCTGAGTATGGAACTGACAAGTACAGCCCAGATGCCTTATCATAGGGTGTATGACGGCAGGTTTGGATTGCCTTCGTCAGAGGTTTACAATGTTACCCAGGATGAGCAGGGATACATCTGGTTTGCAACCGACCATGGACTGGCCAGGTTCGACGGCTACCAATTCAGAACCTACGATATACAAAACGGGCTGCCGGAAAACTCTGTTTTCTATTTCAAAAAAGATGCCCGCGGACGAACCTGGTTCAATACTTATGATGGCAAACTGGGATTTCTTGATCAGGGAAATTTGTTTCCCTATCGCTACAACAAGGAATTGGAAACATTCATGGGCTTGAATAGTTTGTCGAATTATGCCGTTTTTCATGCTTACAAAGTTGACAAACACGAAAAGGCTCACTTTTATCTTCAGAAAGTTGGCTATTTTACGATCGACAGCAGCGGAACAGTATCAGAATACGAGAACATCGCCAGGCGTAAAGTACTAACGATAGAGTTTGACGAAACAGGTGATCCATTCTTTTACGGCCCAGGAAATCTATTATTTGACAGCGTGGAGATACGCAATGGTGCAGAGCGTTTTATGGCAGAAATTAATATCATGAAATCTACCAAACGATCTCCCAAAAACCTGAGTGCCATTCATAGCAAAGGGGGTTACTACCTCGGGTTTCAACAAATGGTGATCAGATTGACAAACAAAAAAGTCAGTCACACCTTTGAATGCCCACATTATATTATTGCAATTGATCAAGACAAGCAGGGAAATATCTGGGTAATGACGCTCAACGGAGGTGTTTACCGACTAAACAGCCAATTGCAAGTGATTGATCATTTCTTTTCAGGAGAATCGTTTTCAGATTTTCTTCAGGATCACGAAGGTGGAATCTGGCTCACTTCAATTAATAAAGGAGTTATATATATACCTGATTTACAGCATATTGTAATCGATTTTGATGAAAATATTCCGAAGAATGATCAAATCACGGATATTACTATCGACTGGAATGGTCACAAATGGTTGACATTCTTCTCAGGAAAAATCGGTTATCAGCAGCCTGGTGGGATCAAATTATTTGATCTTCAGCTTGGACTTCGCGAGTTTATAGTCAAAATTCTTGCTGATCCTTACCGCAAGGTAATATGGGTTGCCACCGACCGAAGACTCGTATACATCAAGCAAGGAAAAGTTGAAACTTATGAATTTACAAAATCAAAGTTCCCCGACTCCTTGATTCCGGCAATTAAGTCAATGACATTGAATAAAAACGACAGCACCCTTTGGATTGGACTGTTCTATGGTCTGACTAACATCAGGATAAATGGTGATACCGACGTTCTAAGCAATTATCAGGGTTCGTTTCACGAACGGGTTGAAAGCATTGAATCAGCCGAAAACGGTGATGTTTATGCAGGAACCACAAGAGGGCTTTACTGCCTGAGAAAAGGAGATATTTCGCGCGTTGGCAGCCAGCACAAAGCAATGCTGGGAAGAATCACTGCTTTAAAATCGATTGGCGATTCCCTATGGATCGGTACGCGTGGCAACGGACTTTTACTCTTTGTTCATGACAGCCTTTTTCAGTTTACAATGGAGGATGGTTTGCCTTCCAACTCTGTTCGAGTGATTGAATCCATTGATAATTGCCTTATCGTTGGAACAAACAATGGATTGCTTCTGGCATCCCGGCAACTTCAAAGTGGGCAATTATCCATTCTCCGGCAACTTGGAGGCACCGAGCTTATCAGCAAAGAAATCATTCAAATTATCCCTGACAAAGACCAGGCTACCATACTTTCAAAAGCAGGCCTGAGCACGATTAAAAATATTACCAAAAACAGCGAATCTTACCATATGCCAATCCTGATCAGAAATGTGATGATCAAAAACAAAGCAGTGGATGTTAATACTCAACCCGACATCGACTTCAACAACAATAGTCTTACTTTTGAATACTTTGGCATCTCCTATTTCAAATCAGGCAAACAAACATACAGGCACCGGCTTCTTGGCCTGGAAACAGAATGGGTTACAAATCAGCAAACTGCTGCACAGTATCCTTACCTTCCGGCCGGTTCTTACCGTTTTGAAGTGCAGGTCATGAATGCAGATGGCAGCTGGGGGCATGAATCGGCCAGTTTCAGTTTTTCAATCCTTCAGCCATACTGGCAGAAATGGTGGTTTTTAACACTCGTTATTGGGTTTTCGGCTTTTATCCTGCTTTCAATCTATCGGTATATTATTCTTCAACAGGAAAAACGAAAGCGGATGGAATCAGAAATCAGTCGTTTTGAGCAAGAAGCGCTTGCAAATCAGATGAATCCACATTTTCTCTTTAATGCCCTAAACACCATTCAACGTTATATTCTCGACAACGACAAACTTTCGTCAAGTCGCTATTTAAGCAAGTTTTCCAATTTGATGCGACAGACGCTCAATCACTCCCAAATGACCCGCGTAAGCCTGAAAAAAGAAATCGAGCTCCTTAAGCTTTACATTGAAATGGAATCGGCACGCTTTAAAGGCCGTTTTACTTTCGAGGTGAATTGCGCCCCCGAAATTGATCAGGACAAAACTGAAATTCCGGTGTTTTTTATACAACCTTTGGTTGAAAACGCCATTAAACACGGTTTAATGAACAGTCAGGAGTCCGGAGTTTTGATTGTTGATTTCAAAAAAAACAACCTTGATCTGATTTGTACAGTACACGACAACGGTATTGGAAGAATTGCTGCCGGTCGCTTGTCAAGTTCTCTGGATAAAAAATCAGTTGGTCTGCAAATAATTCAAAAAAGAATATCTTTGATCAACCGGAGCGGGAATAAATCCATCAAACTGAGCTATGAGGATCTGTATGATGAGACGAATACGCCAAAAGGAACCAAGGCAAATATCGAATTTTCTGAAGTAATTTATACAATCAATTATTAAAAATGAATAAACCCATACGAGTCGTGATTGTTGACGATGAGCCCGATGCTGTTACTTCTATAGAGCTCATTATAAAGGAGTTTAACCCAGATTTACAAGTTGTTGGCACATCCAATATCATCGATAATGCCTGGGAAGTAATTAAAGAAACGGAGCCTGAGCTTGTATTTCTCGACATTGACATGCCAAGAGGATCAGGCTTTGATTTGCTTGAAAGGTTTCCGATTCGAAAATTCGAAGTTATTTTCATTACTGCTTATGCTAAATACATGGAAAAGGCAAAGAATTATCACAGTTTTGATTATTTGTTAAAACCGATTGATATCGACATTTTTAATCAAACCATTGCCCGTTTCAAAGCACACATCGAAAAGGAAGGCATCAACGTTTTCAAAATGATATAAAAAAAGCGAAGTCTTCCGACTTCGCTTTTTTTCTGATAAAACACAAAATTGATTAATCCTCTTCTTTGAGTTTTTCTTCGTACTCCTTGAGAAGTTTGGTTTGCACATCACCTGGAACCTGGGCATATTCGGCAAACTTAATCGTAAACGTACCCCTTCCACTGGTAATTGCACTGAGTGAAGTACTGTAGCGATCCATTTCAGCCAACGGCACTTTTGCTCTGATAATCTGGTACTTGTTATCAGAATCCATACCCATGATAACAGCACGGCGTCCTTGCAGGTCGGTCATTACCGAACCCATCATATCTTCAGGCATTCTGACAGCCACATCGTAGATAGGCTCCATGATTTTTGGGCCGGCATTTTTAAAGGCTGTGCTGAAAGCATGACGGCCTGCCAGCTTGAAGGAAATTTCATTTGAATCAACAGGGTGCATTTTTCCGTCATAAACATAAACCACGATGTCACGGGCATACGATCCGGTAAGCGGTCCTTCTTCAAGCCTCTCCATAATTCCTTTGAGAATGGCTGGCATAAAGCGGGCATCGATCGACCCACCAACAATACAATTGTTGAAAATCAGTTTACCACCCCAGTTAAGCTGATGTTCCTCTTTTCCACGAACAGGGAAATCAGTAGGATCTTTATATCCCTCAAAATAAGGCTGAACCATGAGATGAACCTCACCAAACTGACCCGAACCACCAGACTGCTTTTTATGACGATAGTCAGCTTTGGCTGCTTTGGTAATCGTTTCGCGATAAGGAATCTTTGGTGAATAGAATTCAGCATCAATTTTAAATACATGATCAAGATACCATTTTACGGTATTGAGGTGGTATTCGCCCTGACATTGAATGATCAGCTGACGCAACTCTCTGGAGAGGCCCGCATGGAAAGTAGGATCAACTTTATGCATGTCCTGAAGAATACTTCCAAGTTTTTCATCATCCGTAGTGCTGACTGCCTTTACCGCGGTAGTGAAAATTGGCTCGGGATAAACAATGGGTTCGAAACCGGCATCAGCAGCTTTTGGGTCAAGCAGTGAGTCGTTGGCACGTGCATCTTTGAGTTTAATTGTAACTGCGATATCGCCGGCCACAACCCGTTCGATCTTTTCGCGGTTTTTTCCGTTGACGATCAATAACTGCGAAATTCTTTCTTTATTTCCCGTACGTGGATTGATCAGGTCTTGACCTTCAAAAATCTCGCCACCATAAACCTTGATCATCGATACTTCGCCGAGGTGTTGCTCGTTGGCAAGTTTAAAAATGAAAAGTCCTGCAGGTTCAGTCGTTTTACAGTGAAACTCTTTTCCAGAGGTTGTTTTGCGAGCCGGGAGGCAAGAAGGTGCAGGACAGGTAAATACAATGAAATCCATCAACCTGTTCACCCCGACGCCATGCTTGGAAGCACCGCAGAACACAGGGAAAACACCTCTGCTTACCATACCTTTTTGGATTCCCTGACGAACCTCATTCAGATCGAGGCTGTCGGTTTCAAAATATTTCTCCATCAGGCTTTCGTCGCCTTCTGCAGCGTTTTCAACAAGGGTACGATGAAGCTTTTCGGCCCGGTCCAACTCAGCAGCAGGAATGTCGAGCACTTCGGGAGCACCACCACCCTGTTTAAACTTCAGCATCTTCATCAGCATCAGGTCGATAATGCTGTCAAAACCTTCACCAGTACGCACCGGATATTGTGTAAGTGTAACTTTGTCACCAAAATAATCCTTTAGTGCTTTGACAACTTCGTCAAAGTTGGCATTGTGATGATCGAGTTGGTTGATAAAAAACACAACAGGGGTTCCGGCTTTCTCGGCTTGTCTCCAGGCATTTTCGGTGGTAGCTTCCACACCATTCTGACCATTGACGGTAAAGATTGCTGTATCGGCCACGCTCACCGCTGCCAATATATCACCGGTATAGTCGCTGAAGCCAGGTGCATCGAGGATGTTTATTTTCTTTCCTTCGTGAAGTGTATACAACAATGAAGTGTTAACGGAAATCTGTCTTTCCGTTTCAATCTGACGATAGTCAGAGACTGTATTCTTGTCATCAACAGTACCTTTGCGATTAATGACCTTGCCCTCAAAAAGCATGTTCTCGGCCAAGGTCGTTTTACCCGATTTGGCTGCGCCGATCAGCGCGATATTCCTGATCTCATCTGTTTGGTAAATCTTCATATAAATCTCTGTTTAATTAACACTTATGCTCATTCATAAAGGGGGCAAATTTAAGCATTTCGCCCGAATAAAAAAACCTGCCTCCTTATTTAAATTGATGCTGAATAAGGTCTGGAACACAGTAATGATATGGACTGTGAAAGAATTTTGTTTCGTTTGAAAAATTGCCTCAGAGCGAAGCAACCCTTCTGCGGATTTCATCCCAACGCTGTTGATCCATTTTAGGGCCTACCACCTCAACAACATTGCCAGCCAGGATTGAACCTGCCTGCCCTGCCTCTTCTGCACCAAAACCTCGGATGACTCCATAGAGAAAACCGGCAGCAAACAAGTCACCCGCTCCCGTTGTGTCCTGTGCATTGGCTTCAATGGCATCTACTTTTACTGTCAGACCATCTTGCTTTATGTAGGACCCCCTGGCCCCTATTTTTACAACGGCAGTCGGGCAAATTCTACCCAAAACCTCGAGGGCTTCCAAAGGTTCGCACCGGGCAAAAGCACGTGCTTCTTCTTCATTGGCAAAAACAATGTCGACATAATTATCCAGGATACTGTTAAGCAACGCCCGGTTTGATTCAACAATGTTGTAACTTGCCAAATCGAGAACAATTTTAAGTCCTGACTCTTTGGCAAGTTTCATGGCTTGAGTCAAAAGTTGTTCATTTTGAACCAGATATCCTTCAACATACAAATAATCGTATCCATCAAAAAGTTCTTTGCTCAGGTGATCAGCCGAAAGCTGAATGGCGGCTCCGAGGTAAGTGGCAAAAGTTCGCTCACCATC
This sequence comes from Bacteroidales bacterium, assembly GCA_024709145.1. GTDB lineage: Bacteria > Bacteroidota > Bacteroidia > Bacteroidales > F082 > JALNZU01. The sequence goes on along the minus strand of JANJXG010000035.1, from coordinate 4,627 downwards.
CCTGGTAATCATGCCGCTGGCAATCCCTGTTGGTGTTTCGCTTGAAAACAGAACAGGCCTGATGTTGGCCTGTTCCATATCATTCCGAAAAAAAATACCTGTTTCATCGGTTCCCACATGGCCAATGAAGGCTGTTTCAATACCCAAACTGGCCAAACCATGGATGGTATTGGCGGCTGAGCCCCCTGATGCTTTTGATTTAGGTAAGTGACTTGTCGATTCCTGAATCATTTTACATGTTTCACCATCAACGAGCTGCATACTCCCTTTCGGTAGTTTCAGCTCAGAAAGAATGGACTCATCACTAACCATGGTCAGTATATCAACCAGGGCATTGCCAATTCCCAATACTTTTGTCATCTGAATATATTTTTTGACAAAAGTAGCAAAGAAGTATCAGATGATCACCATTTTCTTCACAAAGCGCTCTTTACCCCTGATGATGCTAACGGTATAGACGCCTTTGGGCAAATGTGACAAATCAATGCTACATTGATTTCCGTCGGATGTGCAATCCTCGAAAATTCCGTTGTAAACATTGGTTGCCCTGCCATCGAAAATGCTGACCTGTAATTCACCGCTTCCTTCGAGGTGCTGAATCGCAAAAATGCCACTGCTCGGGTTGGGTTGCACGCGCACTGTTTCAACCGCCTGCTCCCCGATTCCAATATAGCAGTCGTTGCGCACCAACAGCTCGACGCTTCCGCTGACCGAACATTCCTGAAGTGTTGCTATTACTGTTATGGTACGGGTTGTACCAGGGAAATACATATTTCCCCTGATTGTTGCCGTGCGGGTTGTATCGCCTGTCGACCAGAAATAATGTTCATAACCAGGCCCTGCGTCCAGCACAAATTCTTCATGTGGACACAATTCCAGGTCTGTTCCAAGATTGATACTTTCGGCAATCCCAACGACGGTCGTAAACAAGGTGTCACTTCCAGTGCAGCCAAAGGAGTTTATATAACTGTAAACAACCTGATGGAGACCCTGACCGGCCAAGGTTGGATAGAATTTACCCCCCGCAACTCCTGGACCAGAGAAAATTCCGCCGACAGGAATACCTGTTAACACAGCCGGTTCAGCATTGGTGCAATAAAGCGGATCAAGACCTGTGAGCACAACATTCGGACCCGGAATCATGGTAAGTGTAATACCGTTGACAGCCGTACAGCCATTTTCGCTGATACCGATAACAGTGTAAGTCGTGGTTATGAGCGGAGCCACTGTAATCATCGAACCGGTTTGACCTGTAGACCAAACATAGTTTGCTGCACCGTTGGCACTCAGGATAACCGGTGTACCACCGCAAACATTGTTCTGAGAGGCCTGAACCGTAATCACCGGGACATCCAGAACGGTCACTGTAACGCTGTCGGTATTGGCACAACCAAGATTACCTCCACCAAAAACAGTTGCATAATAGGTTTTCGTTTCAAGAGCTTCTATTTCAAGAAGATATCCTGCACTGATTATACCAGTTTCGTCGCTCCAAATGCATAATTCCCCACCTGTTGACTCAAGCATCACGATGGATCCGCTGCAAACGGTGGTATCGTTGCTGATGGTGATTTCAGGCAGTTGCTCCACTTCAATAAACAAACTGTCGGTCACCGAGCAGCCGTTCATACTTACCATTTCGGCATAAAACCAGGTACTTTCCGTGAAGTTTTGTTCGAAATAAACCACTGGCTCATTGCCCATAGGAACAGTCACAGAATTATTCCAAACAACGAAATCAATTTCAAGTCCGGCGTTATCAGTCAAGGCGAAGGTTACAGATTCCCCTGCACAAATTGTTGAAGCGCCCTGGTCGATCGTCAATTGAATATCAGGCACCGGATGCACGGTAATAGCGATGCTGTCGCGATAGACACAATTCGCTGCACTGATGACCTCAGCCCAATAGTAAGTGGTTCCTTCAGCTTCGGGCGTTACAATGCGTGTCGGATTGATAAAACCATCCCACCAGGCAAATGCAACGGCATCAACGATGTTGGCTGTTAAAGTAACCGATTCGCCCAGACAAATTGCAGATTGAGAAGCGCTGATGGTAACTTTTGGAGTAGTGAGCGGGGTAATTATCAGTGTATCACCTGCATCACAACCGTTGATGGTGTTCATACGGAGCCAGATTTCGACCGTATCCGCCACGATATATTCAAATGATGAAGTAGTGTTTCCAGTTGAAATACCATTCAGGAACCACTCATAGGTAAAACCAGTCCCTGTGGGAGCCTCCATCTGAACCACTTCATCCAGACAGGCAAAGATATCTGGTCCCAGGTCAGGTTGAGGGGTTATGTTTACATTAATATCAACTGATTCTGACGACTGACATCCAAACTCATTGGTAACAACCAATGTAACAGTCACATCTGTTTCAGCGACAAACTCAAATTGTGTTTCGGTTGACATTACCTGACCGTTGATCACCCACTCATAGGTATGATCGGCTAAGGGCGGAGTCTGCAATGTCATGGTATCGCCCTGGCAAACAGAAGTTCCAACGGGAGTAAGCAGGATAACTTCCGGCAGGCTATGAACCGAAATATAGGCAGTATCATAGGAGATACAACCAATGGAGTTGATCCCCTGTGCCCAGTAAACATAGGTGGTTTCAGGCACAGTTGGCGTAATCGTTCTGCTGGTGAGATTTCCTGCAAGACCATCCCACCAGGCAAAAGAGACAACATTTTGCGGGTTGATCGTTAAGGTAAATGAATCGCCCAGGCATACGTCAAGGCTGTCGGGTGACAAGATGATTCCGGGTGCGTCATACATAAATACGGTAAGAGAGTCGGAACCAAAACAGCCGTTGGCATCAGTCACTTCAAGCTTAACCACCGATTCCATCAAAACCGGAAAGATCAAGCGGTCGATATTTTCACCTGTTGCTTCGCCATTTACATACCACTGATAGGTGTAGCCTTCAACTGCGGGTCCCACCACAGTCGCATTTGTACCATAGCAAAATGTATTGGCAAGGCCCTGCATGTTGATTTCGATTACAGGGTGATTGTGAACTGTCACCAAGGCGGTGTCGCGGCTTTTACATCCCAGTGCATTCACCGCTTCGGCCCAATAAGCATAGGTTGAATCCCCTGCCAAAGGTGTAAAACTACGGGTTGGAACATTCGTACCAAGACCATCCCACCAGATATAGGAAATTCCGTTTGTGGTGATGCTAAGTGTTGCACTTTCACCAAGGCAAAACTCGGTGTTGCCGGGAGTGAGGTCGATAACCGGTGAGGTGAGCGTTGTGAGCGAAACTGCATCTGATGCCGAACATCCATCCGGAGAAATGACTTCCAGTCTCAGATTCAGGTTACCAGTTAAAATAAAGGTATAGGAAGAGTCAGTGCTCACCAGTGTATTGTTGGCATACCAGGCATAAGTATGGTTGGCATCCAGGGGGCCGGTATATGTTAATTCATAGCCCTCACACACTTGTAAATCAGCACCAAGATTAACTTCGGGAGCATCCAGTACATTTACGGTAATCACATCCGTTTGCTGACATCCCGCAGTGTTCGTAACAACAAGACTAACATCTGTTGTTTGTTCCGCGACAAAAGTATAAGTAGAAGTATTGTTTACGAGCAAATTATTCACATACCATTCATACTGATCATCTTCCTGACCAGCACCAACGAGCGTGATTTCCTGTCCCTGGCAAACAGTAGTTCCTGCAGGTGCAAGGATGAAAATTTCGGGAAGTGGGTTGACAGTGATAAAGGCTGTGTCACGCGAAATACAGCCGAAACTGTTGATGCCCTCAACCCAGTAAATAAATGAACCCGTAGCATTCGCTTCAAAAGTTCGCTGAAGCAGGTTACCAGCCAGACCATCAAACCAGGCATATGAATTCACATTCTGATTGTTGATGGAGAGTGTAAAAGTATTTCCAAGGCACACATCAAGACTATCCGGATTCAACTGGATACCGGGCAGGTTGCGCGATTGAATGGCAATCTGATTCGTGTTTTTGCAACCATTGGCATCGGTAACGCGAAGCTTGACCGTGACATCTTTCGTTACAACAAAACTGTGCTGGAAAGTGTTGGTGCCCGTCGCTACGTCATCAACAAACCATTCATACTGATGACCTGCAAGCTGCGGCCCCTGTACGGTTGCTACTGCATTGTAACAAATAATATTTGAACCTCCTGCAACTGTGAGCGGAACTTCGGGTAGCGGGTTGATCCTCACAAGCACAGTATCACGCGATTTACAACCCAGACCATTGATGGCTTCAGCCCAGTAAGCAAGAGTTGTGTCATTGTCAACCGGTACTACTGTTCGTGTTGTCAGACCTGTAAATCCATCCCACCAAACATAAGATGAGGCGTTTTGGGTTGTCAGATTCAATACTACCGATTCTCCGAAACATATCGCCGAATTGTTTGATGTCACAGTTATCGTTGGTACGGCCAAGGGCGTAATGGTGATCTGATCCGTTGTCGTGCAATTGCCAACCTTGACTTCCAATCGTATGGTAACCGTCTGGGTGACGATGAATGTGTATTCAAAAGTACTGTTGGAAATCAATTGGTTATTCACATACCATTTATAACTGTAGTTTTCATTCTCAGGACCGGTAAGTGTATAACTGTAATTCGTACAA
>JANJXG010000028.1 GCA_024709145.1 Bacteroidales bacterium | reverse complement strand
ACTGCATTGGACATGCTGAGTGCCGGACTTCCGGCACCACTCGTTTCAACAAAGAACGACTGACCAGGAGCGATGTAGCGGCTTCCTCCATTGGTGCCAATCCCGTTCACAAAGCTGGCGTATTGGCCGTTGGGATTTGCTCCGGTAGCATAATCCCTGTTCCAGATGTAGATGGCATTGTTGAGGTTTGTTTTGGTCCAACCAGTAGCTGCAAGCCAATCAATGGCCGATGGGTAGGGGTTGGGAACGAGATTGTATTTGAAAGCCGTAGATGCTGAGGGCGTTGCTGCTTCAAACATCCCTGCGTTGAGCTTGCCGTTAAAGTTATAGGTGCTCTGGCTTCCTGTGTACCAAGCCATATAGCCTTTGTCGTTAGCCAATGCAGTGCTTGTACTGCTGCCAACGCCTTCCCATTCTTGTGAAGTTGCATTAAAATGATAAAGGTAGGCGTTCATAAACAAACTTGCCGTGGGGTTGCTTGCTGCCGTAAGCGGAACGCTCACAAAATGGTAACCACCTCCGCTGACATAACGTTGAAGACTGCCATCCAGATCACTCATTTCGTGCAACAGCGATCCTGTACCTGTGGCATCACTTTCTACAGTTAAACCTGAAATACCAGCCTTGTTGTCAATTGTTTCGGTAACGGTCAATTTTCCGCCCGGCTTCACATTGACAGCTGCTGATGCATTGATTTGCAGGTAATCTGTTTGCAGCAATGCACCCGATTCGATGTTTAAGGCAAGGGCATTCGAACCATCGCCTACCACCAAACGACTGTCTGTTCCGGTCAGCGTCCAGTCGCTGCTTAAGTTGAAACTGCTGCGGTTTTGAAGGTGATAGTTCACGTGTGCACTGCTGAAGTTGGCCGGATTACTTCCGCTGCCATCGCTATTGCTGCCCCATGTTGAAACCTCGTTCAAATCACCTGTGGCTTTGGGATAAAAGTTGTTATAAAACGGACTGTCAGAATACAGCCTGTATTCACCCGGCTGAAGATAGACAGGATCGGTGTTGCTGCTGACGTTGAGCGTTGTTCCTGTAAAATGTTCATACCAAAGGCCGGTCTGCTGGAAATAAGGAGTGATGTTTTGTGCGTTGACGCCGAAATTACCCAGGAGCGTCACTTTACGGCCAGAACCGTCTATATTTTCATTCAGATGCAGACGCTTTACAGATTCATCGAGGTCGTAACCAATATTGCTTGTCCTGAAAACCGGGAATTGTGTTTTCAGTCGGTTGAGTTCAGCGTAACGGTTGAAGAGTGCAAGCCGTTCAGGGTCTTCATCGTAGTTGAGGGGCGCATCCCAGGGAACGGGTTTGCGCGATGTGCGACAATCGGTATTGTAGCTTCCATCAGGGCAGTGATTGATGCCTTTGTCATAGCCCAACTCGCCAAATTGCCAGATCATCTTCGGACCTGGAGTGAGTAGGTAAAATGCAGCCGACATGCCTGAGCGTGCTAATGCAATGTCTTCATTTTTAACGTCATGCGAGGGGTTTGTGCTGTTTCCATAGGTGATGCTGCTGTACATCTGCCGTTCTTCGTCGTGGCTCTCCATATAGCTGATAAGGTTGTGGTAGGTGAACCCCCTTGCGCTGTGGATGCCCCAGGTGAAATCAGATGCATAACCCATGGAGGCTTCGCTGTATTGATGTTCCATATTGCCCCAGAGCATCATGCCATAATCGGCCAGAACTTTCTCCTCACTGTTGTCGGTCAAATGCTCGAGGATGACGTATGCACCCGGCTTAGCTGCCCAAATCTGGTCTGCAATACGTTTGAGAATAACAATTCGTGCAGCATCATAGTTCCAGCCTTCGCCTGAGGTGTTTGTAAATCCCTTGGTGAAATCAAACCGGAATCCATCGGCGTGATATTCGTTGAGCCAATAATCCGTGATGCGATCTACTAACTGCTGGGTATATACACTTTCGTGATTGAAATCAAATCCCCACGACCATGCCGGATTTGGACTGCTGACATTGTACCATGGATTGCTGGCAGTAACTTGCCCGTAATCACCGGCATCAGCATCAAAATACATTTGTACGAATGGTGATTGGCTAAAGCTGTGGTTCAGTACCATATCAATGATCACAGCCATGCCGCGCTTATGGCACTCATCGATGAAGCGTTTGTAATCATTCTTTGTTCCATAGGCTTTATCAGGAGCGAAGTAAAAGGAAGGATTATAACCCCATGAATCGTTGCCCTCAAACTCATTTACAGGCATCAGCTCGATGGCATTCACACCCAAACGTTGCAGGTAATCCAGTTTGGAGGTCACATCTTTGATATCATCGGAAGTAACAAAATCCCTGATATGAAGTTCATAAATCACCAAATCACGGTTGTCCGGCCTGGAAAAATTGGTCACTTCCCAATTGTAGTCAGCCTGATTGGTTTGAAGCACACTTACAATTCCTGTTGTCTGTCCTGATGGATAAGGTTTCAGATTCGGGTAGATGGTCGAAGAAATGTAGGAATCATTCCATGGATCAAGCACTTTATCGCAATAAGGATCAGCTAGTTTCAGCTCTCCATCAACATAAAACTGGTAAGCATACTCTATGCCTGGGCTCAAGCCTGTGATCGTTTTCCAGAAATACTTACCATCTGCTGTTTCGTTCATATAACCCGCATCAGTGAGCGACCAGTTGTTGAAATCGCCAATCACGAAAGCATGTTCCTTAAGGGTAGGAGGATCGTGCAAAACAAGTGTCACTGTTTGACTGTCAATATAATTAATTCCGGGGATGACTCCTGCCGGAAGTGCTTCAATCGTTGCAGCTGAGCGAATAAAAAAGGACACTGAATCCTTCACCGTAGCTTTAGCTGCTGTTGCAACAGCTATAATCCAATGCTGTCCTGCAGGGTAGGAGGAGAGGTCGATGAGTTGGGTAAAATCGCTTGCTTCTGTCTGCCCGATGAGGGTTGAATTCACATAGAGTGCAAGATTGGTGTGGTTCAATGCAGTGGCGCATGCAGCAATATTCAATTCACCGTCAACCAGATTTAATTTTCCAGTAGGATTTAAAAGCCTAACATTCAGCGTATTTGAATACAAGTTAACCTGAATATCCGATTCATCAGTTGTTTTATGAACCAGATATGAAGGAGCAACCGGGCTAAGCCCATCACTCCGGAATACCATTACAAGTTTCTGGATCTCTTCGGTTAAAGGAACACCGTAATATGCCCTGATATCAGCAATATCAAGTGTATAGGTATTTGTAGCTGTGCGTGTTAACAATGTTTCAGGCGTATTGGTACCCCATGTGGTTTTGGTGTATTTCCAGTCGGCATCATTGGCACTCAGGTTCGTTATCACACCGGTGTGAATATAAACATCACCGGCATAATTCAGCAACGCCTGGTTTCCACCTGCAGCATTGAAGGTGATTTCAAGAGCGCTACTTTCCAGCGTAAACTGGGGATATGTGCTCACCAATTGTACACCACAAAGATCGCCAAATACAAGGTATTCATAATTTGTGCCGCCATTGTTATTGAATTTCAGCGTCAGCATGTCAAAATCTGCCGAAGGATTAGTAATGGTGGTTGTAAAGGCGTAATAGGATATCGTCAATCCGGCTTCCTGAGCAGGTATTGTAGCTGTTCCTGCGCTGCCGGTTATGTTGACAGCGGCTATTGCTGAGGTTGACCAATTATCATTTGAATACCTGACATAGCATTTCTCTTCGGCAGAAGGTGTGGCTGAAAACTGAATATTTACCTGAACAGCATCTGTATAAGTCACACCTGTTGGATTTTGCGTTACCTGAGTGATGGTCACCGGCTCGGCAGAAGTCTCCATGAATATGGCTTGGGTGTTTGTATAGCCTGTGTCTTTCCAGTTCATGGTGTACCATTTTCCATTGGTAAGCGCGATGATGTTATCAGTCCCTCCCTGGTAAGTATAAGTTTGTAAGCTGTTCATCACCACACTCACATTGGCCCATTTGTTGTTATAATAGCCGCCTGATGGTCCGCTCGTGAAAAGCCAAGAATAAGTCCCAGCAGTTAAATCACCTCCGGTGGAAGCAACCTTCAACGTGGTTTGCCATCTTAAAGTGCCGGTGGTGATTTTGGTGACCCTTCCATTTGAAACCTGAGTGGCGCTTGCCAGTGCCAGGTTGGTGGGTGGATTGTTCCATCCGTTCCATGCTCCCGGCATATTCAATCCCTGGGGTTCATAAATCTGGGCAAAGAGGGTTGACGGAAAATTAAGAAAGGTAAAGAAAAGAATAATTACCAAAAAGGAAATAGGCGTGAATGCCTGAGTAATATAATGTTTCATACAAATAGATTCGAGGTAATTTTGCCGCCAAGTCTGACCCGTAACAAAATTAATAAAATAATATAACCCTTCAATTTTTCAGAAATCCATCGGAGGGAATTTCTTTTCAAACGATTGCAGTTTGAATAAGTCCTCGGTTTTTTACCTGTTACAACTCTTGAAAAAGAAAAAAGCCGGGCAGTCCCGGCTTTTTAAGGTAATTGATATTTGGTTTAAGGCTTTTGGTAAATAAGGTTCTCATTTCTATAACCGGCATTGGTATTTGAATACCAGTCAGCGTCAAGCTGTCCGCCACTTTCGGCCCATGACCCGAACTTAAGATAAGCTGAAGTAATATCAGTTTTTTCAATCGGGTAATCAAACTTTTTGGGAATACTTATAGCCCAGGGAAGGTTGAATTCACTTTGGTAATATTTGCCAATCACTGGGTTCGTGGCATCAAACCATTGACCGAATAAGGAGGGGTCATGAAGATCTGTTGGGGTTTTACCCGGAAGATGTACCTCCCTGCCGCGTGATTTATCTACGATCAGGAAAGGGTTGTAGGGAGCAAATCCAGTAAGCTGAGTTGATACCGGATTCTCAAACTCTACGATGAGCTGCCTTAAAACGGGCTCAATATAAGGAGCATCGGGCATGGTGTTTACACCAAAGCTACCAGATGGGGCTTCCATCATTGAAAATGCATTGTCGAATAGTATGATTACAGCTGTTGATTGCCCGCTTTCTGTTCCGTTTGCTTCCAGATTTATATAGGACTCGGTTAATTGCTGCCCGCTAATGCTTTTGACATTAAGTGGCTCAACACCTGGAATTTCAAAACCAAAGCCATTTTCGAGACTGGCACCAATGGCTCGAACCATATAGTCCATATAAAACTCAACCAATTCATTATCAGCGTTTAAAACTTGCTTAAATTGATAATCCAACACCAGGTCATTAAAGTCATAATCGCCTTTTCCGGGCCAGAGATCTTCAAAAGCCAATGTTCCAAAGTCTTCAGAATTTGGATAATAAACATTAAAAGCGCGTTCACTGTCGTTGGGATATTCATCGAGCTCGTCGTCAACGCCATCGCCGTCACTGTCGGAAACAGGGCCGGTAACGATCACATTGTCGTAGTCGATGGTGCCACCGAAAATATGAGACCAGAGTAAAACTTGTACACTGACGGTTCCTGAAGGCATCGTTGCAGCAACGGTGCGTGTTATCCAGTTGTTAGATGTATTATTGGTTTGTATGCTGAAGTAACCGATTGAATTGCCGAATGCATCACGTGGAATAAGGAAAAGCCAGGCAATATTGTTGCTGTTGCCCGAGGAACGGATATCGGCTGTAAAGGTGATCAGATTTCCGGGATTGGCCGGTACAAGCTGAGCTACACCACCATAGCGAGCTTGGGAGGGGGTGATGCGTATCATTTTTTCGCCGGCTTGCGTATGTTGCTTAGCATGGTTTGTTCCCAATGTTGAGGTAATGTACCACTTGCCATCCGTTGTCATTGGCGATGGCCAGTCTGGCATCGTTCCAAATGAATTATCATCAAATTCACCATTGCTGATCAGGTTGACAAGTGAAGCGGCTGATTTGTAATGCACCATCTGAACATGGGAATTATTCTGGATGTTTTTCATTCCATCGACAACAGGCGGTGGCATTAATCCCAACTCAAGACCGAAGTCAATCACAATCACACCATCCTTGTTACTATCCTGACCAATAAAAACGATCCTTCCACCCGCAGCAGTTTCAACATAGAGTTGAGTCAGCTCAGCCGGAACTTGAAGTTTTAGGATAGTTTCATTGTCAGCATCAACTGATGCAGAGGTCAACAAAACCCCACCCTCACGCAATGGAGCTGTTAAAACGTTGATGCGGCTTTTGTTTTCGCCAAGGATAATGGTTTCGGGAAAAACGATTGAAAGATCTACCGTTTTTGTGGTTTCAAAGGTGAAACCTTCGGGTATTTTCAACTTTTCAATACCTGTGATTGGTTCAGGTTGTGGGCCATCTGTCTTTTGACAAGAGGAAAAAACTATCCCGCTTGAAATGACCAATAATGAAAGAAAATGTTTTATACTCATTTTGATGATTTTAATTTCCCTTTTACAGCTAAAAGCTTAACATAAATCATTCCTTTATAAGTAATTTTACTTAAGAAGCTGAAATATATACCAATATCACAATCTTTACAAATGAAAAAAATCCAATAATTGGAATTCCTTCCAACTATTGGACGATTTAGATGTCATAAATATTATTACTTGGGAACTTTTCCTTTGAACCCTGCACTAAAAGTTTGCCAATCTGTTGTCTTGAAGGCTTCGCTACCAAAAAAATGCAGGATTGGTTCAAATTGATCAGCCGGATAATAGCCAGGTACAACGGTAAGCACTTTGAGATCCTCTCCCATAAAAACATAAGATGGATATGACATTTTGCCTTGCATCAATGTCTGTGCAAGTTGGTGAGAGCTACGCTTTTTTCCGGGATTTTGGTTGATGTATGCTTTGCCATTGAATTCGACCGTGTCTTGACGCTCGGCATCAAATTTTACGGGATAAAAATTCTCATTGATATAAGAAGCAATAACAGGGTTACTAAAGGTGGATTCATCCATCTTCACGCACCACCCGCACCAATCGGTGTACATGTCCATAAATAACTTTTTCGGGGCTTTTTTTGACTTGGTAACAGCTTCTTCAAAGCTGAGCCATTTGATTTTTTGTTGCTGGCTGTGAGCTACCGACGAAATGGTAATGAGGACGATAGCTATTAGAATTGATTTTTTCATCTTGTCAGTATTTAGTAAGTCGGTCTAATTCTCGTTTTGAATCTTTCTTTTTCAGGTCTTCACGCTTATCATAAAAGTGTTTGCCACGAGCCAAGCCGATTTCAAGTTTGGCTCTGCCATTGTCATCAATAAATAACGTAAGGGGTACAATTGTAAAACCTTTCTCTTTCACTTTAGTTGAGAACCTTTTAAGTTCTCTGAAGTTCAACAGAAGTTTACGTTCGCGCTTCGGCTCATGATTGTTGTAGGTACCATGACTGTATTCAGCTATATGCATCTCATAAACAAACATTTCCATGCCTTTGAAGGCGCAGTAGGATTCCGATAAGCTGGCTTTTCCCTGTCGGATGCTTTTGATTTCTGTACCGGTAAGCACGATGCCAGCCACCATCGATTCAACGATGAAGTACTCAAAACTGACTCGTTTGTTCTTGATCCGGATATTTTCTTTCATGATAAGTTCAAGCTGCAAAATGCAAAGATAGGTTTTTTCTGAATCCTTGAAATGAATCACCCTTGATTGAGGGAGTTGCTTGTTTACAGAATAGCCATTTTTACTACAGTGTGATGTAGACTTTTCATTTAAATTTGCAAAAATTGCCTGATATGAAAGTGCTTATTCTGAACGGACCAAACCTAAACCTTGTTGGAAAAAGGGAACCTGAAATCTATGGAAACCAGTCATTTGATGAATTTATTCCGATAATCAGAAAGAGCTTCGCCGATTGGGAAATTCAATATGAACAAACCAATCATGAAGGGATACTGATTGATTTATTGCAACAAGCTGAAAGTCGGTTCGATGCAGTGATTCTGAATCCCGGTGGTTATTCTCATACATCTGTTGCGTTAGCCGATGCAATTCGTAGTATCAGTGTGCCGGTGGTGGAAGTGCATTTAAGCAACATTCATGCACGCGAGCCATACAGGCAGCATTCCATGACAGCATCTGCCTGCCGGGGAATCATCAGTGGTTTTGGTTTGCAAAGCTATGTGCTTGCTTTGCAAAGTGTTCGGAAATAATCAACTGAAATACCGGCTTTCGAAACGGTCGAAAGTAGTTTTTCGCTTGAGAAAGTACTCAATGACAATATTTTTATGATAAACCCTGCTTACCGCCTGAGGGTTTATTTTTCTGCGTTTTGCCCGCAAGGCTGGTAATTTTCTGTAAAAATGTGCATGAGCTCTTAGGACGGCAAAAAAATCGCCCCAGCCACCTTCAATTAAAAATTTTAAGCTGGCAATACCGTCCAAAAACAACCGGGTGAAGATCACATAAGCAAAAAAGGAGGGAGGTAGATTCTTGTACAACATGGATAGATTGTTCCGGAAATTGAGGTATGTTTTCCGGGAAGAATTCTTTGGAAGCGTTCCACCACCGATGTGATATACCTCTGATTGAGGACAATACATAATTTTGTAACCAACATTTTTTAGTCTCCAGCAAAAATCGATTTCTTCCATGTGAGCGAAAAAATCGGTATCAAGTCCACCCATGCTGTGGTAAAGTTCTGCCCTAACAAACATGCAGGCACCACTTGCCCAAAAGACTTCCAGCTCGGAATCGTATTGACCATCATCTTTTTCAACATGCTGAAAAAGACGTCCTCTGCAAAACGGGTAACCAAACTTATCAATAAAACCACCGGCAGCGCCCGCGTATTCAAAATAAGCCTTATCGGCAAAAGAAAGGAGTTTTGGCTGACACGCGCCAATCGTTGGATCACGATCCATCATTGCAACCAATGGCTCAAGCCAACCCTCACCCACCTCGATATCGGAGTTGAGCAAAACATAATATTCATGATCAAGCTGTGCCAGGGCTTCGTTATAACCAGCTGCAAATCCCCCATTCCTGCTATTCTTAATCAGTTGAATATGAGGGTAATGAAGTCTCATAAACGAAACTGAATCGTCAGTGGAATCGTTATCAGCCACTACAATATCTGCCATATGGGCACTTCTGCTGATTACAGAAGGCAGAAATCGCTCCAGAAACCTTTTGCCGTTAAAATTCAGAATAACAACTGCCGTTCGGTGATTCATCATGATGATGGGCGTTTGTGTTTCCACCGGCGATGAGACCAAAGCCAGTTATCGGGTTGATGTTCAATACTTTTTTCAAGTAAACGAACATATTCGCCAATTATTTCATTTTGACTGGTTCCCTTCGGATCTTCGCAAATTTCGCTGAATCTTACGATGTAGCGACCTTTACTCGTTCTTTCAGATTCCATAAAAACGACTGCATGACCCAGTGCTTTCGACATTTTCTCCAACCCGGTAAAAAATGGAGTTTCCTGATTAAGGAATATTGTCCAGTAATCATTTTCTGTTCCAGGCGGAGTTTGATCACCCAGCAATGCAATCAGATGAGGTTGCGTCTTAACAGAAGACAACTGTCTGTATGCTGACTGCGATTCTATCATTCTTATCTTACCCCAGCGTGTCCGCAGATTTTTGATGAAATCTTCAAATACCGGGTTTGAAACTTTTTTATAAATGGCAATGACCGGCAAATCAACACTGAATGAAAGTGCATGCACGATTGTTTCCCAATTTCCTGAATGACCTAAAGAAATGAAAACACTTTTTCCTGAAGCAGACAACTCGTGCAATACATTCACATTCTCGAAAGTAAAACGATTCTTAAGTACTTGTGGGTCAACATGAAGGAGTTTGATATTCTCTACAATGATCTGAGAAAGATTTTTATAAAATCTCTTCTCGGTCTGTAAGAACCAGTGCTCATCTTGAGCAGGAAAACTCCTCATGAGGTTCTCCCTGACAACATTTCTGCGATAGCCGATAAGATAATAAATAGCGAAATAAACCAAATCAGCAATTCCGTAAAGCGCCCAATAAGGCAAGAGTGCCAGGAGTCTCAGCGGTATATATACCAAATAAAAACCAGCTTTGTTCATCTAAAATAACAACAAAGGCGCAAAGTTAATTTCTTTTTGCTTTATTAAATTAAGCTTTGAGTTCTTACCGGGGATTTTTATAAAAGTCGTAGGCTTTGTTACCAAAGGCGTCTTCCGGACCTGTTTCGTCAATATTACTTGCATCCCAGGTACGTTTATAAACATCCAACTGCCAACGGTAATTTGTCAGCTCGCCGATTGCGTCGGAATGAATCAGGGCGAAATCATTGGTAACGATATCTTTTGTTACAAATACAAATCTTTTATTTCTCTGGTTTCCAAGCGCATAATAGTGCCAGATTTCATAAGGGTAAGCGGCTGGCTCGCTATAAACTTCAACAATGTGATTAGGTGGACCATACTTGAGGTAGACTCTTCCCCGATCGCTAGCATATCCTTTTTTTGTTTGAGTACCATATGCTGCATTTACTTTGATAACTTCCTGTTCATATTTGTTCCAAGCAAATGCAGGATTCTCGTAAGATCGGTTTTGCCAGAAATTAAACAGAAACTGTCGCATCGTCCTGGTATCTTCACTTTTCGAAAGGTTGTAGGCATAATCACGATCGGTTTCTGAAGCAATAGGCGCAATGCAGCGCAACATTTCGCGTAAAGTATCTATGCTGCTAATTTTGTTGGTAAAAGTATTTGTGATATCAACAGAAGCAATATCAGCCAGGTTATATTGAACGAGGGGATTGCTGCGTTGAAAAAAGACTTTGTTGGAGACTACCGTTTCATTATTTTGATCGCGAACTTCTAAAACCAGGTTGTAATTACCTGAAGGCAAATTTTTTATATCAATACTGTGTAAAAAAATGTTAATTTGTCTGGCATCCATTCTTTTCCTGAAAATGAAGTCTTTTAATTTGTTTTGACCCTCAAACGACTCAATATAATAGGTGGTAAGAAATTTGCCGTCTGTTCCGAATTTTTGAATGCTGTTATAGAGCTCAGCGTAAAAACTTAATACTGTGGACGACTCAGGATAAAAAGCATAAACCATTGGAATGAGATCAAAACCGTTTTTGGTAAGCATTGACTCTGAAGTTGATTTTTTATAACTTTCGACAAGCTGAATCGAAGAAAGTTGTAATTCATTTTCCGGGAAACTTAAGGCAATTTCCTCGGTGGTCATAAACGGAACTTCAGTCGGGTTATTTTTATCAGCAATCAAAATATCAAGGGTATAAATGCCGTTGGGAAGTGTAAATCGTTGTTGGTCGATAATGCCGAAATGAGTCATCGCCGTGTCCTGAATCAACTGGCTTTTTAGTTCGTATTTAGCAAAATTTCGCACGCTGTCATTTTGCAAAAACACCATGGTGATCTCGATCGTTGCCTGAAAATTCCCCCCATCAACAGGCACAAAAACAACACTGCCAGCTTCAGCAGCAAGATATGTTTCGATATAGGACTCTGAACCCGGAACATCAAAAGTACTGTAGGCGAGGTAGGCTCTGAGTTGCTTCGACTGCCCGAATGTCATGGTGGTTGCCAAAACCATTAAGAATAAAATCAGAAACTTTTTCATAACACACGATTTTAAGCGGCAAAAGTAAATTTTTGTAATCAAAGAGTTGCTTTTCAGCGATTATTCAAAAGTAATATTAGCATACCGGAAATAACAAGTACCGATAAGCCAATGGTAATGTACTTCAAGGAAAGGGTAATAATTCGGCATATTTTTAGTATAGGTCCCTTTAATGATTGAAAAAACTCGAATTGCGTACAATAAAAAGGAGTAGAAAAATACAGAAACAGTCAAGAATATATTAAAGCTGTTATTGGCTAAATGATCAAAATAGTTACTTTTGCACCTCCAAATTACGTTTTTGGATGAATGATTTCGCAATTTGGTAAGAGGAGAGATGGCAGAGCGGTTGAATGCGGCGGTCTCGAAAACCGTTGTTCCGTATCCACGGAACCGGGGGTTCGAATCCCCCTCTCTCCGCTGAGTAGGCTAAAAACCGACGAAAACCACCGAAAAAGGCACTTTTTTGGTGGTTTTTGGTGTTTTAAGGGTAAAAGAGAGTCTTTTGAGGTAATTTCCTAGGTGGTAAAATCGGGGTACTTTGTTCTACCAGCTGCCATCATCACCAAGATAATGGACAATTTTGTTTCTTTGAGTCTCTCTCGTTTCGTTTCATTTCTTTGATAGAATATCTCAATCTATTCATAAATAAAATTTATAGATTTTTTTGTTTTTATAGATATTCTTTTACACTATCTTTGTCACTACAAAATATTAGTATGATGGAAATGAAAGAAAATAATTCAGCAAAGACTGGTGCAAAGTCTGAAAGTAAATGCCCGTTTACAGGAGGCATGCTCAAGCAGGTAGCGGGTGGTGGCACACAAAACAAAGATTGGTGGCCTAATCAGCTCAACCTGGGTATTCTGAGACAGCATTCCGAAAAGTCAAACCCGATGGAAAAGGACTTCAATTATGCTGAAGCCTTTCAGTCACTTGATCTGGAAGCTGTAAAGAAAGATTTGGTAGAGTTGATGACTCATTCTCAGGAATGGTGGCCGGCAGATTATGGTCATTATGGACCGTTTTTTATTCGCATGGCATGGCATAGTGCCGGTACCTATCGCATTTCGGATGGCAGAGGAGGCGGAGGCTCCGGTGCTCAACGATTTGCTCCACTGAATAGCTGGCCCGACAATGCCAATCTCGATAAAGCTCGTCTTTTGCTTTGGCCTGTAAAAAAGAAATACGGAAAGAAGATTTCCTGGGCTGACCTGATGATTTTGGCCGGCAATTGTGCATTGGAATCCATGGGCTTTAAGACATTTGGCTTTGGCGGTGGTCGCGAAGATATTTGGGAACCACAGGAAGATATTTATTGGGGTTCGGAGGGTCAATGGCTTGGAGATAAACGATATACAGGAGACAGAGAACTCGAAAACCCACTTGCTGCCGTTCAAATGGGGCTAATATATGTGAATCCTGAAGGCCCGAACGGTGTCCCGGATCCATTACTTGCCGCTCGCGACATCAGGGAAACTTTTGGACGAATGGCAATGAACGACGAAGAGACTGTGGCTCTTATTGCGGGTGGTCATACGTTTGGAAAAACACACGGCGCAGCCGATCCATCAAAATACGTTGGCCCCGAACCTGCAGCTGCTTCAATTGAGAATCAAAGCCAGGGTTGGAAGAATGAATTCGGGAAGGGAAATGCAGAAGATACCATTACAAGCGGATTGGAAGGTGCCTGGACTACAACACCTACCAAATGGAGTAATAATTTTTTCTGGAATTTATTCGGTTATGAATGGGAATTGACAAAAAGCCCTGCCGGTGCCCACCAATGGATTCCTAAGCATGGCATGGGAGCCGATACGGTCCCAGATGCACATATTCCAGGAAAAAAACATGCACCGATCATGCTGACGACCGATCTTGCTTTGCGATTCGACCCTGCTTATGAGAAAATTTCAAGGTACTTTTTTGAAAATCCTGACGCTTTTGCTGACGCCTTCGCCAGAGCTTGGTTCAAACTGACGCACAGAGACATGGGACCAAAATCACGCTATCTTGGGTCTGAGGTTCCGGTTGAGACGCTAATCTGGCAGGATCCAGTTCCTGCAGTAGATCATCCTTTAATCACTGAACAGGACGCCGAATCATTGAAAGAAAAAGTACTGAAAAGTGGACTTAGCATTTCTGAACTAGTTTCCACAGCCTGGGCTTCTGCCTCTACTTTCAGAGGTTCCGACAAAAGAGGAGGAGCCAATGGCGCTCGAATCAGGTTAAGTCCTCAAAAAGACTGGGAAGTTAACAATCCGCATGTTTTGGCAAAAGTGCTTAAAGTATTGGAAAGTATTCAATCAGAATTTAACAATTTGCAAGCTGAAGGCAAAAAGGTTTCACTGGCAGATTTGATTGTACTGGGAGGAAACGCTGCTATCGAGTCTGCCGCAGCCAAGGCAGGCTTCAATGTTACAGTACCATTTGTAGCTGGCAGAACCGATACCACACAGGAACAAACTGATATAGAATCGTTTGCGGTTTTAGAACCAAAGGCAGATGGATTCCGTAATTATAGAAAACATGATCCGCATCTGGTTGCCTCAACGGAAGAATTGTTGCTCGATAAAGCCCAACTCCTTACCTTGACGGCTCCTGAAATGACCGTCCTTGTTGGTGGCATGCGAACTTTGCAAGCAAATTTTGATCAATCACAGCTGGGAGTATTTACAAGCCGTAAGGAAACTCTAAGTAACGATTTCTTCGTTCATTTGCTTGATCCAGGGCTTGTATGGAGTGCAGCTTCCAAATCGGGTGAGATCTTCGAAGGCAAAGACCGAAAAACGGGAGAAGTAAAATGGACTGCCAGCCGTGTTGATCTCATTTTTGGCTCAAACACTGAGCTTCGGGCACTCGCAGAAGTCTATGCCTGTGAAGACGGAATGGAAAAAATGATCGCTGATTTTGTTGCAGCATGGACCAAAGTAATGAATCTGGACAGGTTTGATATTAAATAAAAGATCATTTGAAATAAATAAGAGGCTGTCATCAAAAACAGCCTCTTTTTCTTTGCAAATTAAAGAATCGGCATACTTCGGTTTAAAACAGTTATAAGCAAACATTAATTACTAATTTTTGTGGTGACCATTTCTCCACATGGTTATTCCTATATTCTTTTAGACTGATTTTGACCCAGGTTAAATTTCGCAATATGCCTTTTGTTCACTTTGTTTATGATAAGTTTTAAACAAGCCTCAATATTACTGAAATTCACCGCCGTATTCCTGGTTTTCCTCCTTTAATTGAACTATCTTTGTAAGAAAATAATGAATAAAATTGCAACAGGATCAGGAGCAAACAAATCCTTGCTCAAACTGATTACACCTTATAAAAATCCCTCCCTGAACAGAAGTATCTGGCAGATAATTAACACACTGTTACCATATGTTATTTTATGGATTTCATTAAGCTATGCCATAGAGCAGTCATTCTGGCTTGTTCTTCCGCTTAGCATTTTAGCTGCCGGCTTTTTAGTCCGTTTGTTCATAATTTTTCATGACTGTGGTCATGGGGCTTTTTTTGAATCAAAAACCGTTAGTGACATATTTGGAGTGATTTTCGGAATTCTTACCTTTACACCCTATCACCGCTGGCATCATGCTCACCTGATTCACCACCGAACTGCCGGTAATCTGGATAAACGCGGGATTGGTGATATCTGGACCATGACTGTCGAGGAATTTAAGCAATCATCTCCAAGGCAAAAACTCTATTACAAAATCTACCGTAATCCATTCATTTTGCTTGGCATAGGTGCGCCACTTATCTTTTTAATTGTTAACCGGTTTACCTCCAAAGATTTCACAAAACGTGACAGAATCAGTGTTTATATTACCAATTTAGGTATTGTTGCCATTGCTTTTGGGATGAGTTATTTAATCGGGTTTACCAATTATTTGATTATCCAGTTTTTAATCGTTTACATGGCTTCGGCTGCAGGCGTATTTTTATTTTACGTTCAGCATCAGTTTCCTGATGTCCATTGGTATCGGGATGAGTCGTGGGACTACAGCACAGTGGCAATTCAAGGTGCTTCGTACCTGAAACTTCCTAAAGTGTTGCAGTGGTTCTCGGGAAATATAGGTTTTCATCATATTCATCACCTAAGTTCTAAGATTCCGAACTACAACCTGGAAAAGTGTCTAAACGAAAACGAACCTTTTCAGAAAGTAAAGGCTGTTACCCTGAAATCTGCCATACTTTCGCTGAAGTTGAGGCTTTGGGATGAAAACCAACAGCAACTAGTTACCTACAAACAGGCAGAAGTGTTGTAATGATTAAAGTTTTTAAAAAAAACAACATCGTTAAATAACTGAATAACTGATGAATAAACTTAATTTTTGAGCCAATTCGGTGTCCTAAAATGGAGTCAGAATTATGGACACCTATTTGGATTTCTAAAAGGTGAGAAAAATTGAAAAATTTGGTAAACCTAAAAAAGAAAAAACGTGCTAATCATTTAATAATGAGCACGTTTTAAAAGATTTTGTAAGAGTTTTGGCGGAGAAAGAGGGATTCGAACCCCCGGAGGCTTTGACACCTCAACGGTTTTCAAGACCGCCGCAATCGACCACTCTGCCATTTCTCCGCTGCAAAAGTACAAAAAATTTGATTCTGCCAAAGTTGAACTTTAATTATTTTGCTGTAACTGTCGGTTTCAGACAAAAGGCAATTGTATCTGCATTAAATTCAGGTATTTAAATTGTGGCTTTTATTATTGAAATTGAAATAGTAAAGGAAACAGAAAACACACCAAAGCAGCCCAGATAGCATAGGAAGGAAGAAATGCAGCAATGCTGTTTTGAACTTCAATGGATTTGTAAGGCTGCCTGACTGATTGAACCAGACGATAAGCAACAAGAACTAAATTCGTGAACATGAGTAGGTTACTTCCCGTTACTGCCAGTCGGTTCGGGGTCATACCAAAAACAAAAAGCCTGTAAACGATAGCTGATAAAGCAATTCCACAAACTGCTATTGTTACAACTGATAAGGAAAGCAACAGCAGAATTGAACCCCTGTTTTGAGAATTTACATTGCTTTCAGCAATCGAAAAAAGAATCAAGGCCATTACACCAATCAGTAAAATATTGAAAATGAGAAGAAACTCTCTGTCATTATACGGACTTCTTCCGGTGAGCATTAATGCAACAAGGTAAATTACAAGCATCAAAAGAACCAAAGGGGTAAACACCCTGGCAATCACAGGCGAAACGTTTTGCACCAGAGAAGGATTTGTAAATACAAGATAGGTTCCCACAACAGGTGCGGCTGACAAACCCCATATTGCAACGTAGTCAAAATAAATCTCATCAATCTTGATTTCGATCAAATTGAAAAGATTAACAGTGATGGCAGACATGATACCGCCTGCAATTAACAATACTGTTGTCATCACCAGCAAATCACCGTTGAAACGAAGAAATCCCAGACGTTTTTTTGCTTGATTCCAATTTTTTCCTGTGAAAACAAAACCAAGCAATGCCCACATAACAAGCGGTACATGAATTGAAGCCAGTATGAAAGTATCACTTGAATTATTATTTGGTAAAATGTTGATATACAAAACTGAGATCGTGACTATCAATATTACAGCCAAATAATTTCTCCAACGATTTTCTTGTTTCCAAAGAAAGAAAACCATCAAAACCGGGAAAACAACAAAAGACACGTTGCGTGAAAAAAATACATCCGGATCAATTGAAAAAAAGTTTGGTATCTTGGCGATGAGCCCGGAAATAATAACCAAAACCAATAAAATGGGCCAATCCTTTTTTAATCCCGGAAAATAACCTGACCCCACATAACTGAGTCTTTCGTGCCAAAACTGAGCTGAAGGATGATTGTATATTTCCTGATACAAGTTGGTAAAAGCAGCTTTGAATCCAGAAGGATTCGACCTGTAAAGCTGTTCAAGCTTTGCAGGATTTTCGAGGCTGTCAACAATTTTCTCTTTCATGAATCAAGAATTTTAGGTGAACATTTATATGAGCTTTTATTTATTAAAGTACTTTGATTTTCAAAGTAAATTATGAAAAAAATATGCAAATCAAATGGGAGCCTGGTCATTTATTCGACTTTATCAATTGTTCAAGCACTTGCAGATGATATTCAAATTCAGTTCGTCCAAGCGAGGTAATTGAGTATTTTGTATTGGGCTTACGACCAATAAAAGCTTTTTCAATTCCAACAAAACCTGCTTTTTCGAGTGCTTTCAGATGGCTTGCCAGGTTACCGTCAGTAAGGTTTAGTAAGGCTTTCAAAGCATTAAAATCAAGGCTGGTATTAACAGCCAGAGCAGACATAATGCCAAGCCTTATGCGGTTGTCAAAGGCTTTATTCAACTTGTTAATGAGCGATTTCACCTTTTATAAATGATTTGAATACTCATTCCATAAATGAAGTGCAAAAAACAAAAGCCTGCAAGCCAAAACAAGAGTGCATATTGCTGAAAAAAAGCAGCCAGAAGTCCCAGAACTATTTGTGAGATTCCAAAGATTCTAACTTCGCGATTGGTGAAAAATGCTGCATTGAAAAGTGCCAGTCCATAAAAAATGAGTGTAATGGCTGGAAGCAATACCAGTTGGTCGTACCACAACAAAATGAGGCTGAGAATTCCTCCACTGATCAGTGGAATGGCCATGTGAATAATTAAGTGTTTTGAAGCAGGACTCCAGATTGTTTCTGTTCGTTTTTTGGCTTCTCGTCTTGAGAGAAAAATCGCTGTCAAAACAGACAAAATCAAGAGAATAACTGCAACACCTGGAACAAAGACCTGTGCGGGTAATGGTAATTGCACTGAACCTCGAATTGTAAGATCAATATGAAAATAATTGAATACGATGACAAAGGCAACAAGTGAATAAATACCAGCCATATATCCTGCCCAACCCGATAGGGATATAAACTTGGATGATTTTTCCATCATGGTTCGGATCTCTGTCAGATCCTGTAGGTAATCATGCTCATTTTTCATTTGAAAGTACTTTGAACTGCAAAGTTATAAATTCTATTTTTAATGTCAAGAAAAAAATAATCGTTTCTTCTTCGTTTTAGTTCAAAAAAACAGTTTCATTGGCATCAATT
>JANJXG010000145.1 GCA_024709145.1 Bacteroidales bacterium | reverse complement strand
CAGAGCTCAGGAGCATGGCCATTAATAGCATCCATCCTGATAAATGCCTCAACAACTGCAGATTTTTTTTCATAAAGTAGGTATTTAGGGATCGTTTGGTAAAAGTAGGCGCTGGGTTTTTGTTTCACTGTCTGAATCAGTTATCGGTATAATTTTATCAGAAACTGAATCCGCCACGAAGCAATATCAAACTGCTGACAGTGGTTATCAAGGCCACAATGGGTAACGACCACCGCAAACCTGTGTATTCGCTAACCGGAGTTAAGTGGATGGGTGTTTTGGTGAAAATTGCCGGAATAAGCAGGATTAGCATAAAGCCTGATAAAATAAAGTCCTGACTTTTAAGTGATTGATTAGTAACAAACATAATGATGATACTTCCTGCCAGCCAGGGAAAAAGGAAAAAAACCAGGGCTTTGGTAAATTTCTTTGCGCTTGACAAAGTATTGATACCCGGCTGATGGGCGAAAAAAAGTTTTCCGGCAAACTGACCCGACTTATACATAAAGAAGAACGACATTCCAACGGTAATGACAAGCATCATAGATTTGATGCCCATTTCGCGGGCAACCCTCACCAGACCGGTTTGAGAAAGGATGTTTTCGCTGAGCAAACCAAAAGTGGTGTTGAATGCCTGCAGAAAAATCCACAGGCAGAAAAACAGCAAGGCTTGATTCTTTCGGCTGATCACAAGGAAAATAAAAATCACGAGAATGCCGGTGATGAAACTGCTTACCGGGGTTGCCATCAAGATGCTGATGATGGCATCGGTGGACCAAAGAGGGCTGTTGTCGGGTACGTTGAAATGGATACTGTTGATGAGGAGCGTGGCCGGAATGTCAAAGTCCCAGGCAATGTAGAGTACCGAGAGGCCTGAAATAAAGTACAGAAGGTAGAAGCTGATGAGAAAAACCGAAAGTGAATGAACAAAAAGTATCAGGTTTTTCCGGCTTTCTTTTGCATTGCTAAGTTTTTCCATCCTTCTGTTTTTGGTTTGGATTTGAGAAGCTTTTGAAGCAAGTCGTTTCGGTTTATTTTCTCGAGTGTATTGCGTATCCAGCCTTGGTTTTCACTTTTATACCAGAAAAAAAACGTTTGCTGTGCCTGTTTCTCTGCTTTTGTTCTGGCTGTAAAGACAGGTTTCAGGGTATAAGGATCATATCCCGAGTAATAAATTTCGGTGGCCACTGTCATGGGTGTTGGTGTAAAATCCTGCACCTGTTCCAGTTTAAAGCCAAGTTCCTTGGTGTCGGCGGCCAGTTGTGCCATGTCCTCCACCGTGCTTTCGGGGTGACTTGAAATAAAGTAGGGGATGAGTTGTTGCTTCAGACCTGTTTCGGCATTGATTTGTTCAAACTTTTTCTTGAGTTTGTAAAATAGCTTGAAGCTGGGCTTACGCATTGCTTTCAAAACCCTGTCGGAGGTATGCTCCGGGGCTACTTTAAGCCTGCCGCTGACATGCCGCGTTACAAGTTGACGCAGGTACTCATCATAACCCAGTTTGTCGCTCATTTCTTTGTCATCGTTTAAAAAAAGATCGTAGCGCAGTCCTGAACTCACAAAAGCTTTTTTCACAGATGGGTGATTGTCAACAGCTTTGTATATTTCTGTTAAAGGATGATGATCGGTATCCAGATTGCTGCAGATATTGGGGAACACACAACTGGGTCGTTTGCAGTTGTCGCAGATCGGTTGATGCCGGCCTTTCATCTTGTACATATTGGCTGATGGTCCTCCCAAATCACTGATATAGCCTTTGAAATCATCCATCTTAGTGATCTGATCCACTTCAGCAAGAATGGATTTCTGGCTGCGACTGGCGACAAATTTTCCCTGATGGGCCGAGATGGTGCAAAAACTGCAACCACCAAAACAACCGCGGTGCATATTCACCGAATGCCGGATCATGGTATAGGCCGGGATATCGCCTCTTTTTTCGTATTTTGGATGTGGTTTACGCGTGTAAGGCAGGTCGAACGAAGCGTCGATCTGTGCTTCTGTGAATGTCGGAAAAGGCGGATTGATGTATACCCGTTGCTGACCAACGTCCTGCAGAAGCCTTGCAGCATGTGCTTTGTTTGATTCTTGTTCGATGTGTCGGAAATTTCCGGCATATGTTTTCTTGTCGGCAAGACAGTCTTCATGTGAGGCCAGGTGAATGTCGCCCCAGGATGATTTCGCGGGTTGAACCTCTTTTTGGCGAAGGTAAAATGTTTGCTTTACATCGGTGAGTTCTTCTATCTTTTTGCCTTCATCGAGTGCATGAAGAATCTCGAGCAAGGCCAGCTCTCCCATTCCGTAAATGCCAATGTCGGCTTTTGCTTCGGCCAGGATGCAGGGTTTAAGTTTGTCCGACCAGTAATCGTAATGGGTCACCCTGCGCAGTGATGCTTCAACGCCACCGAGCACAACTGGTACTTCGGGATAGATTGATTTGATGATGTTGCTGTAAACGGTGGCAGCATAGTCGGGCCTGAAGCCACTTTTGCCGCCGGGCGTGTAGGCATCATTGGAGCGAAGTCGTTTGTTGGCTGTATAGTGATTGACCATGCTGTCCATATTTCCCGAAGTCACACCAAAAAAAAGCCGTGGCTTGCCGAACTTTTTAAAATCACGCAAGTCGTCCTGCCAATTGGGCTGCGCCACAATGGCCACCCTAAAGCCTTCGCGCTCAATAATGCGGCCAATGACAGCCGCTCCAAAGGCGGGGTGATCAACATAAGCGTCGCCTGTAATCAGCACGACATCGATTTCGTCCCAGCCGCGGAGTTCGGCTTCTTTTTTTGTCGTCGGAAGCCAGTCAGTAAGTTGGTAAGTACGCATAGTTATAGGTTGTAAATGCAAAGATAGCGTGATTTTCGAAAATCCGGCCGGCTCAAAGGCTTTCCAATGAAATTGTGTTGGCTGTCATATCACCGATTTTGAATCAATTCAGTAACGTCGTGCATCAATTGGTCTAATCCGGAAACGAAAACAGGAACGCAAGCCAGTTTTTTTTCGTTATTTCGGCGTTCTTTCAAAAAATAATAAAGACTAAATAATTGAAATAAAGCAAGATAACATAATTCGATCATTTTTTAGAAAAATTAACTTGACTGTTAGTGAATAATAACTAACTTTGCTGCAGAAAATGATTCAACATGCTCACCGAACGTCAACTTGAGATTATCCGGACAGCCATTCAGCTGATAGCCCAGAAGGGCATACAGGGATTGACATTGAAAAATCTTGCCAAAGAAATTGGGATTTCGGAACCTGCTATTTACAGGCATTACGAGAACAAAATTGAGATTTTGGTAAGCATACTGGATTATTTTCTGGAGCGCACGATGGGAATTTTCAGTGCTGAAGTGCAAAAGGAGGGTGATGCCCTTGACAAGATTGAGCGTATTTTTGAAGCGCATTTTGATGTCTTTTCCGCAACTCCTGCCTTGGTAGCCGTAATCTTCTCAGAAGAGATTTTTAGAAATGAGCCTGTTCTGACCGAAAGAGTAATACGGATCATGGAGCGAAACAGCCTGGCGATCTCTACTATTATCGAAGATGGTAAGGCCCGTGGACAATTGAATACCGAAGCTGACACACGTCATCTCACAATCATTATCATGGGCTCTCTTCGGCTGCTCGTGAAACAATGGCAAATGGCTGATTTTTCATTTGATCTTCGAAGCAGCGGGTCAGCCTTTTTCGTCACACTGAAACAGCTTCTGACAAAATACAGAACGTAAATCTAAAAATCTAAATCATGATTCTCACACACTGGAAAGACCAGCCTGTCAAAACCACACCCCATCAGGTGGATGTAAGGCAACTTTACGACAAAACCGATGCGCAAGCCATGCATATTTTGCTCCGGCCGGGCGAACAGCTGAAACCGCACATCACACCGGTAGATGTTTTTTTCTTCATCCTCGAAGGAACGCCCACCGTACAAATTGGTGATGAAATGGAAATGGTAAACGAAAATACCCTCGTCGAAAGTCCGAAAAACATTGTGCATTGCCTTTTTAATAAATCGGAAAAGCCGGCTCGGATTCTTGTTGTAAAAACTCCGAAACCCACAGCCAGCGCCAGGTTGCTTTAATTTGATACTGTTTTGCAGGAATGGTTGGTATCATTCCTTTTTTTAATGATTTCAAGTTAGTTAATATTAACAAACATAAAGAATGAAAGAAAATAGAATGAAAACAATGGCCTGGCTGATCATATCGGTCTGCTTCCTGATCACCATCTTTTTTGGATATCAGATCGTTCAAAAGTCGCGGATGGAAACCGATCTCGACAAGTACATGCCACAGGATCATCCGGCTTTTGTATACAGCGACCAGGCTGAGGCGTGGTTTAACATCAAGGATGGGATTCTGATCGCAGTTGAAAACGAACAAGGAATCTACAACAGTGGCACCTTACAAAAAATAAAGGACATCACGCTTCAGCTGCAGGCTATGCCTGAGTTTGAAGCTGCTGATGTGGTTTCGCTTTTCACAGCCGACAACATTGTGGGCACGGAGGACGGCCTCGACGTGCGGTCTTTTTACAGGGAGGTGCCATCGTCAGCTGAAGTTTTGAAGAAACTTCAATCGGATGTTGAAACAAATGAGATGGTACACGGACGGCTTGTTTCGGAGAAAGGAAATGTGGCACTTGTAGTTGCTGCTCTCAATGATACCGCTTTTTCGATGGAGTTTTATCAAAAAATTCTTGCCTTTGCCAAATCTTTTGAGGGCCCTGAAAAGGTATATGTGGCAGGTGTTCCTGTTGTTGAAGGAACGATGGCATTTCTAGGACCAAAAGACATGAAGACGATGGTTCCCATTGTAGTTCTGGTTATCGTTCTGGTGCTTTATACCGTGATGCGAAGTGTGCGAAACACCTTCTCAACGCTCATGGTCGTTTTGCTGAGTACAATCTGGACTTTCGGGTTACTAGCTTTGCTGAATATTCCCATATACGCTGTTTCGATCATGATTCCGGTGATGCTGATTGCCATTGGCGTAGCCGACGGAATACACCTGTACAGTCACCTGGATTTATTTTTGATGGAAAACAAGGGTGCCACGAAAGTTCAGGCCATCACCAATATGCTGAAAAATATGTGGAAGCCGGTGATGATGACTTCGGTTACCACTGCGATCGGTTTTATTTCACTATTAACCTCCGAAGTGCTCCCCATTAAATATTTTGGCCTTTTCACAGCCTTCGGGGTGATGGCAGCCATGGTTTTTTCGTTGTTTCTCATCCCATCTTTCATTTTTGTTCTGGGAACAAAAAAGCAAAAAACACTGAAAACAAAGGATCAAAGCCACACGGGTTTTGGAGCTGATTTTGCAGTAAAGGTGCTCAAAAATAAAGTGTTGGTTATTTCAATTACTGTGATTCTTGGGGTATTTTCCATCGTTGGTATTGGAAAAGTCTGGATTAACAGCAGTTTCCTCGAAAACTTTGAAAAGTCGAGCGATATAGTACAAACCGATGCTTTCATCAACCAATATTTTGGCGGAACGAGCACAATCAATGTAATACTGGAATCAGAAAATGAGGGTGTGATGACAAAGCATGAAACCCTTCAGCTTTTGAGTGAAATGCAGCTCAATGTTGAGAAAGTGGAAAAAGTAGGCGGTTCGTTTTCGATTGCCGACTATATCAAACGGATGAATAAAGTGATGCATGCCGATGATGAGGATTACAACAAAATACCTGATGATGATGAACTGATTGCACAATACCTGTTGCTTTACGAGATGTCGGGTGACCCTGAAAATCTGTGGAAAGTGACCGACTACGACAGCAAAAAAGCCAACCTCACTTTCCAACTGAAAAGCGACAATTCAAAAGAGCTGAAAAAGGCCATTGTAGCCATCGAAATTTTTAAGCCGCGTCTCGAAGAACTGGGCATCAGCCTCAACTATGCCGGAAGTGGCTACAAAGCATTGGTATTCACCGGTCTGATCCTTGAAGGTCAGATTAAAAGCCTCGTGATGTCGGTGATTATCATCATTCTTTTGATCACACTGATGTTCAGGAAGTTTACCATCGGACTCATTGGTTCTGTTCCGGTGGTACTCACTGCCTTGTTGAGTTTTGGTCTGATGGGCTTGTTGAACATCCCGTTGAGTACAACCACCGCGCTTATTTCGAGCATCGCCGTTGGTATTGGTATCGACTATGCCATCCATTTTATTGAACGGTATAAAATTTATTCGCAGGAAACAGGAGATAAGCTTCTCACCACCAAACTCACCATGTCGCATTCAGGAAGAGCCATCACATTCAATGCTGTGGTCGTTATACTGGGATTTCTGGTGTTGCTTTTTTCTGTCTTCCCACCAAACAGGTCGCTGGGGGCATTGGTTTCCTTCAATATGCTAACAAGTTTTGTTGCAACAGTGACCATCATGTACCTTCTTATTTACAAATCCAACATCTTTTTTAAAAAGAAATCCTGAATCTTTCGATCACCAGCTTATCCATTATTGAAATGAATCTTCGGCAAACTACAGTATTTTTTGCAGGTATCGCACTGATATCTGGAGGCATCATTCAGGCGCAGGACAATCAGGCGCGTGAAAATGATTTTTTCAGTGCTGTAAAAGCCAATCAAATAGAAAGCTATGTTACTTTTTCTCAAGGTATCGGCACGCTTGAATCACTCGTTTTTGAAGCCATGATAGCGCCCACATTTTTGTTGCGAACCAATGCCGATGCGCGATACGGAGCCACAATCTCAACAGGAATCCGCTTGAGAATGCAGGCGGAAGAATCGCTTCCTGTCAGAACCCCCGGTTATATGCCGCAAATCACTTTTTACAGGCATGTTAAAGGGAGAGCTGCACATGATCCCTTTTCAGGATATGTCTTTTTAACAATTGCCCATCATTCCAACGGACAGGACGGCGATTTCTTTTTGCCCGATGGGTCGGTAAACACCTTTAATGGAAATTTTTCGACCAATTATCTTGAATCAGGCATATTTTTCAACCGGCGCATTGTTCCTTTTTCCAATACAACGGAGTATTTCAAAACTTCGCTGGAATGGCATCCAAAAATTGACATCAGTCCCGAACTCGATGGCAGATACGGCTTCCTTCGCTGGCACAACAGCCTCAAAATTTATAAGTTTTCGCTCAAAAGAATGAAAGCTCTGTTTGGGGGCAAGAGTCAGACCTGGCACAAAGTGCCGGCTGTTCAAACGACGCTGGGAACAACCTGGATCTTTGGAAAGCGCGGCGAAGCATCATTTTTCGATTTCAAAGAACGCCTGAACCTGATGGTGAACATGGCTTACCGTCCCAAATTTCTCAAGGATGTAAGCTTGTTTGCAAGGTTTTATTCCGGCGAAGATTATTACAACATCTTCTATTTCAGAAGAATTACCTATTTGCAATTTGGTATTCAGGCATTTGCCTTTTAATAAAAGAATCATTCACTATTTTAATTTAACATTGAATAAAATGAAAAAATCACAATTCGCAGCATTAGTCTTGTTGGCAGGCCTGATAAGCCTGGCACAACCTGTTTGGTCACAAATGAATGGAAAACAAATCATGGAAGCTGTTTATGCCCGTCCGTCGGGAAGCGACCTTCAGGGTGATCTTGCTATGACCCTTACCAACAAACAGGGTGATGAACGGGTGCGACAACTCAGACAGTTCATCACCGACAATGGAAGCATTGAGAAAACCCTGATGTTTTTTCTTTCTCCGGCCGATGTCCGCAACACCTCCTTCATGAGTTGGAGCTATGCCGATGGAAAAGACGATGATCAATGGATTTACTTGCCGGCACTTAAACGAACCAAAAGGATTTCGAGCGACAGCAAAGGAGATTATTTTATGGGATCAGATTTTACATACGACGACCTGGGCGACCGCCATCCTGATGAAGACAATCACACCTTGCTCAGAGAGGAAAAACTGGGCAATTATGATTGCTTTGTAGTAGAAAGCACCACCAAACAACCGGGTTATATGTATTCAAAAACCATTACCTGGGTGAACAAAGATAACTTTATCGGTTTGAAAAGGGAGTTTTATGATGAAGCAAAAATGCCGCTTAAAACCCTTTATATTCATAAGTTCGAAAAAATTAACGGTTTTTGGACCATCCTTGAGACCGAGATGGTTAACACCCAAAAAAACCACCGCACCAAAATGGTTTTCTCCAATGTGAAAATCAATCAGGGTATTCCCGACAATAAGTTCACCGAACGCAGCATGACACTCGGACAATAATGATAACCTTTTTGGAGTGTGCTGTTTCTGATGAATTAGATTCGGAAATCAAAAGGTTTTTCTGAAGAAGTGGCCACTCCATTTTTATAGTTACAAGCTTATGAAACGGATATTTTTTCTTGCGGTGTTTTGGTTGTTGATCACCGAAACCAAAACCTTTGCTCAAAACGAAGGCGCGCCGCTCAGGTTTTCGGGTTACGTCAGGAACTACACCGGACTGCTTACCGAAAGTCCTAATGATTTTTCGATTATACAGAACACACTTAACCTGAATATTGAGCACCACACAGAGTCGGTCGGAATGAAGGTAAACCCATATTTGTATCATTATTTCGACAGAGAATTGGAGCTGGGCCTGCGGGAGGCGTATCTGGATCTCTATTTCAAAAATTTCGACCTCAGGATTGGCAAGCAGCAGATTATCTGGGGCAAGGCGGAGGGTGTCTTTATCACCGATGTGGTTTCCCCCAAAGACTTACGTGAGTTTCTTCTTCCTGATTTTGATGAAATC
>JANJXG010000116.1 GCA_024709145.1 Bacteroidales bacterium | reverse complement strand
GCCGGAAGCTTCTCATCCGGTCGAGAAGGCAATGAGTAATTACTCCGTTGAAATCCAGCAAGGAGATGTTTCACATATGACCGGGACGATCCTCTACATTGAAGATAACATTTCGAATATTGAGTTGATTCAGCAAATTCTGAATGATTATCAACCCAATTTACGTTTGTTGTTTGAGATTTATGGAAACAATGCACTGACAAAAGTTCTGGAAACAAATCCAAATCTGATTTTGCTCGACCTCAACCTTCCCGACATACATGGAAGTGAAGTACTTCAAATCCTACAGGCCGACAGCCGTACAAAACATATTCCAGTTATTATTATCAGCGCTGATGCAATGCCTCATCAGCTCCTTCGGCTATTTAAATCAGGTGCAAAAAATTACCTGACTAAACCTATCGAAGTACAACAATTTTTGAAAACCATTAATCAGTACCTTAAATAGCGATATCCCATGATTGATTCAAATATTAAAAAAGCAAATATTCTAATTGTAGATGATCAGCCGGCAAACATAGCAATCCTGGAAGGGTTCCTGGAAATGCAAGGTTATGAAAATGTAGCTTCGACCCTCGATCCACGGGATGTACTTCAACTTTTCGCCACTTTTGAGCCTGACCTGATTCTTCTCGATCTGATGATGCCTTATCTAACTGGTTTTGAGGTCATGGAACAGTTGAAACCTCTGATTCCGGAAGGTACTTTTCTTCCTATTTTGGTTTTAACAGCCGATGCCACCGCCGACGCCAAACAAAAAGCACTTTCAGGCGGCGCCAGCGATTTTTTGACAAAACCATTTGATTTAACCGAAGTTGGTCTCAGAATTCACAATCTTTTGTACACAAATATGTTGCAAAAACAACTGTTAAATCAGAACCAAATTCTTGAAGGAAAGGTGAAAGAACGAACCAATGAACTCGAGCTTACCAATCAGGAGCTTATCCTCGCCAGAGACAAAGCCATGTCGCTCGATAAGTTAAAAACCTCCTTCATTCAAAATATCTCTCACGAAATCAGGACTCCGCTCAACGGCATTTTGGGTTTTGGAGGTTTGCTCGCTGATCCCGATTATTCAGTTGAAGAAAGACAGGAATTCATTGACATGCTCAAAGCATCAAGCGAAAGATTGATGAACACCGTTACTGATTACATGGATATTTCGCTCATTGTTTCAAACTTAATACAAATCAATAAAAAGCCGTTTGATGCCTATTTAGTACTTGAAAATCTGCATTATAAATTCCAACCAAAATGTCAGGAAAAGGGTCTGGAACTCGTACTTCGTACTCCTGATCAAATTGAAAGCTTAGCGATCAACAATGATCAGGAACTATTCACGAAAATTTTCACTCATCTGCTTGATAATGCTGTAAAGTTTACGAAGCAGGGCCAAATCAGTTTTGGCTTTGAACCAAAAGGAGATTTCATCGAGTTTTTTATTATTGATTCAGGTATAGGAATTTCATCAGAAGCCCACGAAAGAGTTTTCGAAATGTTTATGCAGGAGGACTCTTCTACCACAAGAGGTCATGAGGGTAGCGGACTAGGCTTATCAATCAGCCATGGGTTTTTAAAACTAATGGGTGGTAATATCCGTTTGGAAAGTGAAAAAAATAAAGGCACAACAATTATCCTAAACCTGCCCGTCAATGCTGATCAGCCGCTAATTGAGCATCCTAAAAATGGTCATAGAAAACCGAATGATAACCCGTTGGTTTTAATCGCTGAGGATGACGACAGCAACAGGATCTTCTTTGAATTGGTACTGAAACAACACAATGCCCAGCTCCTGATGGCTGAAAACGGGCAGGAAGCCGTCGAATTAGCAAAAGCAAATCCAGAAATCGACGTAATTCTGATGGATTTAAAAATGCCGGTAATGGATGGTCAAACTGCTACCAAACTCATCAGGCAGTTCAATCCTGATGTTCCCATCATCGCGGTAACTGCCTACACGATGGACAATGAGTACATTCGAACCAATCAGGAGGGATTTTCTGCCTTTCTAGCCAAGCCCACAGGTAAAAATGAGTTGTTAAGAAGTCTTCAAAAATTCGGTTTACTGAACTCTCAATCGTAAAATCCAATGATTTGATTTGTGTCAAAGCTTTGAAGTTTACAAATGTTTGCTTCTCATGAAGAACTGAAGCTCCCCTCCTTTTACAAGATCGTCGTGCCGGAGTTGATGACCTTTGATTTCATTCCCGTTGAGCAGAACTTTTTCAATGTAAACATTTTCTGATGATTGATTCATCACTTTGACATTGAGAAAGTTATTGTTTGACAGATGAATGCGTGCCTCTTTAACCAAAGGGCTTCCAATTTCATATAAATCTGAACCTGGCAAAAACGGGTAAAAACCCAGGGCATTGAAAACATACCAGGCACTCATCTGCCCGGCATCATCGTTTCCACACAAACCGTCTTCCTCATTATCATACATACTTTCCATGATCATTCTTACACGCTCCTGTGTTTTGAAAGAGTGCCCGGCATAATGATACAGGTATGCAATATGGTGGCCCGGTTCGTTTCCATGAACATAATTACCGATGATTCCATCCCTTGTAATATCTTCATTTTTAGCAATATACTTTTCTTCGATCGGTGCACTAAAAATCATATCCAAATGCCTTGAAAACTTCTGTTTCCCACCCATCATGTCCACCATCACTGCAGCCTGATGCGGAACATAAAGCCCGTAATTTAAAGCACTTCCCTCAATAAAACCCTGCCCATGTGTATCATAAGGATCGAAATCGGGACGCCAACTACCATCCGACATCCTGGGTCGCATATAACCTATCGCCGGATCATAAACCTGATGAAAAGCTTCAGAAAATTGGGTATAAAAACGACTTAACGAGTCACTACCCAATCGGTTGGTTAATTGTGAGATGCACCAGTCGTTGTATGCATATTCGAGGGTTTTGCTCACTGAATTGGCACTTTTATCCTCAGGCACATAACCAAACTGACGGTAAGCGCCAATACCATCAAAATAATCCACGTTGGAAGTATTAACGCAGGCTTCCACTATCCTTGACAGTGCAGCATCAGTGGTGTTTTTAACAACGGCATCTGCCAACACCGAAACGGCGTGGTAGCCAATCATACACCAATTCTCGTTTGCATAGTGACTCCAGATCGGTAGCATCTTATGAACACTTTGGTCGTAGTGTGCCAGCATGGAATGAATCATATCATTGTTTCGCCCAGCCTGAACCAGGTTAAAAAGCGGGTGAAGTGCTCTGTAAGTATCCCACAATGAGAAAACTGAGTAATTGGTGAAACCATCCGATTGATGAATATTTTGATCCAATCCACGGTAGGATCCGTCAGCATCTTCGAAAACAATCGGGCTGATAAAACTGTGATACAGTGCTGTGTAAAAGGTGACCAAGTCGTCTTCATCCATCATTTTTACATGAATTTTATTCAACTCAGCATTCCATTTTGCGCGGGCCTGCTGTTTGACCAGCTCAAAATCCCAATGCGGAACTTCCGTCTCCATATTCAGCAAAGCCCCTTCGGTGCTGACAGCTGAGAGTGCTACCTTGACATTCAACTCTTCAGTTGAAGGCATGAAACTGAAGAAAGCCCTGATTTCCTTACCTGCCATTTCCGGGAAATTCCGCTCTTCATCAAATTTGCGGTAAAAACCTTTATAGGGAAGTGTGTCAGCACGATGACGTCCCCAGGCCTTTAATTTTCGTGAAAACCGGATGGCAAAATAAACAGTTCGCGTTCTTGCCCAACCGGTGGTTTGCTTGTAGCCTGTTATAGTTGAGTCATTTTCGACCCGAAGAAAAGTCCAAACATTTTTCCCTTCGTAGCCGTAGATGTTGGACATTAAATCGAGTACAAGGTGAGCACTGTCTTGTTCAGGAAAGCGGTAACGGTGAAAACCTACTCTTTCGGTGGTTGTCAAAGCTGCACTAACTTTCATGTCATGAAGAAAAACCTGATAGAAGCCAGGTACAGCCAATTCATTCTCGTGCCTGAAATGAGCAGAGAAACCTTTTTCGGAGCGAAGGTCGCCAAAACGACTGTTGCTCAAACTTCCAGTCACCGGCATCAGAAGCAGATCGCCCAGGTCAGCATGTCCGGTTCCACTAAAATGCGTATGGGCGAAACCATAAATAAGTGTATCATCATACTGATATCCACTGCAGTAACGATATACCTCGGGATTATAGCTACCATCCTCATGGTACATCTGAACCTTGTTTGTTTCAGGGCTCAGCTGAACCATCCCAAAAGGAACCACGGCCCCCGGAAACGTATGTCCCATTTTTTTTGTGCCGATCATTGGATTTACATACGCAGCTACATCAGGAAGGGATTCATCATTGTTTAAAAAACCGCCATCGTTTACAGATAATGTTAAGTTTTGAGATACACTGCTCATTAAAAACGTCAGAACCAATGTAAAAGAAAGGAAAAATCTAAGCATATAAGAACTTATTTGGGCTAACAAATATAGGGTTTCGATTTGGTTTGTTCTGGTAGTTAAAATTTCCGGAAATAGCTTTTTTATTCAGGTACAAAAGGTCAAGATGATTTTCACTACCTTCGCATGCTTGTTAAGGGCCTTTTAACGACCCTGCTCTTCTCAAGGTTCACAATGCTAAATCATTATGAAACAGTTATTTTACAAAGTAATTTACCAACCTGCCGTCAATTTTGCCTTGCGTTCGGCCAATAAGGTTGCTGCAGAAATATTTCCATGTGTTGTAAAGCTTCCTCCTTCAGGTAAAATTACTATTCGTGACAGTATGAAGCGGCCTGTTGTATTGTACACAAACCAAACCAACTATCTCACTCACCTTCTTTATTGGGAGGGAGGTGCCATGCAATTTGAATATACATCCATCTTTGTCGAGCTTATCAAAAAAATAAACTGTTTTTACGACATTGGAGCCAACATAGGTTATTACTCACTGTTGGCAGCATCTGAAAATCCCTCCATGAAGATCGTAGGATTTGAACCCGCCTCAGGTCCGCTTTTCTATTTTCGTAAGAATGCCGACGTCAACCATTTCAGTCAGATTCGTATCGAACCCACTGCACTCTCCGATCGGGAAGGAGAACTGACATTTTTTGAGATAAAAAATAAAAAATATACCTTCCTTGAGCACAACCTCGCAGGCGAGAGCAATGCAGGTAGTAAAACTGAAGGTAAAAATTTTGTGAAGGTTCAAGTTAATTCCACAACCCTCGACAACTATACTGCCCAACATACCGAATTGCCTGATCTGATCAAAATGGACACCGAAGGCACCGAGCATATTATCCTTCAACATGCAGAAAAGGTTTTGAGTAAAGCCAAACCTGTTATCATTTGTGAAACACTGTTCCAAACTATCGAGTCAGAACTTGAACAAGTGATGAAGAAATATAATTACCTTTTTTTCAACCATGTTGAAAACGGATTAAAACAAACGCAAACCCTGATCAGGAAAGAGGATAATGGAGTTAGAAATTGTTTTTTTGTCCACCCTGAAAAAGTCCACCTCATCGAGGAATTTATCGTCAGTTAAATTTCATATTGATTTTCTTAACGCAACATTTATGAAAAAACTACTTCTCACAGCGGGTCTTCTCATAGGACTCTTTGCTTCGCTTCTGGCTCAAACTGATCTAAGTCAGAGCATTCCAGTTGATTCACAGGTAAAAATTGGCAAGCTTGAAAATGGCATGACCTATTACATCCGCAAGAACAGTATGCCTGCTCAGCGGGTGGAAATGAGGCTGGTTGTTAATGCAGGTTCTATTCTGGAAGATGATGAGCAGCAAGGGCTTGCTCATTTTGTGGAACATATGGCATTCAATGGCACTGCCAATTTCAGCAAAAGTGCACTGATTGATTTTCTTGAAAGAGCAGGTGTCAGGTTTGGTGCCGATCTGAATGCATATACAAGTTTCGATGAAACGGTGTATATGCTACAGCTACCTACCGACCGCAAGGGACTGGTGGACTCAGCTTTCATGGTGATGGAAGATTGGGCTCATCAGGTTGCAATGGAATCGGAGGAAATTGACAAGGAACGCGGCGTAATCCGAGAAGAATGGCGCCTTGGTCTTGGAGCCGACGACAGGATGCGAAAAAAATACTTCCCGGTTATTTTTAATGGGTCGAAATATGCTGAAAGATTACCAATCGGTCAGGTTGGTGTTATTGACACAGCTGCCTACGAAACCTTGAGGAGATTTTATAAAGAATGGTATCGCCCAAATCTTCAGGCCATAATTGTTACCGGCGACCTTGAACCAGCTTTGGTAGAATCAAAAATTCAGCAGCATTTTGCTCATATTCAAAACCCATCCTGGGCGAGAGAAAGAACCGGTTTCGAAATTCCCGGAAACAAGGAGCCTCTGATTGCCATTACCACCGATCCAGAAGCTACAAGCAGCTCAGTAATGATGTTTTATAAACATCCTAAAAAAGAAGTCAAAAATCTGGGAGATTACAAACTTAAATTGATGCAATCACTCTACAGTAGCATGATTATCAGTCGTTTAAATGAAATCAATCAAAAACCCAACTCTCCGTTTGTAACAGCCTACACCTATTATGGAGGTTTTATCGGCAGGGCTTCCGATGCCTATGCATCCAATGCAGTTGTCAAACAAAATCAAATTGAGAAAGCGCTCGAAACACTGATTGTAGAAAATGAACGAGTCAGGCAGCATGGATTTACAGAACCTGAATTTGAAAGGCAAAAGAAACAACTCATCGCCAATCTGGAAAAGAGGCAGAAGGAAAAAGACAAAACTCCATCGGCCAGTTTTGTTCGGGAATATACCAATCATTTTCTAAGTAAGTCACCAATCCCGGGTATTGACAAAGAACTGGAACTCACCAGGGAATTACTTCCTTTAATCAGTCTTGCTGAAATTAATGCTCTTGCAGGTCAATGGATTACAGAAGAAAACATGGTAATCGTTGTGACTGCACCTGAAAAGGAAGATGTTAAAGTTCCTACGGAGAATGTCATTCTCGAAGTCATCAGTCAAGCCAAAAAACAACAACCTGAAGCCTATGTTGATTCATTCAATGAGGAACCCCTTCTGAAAAAGCCTTTGAAAAATGTCGCCATTAAGGAGTTGAAGACAAATGACAATCTTGGTATCCATTCCTTTGAATTGCCCAACGGGGTTAAAGTTGTGGTTAAACCAACCGATTTTAAAAATGATGAAATCCTGATGACTGCCTTCGGGCCAGGCGGAACGAGTGTTTTCGAAGACGAATGGGTATTTGCAGCCAACAATACCCCCCGACTAGTAAGTTTGAGCGGACTTGGAAATTTCAATGCTATTGATCTGGGTAAAAAGTTAACCGGGCAAAATGTAAGCGTTCAGCCTTTTATGGACGAATTCAGGCATGGACTTTCAGGAAATGTAAGTCCAAAGGATTTCGAAACGATGCTGCAGCTTATTTACCTTCATTTCGAGCCTGCCCGTCGTGATTATGAAGCATTTGAAGCGTTTAAATCACAGCTTTCGAATCGTTTCAAATTTCTAAAGTCCAACCCTCAGGCTGTTTTTTCTGATAGCCTGACAAAAATTATCACTTCGGGTAGCCAACGTTCAGTTGTCATTCCCAATGAGAGTAATATGGCAAGTCTTCAGGCAGACGTAATGTATGATATGTATAACAGACTTTTTGATGGTGCAGGTCAGTTTACTTTCATTTTTACAGGCAATGTTGATTTGAACAATATGAAAGATATGATTGCCAAATACTTAGGAAATCTGCCACAAGGCACAAAACATCAGTGGATCGACCGGAAAGTTCAATTTCCTGATGGAATAACGGATGCACGCGTGCATGCAGGCACAGAATACAAAAGTATGGTAGCCATTGTTTTCAAGGAAAATTTCGACTACAATGATGATAACCTATTGAAATATAACCTATTAAGTAAAGCATACAACATTAAATTAAGAGAAAACATGCGCGAGGAGATTGGCGGAGTTTATGGGGTAGGTGCCAGAATGAGTGCCAGCCGTCTGCCTTCACCTAAAGCCAATGTAAGTGTTAGCTGGGGAACCAATCCCGATTTGGTTGACACACTCTCCACGGTTGTTTTCGATCAGATGAAGCTGTTGATGACTCAAGGCCCTACTGCCGAAGACCTGGCCAAAGTAAAAGAAACCACCATCAGAGAAAGGGAAACTGATGACAAACAAAACCGGTTCTGGCTGAACTACATCGATAATGCCCTCAACTATCAACTCAAAATGGTTGATTATGAAACCTACCGTAAACAAGTGGAGGCCGTTTCGATAGAAGATTTGAAAAAAACGGCCGAAGGGTTCTTAAACCCCGGTCATTATGTGCGTGTGGCACTCTACCCGGAGGAAAAGAAATAATGGAAACATGAAGCCGGCCCAAAAGCCGGCTTTTTTTCGGTCCAGCCTGAAAAACAGTAAACGCCGCGATGTTTCGTAAAACTTTTTACTTTTGCCGCAAACAGAGGTTATGAAAAGATTTTCTCGATTTATCATGAAATCCATCGGATGGGAAATCATTGGCAACATCCCGCCTGACATCAAAAAATGCGTGATAACAGCCGCTCCACATACAAGCAACTGGGATTTTGTAATTGGAAGGCTGGCTTATTGGTCGCTCGGTGTTCCGGTAAAATTCCTGATTAAAAAAGAAGCTTTTGAGCATCCATTGGGATTTTTGGTGAAGCGAATGGGCGGAATCCCTGTTGACAGACACAAAAACACCAACCTTGTTGATCAGGTGGCAGCATTGTTTGATGATTACAGTGTGTTGAACGTAATTATTACCCCCGAAGGCACAAGAAAGCTTGTAACAAATTGGAAACGTGGTTTTTACTATATTGCTCTAAAAGCAAATGTTCCTATTGTCCTTGGATTTGTTGATTATAAAAATAAAAAAGGAGGCTTCGGACCTGTTCTTTATCCTTCAGGAAATTTTGAGGAAGATTTCAAAATTATCGAGGCTTTTTACAAAACAAAGACAGCTAAAAACCCTTTGCTATTCAATTTAAGCCCTGAAAACACCCGCACTTAAGAATAATCAGTGGGCATAAGTTCCAAAAATCTTGCTTAGTCGCTGGTGAAACCGGTGAAAACCTTCAGGCGAGGTGTACATAAAAATGCACCTACCCAAAACGATGTTGGCGCCGGATTGAGCAGCAAGTTGATTTGTAAATGATGTTTCCGACATTTGCTGTACCCATATCTGCCTGATACCCCTGTTGAGTGCCGCTTGTAACAAGGCATCTGTTTCGGTTTTTGGCACAACCAAGCAAATAGCACTCACATCATCAGGCAAGGATTCGATGGACCCGAAACAGGCATGGCCTTCAAATTCAGTCATTTCCCTGTGCACAGGAACGACTTCATAACCTTTACCTAGCAATTGTTTGAAAACCTCATTGCCAAACTTTGATTTCGTTCTGCTGACACCGACAAGGGCGATTTTACGATTGGTGAGAAACGACTCAATTTGATTCAGATTTGCTTTCATAGGGTAGATTTTTTTTCAAAAATAAATCAAATTAAGTTTGTAAACAGCTATATTCAAATCATTTTTCAATTTCTTAACATAATTTGAATCAATTAGTTATATTTTTTACACCACTT
The DNA here is from genome assembly GCA_024709145.1 of Bacteroidales bacterium. Taxonomy (GTDB): domain Bacteria; phylum Bacteroidota; class Bacteroidia; order Bacteroidales; family F082; genus JALNZU01. The sequence goes on along the minus strand of JANJXG010000116.1, from coordinate 24,739 downwards.
CAGCCACAACAAACGTGCTTCCACCAACAAAGACAAGGTCGTCGGGTCTGGCGGCATTAAGTGCACTGAAATAAGCACCCCTAACCGAATCATAAACCCTGCCTCTCAAGCCGATTTCGAAGGCTTTGTCAGCAAGGACACCGGCATCAAGGCCACGTGGAATGTCGGCTTTGCAATAATAATAGACTGCATGTCGAGGAAGCAACTGCAGCATCTCATCGATCGATTTATCATTCACCATTCCCAAAACAAAATGAAGCTGGTTGAATTGCATCAACCGAAGTTGAAATACTACTTCTTTGATACCATCTACATTGTGTCCGGTGTCAGCAATGGCAAGAGGATTGCGGCTAATCACCTGCCAGCGGCCGGTCAAACCGGTGTTGCGGACCACCGCCTCAAGGCCGTAACGGATGTCTTTCCCGGATATTTGAAGGTCTTTTTGCAGTAACGAGAGAGCACAACTGGTGGTGACCACGTTTTTTTGTTGGTAGTGACCCAGCAAAGGCAACTCAAGTCGTTCCAAAAACATATTGGAATCCTTCCAAACGTCAAAAAGTTGAATCTGCTGATCAGATGTTTGCAATCTGTTGGCATCAAAAATCCGGTCTGCAAAATAGATTGAAGCATCATTTTCAAGGGCTTTCACTTCAAAAACAGACTTTGTTTCGGGTTGGGTCTGACCAATCACAACCGGAATACCTTTTTTGATAATTCCGGCTTTTTCAGTGGCAATTTCAGCCAGGCTATTTCCAAGGTATTGAGTGTGATCCAGGCCTATATTGGTTATAATACTCAACAAAGGCTGAATTACATTGGTAGAATCGAGTCTTCCTCCCATTCCGGTCTCAATTACAGCAACATCCACTTTCTGTTCGGCAAACCAGCTAAAAGCCATGCCAACAGTCATTTCAAAAAATGAAAGCTGAATTTCTTCGCATTTCTGTTTATGTTTTTCGATGAAATCAATCACAGCTTCCTGACTAATCATTTGGCCGTTGATTCTGATTCTTTCACGAAAATCACGCAGGTGAGGCGATGTGTACAGGCCGGTTTTGTAACCCGCCTCTGCTAACACCGATGCCAACATATGTGAAACCGACCCTTTTCCGTTTGTCCCGGCAATGTGAACCGATCTGAACCCATTTTCGGGATGACCAAGGTAATCAGTAAACAGTAAAGTGTTAGTGAGATCAGCTTTGTAGGCAGCCCCTCCTATTCGTTGGTACATCGGAAGCTTATCAAACATCCATTTCAGGGTCTCGTCGTAATTCATTTTTTTAATGGGGTGTATCAGCCAGGTTAATTTCCAATGATAAAAGTATAGGTAATTGTACCTTTTTGTAAATCAGCGGCTGCGTCATCTGCCGAAAAAGTGGAGCTGAGGGCCGCGTTCACAGCAATTTTTCTCAGGTTAACATCTAAAACAGTCGTTCCGCGAAGGTTTACTTCCGCCCTTTTAACCAATCCTTTGCGATCAACCCAAATATCCACAACCACATCCCCCTGCTCTCTGAAATTCGCCTTTGGTTGCGCAAGCTTCACAGCACCGCGTCCGCCAAGACTGTAGGATGGGCCATCGCCCTGACCGCCCTGGCCGTCGTAACGACGGACATTTTTAAGCCCGTCAGGCTTACCCTGATCTCCTGCCTGACCGGTAATTCCTTCGGAACCTGCATTCCCGCCTTGATCGCCCGAGCCCTTGAACAAAGCCCGCTGGTCCACTTTTGGTTGAGGAGGCGTCGGTTCAACCTTTGCTTCGGTTGTTTCCTGCGGAGGATGCTTTTCCACCCTTGGTTTCACTTCTTTTTTCTTTTCTGGTTTTGGTTTTGGCTGTTCCGCTATAGAAGGCGCCTCCTCGGTTTGCTGTGTCAAAAACTCATCTTCTGCAGCAGATGGAGGCGGAGCTTCCAGCTGTTTTAACTGTGGTGCTCCACCAGCTGATTCAGGCTGCACCTCACCAACACCCTGGTTTGAATAACCAAGATCAACTTCCACACCCTCCTCTTCAGGCAATGGAAGCGGGGTTGTTAAAGCCAGAAAAAAAAGTGCCAACAGCAGTAGGATATGTACCAAAATACTGGCTATGATACCTTTAATCCGGTTTTTATTCTGCAGCTGCATCATTTTTTGGGTGAAGTGGCTAAAATAACTTTGTAGGATGACTGCGATTTTTCATTCAACTCATTGATAGCATCGATGACACTGACAATATATTGAACCGGAACAGTTTTATCTGACCGAACCACGACTGTACCTTCCTTCTGAGCCTGTAGCACCGACTGCAAATCTGCTATTAATCCGCTCTCGCTGGATGGACGTTCCTCAACAAAAAACTGAAAACCCTCATTAATGTATACCGTCACTGTTTGTTTTGCCATTGTTTTACTGTTACTTGATGGGAGCAAAAGTTTGATGGCGTTAGGTGCAATCAACGTTGAAGTCAGCATGAAAAAAATCAGCAAAAGGAATACCAAATCCGACATGGACGCCATGCTGAAACTGACATTAAGTTTATTTCTTGTGTGAATAGCCATTTTTTCAAGTGTTAGCGGGCAGGTTCATGCAAAACGTCCATGAATTCAGTTGCTTTGGCTTCGAGCAGGTAAACAACTTTTTCGATGCGGGAAACAAGGATGTTGTAAAAAATGTAAGCCAGAATTCCCACAATAAGTCCTCCTACGGTCGTGATCATCGCCTGATAAATTCCACTCGACAACAGGGCAATGTCAATGTTGTTGCCTGCCATTGACATATCATAAAAAGCTTTGATCATCCCAATCACTGTACCCAGAAAACCAAGCATGGGAGCAGCGCCGGCAATGGTAGCAAGACCGGCCACACCTTTTTCGAGTTTGCTAACCTCAAGCTTTCCAACGTTTTCGATAGCTGTATTAATGTCATTTAAGGGTTTACCGATGCGTGCCAGACCTTTTTCTACCATTCTGGCATTCGGACCTTCAGTATTTCTGCACAAAACCATTGCAGCATCAAGTTTGCCGGCATGGATGTATTCACGGATGTTATTCATAAAGTGTTTATCAACCACCGACGCTTTGGAGATGGTCAGGTATCTTTCGACAAAAATATAGACGGTAATGACAGAAAATACAGCCAACACAACCATGATCCAACCTCCTTTGACAGCCAAATCAAACACTGATAGGCTGATTTCGTTTTTTTGAGTCACAGTAGCGAGGTCGTTGGCAACTGTCTGAACTTGCAAAAGCAGGGAGTAAAACATTTTATTTCGATTAAGTTTTTAACAGTTTATAAACTGAAGTTTCAATTTTTTAGTATGCTTTCTTGTCCCGGAGCAAGATAAATATCCCCCGTGCTGCTGTCAGAAGCAGCACCTGTTACACTTTTAAGGCAATTTATTTCGTTTCGCCAGCGTAACAAGCCGATAAATGCAAAAACGATGGCCTCTTTCATCCGCACTGTTTCCGGATCAGGAATCACAATCCTATGGATTGAATATTCTCGTATCCTGTTGATTAGATATGTATTAAAAGCACCTCCGCCCGTTACCAGCATCTTTCCTTGTTTCAAATGTTTTGTGGACAGGGCTATTTGAAGGGCAATGTGTTCGCAGAAAGTTGCCAGTTGATCGTTTAGGGTTAAATCAGAATTTTCCAGGATTGGCATTATGCGGCTTTCAACCCACTCTCTGGCAAGAGATTTGGGAGGGTTCAGTGCGTAATAATCCAATTGATTCAACTGTGAAAGCAATATCGGATCAACCTTTCCGCCTGATGCCAGCCTGCCATCCTGATCATAAGGAAGTCCCGTTTTTGCAGCAAGTGCATTCAATACCATATTGGCTGGTGCAACGTCACAGGCAAGACGCTCCTCGTTGCTTTGATAAGAAATATTGCAAATACCGCCAATATTCAGGCAGACTTCGTAATTACCAAAAAGCAGCAAATCACCAATTGGGACAAGTGGTGCACCTTGCCCGCCCTTTAAAACATCCAGCTGCCTGAAATTGTTAATCGTAGTTGTTTTTGTGAGGTCTGCAATACGCTTTCCTGAACCAATCTGCAAGGTTTTTTTATTTTCCGGTTGATGAAAAATGGTGTGACCATGGGAGGCTATGATAGCAGGTGTAAGTTCGTTTTCGAGGATAAAATCAACGACTGAATTCCCAAGAAACTGACCGAAGGCATCATCCAGCAGCATGATTTTTCGCTCATTGAAAAAGAATGCTTTGCTTAATACCTCGCGTTGTTCAGCGGTGTAAGGCAATTCTTTGGCTGCTTTAACCTGATAACGCCAACGTCCGTTTTCCGTGCTGAAATTGCAACAAACCATATCTAGGCCATCCAGTGAGGTTCCCGACATGAGTCCGATCACAGTTGTTGTTTCCTCTTTAATCATCAAAGAAAGGGCAAAATGGTTTCCAATTTGATACCCCGGCTGGCTTTGACCAAGATATCAGATTCCAGGATTGGATTCCTTTTTAAATGCTGTTGCAGCTGTTCGGCATTTTCAAAATGCAGCCAGTCGTCTCCAACATATACACGACCAAACAATGGCCCGACAAGAATAACCTTTTCAAAATCCAGATCGGTAAGTAATTTTAATATCAATGCGTGCTCCTCGTCACTGATACTTCCAAGCTCAAGCATATCACCAATGATAACAACAGCTTTGGAACCCCTCATTTTCTCAAAATTACGGATGGCAGCTTCCATGCTCGATGGGTTGGCATTGTAGGCATCCATCAAAACTTTGTTGTGTTTCGTCTCGATCAGTTGTGATCGGTTATTTGAAGGAGTATAGCTGCTGATAGCCTCGTTAATATCATCAGCCTCCACATCGAAAAAACTCCCAACTGCAATGGCAGCCAGTAAATTACTCCTGTTGTAAGCCCCCGGGAGTTTTGTTGCGGCAACCGACTGGTTAGATCCGTATTCCCACGCCAGATGGACATACGGCTGGTCAGCAACCAGCTCACCATACAGATTGCTCTGAAGTGACTCACCATAGGTAAAACGGTGAATGTTTTGGGACAAACCTTCCAACAATTCATTGTCTGCATCAACAAAAAGCATTTTTCCATGATCATCAATCCAGGAATAAAGCTCTGATTTAGCATTGATTACGCCAGTCAAACTTCCAAAACCTTCGATATGTGCCTTACCAATATTGGTAATTAGCCCATAATCAGGTTTTGCAATCCGGCACAACTGCCGGATTTCACCCATGTGATTTGCACCCATTTCTATGACAGCCATTTCTGTTTCGGGCAAGATGGACAGTAAAGTTAGGGGTACCCCAATGTGGTTGTTTAAGTTTCCCTTGGTAGCGATGGTATTGAATTTCTTCGACAAAACACAGTTGATCAATTCTTTGGTTGTTGTTTTGCCGTTCGAACCAGTAATAGCAATTACTGTTGCTTTCATTCTGCTGCGGTGAATAGAGGCAAGTTGCTGAAGAGACACCAAAACATCCTCAACAAAAAACACCTTTGAAATTCCTTTTAAAGCCGGATCGTCGGCCACCGCAAAAGAAGCGCCCGCTTCAAGTGCTTTCATTACCCATTGGTTAGCATCAAAATTAGGCCCCTTCAAGGCAAAAAACAAATTTCCGTCATTAAGTTGTCTCGTATCAGTTGAGATACCGGTGCTTTTCAAAAAAGCCTGATAGATTGTTTCAAGATCATTCATGTTGCAAATATAAGCCGTAAGGAGATAAGAGTGTTATTGCATATCGATTTATAAAATTGTTAACAAAAAAAGGCTACCTCTTTTCTGAGGCAGCCCTTCCTTTAATTCTTTCCAAGTGGCTATTTCCCGATGGAACTGCCTACCTTATTCATGGCGCATCTAAACCCAATGGTGCTTGAAGCCTGATCTTCATCAAGATAACGACGCACTCCCGGACTTAAAAAATAAGCTCTGTCGGCCCAGGAACCTCCTTTAAAAACCCTCGCTTTGTCGGAGATAAGAGTCGTTTCGCCATAATCGTACATTTTCGAAGTTGAGTTCGGGTCTTCGGTAAGATTAGACCAATCGTTCTGAATGGTCGAAGCGTAATCTCCGTCACGGTAATTGACGGCATTTCCTCTGCGATAATTTTTCCGGTTTGCCGCTTCTTCAGGCGTAATTTCAACATATTGAAGGCGACCGAGACTATCTTTTTGAGCGATACTTCCATCAGGATCTCTTTTCTTGTTGACAAAAATATTTCCTCTGAACGGACTGTAATCAGCGACATCTTCAAAAGATAAGGGGCGATATACATCCAAAACCCATTCAGCCACATTGCCACCCATGTTATACAAACCATAATCATTCGGCCAATAAGAACCAACAGGAGCAGGCAAAGCAGCACCATCATTCAGGCTTCCGGCAACTCCCATATAATCACCCTGACCTCTTTTAAAATTGGCAACGAAACTACCCATGTATTTTTTGTGATCAGTTCGTAAACCATCGCCGTTCCATGGATATTTTCTGCCTTCAACCACTCTCTCATTGATGGTATTGCCAACCAGACCGATAGCTGCATATTCCCATTCAGCTTCAGTAGGGAGCCGGTACTTGGGCAGCATCAGACCATCTTCGAAACGGACATTTCTGATACCGGATCCATTTGGGTCCAGATCGGCCTTTCCATCTTTCACGAGACCTTCATACTGTCCGGCAAGGTAAGCTTCGGTGTTAAAATTATTCTCATTTTTCTGGTCAGGGTCGAAATCAAGAATTCCGGCCTCAATCAATAAAAATTCATTCACACGGTCGGTCCGCCAGTTGGCGTAATCATTGGCTTGCAACCATGAAACGCCTACCACCGGATAATCATGATAGGAAGGATGGCGGAAATAAAGCTCAACAAGCGGCTCATTGTATGACAGGCGATCGCGCCAGACAAGGCTGTCGGGCAATGCTTTCTGAACTACCATCGGGTAATCTTCCCCGTAAACCCTGTTGAGCCAGTAAGTATACTCAAGATAGTCGAGGTTACTAACTTCAGTTTCATCCATATAGAACGAAGCCACAGTTACCCTTCTGGGAATATTATTCCATTCGAACATCAGGTCTTCCTGGGTGGCTCCCATGAGAAAAGTTCCCCCTTCGATGGCAACGAGTCCGGGACCAACTTTTTGCTCTTTGCTTTGAGCCACCTCAAAACCTCCGAATTTCGGGTCATTGTAATTCCATCCTGTCGTTCGGGAAGCCTGTTTTTGACAAGATGATAACATCAGGCCGGCGACAAACACCGAAAAAATGATGTGCGTTTTTTTCATTTCTATCTTCAATTGACAACTTTTTGTTCAAAAAATTAAGCTACTAACTAAAAAACCGGCGATTTTATTGTACGAATCCTTCGTTTAGTATCCTTATAAATGCAAAAATCCCAACCAACAGAAACTTCATGTGCTCCGCCACTCTTACCTGATAACTTGCTTACCGTGTAATCGTAGCTGTAACCAAACCTGAAGTTCTCCCATTGAAGTCCGAGCAAAACAGCAACTGCATCAGCATTTTCGAGTGTATGACGGTACCAGAATCCACCTACAAAAGGTGATTTTCCCAAATAAATACCAGCATTAATCTGCTGAAACGATTGCTGCTGCAAAAATAGCAGATTTGGTTGAATAAACAGGTCTCCCTGAATAACTTCTCCAAATCTTCCGGTGGTCATATTAAAATTAAATCCGCCATGTAATGTTAAACGAAGTGCAAGCTTCTCCGTTTCGGATTGATAAAAAGATAGTTGTGGTTGTGTGAGATGATCAGCACTCAGGCCGGCAAAAAAAACTCCGGCATAACTGTAAACCAGTCCTGCTGCAAAGTCAGCCGCATAAACAGTTGGTTTTGATGGTTTTGTTTCATTTGTGAATCCATCAGCCTGTCCTGTGGAGGGATTGATCATATCAGCAAAGATAAGTTTTTCCCAACTTATATTTTCCTGGTAAAAGGCAGCTTTCATACCAAAATTCAAACGCGACTGTGATGATAGCTCAAGATGGTAAGCGTAAATTGCTGCCAGGGAGGTTCTGTTGTAAGCTCCTCCACCCTGCTGGTCGCGGAGCATTAAAAATCCAAAACCACTATTTACAGAAGGTAATTGCTGATCATAAGCTACACTATAAGTCAGGTAGGCATCATTCAAAGAAGGCCATTGGTTTCGATAACTAAGTCCTAATCTGCCGCATTCTGTATTACCGGCTAAGGCAGGATTAAGATGCAGGGGATTCGCATAAAATTGCGAGAACGAAGCATCCTGTCCGAAAAGAAACGGGGATTTCGTAATCAGTATCAATACGATAAAAAAAAGAAAACACTTTCGCATCCTGGCCTATAAATTCATATTTCAATCAAGGTGCAATGTTACGGATTTTTTGTGAGCCTGTTTCAACTCAAACAGTCTAAATAGTGCTAGTTTTTAAAGTCCTATGGCTTCGTTATGTACGTCATTCGTGTCAGTCATTTACAATAGTAAGCTCCTGACGATCATTCCGTACATACCTCGCCCTAAAACTTTAAAGCTCAAGCCCAAGATATTATCGACAGACACTAAATATCAAGCCAGGCAATAACCAGCACCTTTTAGCGTTAAACGGTAAAACAGATTAGGAACAAATTATAAGGTGCAGCCGTACTACAAACAAAATAACCGCTTGGTTGTTTAACTTTGTGAAGGCAGATGCCAAACAGCAAATTCAACAATTTATGAAGCGCTTTCTACTGGTTTTCGTATTCATCTTCTCGCTGTTTCAGGCTCAAAGCCAGAATCAGTCCGAAACCATTCACATACAGTTAAAATGGCTCAAATCAGATAGTTTATTTTTACCTGGACATTTAACACTTTACCGGCCCGCATTTGAGAATGCTTTCTTCAAAGAAAACAACAGTCTGTTACCATACTTTCAGTACCAGGTTTCACTTTTTGACAAAGACGCAAGCGCTGACTTTGAAATTGTTGAAATCAATTACCTCCCGGCAGATGAATATGCTATTCAATTGCTTTTAAATGAAACTCTTCCGGATGAATTCGGGATAGAACAAAACAAGTTTATCAGTCGCGACGAAGCCTTTGGCAGGTGTTTAGTCAATGCTTTCAGAAGAAATCCTCAATCCGGCATCATTGAACGTTTGGAATCAATAAGCCTCAAAACAACCGTAAAAATCGAAATTCCAACTAAAGACAATGGAATTGATTTCGCCAATGAATCGGTACTTGCCACAGGCGAATGGTTCAAATTCAGGCTGAATAAACACGGGATTTACAAAATCTCCTTCGCCGACCTTCAGGCAATCGGTATCAATCCGGCTGCTATCGATCCCCAAAACATCCGTATTTATGGAAATGGTGGAGGTACGCTTTCAGAAAACAATGCTGCACCGCGGTATGATGACCTGACTGAAAATCCTATCAAAGTGATTGGAGAATCAGATGGAGTTTTTAATCAGGAGGACTACATCTTGTTTTATGGTGAGGGACCGGTTGTGTGGGATTACAGCCCAACTGAAGGATTCTTTAACCACAGACCGAATTACTACGATGATTTCACCTATTATTTCATCACAACAAGCAAGGGTCAGGGGAAGCGAATTCAGGAATCGCAGGCGATGGCTGCCGGCAGTGAAACAATCACTACCTTTTTGGATTACCAGCTTTATGAACAGGACCTCATCAACCTTTCAAATACCGGTAGAACCTGGTATGGCGATCTATTCGATGTAAACCTGAGCCGCGACTTCATTTTTAGCTTTCCCAATGTTGACAAAACGAAAGAAGGAAGAATAGTAACTCAACTGGCTGCAAGGTCCTTTGGGTCTTCTAATTTTCAGTTGTCGGTTGATGGGAACCCCTTGCAAACCATTCCAATCGATGCAACACAAGCCACAGGATACGACTGGGCAAAAGGAAATGGAACTACCCAGCGTTTCAATCCCACCAACGATAACATAACCGTTGGCCTGAAGTACAACCGGGCCGTAAATTCTGCCCGCGGATGGCTGGATTATATCAGTGTAAACGCATGGCGCAAAATTCAGTTCAACAGTCCACAGTTGATTTTTAACAATACCCGTCTGATTGAAAGTGGCGAAAATGTAACACTGGAAATGGCCAACGCCTCCGGTCAAATTGAGGTATGGGACATTACCGAAAGTGTCAACCCTATCCGGTTAGCAGTTTCGTTGCAGAATTCTACCCTGCGGGTTCATGTACCGGCCGATAAAGTCCGAAGACTGATAGCCTTTGATCAGCAAGGATTTTTCAACGTTGAAAAAGTTGGGCCGGTTGCAAATCAAAACTTACACGCATTGAGAGATATTGATTACCTGATTATCACCCATCCTGATTTTGCGGAACAGGCAGAGAGGTTAGCTGAGATTCACCGGAATCAAAGCGGTTTGAGTGTTTTTGTAACAAACCCGCAATTAATTTACAATGAATTTTCTTCAGGCGCTCAGGATGTTACCGGTATCCGTGATTTCGTAAGGATGCTCTATTCCGATTCAAGCCCTGGTAAAGGTTTGCGATATCTACTCCTTTTCGGAGATGCATCTTTTGATTATAAAGATAAAATCAGCGGAAACACCAACTTCGTACCTACCTATGAAACAGTTGCTTCCTTAAACCTTGTAAATTCCATTGCAACGGACGATTACTATGGATACCTTGATATAACAGAAGGTGGTGGTTCAAATAATCTGTTGGATATCGGGATCGGGCGTTTTCCTGTTGCCACTGCAGAAGAAGCCAAACAGGCCGTTGATAAAATTGTGCGATATCTGTCTGATGACGCTGAGGTGATGAGTCCATGGCGTAATGAAATTACTTTTGTGTCAGACGATGGTGATTCAAACAACCACCTGAATGATGCTGAAGTTATTGCATCGGTACTTCGATCGGATTATCCTGAGTTCAATCTGGATAAAATCCATCTTGATGCCTACAAACAAATCGCAACACCAAGCGGCCAAAAGGCTCCTGATGTCAATGAAGCCATCAATAAAAAAATGGAGAGAGGCACTTTGATCATGAATTATTCAGGTCACGGAGGCGAAGTGGGCTGGACAGAAGAAAGAATTCTTCAGATCGCTGATATCAATGCCTGGAGGAACCGAAATAAGTTACCGGTTTTCATTACAGCCACATGCGAGTTTTCTCGATACGATGATGCACAACGAACTTCGGCAGGTGAGATGGTTTTCTTAAATCCATCGGGAGGAGCTATTGCCATGTTTACAACTGCAAGAGCAACCTATTCTACCACCAACCTTAGGTTGAACAAAGCTATTTTTCAAGACAATATGTTTACGCGCGAAAATGGTGAGTATCCACGTTTTGGCGATGTCATACGCAAATCTAAACTTACCGGTGATGCTAACGACAGAAAATTTGTCCTTCTTGGTGATCCGGCCCTTCAAATTGGCTTTCCCAAAGAAAAAGTAATTACCACCCATATCAATGGAAATCCTGTAGGTTCGACAACAGATACCCTCCGCGCACTTGATTTGGTCACGATCAAAGGTATTGTTGCATCACGTGACGGTGTTATCAATCAACAATTCAATGGTTTACTTTATGCAACTATATTTGATAAAGAAGCACAAATCAAAACAAATGGTGATCAGGGTCCTACATCGAGTTTTTTATTACGTAACAGCATAATTCACAAAAGCACTGTTGAAGTGGTCAATGGTCGTTTTGAATTTAGTTTCATGATTCCGAAAGACATCGCCTATAAGTACGGAAGCGGGAGAATCAGTTATTACGCAACTAATTTTGAAACGGATGCCCAGGGTTATTACGAAGATTTTCTGGTAGGTGGTTTCAGTAACAATCAAATCGTTGATGAGAACGGCCCTCAAATCAGGCTGTTTATTGGTGACACAACTTTTGTGAGTGGTGGTTTTACGGACGAGAATCCAACCTTGCTTGCGTTGTTGAGCGATGAAAATGGAATCAATACCACCGGTTCAGGTATCGGACATGACCTTGTGGCCACATTGGAAGGGGCTACTGAACGTTATGCTATCATCAATGAGTTTTATAACGGAAAACTCAACGCATTTGCCGAAGGAACAGTAAGTTATCCCTTTGCTAATCTGAATCCGGGTAAACATAAACTCACACTAAAAGCATGGGATATTTTGAATAATTCCAATACCGCTACCATTGAATTTGAAGTAATTCCATCAGGCAATCTTCGCATCGACCGGTTAATGAATTACCCAAATCCCTTCAAAACCACGACGAATTTTGTTTTTAACCACAATCAGTCATCCGACCCATTGGATATTGAGGTACAAATTTTTAACACAAACGGACAATTGGTTCGAACGATTCTTGTCAATGATCATTATAGCAATGGCTATCGAATTGAACCCATTCTTTGGGATGGATTATCACAACATGGCCAGCCGGTTGCAAAAGGTTTGTATCTTTACCGACTGATTGTAACAACGGTTGACGGCGTACAATCAGACATCAGATCAAAACTGTTGTATTATTGAGACCCAAATCATGAGTCACCTTCAACGGATTATTCGACAAGTTCGGTACGATTTCATTTATATCGTGCTGTTTTGTAGCATTTTGTCGGGTGGAAGATTGTTTGCTCAGGAAAATGTAACACCGGACTTCTCTCAGGAACACAAAGGCAATGATCCTGGCTATTATACGTCAGAATCTGTACTCAATGAAGGTAATTGGGTCAAAATAGCTGTGTTAAGGACAGGAGTCTACAAAATTACCTATGGAGATTTGACTGCAATGGGATTCAATCCGTCGGATATCGACCCCCGAAACCTTGCACTCTATGGCAATGGTGGCGAGATGTTGCCGGAACAGAACAGCCTCTCCCGGATAGATGACCTGTTTGAAAATCCCATTTTAATCAGGGGTGAAGAAGATGGAAAATTTGATCCGGAAGACGTTCTTTACTTTTATGGAACCGATGTTGTTAGTTGGAAATTGCAAAATGGTCGATTTGTACATAAGGTAAACTACTACTCTGATACCAATTATTACTTCTTTACACATCAAAACCATCCAGGAAAGCGACTTGTGACAGCCACACAGCCTTCAGCCGAACCTCAGCGCGTCACAACGCATTACCTTCACAAGGAACATCATGAAGCTGACCTCGAAAGCCTTATCATAAGTGGAAAAGAATGGTTTGGTGAGGAATTTAATACAACACATCCTTCCCGAAACTTTAGTTTTCAACTGGCTGACCGGGATGTGACCTTACCTGTCAGGTTTGAAATTGGAATAGCTGGCCGAAGCATCACCGAAACGTTCAATTTCAGTGTTTTTGCGAATGGTCAAACGATTATCAGCCCAATCGCGTTCCAGCAATTATCAATAGGAAATTCGACCCATGCCAGGGAGGTGAATCAAAACATTCAATTCACCTCTTCAGTCGAAAATTTGAGCTTCGATGTCAGCATCGACGCACAAAACGACAATTCTAAAGCCTGGCTCAATTACATCCGGATTAACTCCTGGCGGAAACTCAACTACAGAACCGAGCAACTGCGGTTCAGCAATCCTGAAATGGTTGTCGAAGGAGGCTATGCACTCTATGAAATTGAAACCTCAAACCCCTCATTTTTCCTGTGGGATATTACCAACCCACTATCTCCTATGAACCAGTCCTTTACACTGGTAAATACCGAAAGAATTACTTTTAAAGCTAGTGCCGACACCTTGCGTGAATATATTGCCTTTGACCCTCAAAATGCCCTTAAAACTGAATTCTTTCAATCAGTAGCAAATCAAAATCTGCATGCCATTCAGGCTTGTGATATGCTGATCGTGACACATCCCGATTTTATAGATCAGGCTCATGACCTGGCATCCGTGCATTATGCTGATGATGGCTTGCACAGCATTGTGGTGAACCTGTATGAGATTTACAATGAATTTTCGGGCGGCAAACCTGATATTACTGCCATAAGGGATTTTGCACGTATGGTTTATATTCGGAGTAATCAACAACTTAAATATCTTTTACTTTTTGGAGATGGGTCATACGATTATAAAAACCGGATTCCAAACAACACAAATTTTATTCCTACCTATCAAGGCTCGGGCTCACTGGTGGAAACACAAAGCTTTGTCAGTGATGACTATTTCGGGCTTTTTGATATCAACGAAGGCGCAGAGATGTTCGGCGTGCTGGATATAGGCATTGGGCGCTTTCCGGTTAGCCGGACAGAAGACGCTGAGGCAATGGTTGAGAAAGTGAGGAACTACCTTATGTCGAATCGCGAGCAAAGTGGTGAGTGGCGCAATACCATCACTTTTGTGGCCGACGATGCCGACAGTAACCTTCATCTTAACCAGGCTGAGACCCTTTCGGATGAGGTTGATACGGCCTATGCGAACCTGAATATACGAAAAATTTACCTCGACAGCTACAAGCGTGTTGTTGTACCGGGCGGCTACAGATACCCAGGAGCAAATGAGGCTTTTTTAAATCAGATCAGCGAAGGTTCTTTGATTATCAATTATACCGGTCATGGAGGAATCACCGGGCTTTCTGATGAAAAAGTTTTCACAATCGGTGAAATTGAAAACCTTACCAATCAGCATAAGCTTCCATTTTTCATAACAGCCACCTGTGAATTCAGCCGTTTTGATAACCCGGGCTTTGTTTCTGCAGGTGAAAGACTTTTACTTAATCCCACAGGGGGAGCAGTTGCACTGATGACAACAACCAGATTGGCATTTGCTCATTCCAATTTCGCTGTAAACAGAAGGGTTTACGATGCAATGTTTGAGAACAACAAGCAACAAATCAGACGTTTAGGCGATATTATCAAGCTAAGCAAGAATCCGACCAGTACTTACATCTATAATTTTGTATTGCTTGGCGATCCTGCACTTAGACTGGCTTACCCTAAGTTTCAGGTTCGGGTTACCGAATTTAACGATCAGAGTCTCCCAATTACGAACGACACCCTTGGTGCCATGTCAACTGTTACTATCAAAGGTATCATTGCGGATGTTGATGGCAACCGGATCAGCGATTTCAGCGGGATTTTATATCCAAAAATGTTTGATAAAAAGACAGCTTTTAAAACCCTCGCCAACGATGCTGCAAGTATTCCTTCCATTTTTTCCTATTTTGAAAAGCTCGTTTACAGAGGCAATATCAGTGTTCAATCAGGTGAGTTTGAGTTGAATTTCATGATACCAAAAGATATAGCCTACCAATTTGGCAAAACGAAGTTGAGTTTTTATGCTGTTGACACGGTCAACTTCAGGGATGCCGGTGGCTTTTTTGATGAAATTACACTTGGTGGGTTCGATGAGTCAGTACAAGTCGATTCTCAAGGGCCAGACATTGAAATGTACATCAATGAACCAGGTTTTACTGATGGTGACTTCAGTTCCCCAAATCCTGAAATTTACATTCAACTCAATGATCCTCAGGGTATTCATTTTCTTGGAAACAGCATTGGCAGGGACATTACTTTAACCTATGAGGGCGACATCCGTGAACAATACCAACTCAATGATTTGTTTGTTCCAACGCTGGATTCTTTTGGGTCGGGTGCAATCCGGTTCTCATTGGCAAACCTGCCAAACGGAAGCCATAAACTGACTTTGAAAGCATGGGACCTTCACAACAACTCTTCCGAAAAAGAACGATGGTTCAAAGTTGACAAGAATGCCAGCTTGAGTATAACTGAGTTGTACAATCATCCCAATCCTTTCTCTGATTATACCGATATCCATTTTCAACACAACAAACCAAACGAAACGCTCCAAATCCGGATAGAATTCTTCAACCAAATGGGTTTGAAAGTGAATGAACTTCAGACAGAAACACGAAGTAACGGCATGCAATCACAGCCAATCAGATGGAAAGGTATACGTGCCGATGGCAGCAAACTTCCGGCTGGTTTGTACATTTACAGCGCTCACATCACCGACCAATCAGGAAGAACTTTTACAACAAGTCAAAAATTGTTACTTTTTCCCTAATCGAAATCAGACTCATGACAATATTTTTTAACAACAGTCGTTTAGCAACAATATCGAAACACAACATCACGCATTTATTTATGAAGTTAAAAGTCACACTCCTTGCATTGCTCATAACTTTTGGGGGCTTGTCGCAAGCTCAAACTTACCAGGAATTATCAGGACGCAATACCTTAAATGTTATCACTACAGCCGTACCATTTCTGATGATCGCTCCTGACGCAAGGTCGGGTGCAATGGGTGATATCGGTGTTTCATCAGAGCCGGATGTTTATTCTATGCATTGGAATCCAGCAAAGTATGCTGTAATGGAAAGTGATATGAGTGTAGGTTTATCTTACAGCCCATGGCTTCGAAACCTGGTTCCGGACATGAATCTTGCCTATCTAGGTTTTGCCAAGCGAATCGACAACAACTCATCTATCGGCGCAACATTACGGTTTTTTACCTTGGGTGATATTCAGTTTACCAACGATCAGGGCGGTGATGAAGGAACCTACCGACCAAGCGAATGGGCTCTTGATGCAACTTACTCAAGAAAACTAACGGATAACCTTTCGGGAGCTGTGGCAGGAAGATTTATTTACTCAAACTTAACTCTGGGTCAAAACGTTGGTGGCGCTTCAACTTCAGCCGGAATATCAGCAGCAGCTGACGTGGCTGTCTATTGGGAAAAAGAAGTACTGTGGTTTCAGGATATCGATGCAAAATTTGCCTGGGGCATTAACATTTCCAACATTGGAACCAAGCTTGGCTATAGTTCAGCAAGCATTAAAAAAGATTTTATCCCCACAAATCTCCGGTTTGGACCAACCTTGAAACTAGCGCTTGACGACTACAATGAAATCGCTTTTTCTATTGATATAAATAAATTACTTGTCCCTACACCACCGATTTATAAACGTGACAGCCTCAGTGGCAACCCCATTCCGATTCCGGGAACGGATAAATATGAAATTCTGGAAGGCCGTGACGATGATGTATCCGTTGTTGCCGGCATCTTACAATCGTTTTATGATTCACCCGGTGGTTTTGAAGAGGAAATGCGCGAACTTAGCTTTTCTTTTGGTGCCGAATACTGGTACAACAAAGTGTTTGCCCTTCGCGGTGGCGCTTTTTACGAAGATGCAACTAAAGGCGATCGTAAGTTCTTTACGCTTGGAGCCGGCCTCCGATACAACGTTTTTGGACTTGATTTTTCATACCTGATTCCCATTGACTCCAGAAACAATCCTTTGCAAAACACTTTGCGTTTTGCACTTACCTTCGACCTCGATGCTGTAGGAAAAGCTAAAAAGTAAATAACTATTACAAGAAGATCAATCAACACCAATTCCCAAAGGATTGGTGTTTTTTTAGTCCTGCACCGCTGATTTAAAGAACTCTGGTAAAAAGTTCAGTAAAAATACTTTTTCTGTTGCCCTTGTCAAGGCTGTGTATAGCCAACGAAGATAAGATACTTCGAGCTGGCTGGATTGATAAATTCCTGAGTCGAGAAAAACGACCGGCCATTGTCCACCCTGGGTTTTATGACAGGTAAGTGCATAAGCATACTTGATTTGCAGTGCGTTGAAATACGGATCTTCTTTAATCATTGCCCACCTTTTCGCCCTTGAAGCTTCCTGCATATAGTCTTCTTCGATTGCAGCCGAAAGTTTGAGGTGATCCGCATCACTCAGAGCCGGACCATCAAGTATCAGGGTATCAGTTAGCAATTTAACTGACATTACCGGCTGGTCGGGATACTCGATCAATCTGATTTCAGCATCAGCAAAATGAAACCCAAAAACTTCTTCAACTTTATTGATTCGGGTCACCTCAGCTATATCACCATTGGCTATAAATCCCCCCCCTTTTTGCTCTTCAGTCCAATAATAATTATTTTTTACGATCATAATCAGATCACCGCCCGAAAGATCGTTATCCATCCCAAGAATGCGCTGCCTGATTGCCTGGTTGTAAAGATTAGCCCGTTTGTTTGTCCTGCAAATCACAACAGATTTTGTGAAGTCACGACTACCAAAGGCATTAAAAAACTGATCTTCAACCTGATCTGCCTCAAGCTGGGAAATATCGGTAAAACCGTCTGTTTGCAGCAGAGGTAACTCACACTTACTTGATGCAAGTTTTTGTCGAAGTGCTGTTGCATTTGACAGTATCCCCGAGTCAAGTGCCTGCCGCATCACCTCAGTGAGTTCAAAACTTGCAGCAGTGATAGCGTAGGCGTGTTTCAGATTATCGAGATCGAGAGCCGGACTTATGTCCAGCCCGACAGGAGGAAGCTGGGCATGGTCGCCAATGAGAAGTAACCTGCAATCCTCTCCTGTGGCAACATACTGAACGAGATCATCGAGCAGGCTTCGCCCGGTGTCAATCGTACTATCGGTTATCATCGAGGCTTCGTCAACAATAAAAACAGTGTGTTTGTGTTTATTTTCAGCACACACCATTTTTCGTCTCCCATCAGGGGTTCGGGTATGGAAATAAATCTTTCTATGAATTGTATGAGCCTGAAAACCAGTATAGGAGGATAAAACTTTTGCTGCCCTTCCGGTTGGAGCAAGTAATACAAAACGCATCTTAAGCTGCGGAATTGTATTAACCAGTGTGGCAACAAGGCTTGTTTTGCCGGTACCGGCATAGCCCTTTAACAAATAAACCGGTTGTGGTTTTGATGAAAGTAAAAAGGAAGACAAATGTCTCAAAACAACAGATTGTCCGGGTGTCGGGGTGTGCCTGAACGAAAGTTGTAAAAGCTTGTTAAGTTGATCTTTATTCATCAGAAAGGATATCCAATCCCAAAATTCCAGACCAGTTGTTTCAGCTGCAGTTTGGTGAACCTCCAACGCTGGTCAGGTGTGATTTCAGGGTCACGCAAGGGTATGGCTGTATCTAAGCGAAAAATGAAAAATGAAAAATCGAACCGGAAACCAACGCCGGCGTCCAGGGCAATCTCTTTATAAAACTGGTCAATTTTAAAACTGCCATTGGTGAAATAAGACTGGTCGCGCAGGGTCCAGATATTGCCCGCATCAACAAACAAAGCGCCTTTCAGAAAACTCCAGATCGGGAATCGATATTCAACATTGAATTCGAGCTGAATATCGCCAATGCGCTCAAGATTGAGTGTATCAGTAAAGGAACCAGGACCGAGCTGACGCAACTGCCAGCCTCGCATTCCATTGGAGCCCCCGGAATAATAGCTCCTTTCGAAAGGCATTTCTTCCGAATTCCCATAAGGTACACCTATTCCCATCATTGCCCGGTAAACGAGCCGGTGTTCTTTCGACAGCAGATGATAATACCTGAAATCCTGATCAGCCCGAACATATTGCGCATATCTTATACCAAGTAAGGTATGATAATTTTGTTCAGCGGTCAATAATGGAGTCTTGTTAAGCAAAGCAAGTAAATTTCCGGCACTCTCTAAATTAATCCTGTAATAGAAAAAATTAGTCAGTTTATTTACGTTCTGGTTGTTAAAAATAAGGCTGTACCTAACGCTGAAAATTAAGTGATCGGAATATTGATCTTTGAATCGTTGGTTTGTTTGAGCATCAAGAAATTCCTGAAAAAATGCCGATGGTCTCACCTTCACCGAACTTAGGTTGATTGGTGTAAGTAAATGTTGCAAAGTCGACCCGTTCATCCATTCGTATCCGAATGCTGCTTTGATGATGGTTCGGCTGTAAAGTTGTCTGTTTTGATCGTTGAAACCAACATTGATATTGGTTTTTGGTTGATAAATTCTGGCAAAATTCTGAAATGAACCAAAACTAAGAAACCGGGGGAAATAGATATTTGCATCCATTCCTGATTCAAACGTATTGAAAATGGAAGCATCTGTTTGTCCTTCAAGACCGGTTTGATTAACCCTTTGGGCTTCAAACCCACCATTAAGCCTAAGCCGGAACACTTCACCACCTTTAAAAAGGTTTTTATTCGTAAAAACCAGACTACCCCTGATGCCCAAATCGCCACCGGAATTGGTTCCCTCAAGTTCAAAAGAATAGGCATTGGCCTTGCTTCGTTGCAGGTATATATTGCAGTTGAGCCAGTTGGTATCCACTTTTGTTTCCAGACGATTGTTTCTTACAGCGTCAAAACTGATGTTGGAAGCACGATAAATCTTCAGGTTGGTCAACCCCTTGTAAGTTTGACGAAGGTTTGTCATGCTGAACGGATCGTCCTCGTAAATTTGAACAATATCTTTAAAAATGGATGCTTTAATCCTTTTATCACCATGTGAAAGAAAAGTTAGCCTGGAAGCTTTGTCACGCGAGGTATTCTTTAAAAGGATAAAACTGGTATCATAAGGTTTGCTTGAAACGACAAAGGGATTATGATTTGGAAAAATAAACACCTCGTGTATAAAATATCTTTTGTGATAATCTGTTGTCTGATCACCGGAAATGGTTAACGGATTGTCAATGATCATGTTCACATTGAGCTGTCGGGAATTGAGGCTGGTATCGACATCAAAACGAATGAAATCTTTGGTGAAATCAAAATAGCCGTTATTTCTTAAATAGGTTGTAATTCGATCACGTTCGCTATCCATTTGATAGGCATCATAAACAGCATTTTGCCTGATAAGCGTTCCTGAAGCAATGCTGTCAACATAAAGATTTAATACTGAATCAGTTATCGTATGTGATATAGAGGCAAGTCGGTAAGGTTGACCAAGGGAGACATTGTAGGAAATGGTACCAAGTCGGTTTTTACGCCTTTTAACGTCAACATGAACAGAATTATTAAAATAACCTTTGTTGTAAACATACCTCGAAAGCTGCGTGGCAGTACTGTTGTATTGCATTTCATCCACGTAGACTGGCTCCTGCCCTGTTCGTTCATGAAGCCAATCCCATACCTTTATACCTTGCCTTTTTCCGGTAAAATAATGAAACCACAAGGCAAATCTCATCCCCAGAAACTTATTATTTGGCTTTTGGGCAATAAGATACTCAAGGTCAGATTTCACAAAATTCTCTGCTTTCCCATCAATAACTACTTCATTTCTATTAAGTAAGGTCTGCTCTTTAGGAATAAATCGTGTGGCTGTACAAGATGTCAAAATGAGAAATATACCTGCCATCATCGATATGCGCAAGAAACATGTTTTAGCAATCAATCGGGAATACAAATATTCTATTGCCACCAGTAAGCTTTGATATAAATTCCTGTTTTCAGGCCCCATGCAACACAATCAATAAGTTCAGATATTTTATTAATATTACAAATGTATGACTTTGAAAGCATCATCCCATTATAACAGGAATTTTGTTTATAAAACCTGCTCATGATGGAAATCTGTTTTGATGACAATCATGATTTGTCCTTTGCCCTCTCCAATACCCCAACGTCAAGTTTAACCATTTTCAACATTACATCAGTCAATTCTTTGAGTTGAATTTGGTCAGTCTGAAAGATCATTTCATCAAGTTTGGCAGGAACAATCTGCCATGAAACACCAAATTGGTCTTTCAGCCAGCCACATGCCTGCATCATACCATTCTCAGCCAAACAATTCCAATAATAGTCAATCTCATCCTGATCCTGACAATAAACCATCAGTGAATTTGATTCATTGAATTCAAAATTTTGCGAATGATGGCTGCTCATGAGGTTGATAACGAATCCAGCAATTTTGACCTGGGCAAATAACAATGCACCTTCTGAAGGGCTTTGCTCAACAGGATAAGGAGCTGTAACCATGAGCTTGAATGCAGGAAATATGTTTTTCAATATTTCTGTGTAAGCTGCAACCGATGAACTGAACTGGTTAGAAAACATTAATGTAGGTACAATTTTTTGCTCCGTCTTAATATCATCTTGATCCAGTTGCCACGACAAACCGTATTTATCAACGACCCAGGCATAACATGAGCTCCAGGGATAATTCCCGACCGGAAAAACAACATTCCCATTTTCACTCAAGACATTGTAAAGCCTCTGAACTTCTGAGTCGCTTCCACAATAAACATAATAAGAAAATGAAGCATTAAACTGAAAAGTTGAAACCGCTTCAATGGCCATCATGGGTGTTTTCATGAGTTCAAACGACATTACTTTCACGTTTTCAAACTCATTTCCAGGAAGTACTCTCAAATCGCGTAGGGAAGATTCCTTAAACAAGCTTGTATAGAAACCTATCGCTTCCTGGCCATTGTCACTAAACCAAAGATGAGGTATAATTTTTGACTTCATGAATATAAGCTATTTTAAATCAATTATTTATAAAAATGTTATATTGAGGCAACGTCCAAAAGCACATTTCCGATTTTTTGACCAGATTCAACATAGTGGTAAGCCTCAATAATTTCATCGATTGGGTAGATCCTGTCAATCAGAGGTCTGAATTTTCCATTAGCTGCAAGTTCACTGATAAATAATACGTCTGATTGGGTAATAGTCGGTAATGGGAAAAGCACTTTTTTACCCCTGAATAATGGTGTAAAGAGGGCAAGGTAGATATTGCTTCCTGCTTTTCCAAGTTCGGTTGAGATGTAAATGCCTCTTGGTTTCAAGAGGTGTTTGATGCGGTAAAAAGAGATTTTGCCAACTGCATCGAAAATAAAATCGTATTGATCATCCATTTCACGGAAGCTAAGTGTTGTATAGTCCAGTACCATAGTGGCGCCGAGTTTTTTTTGCAAGATCAGTATGCCAAGGTCCACAGACTGCTGTTACATCTGCCCCAAAATAAGTCAACAACTGCACAGCCGCGGAGCCGATAGCTCCTGTTGCGCCATAAACCATAACCCGATCGCCGGCCTTCACCCCGGCAGCTTTGATATCACACAAAGCATAGTGCGCTCCCTCGGTAAGGGCAGCAGCTTCATGAAAAGACCAACCATGAGGCATAAGTGCCAGTGGTTCGTTCATTCCCATCAAAATATATTCAGCATGCGCACCAAACCTAATATCATTGTAACCAAAAACCCTGTCACCGGCCTTAAATTTTTTCACTTTAGAGCCGGTTTCTACTACCACGCCTGAAAATTCATTTCCAAGAACTTGAAATTTAGGTCTCAGTAAGCCACTAAACAAGCGTGAAACGACGTATTCAGCGCTTCTGAATCCACAGTCAGTTCTGTTGACAGTGGCAGTAATCACTTTAATCAGTAGCTGATCAGGCCCAGACATAGGTTTATCAATTTCTTCAATTCTCACTACCTCCGGCGGGCCATACTTGGAATAAACGCAAGCTTTCATGATTTACAAAAATTTTTTACAAAGATAGATGGCTGGATGGAAACAAAATAATCAGACGCTCAAAAGATATATTTTTTCAAATATTTCAGACTTTACCCCATTCAATTCTTAGTTATAAGTTTTGAAGTGAGCGCTGTTAAGCAATTCTGAAAATAAAAAAAGCGTCCCTCAAAAAGTTTTGAGGGACGCAATGTAGATTTACTGATTACAGTACTTATTCAACATAAATGAGTGTACCTTTCACGGTCCAGAATTTGGAGAGTCCATCTAGGCTTATGCGATAGAAATACTGACCTGCATCCTTCAAATCTGAGCTGTTAACCAATAACTGATGTGAACCTGCTTCCAGGTTTTCATCAACAAGAATCTTAATCTCCTGTCCGAAGTTATTATAGAGCGAAATTTTCACTTTACCGGCTTCAGGCAAAAGATAATTTATTCTTGTTTGTCCTCTGAACGGATTAGGATAAGCGCTATGTGCTAAACTTTGTTGTGAGTCGTTCAATCCAGTTACACCTGATTCGATGTAAGGTATTGTCAAACCAACACCACCAATAACACTTGCGTTAATATCAGCAAATTCAACATCAGGCATAAGCTCGAAGTAGCGGTCACCTGATTGCAAATTACCAACAATTCTGGCTTTAATCAACATAAGATCATCTCCGTTACTTAATGATTTTCCTTGTTGGTCAACCCAGGCGACTTTAACCGTGGAAGCCTCATTATCAATGTAATGAATTGGGTAATTTTCAACTGATAATACCTCAATGTG
Organism: Bacteroidales bacterium; assembly: GCA_024709145.1. Classification (GTDB taxonomy): domain Bacteria; phylum Bacteroidota; class Bacteroidia; order Bacteroidales; family F082; genus JALNZU01. The sequence continues at coordinate 783 of JANJXG010000116.1, read as the reverse complement.
GTTATTATCGAAATTGAACCCAATACTCATTGCTGCAAAATCAATGGATTGGTTAACTTTAACAGGTATTATTACCACTTCACCTTCTTTTGCTGCGAGCAAACCATCATAATTGATATCAGCACCCATTTTTGAATTTATTCCTGGTTTATAGCTTGCATTAACATCTCCGGATGAAACCAAATAGATATTGAAAACATTTAGACCATCGCTAAGATTGTTTAAGGAAACTTCATGGTAAACATCTGAAGCAGTGGTTGTAGCTTGATAATTTCCAAAAGGTGTAAACAGCAATTCAGGAGCATTCGGATAGGCCATAGCTCCATGATTTGGTAATCTGGTAGTTGCCAACCTGAAATTATGTGCTCCACCAGGCAAAGGCATGTAGCCAGGAGCACCGGTCATCACATATTGCAGCAATAATGCATCAACACCTGTGAGTGAATTACTGTTGTTCATATCAGCAACCTTACTAAACAGCGGAGTATAGTTTGGCACAGCAACAGGAGCAATCCATGGCAATTGGGTTAAAATTGGATTATTGGCTGTCATAAAACCTATAATCAGGGCATCATTGGCAGTTGTACCACCCCAATTATTCCATGTCCAAACGTTGCCTAACTGATTGTTGGTAGCTTGTTCCCATATTCTGAGTTTGTAATCCTTGCCAGACTCAACTCCGATATATTCATAGTAAGAGTCCAATCCATTTTCGATATTGTAGCGCAGCAACTGGCGCTCGCCAATAACTGTTTCACCTTCATATAATTCAGCATAGAATAC
>JANJXG010000090.1 GCA_024709145.1 Bacteroidales bacterium | reverse complement strand
GTAGCCCACATTTTCGAGGGCTGATATTACACGAAAACCATTAAACCAATCTAATACCTGACCAGCAATTTTGCTATTGAACTGAGCGGCAGCAGAAATCATGAGTGCATTTTCGCGTACCATTTCATCGCGAGCCAAGGTATCGCCAACAGGAAACAGTCTTTTATGAATTGTAAATTGTTGGTTTTCGCGATAAAAAATTTCGACCTCCTTCGTTTTCGGACGATGAAAAAGCCATTCGGATAACACCCGTTGTTTATTCACTTCGAATCCATAGCGAAACATTTGGTTTTGATAAACGAAAATAACTTCGAATTCAGAAGGTTGTTTTGAGGCTTCATTATCAAACAGAAATGGCTCTACCTGAATAGGATCGCCTTTTTGAGTGCTTTTAGAAGACTGAACTACCAATAACCTCATAAACTGCAATGCTTCCATCAGTTTACTTTTGCCACTTGCATTTGCGCCATAAACCACAGCACTACGCAAGAGCTTGAGATTAAAGTCCTCGCATTCGTACACATTTTCCTGAATACGCGATTTGTCGTAGTTGTTTGCGATCATGCTCAACTCGGCTTGTTCACGAAAAATCTTATAATTTTTAACAGTGAATCTGACTAGCATAACTTTGATTTTTACGAAATATTCGGTAAAAATACTATTATTTTTAATTTATGACAAAAATAATCTGAATAATTGTAAAGATCACGTATTTAGAGTTAGCTTGCTTGGGTTGAGATGATTTGTCGAAACTGGTTTACAAGTTCAAGCCTGCTATTGTTGATGTCGGTTTTCACTCTGTGGTTTCGTTCTTGCCAAATTTCCTCAGGAAGTTGACCCTTTCCAACATGAAAACATTCATCAGATGGAGGCCATGATTTTGCGCTTTTAGCTGAGAGCATGTTATCAATAACTGATATTTTAATCAGTGCGACGATCCCACCGGGGTCGGATGCTTTTTGATCGTGTCGGGTTCTAGAAATATTTGACCTTGATGAGGTTGTTATAATAGCTTTCATTTTAATTTGATTTTTGGAGTTGATGAAGCTTTATGTTCCTTAACCAGTGTCTGCTGAAAAACCCTTAAGTGGATCAATATCAATATATAAACCTTGGATTTTGCATTATTTGTGCACGCATTTTAATCTGTTTAGCTTAAAAAGCCTGCATCCCGATCGAAAATCATAGCAGGAATTGATTGAAAAGGCTCCGGTAGCGTTTGTTTTAACCGCAGAGAAATCAATGATTTCTAGTCTCTTCGTTCGCTAAGTGCGCTAAGTTCGCCTCGTCGCTTCGTTAGCCCACTTGCTTCCTTCGCTTCGAAGGTCTCTGCGGTTAAACATTTTTAGCTCCGGTTGATAAGAAAAAACAAACTTTACACCTTGTGACAGGTAGAGGAGAAGATCGTTTTAAAATGTTCGGGGAGTTTTTCAGCAGCCCCTTCTACATTCATTTCGTTACAAACAGACCTTTTTTATTGGGCGAAGTCAGGAAAAAGTAAAAAGTGAGTAACCAAAGACCAAAGATTATAAGATTTGGCACGATGACAGCTTGAGCCTTGAACTCCCCATCCTCCGTACATGAATTTTTTTTCTTTTTTTGCAGAACGGAAATTTCCGGGTTCATTCCATTTCAATAGTTAAAAATTAACGATCCATGGCAGCAATCAAAACCAAACAAACCGATGCAGATGTGCATCAATTTATCCGTGCCTTTGCTTCTACCGAACAAAAGATAGCCGACAGCTTTAAGCTCGTTGAGCTGATGCGGGAGACCACCGGCTATGAACCACGGATGTGGGGTCCGTCGATCATTGGTTTCGGTGTTTACCATTACAAATCGAGCCGAAGCAGGCAGGAAGGCGATTGGCCACTGGTGGGTTTCTCGCCACGAAAGCAGGCGCTTTCGTTGTATGTGTATGCCGGCTGCAAGGGTCAGGACGAGATGCTCGGGAAGCTTGGAAAATACAAGATGGGTAAGGCTTGTATATACGTGAAAAAACTCTCCGACATTGATGTTGATGTTCTCAAACAGCTGATCACGAGCTCGGTGAGTTTTTTAAAGGAGAAATACCCGTGAATGGAGTACTGCCTCCCGAAAGCAAAAAACAAAAAAAACAGATAGACCCTCCTGAAGATTGTCCATCTGTTTTTTTTGTTTAGTGAATTGAATGAATTTATTCCACGACAAGCTTCGTGAGCTGAGTCTGGTTTTGCTGGCGGATGCTGAGCAGGTAAAGGCCTTGGTTCAGCTGATCAACCGGCAGGCGGTGTTGCCCGGCCTGCAGGGTTTCGCTGAAAACAATGCGGCCTGATAAATCGGTGATGCTAACCCTTGCCTGCCGGGAGGTGGTAAAGTTAACGAACCGGCTGGCAGGGTTCGGATAAACGCTGATCTTTTCTTCGTTATTTTCGGGGCTACCCACGCTGCTGATGCCATACACCATTACATCATCCACCTGCCAGGTGGCTGCTGCTTCGGTGGTGGAGGTGTATTTGAAGGCGATGTAATACGTTGTTCCACCGGTTTCGGCGATGAGCACATCACCCGACTGGATCCAGGTCCAGGTGCCGGCCGACCAGTCGGCCATATCAGTGATGTCGGTCCAGCTGGCTGAATTAGGATTGCCTGTACCGCTGTAATTGGTGCTCAGCATCAGCTGAAGGGCGTTGCCGTCGTAGTTGCGGGCAGAGCGGAATTTGAGCGTGATGTCAAAGTAATCGGCTGGTGTAACGATGGCCGGGCTGATGAGCCAGTCTTCGTTGGCCACGGCACCACCGGAATAGCCTGAAATGCGGGCATAGTCTTCGTTGTTGAAGTTGTAATAAGTCCATTCCTGTTCACCGCTCACGCTGAAGGCATTCATTACACCCAGGTCGGCATCAAAGGTTTCGTGCAGCAGTATCTGATAATGGTTAACAACTATACCCGCAGACGGAACACTGCCATCGGTTTTGTAGTCGATGTTTTCGCCTGTATTGGTGTAAGGGAAAATCTGGAAAAGGTAGACCAAGCCAGCCTCCAGGGTTTCGAACACATGTCCTTCTTCGCCGTAGGCCACATTCCATGCGATGTATCCTTCGCTGATGTCGAGGTTGTTGGCAACAGGCACGCCGTCAACCGGCAGTTCGTTCGTGTTTTTCGGGACGCCGATTTCGGCATAGATGAGGTAAGCATCCGGAAGTTGTGTTCCGGTGGCGTCGTTCCAGCTGAGGATGGCACCGGTACCGGTGGCTGTGGCGGCGAAGGCGGTAGGATAAGCAGAAGGCTCGGGTTTGATGACCACATCGCCCGAGAAGGTAAAGTCGTCGTAATAAACGGCGCCGCCATTGTTGCCATCCTGGTTGTAGACACGCACTTCAAAACGGAAGCCTGTTGCATCGGCAGGTGCCACAAGCACTGCGCTGAATTGCTGCCACTGGTCGCTGTTTTCGCTGTAAGTGGAAGGACGGAGCACGGCTTCGTCGGCTGCGATGGTGGTGGTGCCGTTGAGCCAATACGACCAGATGCGCGATTTGGCGGCGTTGTCGTTGTCGAAAAACCAATATTCGATGGTATAGGTTTCACCGGCAGTGATGCCTTCGATCACCTGCTGCATTTTTTTTGTTGAGGAGGCAGAGGTGTGTTTGGCCGAGAAGCTGCCCGAATGTTTGATGGCGGCATCTTTGGTAATGTTTTCGGCGATGTTCCAGCTTTCGGGTTGGGTATCGCTGGTCCAGGTTTCCATGCCCGGGTTCAAAACAAAGTTTTGAGCCTGAATGGTCTGCATGCCGGCAAAGATCAGCATGAGGATTGACAAGAGGTAGATTTTTTTCATCTTTGATTATTTAAGTTTACGATCTGTTTTTTCGGACTGTAAAATTACAACGATTTGGTGAAAAAAAGGAAAAGACGACCAAAATTGATCGTCTTTTCGTATATGATGTTTGTATGAAGCCTTATTTTTTATCGTCAACCTCTTCAAAATCAACGTCGGTTACTTCATCATCGCCACCTTTGCCGCTGTTGGGAGCTGCTCCCGGGTCGGGACCCGGCGCCTGCTGTCCGCCGCCTTGCGACTGGGTGTTGTTGTACATTTGTTCGCTGGCCGACTGCCAGATGCCGTTGAGTTTGTTCATGGCAGCATCCACGGCGGTGAGGTCCTGATTTTTGTGGGCGTTTTTAAGTTGTTCCAGAGCACCTTCGATTTCTGATTTTTTATCAGCCGGCAGCTTGTCGCCATAGTCTTTGAGCTGTTTCTCGGTTTGGAAAATCAGACCGTCGGCAGCATTGAGTTTATCCACCCTCTCGCGTTCTTTTTTGTCGGCTTCGGCATTGGCGGCAGCTTCATCTTTCATGCGCTGGATTTCGGTGTCGCTCAGGCCCGAAGAAGCTTCGATGCGGATGCTTTGCGATTTGCCGGTGGCTTTGTCTTTGGCCGAAACATGCAGGATACCGTTGGTATCGATGTCGAAAGTGACTTCGATCTGCGGTACGCCGCGTGGTGCCGGCGGGATGCCATCGAGGTGGAAACGTCCGATGCTTTTGTTTTGGTTAGCCATCGGGCGTTCACCTTGAATGATGTGAATTTCAACCGAAGGCTGGTTATCGGAAGCCGTGGAGAAGGTCTCCGATTTCTTGGTCGGGATGGTTGTGTTGCTCTCGATGAGCTTTGTCATCACGCCGCCAAGGGTTTCGATGCCGAGTGAGAGAGGGGTAACGTCGAGCAGAAGCACATCTTTTACTTCGCCTGTGAGCACACCACCCTGGATGGCGGCGCCAACGGCCACCACTTCATCGGGGTTTACACCTTTGGAAGGTTCTTTGCCAAAGAAATCTTTAACAATCTGCTGGATGGCCGGGATACGGGTTGAACCGCCCACGAGGATCACATCGTCGATGTCGGCAGCTGTAAGACCGGCATCCTGAAGTGCTTTGCGGCAGGGCTCGATGGTAGCGCGGATCAGGTGGTCGTTGAGCTGTTCGAACTTGGCGCGGGTAAGTTTGCGCACCAGGTGTTTCGGAACGCCGTCGACAGGCATGATGTAGGGCAGGTTGATTTCGGTTTCAGTCGAGCTCGAAAGTTCGATCTTGGCTTTTTCGGCGGCTTCCTTGAGGCGTTGCAGGGCCATGGGATCTTTTTTCAGATCGACGCCTTCGTCTTTTTTAAATTCGTCGGCCAGCCAGTCGATGATGTTCTGGTCGAAGTCATCACCACCGAGGTGGGTGTTACCATTGGTTGATTTCACTTCGAAGACACCATCACCCATTTCGAGGATGGAGATGTCGAAGGTGCCGCCACCAAGGTCGTAAACGGCAACTTTGATATCATTGCGCTTTTTGTCGAGGCCGTAAGCCAGGGCAGCAGCGGTGGGTTCGTTGATGATGCGTTTCACCTTGAGTCCGGCAATTTCACCGGCTTCTTTGGTAGCCTGACGCTGTGAATCGCTGAAATAGGCAGGCACGGTGATCACGGCTTCGGTGACGGTTTGTCCGAGGTAATCTTCCGCAGTCTTTTTCATTTTCTGCAATACGATGGCCGAAATTTCCTGTGGGGTGTAGAGGCGGTCTTCGATTTGAACACGCGGGGTGTTGTTGTCACCTTTCACTACTTTGTAAGGAACCCTGTCCTTTTCGGTGGTTACACGATCGAAAGTTTCACCCATGAAACGTTTGATCGAGAAGATCGTTTTCGTTGGGTTTGTAATGGCCTGACGCTTGGCAGGGTCTCCCACTTTGCGCTCGCCGTTGTCGGCAAAAGCAACGATGGAAGGGGTGGTGCGGCGGCCTTCGCTGTTCGGGATTACAACCGGCTCGTTTCCTTCCATTACAGAAACGCATGAGTTGGTGGTTCCCAGGTCAATTCCAATAATTTTTCCCATTATTTTTTCCTCCTGATTATAAATTTTTTCTGATTTCAATTTGTTGATAAGGGGTCTTCAATTTTTGTGCCATCAGTCAATTTTCCCTCAATCAATTTATCTATGTTGCCGACAGCCTGGAAAGTGAGGTGGAAGTAATACTGTAAATGGTTGTTGTTTAAGTTGTTAGGGAAATATCAACAGTTATTTTGAATCATGAAGGATTGTCTGCCAAAACGACAGTCGGCAAGATTTGGGAGGTGACAGGGAATTTAAGATCGGGTGAAAACACTGTTCGGACGAGAGCTTGAATTTTGATTCAGCTTATCGCCGCTCAGAAGATGGTAATCGGGCAACACATAGCTGATGATGTCGATACCGATACATTAAAGATAAAAGGAAGATTTGACACTCAGATAAACTCACTGAGTTTACCTGCTTTCTGAACCCTGACACCTTTGGGTGTTTCATGCAAAACACAGGCTTCGTTGTAGAGGTCGTGCTCGAGAAACAAGATGATGTCGCCGGCGAGGGCGTCCTGGTAAAAGCGCTCTTTATCGTGCAGTGTTTCGAGGGGTTTGGTGTCGTAGGCCATGATCCAGGGCATGGGAATGTGAGCTGCCGAAGGCATCAGGTCGGCCATGAAAGCGATTGTCCGGCCATGGTAATTGATGTAGGGGATAAGCTGGCCTTCGGTGTGACCATTGAACAGTTTAAAAACTATGTTTGGGATGTATTCGCCCTCTTTTTCAATGAGTTTCAGGCGTCCACTCTCCTGTATAGGCCAGATGTTTTCTTTCAGGTAAGAAGCTTCTTCGCGGCGGTTGGGTTGTGTTGCCCATTCAAATTGCTGCCGGCTTGTCCAATAGGTTGCATTGGGGAAAGCGAGTTCATAACCTGTTTTGTCGCTGTTCCATTTCACGCTGCCGCCGCAATGATCAAAATGCATGTGTGTGATCACCATGTCGGTGATGTCGGCAGGGCTGCAGCCAACCTCAGCCAATGAGCTTTCGAGACTTGCCGAACCATTGAGGTGATAGTGACTCAGCCATTTCTCGTCCTGCTTGTTGCCGATGCCGTTATCGATCAAGATTTTGCGATCGCCATCCACTACCAGCAAGCAACGCATCGCCCAGTTGCAAAGGTTGTTTTCGTCAGAAGGGTACACCTTTTGCCAAAGTGATTTTGGAACCACACCAAACATGGCGCCGCCATCGAGTTTGAGGTTGCCGGTTTCGATCGGATAGAGTTTCATGGAGTTATCTGTTTAAATGAGCAAATGCATGAATTGTTGCCGGCGAACCATGACGGTCAATGGAATTCCGGAAGGATTGCCTGCCGTTTTTTCACCTTGACAGTAGTGTTATTCCAGGATGAAATTTTGCCATACATTTCCGGCACGGTTTGCTGCTGCGAAGTTAACAGTTTTTACCGACAAATGTTCAGTTCGACCACTGCTGAAAACAAAAGTGCGAAGGGAGCGAGGGGGCGAAGGGGCGACGGAGAGAAGGGACGACGGAGTGAGGGGAAACAAAATTTTCAGCTTTGCAGTGACCTTTCCACAGAACATTTGTCATTCACCTCAGAAACAATCGACAGATTTTGTTGTTTAACATCCATTATTATCACCTACATGTTTCAAAAGAAAATTTTCCTGTTGTTCAGCTATCTTTTTGTGCTTGTTTTGCCATTGAAGCAGATAGCTGCCGAAGATCCGGCCGACCGTCGTCATATCGGGCTTTCGGGCTATATCAAAGATGCAGCCACCGGCGAAACGCTGCTTGGAGCTACCATTTTCGTGGAGCAAACCAAAGGAGGTACAGCCAGCAACGCCTACGGTTTTTATTCACTGCGCCTTGATCCGGGCTATTACAGTTTCACCTTTTCGTATGTTGGCTATGTAAGCCAGCGGATGACGTTTCAATTGCAGCGCGATACGGTGCTCAACGTCAATCTGGAAGCCGAACAAGCCCAGCTGAAGGAAGTTTTGGTGCGTGGGGAGCGCTTCAATGAGCAGGTATCGAAAGCCCAGATGGGAGTGAACAAGCTCGATATCAAAAGCATCAGGCAGATACCTGCCTTTATGGGTGAGGTAGATGTGATCAAAGCCATTCAGCTCCTTCCGGGAGTTCAGGCCACCTCCGAGGGAGGTTCAGGCTTCAGTGTGCGTGGGGGAGGCCCCGATCAGAATCTGATTATGCTCGACGAAGCTGTGGTTTACAACCCCTCACATTTGCTTGGTTTTTTCTCTGTTTTCAACAACGATGCCGTGAAAGGCCTCGAACTCTACAAGGGCGATATCCCGGCTATGTATGGCGGGCGGCTTTCATCGGTGGTCGATGTGCGCATGAACGACGGCAATGCCACCAGCTATCACGGGCAGGGCGGACTGGGAACCATTTCGAGCCGATTGATGCTCGAAGGACCCATTCAAAAAGATAAATCAAGTTTTATGGTAGCAGGGCGCAGAACCTATGCCGACATTTTTCTGGCGCTGTCGCGTGATGAGCAGATCAGGAACAACACCTTGTATTTTTACGATCTCAATGCAAAAGCCAATTACATTCTCAACGACAGGAACAGGCTGTTTTTAACAGGATATTTTGGTAAGGATGTTTTCAAGAACGACAATTTTGAACTTGGATGGGGAAATACCACCTCAACCCTGCGTTGGAATCACCTGTTCAACAGCAGCCTATTCTCGAATTTCTCCCTGATCTACAGTAAGTTTAACTACAATCTCGGTGTGCCTGACGGTCAGCCCAACCCCTTTGAATGGAAAGCAGGCATGGAAGATGTGAGTCTCAAAGGCGACTTCACCTGGTTTGCCGATGATAAAAATACCATCCGCATCGGACTGATTGGCACCAACCACCGTTTTCAGCCCGGTGTGGCAGGAGGCAAAGGCAGTGATACTCCTTTCAACAGAATTGAGATGCCCGAAAATCAGGCCCTTGAAGCAGCTGTTTACATCAGCAATGAACAAAAGATATCTGCCTTGCTGACAATGCAATACGGCCTGCGGTTCAGTCTTTTCAGTAATTATGGTCCCGCCACCGTATATGCTTACGATGAAGCCTTTGAGCGTTATGACTCTGTGACCTATGGCAAGGGTAAGATTTTTAACACCTACACAGCCCTTGAACCCAGAGTCAGCCTGGCATACACCCTCACGGAGTTTTCGAGTCTGAAGGCAGCCTACACCCGCAATGTGCAATACATCCACCTGGCACAAAACTCCACCGGAGGCACGCCACTTGACATCTGGTTTCCGTCAAGCCCCAATGTCAGGCCCCAACGCGGAGATCAGTTTTCGCTCGGGTACTTTCACAATTTTCCGCGATGGAAGGTTGAAACTTCGCTCGAGTCATTCTATAAGATCAACCATCATGCCATTGATTTCAAGGATTTTGCCGAACTTCTGCTCAACGAATACCTCGAAGGAGAGCTGCGTTTTGGCAAAGCCAGATCCTACGGCCTGGAAGCACTTGTAAGGCTGAATGAGGGCAGGTTGAATGGCTGGATCAGCTATACCTATTCGCGGACGCTGCGAGAGATTCCGCAAATTAACGGGGGAAAGGCTTATCCGGCCAGTTACGACCGGCCACACGACATTTCGGTTGTTGCCAATTATCAGATCAGTCCGAAACTCAGTGCAGGAGCCAATTGGGTTTTTGCCACCGGTTCGCCTGTAACATTTCCAACCGGTCGGTTTGTGATCGGCAATACCATCGCCCCGGTCTATTCCGAGCGCAATGCCTACCGTCTGCCCGCTTACCACCGGCTCGACCTTTCGCTTACATACAGCCCGCGGGCTGAAACAAGGCGCAAATGGCGCGGAGAATGGAATCTCTCGGTTTACAACGCCTACTACAGAAAAAATCCCTGGGTGATCAATTTTGTACCTGACCCCAAGGTGCCGAATGCCACCTATGCCGAGATGACCTATCTCTTTGGCATCGTGCCTGCAATTACGTACAACTTTAAATTCTGATCCGATGAAAACCATTCAACTCATTTTCCTTGCCCTGATGTTGTTTTTCGGCACTTCCTGCTCCGAACGCTACGACATCGAACTCGACGACACCTTTACCCGCTTGGTGGTTGACGGACTTGTGACTTCAGATACCCTCCGTCACGGCGTCAGACTAACAACTTCAACCAGTTATTTCTTCAACGAAGCACCGCCGGCTGTGAGCGGAGCTGCCGTCTATCTGGAAGATGGGGTACAGCGCCGCCGGCTTGTGGAGGTTGAAGGTGATCCGGGATTTTACCGGACTGAGGAAGCTTTTGCCGGACAGCCCGGACAGAACTACCAGCTTGAGATCACCCTCGCAGAGCCCATCGGCGAGGCGGTGCGCTTTACAGCCGAAAACAGGATGCCTGAAACAGAAGGGCGCATCGACAGCATCGTGCTTGAATACAGAGCCGATTTCGATTTCTACCTGTTGAATTTATTTGCCGTCGACCCGCCCACGGTTGATTTTTATAAGTTCGACGCCTTTATCAATGGCAGAATACTCACCGATACAGCCTCCAGATCACTGGTGGTTGACGACAAATTTTTTAATGGTAACAACACCAACGGTCTGGCAGTGATGTTTTTGCGGGGCGATGAAATCAAGGCAGGCGACACTGTCACGCTGCAGCTGTCGGCCATCACCGAAGACTACTACCGTTTCTTCATGGAGCTCAGCACCGAATCAGGACCGTCGAATCCTTTGTTTTCAGGACCGCCGGCGAACATCCGGTCCAACGTGAAAACAGGAGCACTCGGATATTTTGCAGCCACGCGGCTGGCAAGGGCAACCATCATCGTTCAGCCAAATCCAAAAGGATTTTAGCGAACAGCCCCTGCTGCCTATTCCCGGCTTTTCTGCCGGTAATCAGCCGGTTCTTGCTTTTTTTCCCACAGGCCTTTGTTTGAGCGTAGGCAAAGCGTATTTTTGCCACAAAAGCTGCTCCTATGATAAAAAATGGCAAAGTACCCCACACCTATGTGATCGTTTTTACCATCATTCTTTTTGCTGCCATGCTCACCTGGATCATCCCTCCCGGTAAATATGTGAAAACAGTGAAAGAAATCGAGGGGAAGAAAGAAACCGTGATGACTTTTTATTACAAGGATCAGCTGCCTGCCGAGGCCGCTGCGCAATTTGAAAGCGAACCACAAACATGGCATGTGTTCGCTGCCTTGTTCAAAGGCTTTGTTAAACAAAGCGGCATCATCATTTTTACGCTGATGATTGGCGGGGCTTTCTGGATTATGAATACAAGCAAAGCCATTGATGTGGGCATCTTTGATTTTCTCAAGTTCACCAAACGACTGGAGCACAACCGAATCATCCGTAAGCTTGGCGTTGACAACATCATCATGGTGATGATCATGACCCTGTTTAGTTTTTTTGGGGCAGTGTTTGGAATGAGTGAAGAAACCATCGCTTTCACCATCATCCTGATTCCCCTGGCCATTTCGATGGGTTACGATTCCATTGTGGGTGTTGGCTTGGTTTATGTGGCCGCACACCTTGGTTTTTCGGGGGCTATTCTCAACCCTTTTACCATCGGCATTGCACAGGGTCTGGCCGACATACCCCTTTTCTCAGGAATTGAATACCGTATTTTCAGCTGGGTGATCATCAATCTTGTTGGATTCACCATCATTTTGCGCTATGCCCACAAGGTAAAAAAGCACCCCGAAAAAAGTCTGATGTATCATGAGGATGCCTATTGGCGTAAGTTTCAGCACAGCGAAGCAGATAAGATGAGCTATTATACACCAAGGAGCAGCTGGTATGTATATGGTTTTATTTCGCTGGTACTCATTGTTTTCGCCTACTTTTATCCCGATACCACCATGAAGCTGGGCAACAGCGAATTTCACAGTCCGGCCATTCCTGTGCTTGCCTTTGTGTTTGTTGTGGCGGGATTTCTGAGCCTGCGTGTATCGGTTCATTACTTCATCCTCTTGCAACTGGCCTACACCGTCATCTTTTTAATTGTCGGAGTGATGGGATATGGATGGTATGTGATGGAAATAGCCACACTTTTCATGGCATTGGGCGTGGCCAGCGGATTGTCGGCAGGCAAAACAGCCGACGACATTGCCAAACTCTTTCTGGAAGGGGTGAAAGACATCCTCTCAGCAGCCATTGTAATTGGTCTGGCAGGCGGTATCATTGTCACCCTGGAAGCAGGAGGTGTGATCGATACCATTTTATACGGACTTTCGGCTGCCATGATGAATTTTGGCGACATCGCCTCAGTGGGAGTGATGTATATGATTCAGACAGTGATTAACATAGCCATACCTTCAGGATCTGCCAAGGCCGCCATCACCATGCCAATTATGGCACCTTTCAGCGACCTGATCGGGGTGTCGAGGCAGGCAACGGTGATGGCATTCCAGTTTGGCGATGGTTTCACCAATATGATCACACCTACCTCGGGTGTGTTGATTGCAGTGTTGGGTGTGGCTCGTATTCCCTATGAAAAGTGGGTAAAATGGGTCTGGCCCCTCGTGGCTATCCTCATCGTTCTTGGTTTTTTACTCCTGATACCGACGGTGACCATGAAACTCAACGGCTTTTAAAGAAAAACATCCAAAATGAATCACAAAAAAATGCTGCAAAAGCTTTTTGGTTCCGGTTCTTGCATAATCCTATTTCACAACGTAACTTTGGAATTCATTTCAGGTAACGAAACAGCTATGGTTTTCAGGAGAACAAGCAAAAACCGGGTCGATGAAGGTAAAAATTAAGATACCAGGACTGCTCTTATTGGTGATACTGTTTATGATCATCAATCAGCTAAGCGGATTTGCTTACGGATATGAACTTATCCGGTTTCAATCGATCACCACGCAGCAAGGATTGAGCAGAGCACTCGTAAAAGCCATCGCCACCGATCAGAACGGCATGCTGTGGGTTGCCACCGAAAACGGACTCAACCGCTACGACGGGTATGAGTTTACGGTTTTCCGGCACAATCCCGCTGACAGCAGCAGCTTGCCCGACAACAATGTCATTTCGCTCTGCAGTGCCGGACCTTCAGGCATGATAGCCGGTATGAAAAGCGGCAGTATTGCCCGGTACGACTTCATCACCAACCGGTTTTACACCCTGGCATTTCCTGAGACACTAAGGCCGGCCCTGGAATTTGCCGAACCGGACTTTTTGCTCACGGATGAAACAGGCCGGTTGTGGATTGCTACAACCAATGGCTTGTTTGTTACCGACCTCCACACCGGTGAAGCCTGGCACTTCAATCAGGAAAACAGCGGCTTGCAATCACGCTATATCAAACATTTGCTGATCGATTCACAAAAGCAGCTCTGGCTCGCCACGGATGCCGGGATTGCAAGGGTGGAAAACCATCTTGAACCTGCAAAAGCCGTCATTGTCTCCTATCCGGCTGAAGGATTTCCAAGTAATTACCTCAAGCGCCTGATCGAAGACAAACAAGGCCGTTTGTGGGCAGGTGCTGATGGTGGTTTTTGCCAGGTAGACAAGAAGGAGGGGAAACCCTTGCAAACGTTTACGCACGACCCTGCCAACCCGCAAAGTCTGGCCAACAACTACATCAAAGCCATGGCGCTCGACAGGCATGGGATGATATGGGTTGGTCACGACCTGGGTGTCTCGGTGTTTGATCCTGAAACCGGCAAATTTCTCAGTCAACATGCCAGCGGGGATGATGGATACGGTTTGCTTAACAATTATGTGAAGTGTTTGCTTAACGACGAAAACCACATCATGTGGGTTGGAACCGATCTGGGAATCAGTTATTATGATCCCATCAAAGAGCCTTTCACCGCTTTCCTTCACCAGCCCGGAAAAGCCGGAACACTCAGTGGTAACCTTGTTTATGCGCTGTTTCAGGATGCACCCGACAGCATCTGGGTCGCAACCAACAATGGATTAAACCTCTGGAACCCCATCACCAATCAGGTTAGCTGGTTCAAGCATGATCCCGACGACAGGCTGAGTCTAAGCAGCAATGTGGTGCGAGCGGTGGTCCGTGATAAAAATGGAAGGCTCTGGGTGGGAACCGACAACGGACTGAATCAGATGGTCAGGTTTCACAACAGAGATGTTTTCAGACACATCGACGCTTCAGCTGTAAACAATCAGGGGTTAAACAATATTTTTGTCGTTACGATGCGCGCCTGTTCCGACGGGCAACTTTGGGTGGGAACCTGGGGAGGAGGTGTGAATGTGTTCAATCCCGAAACCAACCGCTTTACATATCTGACAGAAAATAATGCCGACTCAACAAAACGGATTAACAACAATCAGATTGCCAATATCTTTGAGGATAGCAAGCGACAGGTTTGGCTTCGCAGCGGTAACATCATCGACCTGAATACCGGTCGGGTAAAGCCATTCCCTTTTGGTCAGCAACTCAGCAACATCAATTTCTTTTACGAAGACAGAACAGGCCGAATCTGGATCGGTACTTCATCCAACGGACTGGCAATCTATGCGCCCGAAAGCGGGCAGCTTAACCAACTCAACCAATACCGACTGCTTCACGAAGGCGTGGTAGTGAGTATGTTGCAATCAGCTGAGGGCGATTTCTGGATTGCCGTTGACAAACAAATTGCCCGGCTTTCGGAAGATTTATCAAAACTGGAAGTCTTCGATGCCAGCGATGGCTTGCAGGATGGCGATTTTAGCAACGAAGCCGCACTCTCAGGAGAGGATGGTTGGATGTATTTTGCAGGTAACAAAGGCATTACACGTTTCAGACCCAACGAAATCAATTTGAATGACAGGGAGGTGAAAGTATATTTTACCGGCCTCAGACTCTTCAATCAATTGCTCGAACCATCAGCAGATGGTCCGCTCGACTCGGCGATGATCAGCAAAAAGCAATTGATTTTACCTTATAACCACCGTGAATTGGTGTTTGAGTTTACAGGTATCAACTTCACCAACCCGCAAAAAAACACCTATGCCTACCGAATCAGAGGATTACAAACCGACTGGACATTTACCGATGCTGATAACCGCAGGGCTTCTTATTTTCAGCTTCCTCCGGGCAATTATATGCTTGAGGTCAAGGCAGCCAACAACTCGGGTTTGTGGAATCAGCAGCCTGCAGCACTCAACATCATCGTATTGCAACCCTGGTACCTGCTTTGGTGGGTGCAACTAACAGGTGTTTTGTTGTTGATTTCGCTGGTATATACAATCATCACCCTGCGAACCAGAAACCTGCGGAAACAAAAATTATTGCTTGAGGCCAAAGTGCGTCAGCGAACCAACGAACTGGCGGCTCAAAACGTTCAGATCGAAGAGAAAAACAAACAGCTTGAAGAAGCCAGCAAGGCAAAATCCGAGTTTTTGGCCAATATGAGCCACGAGATACGCACACCACTCAACGGAGTGATTGGTTTTACCGACCTGGTATTAAAAACCGAGTTGTCGCCCACCCAAAAAGAATACCTTCAGATTGTGACACAGTCGGCTGAAAGCCTGCTCAACATCATCAACGACATCCTGGATTTTTCGAAAATCGAAGCCGGCAAGCTGGAGCTGTTTTTTGAGAAATGTGACTTACAGGAGATCGGCAATCAATCCATCGATATGATCACTTTTCAGGCGCAGCAAAAAGGCCTGGAAATTCTGCTTCACATGCCTCCGCAACTTCCCAAATTCATTTGGACCGATATTGTAAGGATGAAGCAGGTGTTGGTCAATCTCCTGAGCAATGCTGTGAAGTTCACCGAAAAGGGAGAGGTGGAGCTAAAAATTGGAATCGTTAAAATGATCGACCCGATAACGGCTCTTTTCAGGTTCAGCGTGAGAGACACAGGCATTGGCATCAAGGCGGATAAGATGCACATGATTTTTGAAGCTTTCACGCAGGAAGACAGCTCGACCACCAAACGTTTCGGTGGTACCGGTCTGGGCCTTACCATCTCCAACAAGTTACTCGGAATGATGGGTTCACGTCTGCAGCTCGAAAGCGAAGAAGGCAACGGGAGCCTCTTTTATTTCGATATCCCGCTCCGGTTTGAATACAGTAAAACAGATCTCAAAGATACCATTGGAAGCGTAAGTAAAGTGTTGGTTGTGGATGATAACAACAACAACCGCATGATCCTCAGGGAGATGCTGGCCCACCTAAATATTACAACAATTGAAGCTGATGGCCGCGAGGCTGCCCTGGTGATGCTTCAAAGCCACCGCGACATCGATGTGGTGTTTATGGATTATCATATGCCCGGAACCGATGGTTTGGGAATTGTTGAAATCATCCGGCAGACACCCGGGCTGTTGCGCAGCACCACGCCTGTAATCATGTGGCACAGTTCCATCGACGATCAGCAGTTTATTGATCGCTGCGAGCGTCTCGGCATCACACAACGGATGGTCAAGCCTGTGAAGCAGAAAAACCTTCGACAGGTACTGGGTAATCTTTCTCATTCATTGAAGTTGGAAAATAAACCCGTTAAAAACGAACCGCGCGCCTATGCTGATGCCTATGAGATACTGCTGGTGGAGGACAACCCCGTAAACCTGATGCTGGCCAAGAGTATCCTTCACAAGGTGTTGCCGAATGCCCGCCTGCACGAAGCCATTCATGGCGGACATGCCGTAGCTTTCTGCGAACATCATAAGCCCGATTTTATCTTTATGGATATCCAGATGCCGGTTATGAATGGCTTTGAAGCCACCAAAAGTATTCGTGCCCTCGAAGGGTTTTCAAAAGTACCCATGGTAGCACTCACGGCGGGTAATGTTAAAGGTGAAAAGGAAAAATGTTTTGAGGCAGGAATGAATGATTTTGTTGCCAAACCTGTTGTTGAGCAGACCATTACCGAAACCCTTGAAAAATGGCTGCAGCCCAGGCAGTTAATTAGTCAACCTGACCGCAAGGCAGCTGAGGTCAGGGCGCCGGAGTTGTTTTCGATGCAGGCACTCAAAGAAGATTTGGGTGATGACCCTGTGTTTTTACGCGAGTTTTTAATCGTTTTGAAAGAAAGCCTGCTTCGATCGAAGGCCGATTTGCGTCATTGTATTGAAACAGCAAACCGGGAAGGCCTCAGCGCTGCCGCCCACAAGCTTAAGGGAACGGCTTTTTCGATCAACTTACAAACACTCTCCCAACTGGCTTACCAGCTTGAAAAAACAGAAGAGATCACTGGCAGCCTTACCGAAAAACTATTAAGCGACATTGAAGAAAACATCGATCAGCTGCTTCCACAGGTGGAAGCCGAATTGATCACCTTTGAAGCACCATCAGACTGATTCAGCCTTCAGTCAGGGCGGCTCAGCCTGATGCTTCCTTCGGGCACCGATGCTGCCTGCATGATCCTGCCGACTGGGTAGCGCATATATTGCCGGTCCCACCAGGGAGTCTGACTGTAAAACCAATTGAGTTGCATCCATTGACTGCCGGCGAAGGTTTTATCGGCAGCCTTTTTTTGTTCATAAGCTTCTTTCAGGCCGGGAATACTGTCGAGCATCCGACGTGCCAGCGGCTCCATGACATAAGTTTCGGCATACTCCTTTTGTTCGAAAATGATGTTGAAAAAACCCCATTCCAACAGTGAGCCACTTGCTTCGGGTTCAAGCATATAGGCAATCAGTTGTGCCAAGGGTTGGTTCATCGGAACCACCATGCTGCCTGCCGGAAAAACACGACGCTCATCCTGACTTTCATACCCGATTTTGTTGATGCGGTGCCTTCCTTCATAAGGCTGTTTCTGCCATTCCACCTCCTTGAAAACATAGGTGGAAACAGGGATTTCGGTGTGGGTTCCGAGTGGAAACATTTCAATGCCATGCAGTTGAAGCCGGTAGATAACTTCCTGCCAGGCCACCGGAATGACATAGGCTTCAGGCAATTTTACCCTGACAGCCGGCTTACTTTTTTCAAACATAGGCAAGATAAAATCCTGTGGTTGCTCTTTGTCATACACAAACCAATCACCGCCGGTGAGATCACTTTTCATGATGTCGTAGGCCACGCCTTTAAAAGGTATCATGGTGCTGTCAGTCAGATCAACCGTATAGCGGATGGCAAAATCCTGTTCTCTGAAAGCGGGATTGGCAACATTATTATCGGCAGCCTTGATGAGGCCGGCGAGGGTTGATGCTTCCTTGTCGAGTACTTTCAAGGTGTTGAGGATGATTTCTTTTGTCGATTCCACCCTAAGGTGGTATGGTTTGAGCATATGCGTCTCGACCAAAAGACCCGGCCGGTTGCGGATGGCGGTATAGCCCTGCGAAAACATGGGTGAAGCCATGCCCGAAATCAGCCCGCTGCGGGGATCGTGCCAGCGACGGAAACTCACATATGGAAACATTGGAAATCCGCTTTTTTCCATCAGTTTTTCAAGTTTGGGCAGATAGTTGGTGAGTTGCCAATGGGTCAAAGCCTGATTCATTTGTCCACCGGTTTCGAGGGCATAGGTGATCACATATTGATAATCGGCGCCATCGGAAGTATGCGTATCGATAAAAAAATCGGGTTGCCATTGATGATAAAGTCGAAGCCAGGCTTGCATTTCGGGCGCATCGGCCTTAAGGTAGTCGCGGTTGAGGTTCAGGTTTTGTGCCGTGGTACGCCAACCCATTTCTGTGGGTCCGTTCTGGTTTATTCGGCCCCAGGCACTGAACCGTTCGTGGCCATCCACATTAAAAATGGGAATAAAGAGCAACGAAACGTGCTTGAACAACTCCTGGTTCTGCTTGTGCACCACCAGGTCTCTCAGCAACATAAACATGGCATCTTTGCCTTCCGATTCACCGGGATGAATGCAAGCCTGCACCAGGAGGATGATGCGGCCACGGGCACGTATTTCGGAGGCTTTGGTAAGCCCGTCTATGTCGTAGATGAGGCAATCCAACGATCGTCCTTCGGGGCTAACGCCAAAGCTGAAAACATTGATTTGTGATGAAAATTTGTCCAGCTGGGCTGTAAAGGCCATGCTGCCAGCATAACGATCGGTAGCCAGATTGCCAGATTTTTCATAATAGGTCAGCCAGTCGGTTGGTTGAGAAATCAAAAGGCAATGGATGCCGGTAAAAGCAAGGAAGGTGAGGAGTATTTTAAACATAACAAACAATAAATCTTTTTCTTGAGAAATGAACGTTAGGGAAGAAATCAGGTTTTAGGGGAGATAGTCAAGCTAGAGTCCGATCCAGTTTTTGGCCTCTTCCATCGTGAGAAATACCCTGGTATTAATCCTCCTGTTTACGGTGACATTCTCCCAAAACAAGGCAATTTCCTCCTGATTTTCTTTAACAACGAGTGCGATTTTATCAATTTCCCTGATATTGGCCGAAACAACTTCTCCCAATGAGAAGGTTTCAAACACGCTTAAGGTGTATTTCAAATCCCTTTCGTCGCTGATGATTTTCCGGCAACCGGTCCGAATGGCCTTTTCATTCACGGCATTGTTGAAAGCGATAACATTCTCCAAACTCTCATCATAGCCGGTAGATTGAACGATAAGCACATCATTTTCAACCTCAAAAGTGCAATTGATAGCCATATTTCCTGCATTAATCTGACAAATCTAAGAGATTTTTGATATGCAAGTCAACAACAAAAATAAAAGGCATTGAACGGAAAAGAAAACGGCAATTCGTTGGTCTGACCGTCAGGATGGATTCAGAGTCGGTTTCATATCAGTTCAGATGAGCAGGATGACGCTCAGCACAAAAAAGAACAGGGCCAGGGGCGTGATCCATTTTCGGTCGATGAGGCTGAAGTTTCCGGCCTCTTCCTGCCGGAAGATTCCGAAATATTTGAAATCTCCGATACCACGGATTAGAAACAGACTCGACAAACCAACAATGAGGTTGTCGATTACGTTGTCCTGATGGTTTTGAGTTAATTGCGTGATGCGCATCAGCACGAGGCCGGCAGCGAATGCCAGCAACAGCGATTGCAGCAGAAAGAGTTTTTTTGCCAGCCGGGCACAACCATCATCTTTGCAGGGAAGCATCATGGAAGGTTTAAACCGTTGGGTGGCAAGCAGAAACCATGAAAACAGGGTGATAAGACTCAGGAGAGTTGCCAGACTCCAGGCAGCGATTGTTTGAACGGTTATCATAAGCAGGAAGTTAACAATGGTCGCCCATGCAGATGTCGAGCGCACGGGCTTTTTTAATAAGTGAGTGGTCGGCCGGTACCAGGCTGAGTTTACCACCAACCTCTTTCAGCGGCATACTGGTGGTTTGGCCGCTACGGTGAACGACCATGCGTCCATAGCGCTCTTCGGCAATGAGTTGCACGGCATGTGAACCAAAGCGTGTAGCCAGAATCCGATCCATTGCCGATGGACTTCCGCCCCGCTGAACGTAGCCCAGAATGGTGGTCCTTGTTTCGATCCGCGTACCTTTTTCGATCATTTTAGCCACATAAGCAGCTGCGGATGTCTCTTCTGCCGGACGTTGGAGACCCTCGGCCACCACCACAATCGAATAAGGTTTTTTCTTGTAGGCCCTGTCGAGCAGGTATCGGTTAACGGTTTTGGGGTCGTAGCCGAGCTCGGGCAGGAGAATCACATCACCACCGCCGGCGAGACCGGCATACAATGTCAACCATCCTGCATTGTGACCCATCAGCTCGATCACCATGATGCGTTTGTGTGAGTTGGCCGTGGTGTGTAGCCTGTCAATGGCTTCGGTGGCAATGGTCACAGCTGAATCGAAACCAAAAGTGAAGTCGGTTCCAAATACATCATTGTCAATGGTTTTTGGTATTCCAATCACATTGAGACCCTCTTCGGCAAGCATGGCAGCCGTTTTCTGGGTGCCGTTGCCACCGATGCACACAATGCAGTCGAGGCCCATTTCGCGATAATGCTTTTTAATCAACTTGGGTTTATCTGCACCGGGCATGCCGTTTTTTTTGAATGGTTTTTCACGCGAGGTGCCCAGGATGGTACCTCCAAGGGTGAGAATTCCCGACAATGCCTCTTCGGTCAGGTTGATGAAATCGTTGTGTATCAAACCCGAAAAACCTGATGAAATGCCGATTACCTCCATGTTGTGACTCACGATGGCAGTTTTGCCCACTCCCCTGATGGCAGCATTGATACCCGGACAGTCGCCTCCTGCCGAGAGGATGCCGATTCGCTTTTGTTTGGCCATAAGTCAATGGTTTGATTTTATGGCAAAATAAGTGATAATTTTCTTCGCATGGAGCCCGTCATTCATCAAAATCGATTTTATTCAAATAAGTTTTTGACGAAGCCCGGAAGCAAGATAAAACCTTATTTTTGATGCCGGAATCTAAATCATAAAGGCATGAAACTGGCACGCATACCACTCCATTGGCTTATTTTAACCGGCATGGCGGCCGGGATGTTATTTGGTGTTGTTGCCGTGAACCTTGGTTGGCACGAATTTACCAAAGACTGGATTAGTCCGTGGGGAACAATCTTCATCAATTTACTCAAGCTCATTGCCATTCCACTTATCATTGTAAGCCTTATCAATGGTATCTCGGGCCTAAACGATGTGTCGCGCCTCTCGCGGATAGGTTTGAAAACCGTTGGGTTGTATCTGCTTACCACTGTGATAGCCGTATCTACAGGTCTGGTGGTGGTTAACATAACCAATCCGGGCACCTACCTCTCGGCTGAGAAATCGGCCGAATTCAGGGAAAATTATACCGGAAATGCTGTTCAGAACCTGAGCCAGCCTGAGGCAGGTCCGTTGCAGTTTGTGATTGACATTGTGCCCGACAACTTGTTTAAGGCCATGACAAGCAATGCCAGTATGCTCCAGGTGATCTTTTTCAGCTTGCTTTTTGGTGTAGCCGTGATCCTGATTCCCCCGCAAAAAACACTGATAGTCAGAAATTTGTTCGAGTCATTGAATGAGATAGTGATGCAGATGATTCACCTGATCATGAAAATGGCTCCGCTCGGAGTCTTTGCGCTAATGGCCGGGCTTACCACCCAACTGGCCGGTACTAATCCTGCAGATACCCTGCAGATTTTCGGCACATTGGGAATTTATGCCTTAACAGTAGTAATTGGATTGTTTGTTGTGATATTTGGTATCTATCCGGTCTTCATCCGAATCTTTGCCCGACTTCCGGTGAAAAAGTTTTTTAAAGGCATAGCTCCTGCCCAGTTGCTTGCCTTTTCGACGAGTTCAAGTGCTGCAACATTGCCTGTAACGATGGAATGTTGTGAAGAGAATCTGGGGCTGCGGAAGGAAGTAACGGGTTTTGTGTTGCCTTTGGGAGCCACCGTCAATATGGATGGCACAAGTTTGTATCAGGCTGTTGCCGCTGTATTTTTGGCTCAGATCTATGGCATGGATTTAACCTTTGGGCAACAGCTGACCATTATTCTCACAGCCACGCTGGCTTCCATCGGGTCAGCGGCAGTGCCGGGTGCAGGCATGATCATGCTGGTGATTGTGCTCAATTCGGTTGGCGTACCCACCGAAGGTATCGCCCTGATTTTTGCGGTCGACCGCCCGCTCGATATGTTAAGAACCGTTGTCAACGTAACGGGGGATACTGTGGTGGCCTCCATCATCAACCGAACGGAATCAATTCCATAATCACATGAATCAAAGAAATCTTTTAACTGCCATTGTCCTCCTTGTCCTCTGCAGCACATCAGCCGTGCTGGCTCAGTTTCCCAATGTGCAGCTGGGCAATTTCACCGGACCCAATGAGCCTTCTATCTGCATCAACCCATCCAATACAGATGAAATCATGGCCGGATCCAACCTGAATTTCTGGTATTATTCCGAAGATGGTGGCAACAGCTGGCTGTCGGGTGTGCTCAGCTCTCCTGAGTATGGTGTATGGGGCGACCCCGTTATCGTTGCCGACACAGCCGGCGATTTCTATTTTTTTCATCTGGCCAATCCTGCCGTGGGCAACTGGATAGATCGCATTGTCTGTCAAAAATTCGACAAATCCACAAAAACCTGGAGCCCGGGAACCTACACCGGATTGAACGGCAGCAAGGCTCAGGACAAACATTGGGCGGTTGTAGACAGGAATACCAATACCATTTACCTTACCTGGACACAGTTCGACGTTTATGGTAGCAGCAACCCCCTGCATCAGAGTAATATACGTTTCAGCCGTTCCACCAATGGCGGCGAAACATGGTCGGAAGCCATCACTATTAACGAGGTTCCCGGCGATTGTATCGATGGTGATGAAACGGTTGAAGGAGCAGTACCTGCTGTGGGGCCCAATGGCGAAGTCTATGTTGCCTGGTCTGGACCGGCAGGTATTGTTTTCGATAGGTCGACTGATGGCGGAGAAACCTGGCTTTCCAACGACATCGCGGTGACGCCACATCCCGGAGGCTGGGAAATCGATATCCCCGGTTTGGCCAGAGCCAATGGCATGCCCGTAACCAAATGCGACCTTAGCGGTGGCCCAAACCATGGAACGATCTACATCAATTTTGCCGACCAGCGCAATGGCAGCAACGATGCCGACATCTGGCTCGTGAAATCGACAGACGGTGGCAACTCCTGGACCGAGCCCGTCAGGGTGAATGACGACGAACCCGGAAAACAACAGTTTTTCAGCTGGATGGACATCGACCAGACAACGGGCAATATCTACATCGTTTTTTACGACCGCAGAAACCACAGCAATCTGGCAACAGACGTTTACCTGGCTGTTTCAACCGATGGTGGACAGCAGTTTGAAAACATCAAAATCAGCGAAACAGCTTTCACACCCAGTGCAAGTGGCTATTTTTTCGGTGACTACAACAACATCTCGGCTGTAAACAACCTGGTGCGACCAATCTGGACACGCCGCGAAACCAATGGCAGCCTGAATATTCAAACTGCTCTCATCGACCTGAGTGTGCGAATTCCTGAAAACCTGACCTATGTGTTGAACCTCGAGCAAAATGTTCCCAATCCATTTACCGATGTTACCATTTTCTCCTACAGATTGAAAAAGACTGCCAATATCAAACTTTCCGTTTACGATATCCTTGGCAATGAATTACTTGTGCTCGAACACGGCAAACTGCCGGCCGGTAAATACGAACATATCTTCGACAATGGAATCCACAGACTTTCACCCGGCACCTACTTTTTCAGCCTGACAGACCTTGAGCAGTCTATCCGCCGTAAAATGGTCATCACTCATTAGAAACACTCTGACCAAAGCGTAAGAGATTGACAGGTGAATACCGAAGAAATTCCAATCAAGGAACTTTTGGTTTTTGATGAGGCACCGCGCTTGCAACCTTTTGGGAGTTGCTAACGTCTTTTGCGTACTTTTATCCGATTTTTTTAAAAACAAGCATGTATGATACAGGAAGAGCTGGCTCAAATATTAGACCTTACACGTCATAAGGCATTAGAAATGAATAGTTTCGATCTTTCTTTTGAAACCCTTAACCAGATTCCTGATTTTCCGATTCATGTGTTGAAATCTTATGTTGCTTCCACCGAAGACCTGGTGAGGCTGCTGCTTGAATACGAATTGGAGAAGTTTACCGTGATTGTCGAAAACAACGACCTGCTTGATAAAAATGCCATCGATGCAATGTTGCATGTGTCGCTGGAGATTTCGAGGAAATTCCACAATATTTTTCCTTCGCTTTCTCCACAGATCAAACTACGGTATCCCACTGTATACCATGAGCAGATGCAAAAAAGAATGGATGTTATTTCTGACAAAATCCGCATCAACCTGGGTCTTGGGATGGGGCAGGGGATGTACAGAAACGATCTGAGTGCTGAACTGATTTCGAGGCTTTACCTGAGTCGGTTAATTGATATCCATAACCCTGATTTCTTTCCTGCCGAGTCATTCTCGTTCAATGTGCTTTTCAATCAGATGTTTGAAAGCCTGATTCGCAGCATCGCCACACCCGAAGGCCTTCGGTATTTCGAAGAGCAGCTGCGACTTAAAAAACTCGAGTAGCCAGCAAAGCTGGCTGCCTCCAGGGTGAATCCACCTGAATGAAACCGGTAATTCGGCCAATCGCGTCATTTGTCGCTGGCGGATTCATCACCTGCTGCTGAAATTCTCCTTGATTCCCCCTTTAACCGGCATAAAACAAAAAAACCACCCTGAAGTAAAACTTCACAGTGGCTTTAAAAGTGACCCCGGAGGGACTCGAACCCCCAACCGACAGAACCGGAATCTGCTATTCTATCCATTGAACTACGAGGCCGGAAAGCCTGCAAATTTACAGCTTTTCTTTGATTGTGAAAACTGGAATTTTTTTCATTTCATTTCCGGTGAATATCAACCGGCAAATGACTGTAAGTCAAAAAGTCTTTTGTAAACGCCGTTTCCGGCAAGGAGCTCATCGTGTTTTCCTCGTTCAGCGATTTGTCCTTTTTGCATCACAATGATTTCGTCAGCATGCTGAATGGTTGAAAGCCGATGAGCGATCACGATCGAAGTGCGCTGACTCATCACTTTGGCAAGGGCATCCTGCACCAGTCGTTCCGATTCGGTATCGAGCGAGGAGGTTGCCTCGTCGAGTATGAGAATAGGTGGATTTTTAAGGATGGCACGGGCAATGCTGATGCGTTGTCGCTGACCGCCTGAGAGGTTGCTGCCACGGTCGCCGATGGTGGTGTCATAACCCTTTTCGAGCTGCATAATGAAGTCGTGGGCATTGGCTACTTTGGCTGCGGCGATGACATCTTCGCGGCTGGCGTGATTGCTTCCAAAAGAGATATTGTTAAACAAGGTGTCGTTGAACAAGATGCTTTCCTGTGTCACAATGCCCATCAGTCCGCGCAAACCATCAATGCGGTAATCCCGTATGTCATGTCCGTCGAGCAGGATGCTGCCTTCGGTTACATCATAAAAACGGGGTAAAAGGTCGACCATGGTTGATTTACCGCCACCTGATTCTCCCACCAGGGCAATTATCTTGCCTTTTTCGATGGTGAGGTCAATCTCGCTAAGCACTTCGTCTTTGAGATAACGGAAACTCACTTTGCGGTATTCAATCTTATGGTTGAAACCACTGAGCGGCAGGGCATTGGGTTTTTCAACAATTACTTCTTCGGCATCCAGAATTTCGAAGATGCGTTCAGCAGAGGCGATGCCTTTCTGGATGTGGTAATAACCCTGGGCGAAAGTTTTGGCCGGAGGAATAATCTGTGAAAAGACAATGATGTAGGTAATAAAATCGGCTGCGCTGATGGGCGAATTGTCCGACAACACCATTTGTCCGCCAAACCACAGTACGATAATGATCACAACCGACGAAAGGAATTCGCTCATCGGGGAGCTGAGGTCGCGTTTACGGTATATCCCGATCATCAGTTTTGACAGAAGGTGATTCTGCGACTTAAACCTTTGGTCGGAATAACCGATGGCATTGAAGGCCTTGATGATTCTCAATCCTGAGATGCTTTCTTCGATGTGAGAAAGCATTTCAGCCATGCGAACCTGCCCTGCCCTGGAAGTTTTCCGAAGACTGCGGCCAATGCGCCCGATGATATAGCCGGTTACCGGAAGGATGATCAGCACAAACAGGGTAAGCTGCGGACTCATGGAGAGCATAAAAAACAGGAAAGCCAGGATGGTGATGGGATCACGCACCAGCATTTCGAGGTAGTTCATAATGCTGTATTCAACTTCCTGCACATCGTTGGTGATGCGCGACATGATGTCGCCTTTTTTGTTTTTGTTGTAAAACGACAATGGCAGGATGAGTATTTTGTTGTAAACAGCGTTGCGCATGTCTTTCACGGCGCCAACCCTGACGTTGGCCATGAAGAAACTCGCCATGAAACGGGATACATTTCTGAGAAAGAATGCCGTTACCAGCACCAGACAAATGAAGAGCAAGGCTTGTGATTGCCCGCTGGTACTGATGATATGACTGATTTCATAATTGAGCGAACCCAGCAGGGCATCAGAGCTGAAGCTGAAAGCCGGCCGCTCGGTTACGAGTTCCTCGGTCCCAAAAAGAAGGTTAAGAAACGGAACGAGCAGGGCAAAAGAGAAAAGAGAAAAAATGATCGTCAGCAGGTTGAAGAGTATGTTGAGCAAGGCGAAGCCCCAATAAGGTTTTGCAAAAGATAAGACTCGGTAGAACTTGTTCATTTTAAATGTTTTAGAAGGTCGGTGCCTGTATATGTTTCGGGGCTGAGTGCGTAAAGCTCGTTTTTCACAGCTTCAGGAAGCTTCAGTCCGGCAACAAATTGCTGCAGGGTATTTTTGTTGATTCCCTGGTTTGTTCTTGTAAGGTCTTTGAGCAACTCATAGGCACCTTCAACCTGTTCGCGCCGCAGGATGGTTTGAATGGCTTCGGCTACCACAGCCCAGTTGGCTTCAAGGTCAAATTTGATTTTTTCTTCGTTAAGCAGCAGTTTGCCAAGACCTTTTTCGATCGACTGCAATGCCAGCCAGGTATGGGCGAGTGGCACACCGATGTTACGTGTGACAGTGCTGTCGGTGAGGTCGCGCTGAAGGCGGCTTACGGGCAGTTTTTCGCTGAGGTGAGTGAGGATGGCGTTGGCGAGACCGAGGTTACCCTCGGCATTTTCGAAGTCGATCGGGTTCACCTTGTGTGGCATGGCCGATGAGCCAACTTCGCCAGCTTTGATACGTTGTTTGAAATAGTCGAGCATCACATACATCCACACATCCCTGCTGAAGTCGAGCAGAATGGTGTTCAACCTTTTCAGTGCATCGAAGTATGCCGCAGCATCGTCGTAATGTTCTATCTGGGTGGTGGTTTGCTGTCTTTTCAAGCCAAGTTGACCTTCAATCAGATTGTTGGCAAAATCAACCCAGCCTATCAGGGGATAAGCAACACAGTGTGCGTTGAAATTGCCTGTTGCTCCGCCGAATTTGGCAGAAAATGGGATTTGATCAAGCTGACTGAGCTGTTGTGAAAGCCGCTCGGCAAAAACATAAAACTCTTTGCCCAGGCGGGTCGGACTTGCAGGCTGTCCGTGGGTACGCGCCAGCATCGGCACATCTTTCCACTGCAAAGCCAGGGCAGTGACATGCTCGAGCAACTGCTGAAAGGCCGGCCTGATAAGAGCGGTATTGGCCTCTTTCATTGCCAGTGGCATGGCCACATTGTTGATGTCCTGGGAGGTGAGCCCGAAATGGATGAATTCTTTGTAAGCACCCAGGCCCAACTGTTCAAAACGCGCTTTGAGAAAATATTCCACCGCTTTGACATCATGGTTGGTGGTAAGCTCTGTTATTTTGATCGTTCGGGCATCTTCCACACTGAAGCTGAGGTAGATATCGCGAAGGGCTTCGGTTTTTTCAAGATCAATTTCAGACAAGGGAGGCAGCGGCAGGCGACATAGCGCGATAAAATATTCAATCTCTACCAACACCCGGTAGCGCATCAGCGCAAATTCCGAAAAATACTCACTCAGGCCACTGAGTTTGGAACGGTAGCGCCCGTCGACAGGCGAAATGGCCGTTAAATCAATCAATTCCATAGGCGGTTTATTGCGTGGCAAAGGTAACAAATCTCAGTGCACCATCATCATGCGAAAGCAATGGCTTGAGGATTCGAAAACTGATCGTAGAAAAGGAAGGATTAACAGCGTCAAAAGGTCTTCATCCATTCAAACACCTGGTAGTGTTCGCCATTCATACCAAGTGAAGCGTAAGTGTGTTGAGCAGGCAGATTGCTTTTGTCGACATACAACCTGATGCCGCCTACTGCCGGGTCGTTTTCTGCCAATTGCCTGATGTGTTGATACATGGACGCATAGACACCTTGCCGACGGAAAGCATTTTCCACATAAACCGATTGAATCCAGTAAACTGTGCTGTTTCGCCAGTCGCTCCATTCGTAGGTGATCATGAGCGAGGCAATCACCCTGCCATCTTTTTCTGCTACGTAATAACATCCGCGTTCGGGATGATTGAAAACTGCTTCGACACCATGCTTCAAAATCCCTTCATCGAGGCTGAGGGATTCGGTTTCGCGGGCCATAAGAACCTGAAACCGGACGATGGTATCAGCTTCTGCCCGATTTGCCTTTCGAATTACTGTCATGATTTTTTTGATTATTTTTGCGCCTTGTTTCCTGACAAAGTTAAACATTTTTCGTCAAAACGATTGACATGAGTGATCAGATCAAACACGAGTGCGGTATTGCCATGATCAGGTTGTTGAAACCGCTTGAGTACTACCTGGCCAAATACGGAACTTCTTTCTACGGCCTTCAGAAACTGCATCTTCTCATGCAAAAGCAGCACAACAGAGGGCAGGACGGCGCCGGAATTGCCGGTATCAAACTCGATATGCCACCCGGGGTGAAATATATCTCCAGGATCAGAAGCAATTCCAACACACCGATCAAGGACATCTTCAACCAGGTGTACGACAGACTTGCCGAGATCAAGGAAAAAACACCGGCACGACTCAACGACATTCAGTGGCTGAAGCAAAACCTTGACTTTACGGGCGAGCTCATGATGGGGCATTTGCGCTACGGAACCTTTGGTCACAACAGCATTGTAAACCTGCATCCTTTTGTCAGGGCCAACAACTGGAAAACACGCAACCTTGTCTTGGCCGGCAACTTCAACATGACCAATGTGGATGAGCTGTTCAATAAACTTGTTGAACTGGGTCAATATCCGGTTGAAACATCCGATACCGTAACCGTTTTGGAGAAGATTGGTCATTTTCTTGATGAAGAAAATGAGAAGATTTACTGGAAATACAAAAGCTCAGGTCTAAGCAAGCGGGAAATTACGGACAAAATTGCCAGTGATCTGGACGTGCGTTCCATATTGGAAGAAAGTTCGCAGTACTGGGATGGCGGTTATGTCATCACCGGAATGTTTGGCCACGGGGATGCTTTCGTGCTGCGCGACCCATCCGGAATCAGGCCGGCTTATTATTATGCTGATGATGAAGTGATTGTGGCTACTTCTGAGCGGCCACCCATTCAAACAGCTTTTAATGTAAAGGCGGAACGCATTCGTGAAATCAAGCCCGGACATGCCTTGATCATTAAAAAGGACGGAAGCTGGAAAGAAGAGGTGTGCAAGCAGCCTCAGGAGAAGAGGAGTTGCTCGTTTGAACGTATTTATTTCTCCAGAGGCACCGACGCTGAGATTTATCAGGAGAGAAAAATGCTGGGAAAACTCATCACGCCCATCGTATTAAAATCTATTGACTACAACCTTCGGGATACCGTTTTTTCGTACATCCCCAACACGGCATCGGCTGCTTTCAGAGGGATGGTGCAGGAATTGAACAACCATTGTCTTGATGTGAAGAAAGATCGTATTCTGGCTGCCGGCAATTCGCTCACGCCCGAACTGCTCGATAGCATCTTTGAAGTTCGACTTCGCATCGATGAAATTGCGGTGAAAGATATGAAGCTGCGAACTTTCATCACGCAGGATAACCAGCGCGACGACCTTGTGGCCCATATTTATGATGTTACTTACGGAGTGGTTCGGCCCGGTGAAGATACCCTTGTTGTGGTTGACGACTCCATTGTGCGTGGAACTACCCTCCGCAACAGCATCGTTCGAATTCTCGACAGGCTTGAACCCCGCCACATCGTGATTGCTTCTTCGGCGCCCCAAATCAGATATCCCGATTGTTATGGGATCGACATGGCCAAACTCAGCGATTTCATTGCTTTCAGGGCTGCTATTGCGCTGCTCAGAGAGACCCACCAGGAGCATGTAATCAATGAGGTTTATAACCTATGCAAGGCACAGGAAAAATTACCAAAGGAACAGATAGTAAATCACGTGAAACTGATTTACAAACCATTTACTGCGGAGCAAATCTCTGCCAAAATAGCACAGCTCATCACCTCTCCTTCCGTGAAAGCAAAAATAACGGTGGTTTATCAAACCATCGAAAATCTTCACCAGGCTTCACCCGAACACCTTGGCGATTGGTATTTTACGGGAAATTATCCGACACCCGGCGGCAATAAGGTTGTTAACCGATCCTTTATTAACTACATCGAGGGTCGCGACGAACGGGCCTATTAAGATAAGAACTGAATACTCACCTGACAGGCAGTATTGCTGTTCTCTTTCTGCCTTTCCGGGGCAGTTTGTTGACCGCAAATCAGCAAAGTAGTAGTGGCTGAAAGGAAGTAAGTTCTCTGTGATTTCGTGACTATATCCCTTGTTTTTATTAGGTTAAGCTTTGATCATATTGTAACTTGCCATTGGACTGGCAGGTCGGGTGTACTTTGATTGTCTGACTAAGTTTCGCGGGTAAATCAACACATGATTTATTGATGACTTTCTATGCCTGATGATTACGGAATTAGTTTCGACTGATAAAACGAGTAAGATGTTATGTGCGATAGCTGATCAGTTTCCCTTCTGCAATCAGGTGAACTTTCAAGGTAATAATCGCAATTTAACCACTATGTTTTTGAAGGCGCAGTAAGCTGTTCCCGGTTTTAATCATCGGATATTTTAGCGACCAACGAGAGAATATTTAATCTTTAGATTTTTATTTTTTTAAATGCAATTGTATATCAAATAAATCAAAAAAAAACATCAAATTTGTTAGGGTTTTTTTAACCCGCTTTCTGCTAGTTTCAGTTATAAACAAACCTTAAAAAACACAAAACATGCAACTGAATGAGTCTATAAAAATGACCTTTCCAAACAGGCTGAGTTATTCATTTATTATTCAGTCTTTTGTGAGAGAAATTGCAAAAATGATTGGTTTTGCAAGTGATTCCCTTGAGCAGATTGATATCGCGATTGAAGAGGCAGTTTCCAACATTATGGTTCACGCCAGCGATGAGGAAAATCCGACCTTTGACATCATCTGTGAAAAAATTTCAGGGGGTATCAAGATTACCTTGAAAGAGAAGGGTATTCCTTTTGATCCAGACCACATCAAAAAGTTTGAGTTATCAAAAGCACTCGAAGATTTACCAACCAGTGGTCTGGGAATCTATCTCATTCAGAAAATGATGGATGAACTTTCGTTTCATAACCTGGGGCCGCAGGGGAAAGAGACAGTCATGATCAAATACCTTCCGGGTGCCGACAATCAGAAGAATCAGCCCGAGATCTTCCATGGTGATAAAACACCTGTTATCATCACCGAAAAAATCGAGTATGACGTGAGAGGTCTTGAGGAGTTTGAAGCCATTGAAGTGTCGAGATGTGCTTATAAAACACATGGATATACCTTTTTCGATGATCATATTTATTATCCCGAGCGTCTGGTGAATATGAACCAGACATCTGAAATGATTTCTGCAGTTGCTGTAACCAAGGAAAATGTCTTTATGGGGCACGCAGCCCTTCTGTATCAATATCATGAAGATAAGATTGCAGAACTGACCTTCGTTTTTGTGAATGTTGAATACCGTGGACAGGGTGCTTTAAACAGATTGGTCGATTATCTTTTCAATGTACCCAAAAAACGTGAGCTTCGTGGCATTTATGCCTATGCGGTTACCAACCACATCTTTACCCAAAAGTCGATGATAAAGTACCAGATCAACGATTGCGGTATCCTTTTGGCAACCAGTCCGGGTTCATGGAAATTTAAAGGAATTTCGGGTGAAGGCACCCAACGCATCAGTGTTGCACTGGGATTTAAATACATGATGCCGGTTATTTCATACCGTTTGTTTGTTCCTGAACATCATCAGGAGATGGTATCCAGGCTTTATCAGAATCTTGGCGCCACACATGAGTTCATGATTCCCGAAAAGGATTCAATGGATTTTGATAGTCCTGTCTCAACGATCAGTTCAGGAGTAAATGAATTGGAAAGTTGTGCTGAGATTTTTATTGTAACCTATGGAGCTGATGTCAGGCAACAAATAAGGAAAACACTACGAAGCTTCTGCCTGCAGCATATTGCTTCCATTAACCTGTTTTTAAAACTTCAAGACCCGATGACTTATTGGTTAACGGCAGAATTTGAGAAGATGGGATTCTTTTTCGCCGGAATACTTCCTGAATCCAGCATAGGGGATGCGCTGATTTTGCAGTACCTGAACAATGTCAGTCTTGATTACGATAAGATACAGCTGGTTAGTGATGTAGCCAAAGATTTGCTGACCTACATCAAGGCTCTTGACCCAAATATCATCAACTAAATCTGTCGAAAAGATGATAGTTGTCCATTCTCCGCACCATTTACTTCATAATCCGCCCAAAGAATTTATTTCGAACCACCTCGAAGCCTATGGGGAATCGCCCGAACGGGCTGAAATCATTTTGGAGGCGCTGATGGATCATCCGGAGGTGGAACTTACCAGAGCTGAACAGTTTGATCTGGTTCATTTTCATAAAGTTCATGGTGCTGATTACCTCATCTATTTACAAACTGCTTTTGACGAGTGGGTTACTGCCGGTTTATGGTCAGAAGGCATTATGCCTGAGTTTTTTGCCCTCGGACACCTCCGAAACCGACCTCCTGCCAAAAGTCCTGAAGGTAAAGCAGGCTATTATATGACTGACAGCTGCACCATGATCGTGAAAGGCACCTGGGAGGCTGTGAAGTATTCCGGTTTCACTGCCTTAACAGGAGCAAAATGCCTCCTGAATGGGAAGTCGGTTGTTTATTCGATTTGCCGCCCGCCCGGGCATCATGCCGGTTTTGATTATGCCGGAGGTTATTGCTTTGTTAACAATGCCGCCCTTGCCGCTAAATACCTGCAAGACCAGGGCAGGCCGGAAGCAGATGGTGACCTTAAAGTCGGAATTCTGGATATTGACTTCCATCATGGCAACGGTACACAGGATATTATACACAAACTGAAAAACATGTTGTTGGTTTCGATTCATGGAGATCCGGATTACTCCTATCCCTACCTCACCGGATTTGAATCAGAAAACACGGATAAGAATGTCAATTTTGCGCTTCCGCCGGGCATAAACGATGAGGCTTATTTTGAAACCTTCCAAAAGGCAGTGAACATACTGAATGCATTTGGATGCTGCTACCTCGTGATTTCTTTGGGTGTTGACACCTTTGAACATGATCAGCTTGGCAATTTCAAGCTAACTTCTGCAATTTATCGCAAACTCGCACAATACCTGATTAATGAACTGCCAATTCCAACGCTTATTCTCATGGAAGGAGGGTATAACATTGATTTTCTGGCGGGTAATGTGATGGCCTTTCTAAAACCCTATATTCAAAAAGAAGCCATAAATTGACTTTGGTCAGGGGGGCTTCCGTGAAAGTGCTGGATCACGAGGTTGTCTGGTAGGCTTGATAAGCCTTTTTTTTGCATTCAAAGAAAGAGAGCAATTCTTCTTAACCAGCTTTTCTCCTGTGTTTTACCATTAAAATGATCAAAAGGAAGATCACTGTCAATAGCAAGAAGCCGAATAAGAGGCGATAAAGCTTGAGTGAATTGTTCTGGGCCTTGAATCTGTCCGATGTTTCGGTCAGTTCTTTTTGCACACCGGCCAGCTTCTTTCTGGCATTAAGTTCTTTGAATTTGAGCTCCTCCGCTTCATTTATCAGGGAATCATATCCAGCCGAGAAAATTTTAAATTCGGCAATAAATGACTTATAATCGCCAAGGGCGGCATGGTTATTCACCCTGGCCCGGTTGATCAGGTTGTAATAATAGGATAGTCCGTGCGCTTTCGAAATCATGAGACAGGTATCGAGCAAAAGGTTGGATGCTTTGAACTTCCCTGTTTTTTGTAACCCTAAACTCATATAATACTTGGTAAGCACAATGCCTTCAACGTAGCCGATTGTTTCGCTGATGCGCAGAGCCCGGTTGAAATACTCAAAGGCCTCGCTGATTTTGCCCCGGTCGCCGTATACACTGCCAATATTGGCCAAAACTATCGACATGCCCAGTTGGTTTCCGAGTGATTCTCTGATTGCCAGCGAACGTTCGTAATAATCGAGGGCTTTGGTAGTATCTTTTACATCCTGGTAATAAATCTTACCGATGTTGTTATAAAGACGTCCGAGTTCGGCCTGGTTGTTGAGTAATGAAAACATGTTTTCAGCTTCGTGCAGCATCTCCAAGGCAAGTTCATTTTTATTCCATTTCCAGTAAACGAGTCCGATGTTCATTGTCATCAGGCCAACCCGCAACGAGTCATCCAGCGTTTTGTAAAGTTGCAGAGCCTGCTGATAACTTTCCATGGCCAGGTCGTAATCGCCGAGCGACAAGTTGATATTAGCCTTGTTTGCTGCTGTCCCTGCCAATTGTTCGGTTAGCTGATGGGTTTCGGCGATGGATTCGGCCCGGTTGAGAATTTCGATCGCCTGGTCAAAGTCACCCAGATTTTTATAAACCATTCCCAGATTGGTAATTGCTTTTGCCAACTCAGGGTAGTTTTTCGATTCTTCGAGTGCTTTGGCAGCTTTTGTATAGTAGTCAATAGCGAGCTGATAATCCCCGGAGAGGTTGGCGCTTTTTCCCATCGAGAGCAGAATGACTCCTTTCATGTTTTCATAGCCTTCCTGCAGGGCATATGCTTCGGCGGTGGCGCCGGTTTCAAGGCTCTTGTCGATCGAAGTTTCCCGGTAGGCTTCCGAAAGATAGATGAGCGATTGTATGCGATCCAATCCCTTTTGGTCGGTAACCAGTCGCGTAAGGCTGTCAATTTTCTTTAGTTCGGCCTCATCCTGCTGAGCTGTCAGGGTGCCGCAAGCCAAAGCCAGCAAGACAAAAATCCAACGGGTTTTCACAGCTTAATTTTTTACAATAATACAAAAATTAAACATGTGAAATACTTTGAATTGCTGTTTAGGCGCAGATTAATTCACGCAACTATTAGTACAATAACGAGTAAATTATTGGAAATTAAACAAATGAAGAAACAAAAATTTATTTTGGAAATTACCTGAATAATTTCACGATATCATTGCCATTGGCAAAAATCATGAGGGCAAAAAGGATAACCATGCCGATAATTTGGGCTACCTCCATGAACTTATCGCTGGGTTTGCGGCGGGCAACAATTTCATACATCAGAAAAGCGACATGGCCGCCATCAAGCGCCGGTATCGGGAGCAGGTTGAGCACAGCCAGCATGATGGAAAGGAAGGCTGTTAGACGCCAGAAGCTTTCCCAGTGGAACTGAGCCGGAAAGATACTGCCGATGGTGATGAAACCACCCACATTTTCGTAGGCTTTTACCTCAGGTGAAAACAGCAGTTTTAGCTGTTTCAGATACCCGCCTATGCCATCCACGGTTTTTACCATGCCTGCCGGTATGGCTTCTGCAATGCTAAAATCTTTTTGATTCAAGTGAAAGAAAGCATCCATTTGCTGACGTGGATACACACCAATAAATCCGGCTTCGGGCACAGTCATTCCAAAACTGAGCGTATCTGCAGCACGTTTAACCTGAATGCTGACTTCCTGTCCTTTGTATGCTTGAATAGCTTCTCTGAAATCTTGAAAATACCTGATATCCTGATTATTGATACCCAAAAGGCTGTCGCCGGGGAGCAAGCCGGCATCTCGGGCGGCAGAGTTCTCGGGGAAAGATTCCACCACAAATGGTATCCGCACCGAAATGAATAAAGGTGATTTATGCTTGACAAGTTTACCGATCGCACCAGCTGGCAAGGTGAGGGTAGTTTTCTTTCCCTCGCGTTCGATATCGATTGTTTTGGCTTCTTCCAGAATCAGGGTAAGGGGAATTTTATTGAAATCTTCGATGTAATGCCCATCCACAGCCAATATCCGGTCACCGTTGCGCAGGCCAAATTCTCTAGCCAGTGAATCGGTGGCGATGCCGTATTTGTTGGCCTCGGCTGTAGGAAGGTATTGTTCGCCATAAATACTCAGCATGCCGATGTAAATCACAAAAGCCAGCACCACATTCATGATCACGCCACCAAGCATGATGATCAGGCGCTGCCAGGCCGGTTTGGAGCGAAATTCCCATTCCTGAGCCGGTTGTTTCATGGCTTCCTTGTCGAGAGATTCATCAATCATTCCGGCGATTTTCACATAGCCGCCCAGAGGAAGCCAGCCCATGCCGTATTCAGTTCCTTTGTAATTAAACTTGAAAATCGAAAACCAGGGGTTAAAAAAGAGGTAAAACTTTTCGACACGTGTTTTAAAAAGTTTGGCAGCTGCAAAATGCCCAAATTCGTGTACGATCACCAGGATGGACAGGCTTAACAAAAGCTGCAATATTTTGATCAGGATTTCCATTCGAAATAAATAAGTTTAATATGTTCAGGATAAATGTGTTGAAAAATAAAGAACCCGGGGGTTTTAAATTTGAACTTGATTCAGCCTGCAAGATTACGAAATTATTCCGGGATGCTTTGGCTGGAAATTGTCAAATAGTGTTAATGAGTGCTTGTCTTTAAAGTCCGATGGCTTCGTTATGTTCGTCATTCATGTCAGTTATTTACATTAGTAAACTCCTGACATTCATTCCGCACATGCCTCGCCCTCGAACTTTAATACTCAAGCACCTGACATTATGGACAGACACTAATGAGGGCTTTGGCTAAAAGGAAACATAATCTTCGGGATTGACAGGAGCCCCATTATACCACAATTCAAAGTGGAGGTGAGGGCCGGTTGAAAGCTCGCCCGATTCACCGATGATCGCTATGGGTTCGCCGGCACGCACAAAATCACCTTCCCGTTTGAGCAGCACTGAATTATGCTTATAAACCGACACATAACTTCCGGCATGCTGCACACCAATCACATGGCCTTTTTCAACCGTCCAATCAGCAAACAACACGGTTCCTTCCAAAGCAGATTTGATTGCTTCGTTGCTTTTAGCAACGATGTCAACACCATAGTGCCGTTGCAAAGGATTGAATTTATTGGTGATGGTACCTTTCACCGGAGTGAAAAAACTGGAAACGGCTGTTGCCCGGCGCCTGGCTTCGGGAATCAGGGTTGGGTCGGTTTGAATAGTGTATTTTTCGCTGTTTTCGAATTCGGCCCTCAGCCTGCTTTCTTCCTCCGAATGTCTGAGTTTGATAGTGTCGTAATAGGATCCGGCTCTTCGTTGACTTTCATTCACCGAACGAAGGCTGTCGTCGCTGAAATCTTCCCCTTCGATGATACGGCGGATGTTGTCGAAATAAAGTTGTTTCTGCCTGAAAGCTGTTTCAATGGAGTCGGTCGTTCGCTGCAGTTGATACACCCTCCGGTTGAGGTTCACATCAGTATAGCCGGGAATGTATTCCCTGAGTGAGGTGAAGGCAATGATGTAGCTGGTTACAAAAATCAGAAAAACACTCAGGCTTGTCACGAGCACAAAAACATTCATACGGCTTAGCCTGAAACTGATTTTTTCTTCGAATGTTTCATCGTGAAAAATAACGAGCCGGTATTTATCACGCCATTTATGATACCATTTTTCTTTCTTTTGCTTCATGAGCTGCAGGCTGGCTTAAGGCCACACCGGCTGCAAATGTACAAAAACACTGTTAATTGTTGGGTCATCATCAGGAGGGTTAAATGCTGATATGACAAATTGTTTTTTAACAATACATTGGTTTTTTTCTTTCACAAAGAATTGACGTAAAACATCTTGTGATAAAACTGATTCCTGGAGAAAGTAGAAATATTTCCGAAAAAACTTCTGTTTTACACGATCACCTTTCAAGTATGAACACTGTTTTTCCGTTTCTTTCATTACTTTTGTGCATTGGTGAGGCACAAAGCTGCCTAATCACAAAATATTTGCCGTGAATTGGAGTTTATGAACAAAATAAACGCGCGTGGGATTTCGAAATCATAGCATCATCAAATGGCTAGTCTTTGCTTTGCTTATTGGCATGGCAGCCTCCTGTTCGACCAAGAAGAATACCTGGACCAGGAGAACTTACCACAACCTTACCAGTCGTTATAATGTTTACTGGAATGGTAACGAAAGCCTGAAGACAGGAGTAAATGACCT
The DNA here is from genome assembly GCA_024709145.1 of Bacteroidales bacterium. GTDB lineage: Bacteria > Bacteroidota > Bacteroidia > Bacteroidales > F082 > JALNZU01. The sequence continues at coordinate 15,725 of JANJXG010000090.1, read as the reverse complement.
GCGGAAAACGGCTGTCGACGATTACAGCAAGGTGCTCAGGCTCTTTAATTACGGCACCAAAGCGGATGCTTCCAAGCTCAATGCGCCAATGGAAAGGGCCATTGAAAAAGGTGCCATCGGCATACAAAAACATTCCATGGTTTTTGCTGGCAAAGAGCAGGTGCGCTGGATCGACGATGCTTATCTTTTGATGGGAAAGGCACATTTTTACAAACAGGATTATATCAGTGCGAGACGTACGTTGGAGTTTGTTGCCAACCAGTTCAGCAGCAACGAAATAGCCGGCACTGCCCAGATGTGGCTTGCTGTCACCTATCAGCAAATGGAGCAATTTGAGAAGGCAGCTCCGCTTTTTGAAGCGCTGGAAGCACGCTTACGCAGTGGAATGGTTCCTGCTGAAGTATCTAAAAACCTTGGTTTCCTGATTGCAGATTTCTACCTGGTAAGAAAAAATTACGACAAAGCAGCGCTTTATCTCAAGGAAAGTTTGCCATTAACGCGAAACAAATTTCTGAAAACACGCAGTTTGTTTATTTTGGGTCAGATTTATCAGCTGAAAGGCGAAAACAATACCGCTATTTCGTATTACCGGGAAGTTGTTAGAAAAAACCCCTCCTTTGAGATGGATTTTGAGGCCCGAATCAATATGGCGAGGGTTTATGAAACCTCACAGGGCGATAGCAAGGCCATCGTGAAACTGCTGCAAAAGATGCTTCGCGATGAAAAGAATGAAGATTATTTTGATAAAATTTATTTTGCACTGGCTGAGATCGCTTTACGGGAGAACAACGAGGCACTTGCAATGGAATACCTGGCAAAATCTGTTTCAACAAGCACCAAGAATAAAACACAGCAGTCGACCTCGGCATTAAGGCTGGCTGCCATGCATTTTGAGCGCAATGCTTACGTTCCTGCTCAGGCTTATTACGACACCGCTGTTGGCGCTTTGCCCCGCGACTACCCCGGCTACGACAGCATCAGGCTTCGGGCTTCCATACTTTCTGAATTGGTTGAAAACCTAACCACAATTCAGCTTCAGGATAGTCTGTTAACTCTCGCCAATATGGATTCTGCCTCGCGTATCAGCGTCATCGACGGCATCATCAAAGCACTGGAAGAAGAAGATCGCAAAAGAGAGGCCGAAGAACGCGAAATGGAACGCAATGTGATGATGTCGAATCAGTTTGTGGATCGGACTGCTAATTTAAATCAATCGGCAGATTGGTACTTTTACAACCCGAATACACTTAGTTTTGGTTATACCGAGTTTCTGCGCAAATGGGGACGGCGTAAGCTCGAAGACAACTGGCGGATCAGCGACAAACAAAGTATCTCCTTTGAAAGCATCGAAAGTGTTGCACTCGAGGGAGCCGCTCCAGGCGGCGGCACTGATGATTCCACTGCCAACTTCACCGATCGTGACCGGGGTTATTATCTGAAAGACATTCCACTTACGGATGAAGCAAAGATAGCAGCACTGAAACAAATCGAAGATGCCTACAGCGGACTGGGATACACTTACAAAGAAAGCCTGAATGATTTTCCGCGTGCTATCGAGGCTTATGAATCGTTGAACGAAAGATTTCCGGAAAGTGAATACAGGCTTGAATCCTGGTATGCGCAATATAAGATGCATGAGGCCATTGGAAATCAATCAGAAGCAGATAGATTCAGGCAGCTCATACTGAGCGAATATCCCAATACCGATTACGCAAGGGTGATCGAAGACCCTGATTATTTCATCAAAAAAGCCGAACTCTCGGGCGAATCGTCGGCTTTTTACGAGCAAACCTTCGAGGCCTACAAGAACGAAGAATTTTTCAGGGTGCTGATGAATGCTAACCGTGCACAAACACTCTATCCGGACGATGTTGAACTGTTGCCGCGTTTCGATTTTCTGAGAGGTGTTGCCAAGGGAAGGCTCGAAACAATCGATTCGATGGCTGTTGCACTTGAGCAACTTGTAAAGACTTATCCGAGTCATCCTGTTGCACCTGCAGCAGCTGCCATTTTGCGCACGATGAACAAAGAATATGACCTCAAAATCGAAATTCCCGAAATTGAAGGTGACACGCTCAACAAAGCAGAAGAGGAAACAACACCTTATATTTATGCAGAAAACAGCATTCACATGGTGATGATTGTCACCTCCAGTGAAAAGGTGAGAACCGATCCTTTGAAAGTGAGGCTTTCTGATTTCAACAACCGCGATTTCAAAAGTGCCCAGCTGATGATCAAAAGCCTGGTACTTGATGAGCAGCGGATGCTTGTGACAGTAGGTAATTTTGAGTCGGCTTCAGCGGCTCTCAGCTACCGCGAAGCCTTGATGGCTTCTGACTATGTTTTTGGGGGAATTAATCCGGCTGATTATAGCTCAGCGCCCATCTCCCTCACCAATTATCCCACTTTTTACAGACTGAAAGATGAGGATGAATACACACGTTTTTGGAAAAAGATGTATGTCAAATAATTATCATTGATTATTTTTGATGCATCGAATTCCCGCAGTTAGTTCAGAAAATTGAAAAGAAAGAAATTTAAAGATAGCGAAAGATGAAAAAATTTTCCAATATCGGCCTGGAGGCTGCTGCCCGAAACATTATCGGACAAGGAACAAGGATAACGGGCGACATCGTGTTGAAGGGCGATTTCAGAATTGATGGCGAACTGATCGGCTCCATCCATTCCGAAGGGAGAATAGTTATCGGGGGCTCAGGACTTGTCGAAGGCAACATCATCTGTCAGAACGCTGATATTTCGGGTGTCCTTAAGGGTAACCTGGAAGCTGCTGATCTTACCTCGCTTAAGGCCACGGCAGTTTTTACAGGCGATTTGAAAACAGCCCGCATTGCCATTGAACTGGGAGCCCGTTACACCGGCACCTGCGTAATGACCGGCCCATCGCATAAAAATGATGGAAAAGAGTAAACCCGAAAAGCAAAAGCAACTCGGTAACTCGCTCAATACTTATGCCCGTTACTCATCGCTGGCTTTTCAGATGATGGCGATTCTCTTGCTTTTTGTCTTTGCAGGTTACAAGCTCGATAGCTGGACCGAATGGCACTTTCCTTTGTTTAAATTGTTGTTTTCGCTTCTTGGTGTCGTGTTGGCCATTTATTTCGCAGTAAAGGATTTTTTGAAGAAACCATGATTATGCAATCGTTGAAAACATTTATTTCCAGGCAATTAAGTCTGGCTGCTTTGCTGGCTCTTGTGAGCTGGTATTTTTTTTCGAAACTTGGACCGCAGCAGCAGACCCTGGCATGGCCCTACCTTTTGGTGTTTTTTGTAGCTGTGAATACTTTGTTGTTTTGGCTCAACCAAAGGGCACAGCAAAAAAGAATGAGTGCCTACGCCAATTATTTCATGTTGGCCAGCATGCTCAAATTGCTGTTGTATTTGGCTGTTATTGTGGTTTACCTGATTTATTTCAGGGAGGAAACCATCCCTTTTTTAATTAGTTTCTTTGTTTACTATTTGGCTTTTACTGTTTTGGAAGTCACTTCAGTAGCCCGGAAAAAACAAAAGAATAATCAAAACCAAGCCTTATGAGCGAAATGAAACCAAAGCCGATGTTGGGTTACGAAAAAATTGAACAGTATGCTCCGGAAAAACTGGCTGAACTTGAAAAGCATTACAGGGCCATTCTTGAGCTGATCGGTGAGGATGCCGGCCGTGAAGGACTGTTCGACACCCCGAAAAGGGTAGCCAAATCCATTCAGTTTTTAACTCAGGGCTATGATCATGATCCTGAACAAATCCTTCTTTCAGCCAAATTTAAGGAAGACTACCGCGAGATGGTGATAGTAAAAGACATTGAAATTTTCTCCCTTTGCGAACATCACATGATCCCTTTCATTGGCAAAGCTCATGTGGGTTACATACCAAACGGGTACATCACCGGACTGAGCAAGATTGCCCGTGTGGTTGAGGCTTATTCGCGCCGGCTTCAGGTGCAGGAACGCCTGACGACTCAAATCAAAGACGCCATTCAGCGCGCACTCAACCCCCTTGGTGTGGCTGTAGTGATTGAAGCCAGACATTTATGCATGTCGATGCGCGGGGTGCAGAAACAAAGCGCCGTGACAACAACAAGCGATTTCACGGGAGCCTTTCAGCGAATGGAGACTAGGGCCGAATTTATCAGTCTCATTCATAATAATTTACATTAGCCTATTAAACTGGTTGGCCGGAATCCAAACCATACAGAAAAGGGAAGTTGTTATCTTGTCGGACCGGACTCTAATTCCTTGTTGATAACTATTCATAAAAACTTAAATACTTTTAAATCAAATCCTTAATAATCGTTTCTGATTTTTTGCTGATTTGTTTCTAACGAATCAGCGCGGAGCGAAATCATTGAATGTTTATCTTTGCCTGCTTTTTCTATTCAACTCAATCAGCTTTAAAGGCAAAATCATTACAAACCGAAAAGCAAAATTTATGAAAGCATACGTTTTTCCAGGTCAGGGTGCCCAATTTGTCGGAATGGGAAAAGACCTTTATGAAAAATCTTCCAGGGCGAAGGAGTTATTTATAAAAGCCAACACCATTTTGAAGTTTAACATCACCGATCTGATGTTTGATGGTACAGATGAAGACCTGCGTCAAACAAAAGTTACGCAGCCTGCCATCTTTCTCCATTCGGTGATACTGGCCAGTGTGTTGGGCGATGACTTTAAACCTGATATGGTTGCCGGGCATTCATTGGGAGAGTTTTCGGCTCTCGTTGCCAATAAAACCCTCACTTTCGATGATGGCCTGAAGCTCGTATACAAACGTGCCCTTGCCATGCAGCATGCCTGCGAGCTCAACCCAAGTACGATGGCTGCCATTCTTGGCCTCGACGACCGTGAAGTTGAAAACATCTGTTCACTCATCAAAGATGAAGTGGTAGTGCCGGCCAATTACAACAGTCCGGGGCAGCTTGTGATTTCGGGTAGTGAAAAAGGTATCGCCATCGCTTGTGAGAAACTGCTTGCTGCAGGCGCAAAAAGAGCGCTGCCCCTGAAAGTTGGCGGGGCATTTCATTCACCCCTGATGGAACCTGCCCGCCTCGAACTGGCTGAAGCCATCAACAACACAAAGTTCAGCAAAGGTATTTGTCCGATCTATCAAAACGTTACAGGACAATCAGTTACTGATCCTGAGATTATCAAAACCAATTTGGTAGCCCAGCTTACGGCACCGGTGCGTTGGACTCATATCATGCAGAACATGATTGCCAGTGGTGCCAAAACCATCATTGAAGTGGGTCCGGGAACAGTGCTGCAAGGTCTTTTCAAGAAGATCGACAGAAATCTGGACACGTCAAGTGCAGCATTTTAATCCAAAAATTTTCAGGCTTCAGACTTTTTCTGAAGCCTTTTTTATGCCGTAACCAACGCTTTTCTGATCATTCCCAAGGCAGCAAGGGCTGCCCGGCGGATATTCCGGTCGCGGTGCTCACCAAGCTGGAAACGAACTGCCTCACATCCCTTTGATGTTGCAAGTGCTATCCAAACAGTACCGACAGGCTTATCAGGAGTACCACCGTCAGGGCCCGCAATTCCGGTGGTGGACAATGCCAGGCTTACCTGCATTCTTTCACGCAGGCCAAGGGCCATTTCGATGGCAACGGCTTCGCTAACAGCGCCATGCTTCTCGATGGAAGTGGCTGAGACTCCCAATTGATTCACCTTTACTTCGTTGGCATAAGCCACCACAGAACCTTTAAAATAGGCAGAGCTCCCGGCAATACTGGTGATCAGGTGGGCGATGTAGCCGCCTGTGCAACTCTCGGCTGTGGCAAGGGTTCGACCCGATTTTTTCAGTAACTGACCAATCACTTCTTCGAGTGTTTGATTGTCGAATCCGTAGATATATTCCGGAATCAGGTTACAGAGTTTTTCAATCTGCTCGCTGAGTTCTATGCGAAGCACATCTTCCTCATCATGCTGCCCGCCCAACCGTAGCCTTACGATACCGGGCTGCGGAAGATAAGCCAGCTTAAAGTGCTTTGGCAGCGTGTTTTCCCATTCTTTGATCCTGTCGGCAAGCATCGATTCGCCAACGCCATGCGTCATTACCGTCTTAAAAAGATAATGCGTCGTGCTAAACTTTTGTTTGATAAGCGGGATAACCTGTTCACTGAACATAGGTTTCATCTCGAAAGGCACCCCCGGCATGGCCACGATGACGGCACCATCCAACTCGAACCACATACCCGGAGCGGTTCCGTTGTGATTTGGAACGGGCAGACAATTGGCGGGCAGCATGGCTTGTTGTCGGTTGCGTTCGGTCACAACCATCCCGCGCCGGGCAAAAAGAGCCTCCACCTGCTCGTAAGCCTCCTGATTGAAAACCATTGGCACACCGAAAAAATCGCAAAGCGCAGGTTTGGTGATGTCGTCGGAGGTAGGTCCAAGTCCGCCGGTGAGGAAAACAAATTGCACACGCTGAAGCGCATCGCTGATGGCATCATGAAGATGGCCTGCATCATCGCCGATGGTTGTAATACGTTGAAGCGCAATACCATGAAGAAAAAGTTGCTCTCCCATCCAGGAAGCATTGCTGTTGATAACCTGTCCGATAAGCAGCTCGTCACCGATTGAAATAATCTCGGCTGCGCCTTGTTGTCTTTGAGTCATTGAGAGGTCTTTTTTACCCGCCGGTGCAGGCATGATTTTTATGCTTTGGCAACGGAATGAAGCTGTTTCCGGCTAGGTGGTTCTGACAAAAATTTTACCTTTGCAAATTTACATTTTTACCAGGATTAACCTCATAAAACATGGAAAATAGAAGTATTCCGGACTCACAGTTGGTGCTGAATCCGGATGGTTCGGTTTATCATCTCAAATTGTTGCCGGCTCAGCTTGCCGATACAGTCATTTTGGTTGGTGACCCCAACAGGGTGGGAAAGGTGTCGTCTTTTTTCGATGTCATTGAGCACAAAGTGTCGAACAGGGAAATTGTGACACACACCGGCTTTTACCGCGGCAAAAGGCTCAGTGTGATTTCAACAGGCATGGGAACTGATAATATCGACATCGTGATAAATGAGTTGGATGCACTTGTCAATGTAGATCTTAAAACACGGCAGATCAAACCGGTTCACCATTCGCTTAACCTGATCCGGCTTGGCACCTCGGGTGCGTTGCAACCGGATATTCCTGTTGGCGAAAGTTTTGTTGCCGGTAAATACGCCCTTGGCATTGACGGCTTACTGCATTTTTATGCCCGAAGCGGGGAGGTGATGCGACAGGATATGACAGAAGCTTTCGTTCGCCACATGCAGTGGGATAGTAAGTTGCCGGCACCTTATGTGGTTGAGGCATCACCAAGGCTTTTGGAGCTGTTGGCATATGACTGCCGACAGGGACTTACGGCAACTGCTCCGGGTTTTTACGGACCCCAGGGGAGGGTGTTGCGGCTTCCGGTTGCCGATGCTGAGATGAATCACAAAATGGAGTCATTTAGTTTTGAAGGTATCCGAATTACCAATTTTGAAATGGAATCTTCGGCCCTCTATGGCATGAGCCGGATGTTGGGTCACGAAGCACTTACCATTTGTTTGATCATTGCCAACAGGGTGACTGAAAAGTTTTCGGGCAATTACCAGCCTTTTATGGAGAAACTGATTCGGCAAACCCTTGACCGCTTATGTATGTGAATTTTTTGGGTATTGTCGGCAAAAGAAGACCGTTACCCGCTTTTCTCGTGAATTAAACTAAATTTGTTGCGCTTTTAAACAATGCATTATGGTCTTCAGCAGTAGTCTGTTTTTACTTTATTTCCTGCCGGCATTTTTTATCATGTACTACTTGAGCCCCAGGTTTTTAAAGAATTATGTTGCGCTGCTGGCCAGCGTGTTTTTTTATGCCTGGGGGGCTCCCGATTTCATTTTTATCGTCCTCGGCAGCATCGTCATCGATTTTTACCTCGTGAAGCAGTTGCACCGGAAATCGGGCAATGCTAAAAGATGGCTCACAGGGGCAAGTATCGCACTGAACATCGGTTTGTTGCTTTACTTCAAATATGCCAATTTTTTTGTTGAAAACCTGGATGCCATGCTTGCTGTCTTCGGGATGACACCGGTGAAATGGACTGCTGTTGTTTTACCCATCGGGATTTCGTTTTTCAGCTTTCAGAAGATGACTTATGCAGTGGATGTTTACAGAGGAATTCACCCGCCCCTGAAAAAGGTCAGCGACCTGGCGCTTTACATTCTGATGTTTCCTCAGCTCATCGCCGGTCCAATCGTGAGGTATAACGAGGTGGCCGACCAAATGGTTGACCGTCGCAGCAACGAAAACCTTGACAACCGAATTACAGGTTTTTTCAGGTTCGCGCTTGGACTTGCCAAAAAGGTACTCCTTGCCAACCCGCTCGGTGCCTTTGCCGACAGCGTTTTCGCGGCAGATGCACAGTTTGTTTCAACAGGAACTTTATGGATTGGCATTCTGGCCTATGCTTTTCAGATTTATTATGATTTTGCAGGTTACTCCGACATGGCCATCGGATTGGGAAGGATGATCGGTTTTGATTTCCCTGAAAATTTCAACAACCCCTATATCTCCCGCAATATCTCGGAGTTCTGGAGACGCTGGCATATGACACTCGGGCGTTGGATGCGCGATTACCTTTACATCCCGCTGGGAGGTAACAAAGTTACTGTTAAACGCATGTATCTAAATCTCTGGCTGGTGTTTCTGATTTCAGGCTTTTGGCATGGCGCAGCGTGGAACTTCGTGGTCTGGGGTGCCTTTCACGGATTTTTCCTCATCGCCGACCGTATTTTTCTGCTCAGCTTTTACAAAGCTATCGGCAAGTTACCCAGTGTCATTATCACTTTTGTCATTACCCTGGTAGGCTGGGTGTTGTTCAGATCCGAAAACATGAGTCAGGTTTGGGATTTCACCACAGGAATGTTTAGCTTCAGGGGAGGCGACACCATTTTTGTAAGCCGTGAGGTGTGGATGACCCTTGTTTTTGGCGCTTTCTTTGCCTTTTTGGCCTACGATCCGCGATTTGAAGCCTGGCAATCAAAACTCTTCAGCAAACAGCAGCAGCTTCGAACACTGGTTGTGATGACCCTGGCATCGATAATCTTTTTTGTGCTGAGCCTTGGTGCCATCACCTCTTCGGGTTTCAATCCCTTCATCTATTTCAGGTTTTAATATGAAGGCAAGCGGCATCAAGACGATTCTTTTCAGCATCTTGCTCCTGATGATGCTGTTGCCCGCCGTTCAGCAGTTCACAGGGTTTCCGAAGGTAAAAGCTTTGAAGGGCTATTTTGTGCTGCCTCAAAGACCCAAATGGTCGTTTCAGAACTACCTGGAATCGGGTTTTCAGGACAGCCTGAATAAATATGCAGAACATCACATTGGCTACAGGCCTGATTTGGTGAGGTTGCATAACCAATTCAGGTATCTGCTTTTTGATACAGTCAGTGCCGCCGGTGTCCTGCAGGGCAAGGATGGTTATCTGTTTGAGATGAATTATTTTAAGGCCTATTTCGGTCTCGATTTTGTTGGTTACGACACCGTAGCGGAGCAGGTGAGGCAGACGAAAGTGGTGAACGACTGGCTTCGTAAGCACCAAAAACACCTGCTCGTTGCTTTGGCGCCCGGCAAAGCAACATTTTTTCCGGAATACATTCCCGATGATTTTGCCGCTGCCAGGAAACCCGGTCCTACCAATGAGTCGGTGTACGACAGTTTGCTCAGGGCCGATAACATTCCGGTGATCAGTGGTAACAGGCTCTTTCTTTCAGTGAAAGATACTAGCCGTTTTGCTCTTTTCCCTCAATGCGGCATCCATTGGAGTTATTATGGGCTTGGGCTGATGTTCGACACCATTCTCAGTGAGATGGGCCGGCAATGGGGTAAACCCTTTGTAAAATTCGGGACTAAAAACATTGAGGTGACCGATAAGCTGCGTTCGCCAGACAGAGACTTGTGGGAAGGACTGAATTTATTCAGTAAGCCAAACGACATTCCAATGCCGTATCCGGACTTTACTTTTGAAAAACTTCAACCCGACAGCATGCCATCAGTGATTGTGGTTGCCGACAGCTATTACTGGCAGTGGTATGGCAGCGGCTATGCCAGCAGGGCCTTTGGCAAACACGACTTCTGGTATTACAACAAACAGATCATCGCCGGCGATGGCAGCGGCGATACCCGGCGGCAGGATGTTGACTTGCTGACGCGTGTGCTTGAAGCTGATTTCATCCTGCTGCTTCAGACCGATGCCAATATGTCGCGCTTCAGCTTCGGATTTATCAAAGAGCTGTATGCCGCCATTGCTTCTGCCCGGGATTGGGATGAGCAAGCACTGGCAGAGATACAGCAAACGATGGAACGCATCAGAAAGAGTCCGGATTATATGAAAATGATTACCGAGAAAGCTGCGCGCCGCAACATCACCGTGGACGAAATGCTCCGTATTGATGCCACCTGGGTTTATCAGCAGAAACAGGCCAAAAAAGACTCACCCTGAGTTTGTGAACCAAAACACTCCATGATGCCACAAACAATGCAAAGAATCAATCAATTTCTCATCCGTTATGAGTCCGTTATTTTTTGGTTGGTTGCTTTGGCCAGTTTATATCCTGTTTTGATCCTCACCTATACCGCTTCCCTTGATGCTCCAAAGCATTTTTCTGCCTCCAACATCCTTGGGCATTGGTGGCTGGGTGATGAGAAATTCAAAATTTATTTCGCCCTCCGGCCTATTTATACAGGTAATGTGGCTGGTATTTACCTTCTTGCTTTATTCAATCTTTTCTTACCTGCCTGGCTGGCCGGTAAACTCTTCGTTGCCACCTACCTTTTGTCGTTTGCAGGTTCTTTTCGTTACCTTGTTCGCTCCTTCAGCAGTAAGGCTTCAGCTTTGGTTTTGCTCATTTTCCCATTTACACATACCTCCCTGTGGATGATGGGTTATTACAACTTCAGCCTGGCTTTTGTTTGGTTGTTTTTGGGCCTTGGTTATTGGCGGAGGCATTTTTTTCACATGGGAAAGCGCGCACTGCTCGTGCTCACCATGATGTTAATTTTCACCTACCTGACTCATATTTTTGTATTTTACATCCTTCTTTTCGTGTTATTCTGGCAAATTGTCAGCGGTTCATATATACAGGATGAAAGACGTTTTCATTGGTGTCTTTTTTGGAAAAACAGCGGCAGGTTACTTCTTGCCTCTGCCCCCGCTTTGCTGCTTTCGGGCTTCTATGTGGCCGGCATTTTAGCTTTTCAGCAAAGCGAAAGCCTGCGCAGCTCCGGTGCGGATAAACTGGCCGACCTTGTTCAATTCAGGATGATGACAGGCTACGACCTAAAGGCAGAAATCCCTGTCACCCGGCTCTTGTTTACCTTTCTGGCTATCTTGTCAACACTGGTTTTCGGGTTGAGAATCAAAGGTTATTTTACAAAAAACCAGGCAGTCAGTGCTGCTTTTTTCAGACAACAAGATGTTTGGCTCATCCTGACGTTTTTTTTCCTGCTTTTGTATTTTGTCATGCCCGACGGAGCGGATGCTGCAGGTAGTGTGGGAATGCGAATGCTGATTGTTGTGGCCTTGTTTTGGGTTTTCTGGCTGGCGCTGGAGACGATCCCTTCATGGATTCAGTTTGCAGTGGCTGTGTGTGTGATTGCCATCACCATTCAACTGAGGATGATTCACTTAAGGTATCTCAAACCGCTTGATCGGGCCATCACGGAGATCGCCGCAGCAGAAGCCGTCATTCCTGTGGGGAGCACAGTTGTGACGATGAATTTCAGCAAGAACTGGCTAATGCATTATTTCCAGCACTACGTTGGAATGGAAAAGCCTCTGATTGACTTGCGCGGCAACAGTTGCTCTCCTTTCATGGCCTTCGACTGGCGAAACGGGAGGCCGGAATTGTTTGCTGATACAGCAGTTTACAAAGGTTTTACAGGCTATGCACTCTCCAACGGACATCTTGACGTTGCCTCACATGTGGTAATTATCGATTATCGCTCTTTCTTAAAAGAGGAAACGCAAACCGAATTGCGCCGGGCACTCGGGCAGTATTACCATCTGATCGAAACCACCCAAAGCCAGTCGGTAGCAGTTTTTCAACGCACTGAACCTTCGACACCATGAAAGACTTTTTCAAAAAAGACCCCTCCAGGCTAACGCTGGTTTTGATCCTGTTGGTGCTTGGCGGCATCGTGGCATCCCATATCCCGCATAAAATCATTTCATGGGATATCTTTGGCTATTATCTTTACCTGCCGTTCACCTTTATTTATCATGACCCCGGATTGCGTGATTTTTCAGTGCTGCAGTCTCTGATGGATCAATACCAGAACACCACCTGGTTTTACCAGGCCATACCACAGGAAGGCGGTCATTGGGTGATGAAATATCCAATGGGAATGGCAGTGCTCTATTTTCCGTGGTTTGTGATGGGTCACCTTGCCGCATTGGCCGGCCTGGGCACGCCCGATGGTTTTTCGGCACCTTATCAGCTAAGCCTGCTCTACGGCAGCTTTGTTTATACTGCGCTAGGACTTGTTTTCTTTCACAAATCGATGCGCTTTTTCTTCAATCCTGCCATCACTTCACTGCTGTTGTTAATCATTGTTTTTGGAACCAATTACCTGGTTTTGACTGTCTTTCACGGACAAGGGCTGATGTCGCACAATTATCTGTTTACCTTGTTTGCCATGCTGCTTTGGTTCACAATTCGCTGGCATGAACACCCTTCAAACCGTCGAGCCCTGATGATTGGGATTTTGGCAGGTCTTGCCGCGCTAAGCCGGCCAACGGAGATTTTAGTGGCAGCGGTTCCATTTCTTTGGGGCATTTCGGACAAAACTGGTTTTTTGCGAAAATCAAAGCTCTTGTGGCAGAATCGTTTTCAGCTGTTGTTTGCGATTTTGCCCGTGATGCTTGCGGGTGGAGCACAATTGGTTTATTTCAAGCTCATGACCGGCAGGTTTCTCTACAACAGCTACGGCGCCAACGCCGGCGAAGGAATGGAGTTTTTTCACCCTTATATCTGGCAGGTTTTGTTTAGTTTTCGAAAGGGATGGCTTGTTTATACGCCGGTAATGATATTTGCCCTCATAGGTTTTGTTCATTTATACAAGCAGTTGCGGGACTATTTCTGGAGCATCTGGCTGTTTTTTCTGTTGTCGTTCTATGTCATCGCCAGCTGGTCGTGTTGGTGGTATGCCGATTGCTACAGCCAACGTGCGCTGATTCCTGCATATGTGTTTCTGGCATTGCCGATGGGCAGTTTTTTACAGAGTGTCCGGCGCTTTCGCAATTTTGGGTGTTTTGCCATTGCAGCCATCCTGCTGTTGCTCGTAGTCTTGAACTTGTTTCAGAGCAGACAGTTTCTCAAAGGTATCATCCACAGCTCACGCATGACAAAACCCTATTATGAAGCTGTTTTTCTGAAAAACAGAATTCCTCCCGGGGCAGATAGTCTGTTGCTGATTGATCGCAGTCTGCCGGCAGAGAAGATCCTGAAACAACGAAACCACCGGGTAGAGAAGCTTGTCTTTCTTGATTTTGACAGTGATGAATCAGAGGCACCGGCTCATGTGCTTAAAGGTGCCCATGGCGATGTGGTGGCCCTGACTGCCGCGAATCCATTCTCGCCTTTTGTCGATATCCCCTATCACAGGATGAATCTGGGTGAATATGGTATCCTGCGTGTTAGGGCCAGAATATTTGTGAGCGAACCACCGGGTATTGAGCCCTTTTCGCTCACTGCAACCTTTATGCATAACGGCTACCCTTATTATTATTCTTATAAAGACCCTGTACCAGAAGCGTTGCAAATCAATGACTGGAACGAAATCGAGTTGTATTACCTCACTCCTGAAGTGAGACGACCCGACGATATTTTTCGTGCTACGGTCTGGTATCGCGGCTCACATACCCTTTATTTGGATGAGTTGCAAATTGAACTGCTTAAACCATTGAACCGATGAACCTGACAGCCGGCTGACAGGATGTTTTATTAACCAAAGTCCTTGTAATTTCAGGGTGGGGGGAAATGGTGCTTTTTATAATAATTATTTCCTCTGACGGGTTTAAAGTTTTATTACTGGTGATGGGCGGACAACGATGAAGGAGTTACAATTTTAATCATGAGTTAACCCTTTGCGGTCTTTGCGCCTATTCAGCGGTCTCTGCGGTTAAACTTAATAGCTCCGGTTGACACGAAATACATAAACTTCTCAGCGAGTGACAGGTAAATGATATTTTACTTTAATTGGCTCGTGTAGTTTTTCAGCAAGCTCCAGTCAGATGTGTGTTCCCTGGTGGCTGAGGACCGCGGTTTATAACAAAAATATCCCCCTTTTGGGGCTTTTTCTATTTGAATGTCTTTTTGTCAAAAAGATTGTATTTCAAAATACACCAGATGGCTCTGAACCCATCCTTCCAATTGATCTTCTTGCCTTCAGCATAGGTGCGTCCGTAATAAGAGATGCCAACTTCATAGATGCGAACATCTTTAACACGGGCGATTTTTGCAGTCACTTCAGGTTCGAAACCAAAGCGGTTTTCCTTAAGGTGAATGGATTGGATGATTTCTCTTTTAAAAAGCTTATAACCCGACTCCATGTCTGTGAGGTTGAGGTTGGTAAAGACGTTGGAAATCATCGTAAGGAATTTATTTCCAATTGAATGCCAGAAAAACAAGATGCGATGCGGCTTGCCGCCCATGAACCGTGAGCCATACACCACATCGGCCATGCCGTCGATTACAGGGCTGAGAAGGCGTGGATATTCGCGCGGGTCATACTCGTGGTCGGCATCCTGCACCAACACATACTGACCGGCGGCTGCCATGATACCTTGCCTGATGACGAAGCCTTTGCCGCGGTTGGGGCTCGAGGTGATCAGATGGATGGGGAAGCGCCGGTCGCTCAGCATAAAACGCTCCACCTCAAGGGTGGTGCTGTCTTTGGAGGCATCGTCAACAACAATGACTTCAGCAGTTATCTGATTGTTTTCCAAACTATTGAAAACTTTTTTCAATACCTGTGCAATGGCACGCTCTTCGTTGTAGGCAGGGATAATGACGCTTAACAGGACTTCTTTCATGGAATCGCTTAAAGGGTGCAAATTTAGGGATTGTTAACGAAGTCAGCAATGTTTTTATTGTCAGGTGTTGATTAAACTTCATGAAATAAAACAACACATCGGCTAATGATTTTTAAAATTTCCCTAAACTTGTATGTTTTTTTTAACCTAGTATAATTCGTCTGCAAACTTATAGTGAGCTTGCCCAAATAGCATAAAATGAAAGAATTACTAAACGATTCCCATACGAAAAGATTTGAAAAATACTTGTTTTTAATTCTAATCTTAGCAAATACCACACCTTTACTATATACCTACTACATTGGATCTCTTGACGGACCAAAGCACATTCAGATAGCGAATATCATAAAGGAACTTTGGATGGGGAATCCACTTTTTGATAAATTCTTTGAATATTCACCGTTTTATACTGCAAATGTCTTGAGTCATTACATCCTGGCATTCGAACGGCTATTCCTGCCGGCATGGATATCGGAAAAGCTTCTGCTTTTGTTTTACGTAATCATGATTCCGTTTGGATTTCGTTATTTGGTTTTTTCATTAACTACTCAACCTGGTTGGGGTTATTTTCTCATTTTACCCACTACATACACCTCTTTTTTCTTTCTTGGTTTTTACAATTATAGTTTAGCTTACGTTTTTTTGTTTTT
>JANJXG010000115.1 GCA_024709145.1 Bacteroidales bacterium | reverse complement strand
ACTCATTTCATCTCCAATGAGCAAAATCATATCTTCTTGATTTTTAAAATACGGATTTAGACTATCTTCATTCCAGGTTAAACTATAAGTTACGACAGAGTTAACATCAGAGAGTTTTATTGATGGTGGAACATAGAACTGCGCTGCAACAGGTATTGAACCTGTCAAGAGAAAACTGATGTTAATACACAAAATGAAAATTGTTTTCATGGAAGTCATTTTATGGCTATTATTTAAAGAATAGCGAGATTTGTTTCAATTTGAAGCAAATCTCGCGAAAAAGGCATTTTACGATTATTCCTCAGACATTCCACACAAAAGCTGATCCCACATCATACGGTCATATTCATCACACACGAAAACAGTATATGAGTGATCATTATCACAGAACATAATTTCTGTTCCACACAACTCCTCTTCTGTACCGTTATCAGCAGTTGAAATAAAAGGTATGGCAGCTAATATTACCAATAAGGTAATTGTTAAAAATGAACTTTTCATAACTTTATATTAATTTTTCGCCTACTTTCAGTATCTTGTGCTTTGGCCGCTGTTTCGGCGTACATTCCGGCCTTGTCACCATAACGCAGGTATATAAACACGATCGCGCAGGTTCATTCGCGGCTTAAGGCCACGGCCACACACGCTAAAACCTGTAAAGGCGTGTGCCGCCACCCCTGTGATGTGCGAAAACATCCAATAAAACGCTTTTGCGGGTTGGTTTCAATAAGCGTTGTTGTATCTTTGCAGCGCCTCTTTGTGGTTTTGGTTAATACTTAGTTACGTTAACAGGTCGAGTATTCAGCCCCCATACAGAGGCTTTTTTATGAAAGGTGGCCGGCCTTCGGGTATGTTGAATGTGGTGAGTCATGTTTGCTGTTTTCAATTACAATTTGATGCAAATATAAACGCCAACCTCCATACGAAACTTATGGAGGTACATAAATTTACGGTTTGCGATCAAAAATATAATAGGTTTTCCTTTTTGTGCAATAACTGATGTTGTGGCCTGCTGTTCGGAGAAGATGCAGGTAGTTTTCAATCGTAGGTCGTGAAACGCAGAGTTTTTCAGCCAATTGTGCTGCTGTTCCGGTGTTCTGTTCTTTGATCAGCCTAAGCATTTGTTCAAGTTTTTGTGTTTTATCAAGATAATCCATGGCTGATGTTGTTAGGCTGAAAACAAGTCAGGTGTTTTTTTGGTGTCCAATAACTCATCGGTTGGCGATAAAGAGAAGTTATACTGCCACATCAAAGGAATGAATCCAGCGTGAATGCATGCTTGCCTTTTGCGAGGATAAACTTTTAAACAATAGAACTCTGTGCAGGTTTGCAGGAGGAACAGGTTGTTTTGCATGTTTTTCGTTTTTTTTGTTTGGAGCAAAAATAATCAAAAAAAAATGCTTGTCAAGTCTTTTACAACATAGCGGCAAAATATTTTTTTGAGCTATGTTATTGATTATTAGTAGAAACACTTAGTTTTTTTGCGTGTTTTCAGGCTCTGCAGTGCTCATCAGCTGAAAACACTTTATGGCTTAAATAATTCAATTTCAGAAAAAATAAAAAATTATTTCTGGTTCGTTTTTCAACCTTCCATTTAGTGCAAATCTCCCAAAATGGGAAGTTTAGAAGAATGCAGTTTTTTAAAAATTCTTTCCCGATATGCCATTTTCTTTGACCCCGAATCATCGACAATCGTCTGTCACCCAAAAGAGTCACCCGTCACCCCTCAAAGAGTCACCTGTCACCCCTCAAAGAGTCACCCGTCACCTCTCAAAAAAAGCTATTTGTTATTGTAGAAATTCATCGTGCGTTCAGCACCGATGGACACAAAGCTTTTGACCATTTCAACGGCTGCAGGGATTTTTGGTTCGAGGGCCAGAAGTTCTTGTTTGCTCCATTCGCCCAAAACAAAATCAACCTGTTTTCCACGTGGGAAGTCGTTGCCTATGCCGAAGCGTAATCTGGCAAACTGGTTGTTTCCAAGGGTTTGGATAATATTTTCGAGGCCGTTGTGGCCGGCATCGCTGCCTTTGGTTTTCATGCGCAGGGTGGCAAGGGGCAGCGCCAGATCGTCCACCGCCACGAGCAGGTTTTCTTGCGGAATGTTTTCCTGCCGCAGCCAGTATTGCACGGCTTTTCCGCTGAGGTTCATATAGGTGGTGGGTTTGATCACCACTAAGATGCGGCTTTTGTATTTCACCACAGCCGTTTGTGCCAGTCTGCCGGTTTCAAATTTTCCGGAAAGATCAGCCACTAAAGCATCGCC
Source organism: Bacteroidales bacterium (assembly GCA_024709145.1). Classification (GTDB taxonomy): domain Bacteria; phylum Bacteroidota; class Bacteroidia; order Bacteroidales; family F082; genus JALNZU01. Next base: position 2,080 of record JANJXG010000115.1, on the reverse strand, counting down.
CACCTGAAAGCCAATGTTGTGGCGGGTGTTGGCATATTCGGCTCCAATATTACCTAAACAGGCGATGAGGTATTTCATAATTTAAAAATAATAAAAATCAACAAAGCTTCTACTTTGATGGAAAGAAAAAAGGCATAAAAACGTTGTTTTATGCCTTTTATATTGCATAATTATTATCCTATTCTTCTTCGGCAGAAAGCACAACACCACGGGCTGATGTTACTTCAACAATAACCGAATTGCTGTTGTTGAGGAAAGTGAGGTTTTCAAACTCAAGGTTTTTAACCTTAACACTTTGGCCAACATTCAGCTTGGCAATGCTGATCTCGATAAACTCGGGCATATTGGCTACCAAAGCCTTCACGTCGAGACGCGACATTTTGAGTTTCATTTTACCGCCACGGATCACACCGGGTGAAGTGCCTTTGAGCTTCACGGGTAATGACACAACAACGGCTTTATCCTCTTTTACCTCGTAAAAGTCGGCATGAACCACCTGATCACCAACAGGATGATACTGAACATCTTTCAACAATGTTTTGTACACCTTACCGGAGATAGTGATTTCGATAAGGAAAGTTTCAGGGGTAAAAATGATGCCTTTGAAATCATCAAGATTCATTTGAAAATGAACCTGTTGTGCTCCACCATACAATACACAGGGCACTTTGCCTGCATAGCGCAGTGTTTTAGCATCTTTTTTCCCTACGTTCTCTCTGAGAGAACCGCTCAATGATACTGTTTTCATGATTAAAAATAATTAATTATTTGGAACTTGGAAATTGAAACAGCGAACTGATCGACTCGTAGTTTTCCACTCGCCGGATAACTTCGGCAAACAGATCAGCTGTTGACAATACTTTAACTTTTTTGCATTCCTGCCTCAGGGGGATGGTGTCGGTGACAATCACTTCGGTAAATGGAGAAGCAGCAAGGCGTTCGTAAGCTTTACCCGAAAAAACCGGATGTGTGCAGAAAGCCCTGACGCTTTCAGCACCATGTTGCATAATCAGTTCACCGGCCTTGGTGATCGATCCGGCTGTGTCGATGATGTCATCCATTAAAATCACATGACGCCCGGTAACATCGCCTATCAGCGACATTTCTTCAACCACATTGGGTTTGGCGCGTTGCTTGTAACAAATGACAAAGCCTGTGTTGAGCATTTTGGCATAACTGGCAGCCCTACGGGTTCCGCCTGTATCCGGCGAAGCCATCGTGAGGTTAGGCAGGTTAAGGCTTTGGATATAAGGCACAAAAATGTTGCTTGCGTAGAGGTGGTCAACCGGCACATCGAAAAAACCCTGAATTTGATCAGCGTGCAGATCAATGGTAATGATGCGTGTGATGCCAGCCGTAATGAGCAGGTTGGCAATCAGCTTGGCAGCGATGGCCACCCTCGATTTGTCTTTCCGATCCTGACGGGCAAAACCAAAATAAGGTATCACGGCCGTGATTTTCCTCGCGGAAGCACGACGCGCTGCATCGGTCATCAGGAGCAGCTCGAAGAGATTTTCGGTAGGAGCAAAAGTAGATTGCACAATAAAAACATCGCGTCCCCGGATGTTCTCCTCGAAAGAAGGCTGAAATTCTCCGTCAGAAAAATCGATAAAAGTGGTTTTTCCCAGCGGAGTTCCGTAACTTTTGGCAATCTTATGGGCCAAATACTCGGACGCCCTGCCGGAAAAAATACTTACAAGAGGCTCAGCCATAATAACTTGTGTTTTTATGAAAAACTGGGTGCAAAAGTAGTCATTTCCTGACTATCAGCCAAGAAAAAATCAATTCAATGCATTAATTCATTCCTGTTGTTTGCAAAAAACGCAATACAAACCAATAAACTAAGCCATGCAAGGTTATCCAGCTATCCTTCGGTGGTGTCGAAGCTTTGCAAAATTGCCTCAACAATATTTTGTGCACCAGCCCAGATATCACTGATGTTGGCATCCAGCATATAACATGGTGTTGTAAAGACCATTTTTTCTTCATCACAAACAACATCGCCGTGCTCTGTTTGCACATGCGTTGCGCCAATGGCCTCGATGGCAGCAATGGTACCTTCATCTGTACCGATGGTAAC
>JANJXG010000078.1 GCA_024709145.1 Bacteroidales bacterium | reverse complement strand
CTGTGGGTCCAGTCCGTCATAATATACATCTGAAATGCAGGCAAGGGCATTCTCGATATTTTCAAACTCAGTCCAGGCAGGGCGATGGTTTCGATCGGAATAAAACTGCCTTAACAACGTGGGGTTAAAGAGCTTATGATCCAAATCCTGAATGTAACCAGCGTCGAGATGTTGTTTAATTTCAGACTCAACACCTGATACCTCGAAGCTCACAGGTGGTATTGCTGGTTCTTCAATATTAGTCTGCTTCGCAGGCTTTAGACCGGTCTCACAAGAGAACAAAATCAGAAGCAGGCTTAGGTACAAGATGTTAGGATATTTCATAAAGTAAAAAGGTCAATTATTGATCGTTATATAAAAAACAAAAATAAAACCTTATTTCGAATATGGAAACGATTAGGCTATCTTAATAATTAACGGATCGAAAACATCACAATTTTTACCTGTCCTAAAAATGTCCATTGAAAACCCAACGAATAAAACATTGAAATGAAAAAATCAATAACTCAAAATGATCAATATTGCGCTTAATTATTTGAATTTCAATAATATATAATTTAGAATGATTACAAATCAGCTCAAAGCAACAATTCAAAGCTTAGCTACCTATGATACATCATTTGAGATGATTACATTTGCTGGCGTTAATTATTATAATTTTTGATCAAAAACCGGTTATTGATGAAAAGAATCTACCACTATCTGATTCTCATGACTTTATTGAGTTTCATTTCGAGCCAGGATTTGCTGGCTCAGCGAACCACTTATCAGTTCAACCCAAAGTTTGCTAAAGAAGGCTTCCAGCTTTTAAGGGCTGACGCAGGCACTCTGCGCTTTAACCATTCACTTCCCGGCCTTGCGTTGGATGCTTTTACCGACAATGGATATTCTGGTCAGGTTTTGGAACTTAACGGGATCTACCTCCCAGCTGATGCCGGTGCACCTAATTTACCGGCTAACAGTCGTTTTGTTGCAATTCCGAATGGAGCTAAGGCAACTTTGAATATTCTGTCCTTAAAAAAGGAAATTATCCGCAATGTTGATCTCTTACCGGCAGCTGCCATACCATTAAGTAACGACGATAGTCCGGCAACTTATGAAAAAGATGATGTGATTTACAGCAAAGACGGATTCTTTCCAGCACAACCATTTCAAATTTCAAAACAAACCGAGATACGTGGTGTGGACGCCGTGATGCTTTCCATTACTCCTTTTCAATATAACCCGGTTACAAAAGATCTGATCGTTTATTATGATATTGAGGCTGAAATCGTTTTTGAAGGAGGCACAGGTACTTTTGGTGATGACAGGCTAAGGAATCCCTGGTGGGATAATATCATCCAAGACAACATCCTCAACAGCGAGGTAATTCCGGCCATTGATTATGGAGCCCGTGCAAAGAGACTGGCTGAGAGTCGTGAAGAAGGTTGTGAATACCTTATCATTATTCCAACGGGACCTGCATTTGCTCAATGGGCAGATACCATCAGAGTTTTCAGGCAACACCAGGGCATCACAACGAAAGTTGTCAGTTTGGCCGATGTTGGAGGCAATACCGTTGCTGCGATCGAAACCTATGTCAATAACGCATACAATAACTGGACACTTGCTCCGGCAGCAATTTTGTTGTTGGGTGATTTTAGCACGAATGCAGCAGATGGCATCATTTCACATACATTAAATGATCATCCGGGCGGCTACAATCCATATATATCGGATAATCCATTCTCTGACGTTACCGGAGATAAACTTCCTGACATTGCTTTTGCACGCATCACTGCCCGCAATGCTGCCGAATTGGAGCATATGATCAAGAAATTTCTAAATTATGAACGCACCCCACCTACCTCAACAGCATTTTATGATCACCCGATAACAGCCATGGGATGGCAAACAGAACGTTGGTTTCAGATTTGTTCCGAAACAGTCAACGGATTCTGGGAATTCGGTTTGGGTAAAAACCCTGTACGTGAAAATGCCATTTATTCAGGAACACCCGGTGGTGCCTGGTCTTCAAACGCCAATACAGCTACCGTTGTTAACTACTTTGGCCCCAATGGACTGAATTATATTCCTGCCAATTCAGCACATTTAACCGACTGGGGTGGCAATGCAACCAGAGTCAACAACAGTATTAACAGCGGTGCCTTCATTCTTCAACACCGCGATCATGGTTTCGAACAAGGTTGGGGTGAACCCGATTATGGTAACACCAATCTAGGAGGGCTCACCAACGCGGATTTAACTTTTGTGATGTCAATCAACTGTTTGACTGGTAAGTTCAATTATTCAGGCGAGTGCTTCGCTGAAAAATTTCACCGCCACAACTATGGAGCTCTTGGATTAATAGCGGCAACAGAAGTTTCCTATTCTTTTGTAAACGATGTATACGTTTGGGGAGCTTACGACAATATGTGGCCTCAATTTATGCCAGCCTATGGGTCAAACCCTGCTCCCAGAGGTATCTTACCAGCATTTGCCAATCCGGCAGGTAAATATTTCCTTCAGCAATCCAGTTGGCCGTATAACCCTGAACATAAGGATATTACATATAACCTTTTCCACCATCACGGGGACGCTTTTATGACTGTTTACTCCGAAGTTCCTCAGGATCTTACTGTGAATCATATGCCTGTTCTGTTAAGTGGCATGGAGGTTTTTGATGTTACAGCCAATCAGGGAGCAATGATTGCCTTAACAGTTAATGATGAAATTATCGGCGTTGCCATTGCCGGAGAAGGTACAACACAGGTTCCCATCATCAGCCAGTTACCTGGTAACGCGATTCGAATTACAGTGACACTCCAGAATTATTATCGTTACGAACAAGTTATTGAATGTATACCACCTTCAGGACCTTATATGATATACAATGCAATGGCAGTGAACGACCCAACCGGAAATGGAAATGGTGTGATTGACTATGGCGAGACTGTTGCGTTGGATATGACCATGAAGAATGTTGGGAGTGAAATGGCTCCTGAAGTAAACGTTACTGCAGCTTCAGACTCTCCCTTTGTGACTTTCATCAACAACAGCTTTAGCCTTGGCAATGTTGAGGCTGGAGCAACCATTACCGCACCATCTGCGCTTCAATTTACTGTTGCTGATGATGTTCCGGATAATCAGAGTCTGGCGATTCTACTTACAATAACCAGTGGTTCGGAAACATGGACGAGTCAATGTTCGGTAAAAGCCTATGCACCTGCTTTTACCATTGGTAGTTTCAGCATTTCCGATCCGGCTGGCAATGGGAATGGTCGACTCGATCCCGGTGAAACAGTTGAGATCAGTTTTTCTGCCAGCAATTCTGGTCACAGTGCTTCTTTCGATGCGAATGCTACGCTGACACCTTCGAGTCCTTTTATTAGTATTGCCAACACTGTTGTGAATTTTAATCAGATTGATGCAGGCCAGGAAGTTACAGCTATCTATACAGTTGAAGTAAGTGGCGGCGCGCCGGTTGGTTCACTGGCTTCGTTTAATCTGGCTCTCGAAGATGGAGCCTACACTGCTTCAAAAGATTTTTCTGCTAAAATTGGATTGGTGACCGAAGACTTTGAAACGGGTGATTTTTCTGCCTATCCTTGGGTTCAAAGTGGTAATCAGCCATGGCAGATCACCAATGTAAACCCATATGCCGGTGTTTATTCCGCAAAAAGCGGAACCATTTCGCATAGCCAAAGCTCGGTAATGAGTGTTCAATATGAAGTTGGAACGGCAGACAGTATTTCATTCTACTTCAAGGTTTCGTCAGAAAGCAATTACGATTTTCTGAGATTCTGGATTGGAACGGTAAAAATGGGCGAATGGTCGGGAACAAGCGAATGGACAAAAGTAAGTTTTCCGGTTGCCACCGGCATCAAAACCTTCAAATGGGAATATATGAAGGACAATTCAGTGAGTTCAGGTACTGATTGCGCCTGGGTTGACGATATTGTTTTCCCGGCTGCTGCAACCACGTCCGCCTGGGCGGGTAATGATATGTCAGTGTGTGTTGGAAACACGGCGCAACTGAATGCTTCAGCAAGCAATTACACGAGCCTGGCCTGGACGACCAGTGGCAGCGGTACTTTCAGCAATCCCAATATTGCCAATCCAGTATATACGCCCAGCGATGCTGACTACCTTGCTGGTAACGTTCAGCTTACGATCACAGCAACAGGAACGACGACTATTTCAGATATTTGTACTTTGAGCTTTAATCCTGCTGCTGAAGCATTTGCCGGGGAAGGCCACACTATTTGTCCTTCGGAAACTTATCTAATTACAGATGCGACGGCAACAAACTATACAAATATTTCGTGGTCCACCTCAGGAGATGGTACTTTTGACGATGCAAACGCCCTCCATCCGGTTTATGCCCCCGGTACAGGTGACTTATTAGCAGGTGAAGTTACACTCACCCTTAATGCCGTGGCTATGGCCGGCTGCCAGACTGCCGTTTCATCTCAGACTTTGTCAATCTACGCAACACCTGTTGCAGAGGCTGGTACTGATCTGAGTGTTTGTGCCGGTGGTAATGTGATTTCCACGGACGCAGCTACTGCTCAGAATTTTACATCATTGTTGTGGACCAGTTCGGGTGATGGAACGTTTGGAGATGCCACAACCCTTATCACAACTTATCTCCCTGGTACAGCAGATGAAACCAATGGCTTTGCAACACTTTACCTTACCCTGAACAGCGAGGGCGGTTGTGCCGGCGTTGTTGACAGTTTGATGTTAAATGTTCATAGTTTACCATCTATTAGTCTTGGTGCCGATCAAAACATTTGTGCGGGTTCGGAAGCCGTCATTGAGTTGAATCTGACAGGCCAGGGTCCATGGATCGTAAACATGGCCGATCCGGTTGGATCGATGACCATCGAAGCTACTCCTTTCTACATGAATATGACACCACAGCAAACAACAGAGCTCGTTGCCGTTCAGATAACTGATTTGAATTGTGTTGCTACGGTTGATCAACATGTTTGGATCAATGTGTTCAATGTTCCATCTCAACCTTCCATGCCTTCAGGGCCCGATACAGTTGATTTTAATGAAGGTTTTGAAACCACCTTCATCCTTCAGGAAATGGGTGCTGTTGAAACTTGCCAGGCAAGAATTTTACCTGAAACTGCTGGAAATATTCAATTAGATGGCACAAACCTGATCGTAAGCTGGAATGCCGATTTTCGTGGCGAGGCTCAAATCAGCGTTCAAATCAGTAGTTTTTGTGGTCAGAGTGAATGGTCAGAAACCAAGAAGGTAGAGGTTAAAAGTACCATCGGTCTGAATGAGAGTCAGGTTGCTTCTTTATTACTCTATCCCAACCCGGTAACAGATTTGTTGACTATTAAGAGTGCTGACTTTGGCGAGTCTTTGGTATCAATTCAGTTACAAGATGTTAGTGGTAAAATCGTTTTCACAACCATGGTGCAGGCACAAGCTGGTCCATTCCGTTATGAATTGCCAATGGAAGGCTACCAAAAAGGAGTTTATTTTGTTCAATTGAAAGCGGGAAATATTACCGCGCGACAAAAACTTATTCTGCAGTAGATTGCACCACAATTTGAGTTAAAGGAGGCTATCCCAACCGGGATAGCCTCTTATTTTTACATCAAAATCCTAAACAGGAACGGGCTTCGAATGGATGATATAAGTCAAAGACATGTTAAATGATTGATTTTGAATATAATTCATCTTCTAAATAAAAAATTAAAAACAAAAAAAATAAAAGATTGAATATTAGGTATTCGAAGGATAAGGACTTATCTTTGTGACAGACATTGACCACCTGCTAATTAATAACGTCATGAAAACAGGAGATTCAGCACACGAATTCAGCCAGACTGAGATCGGTTTTTCACATGTTAAGGCTTGTTCGTCAGCTGAAGATCAAATCTGGGCGATAGATACCAATTACAATTTGTTGTTTAGTAACAACCGTTTTCAACATAATGTCAAACTTTTTCTTGGTAAGAATTTGATTGAAGGTGAAAGTTTGCTTCAATACAATTGGGGTGAAATCCCTGCAAGCAAATGGAAACTCCTCTATGATCAGGTAATCCAAAACAATGAATCAGTAACTGCTGAAATGTCGCACCAGCCAAAAGAAGCTTCAGCAATCCATTTCGAATATGCACTGAGCCCCATTTATGCTGATGAAGTGAATCAGGTAGTCGGTGTGCTAATTATTGGCCGAGACATCACCGATTTGAAAATGGAAGTGATTCGAAAGGCGGTAGATGAAACGAAATACCGTTCCATTGTTGAACAGGTAAAGGAAATGCTTTTTTTGCATAATTTGAAAGGACAGATTGTGGATGTAAATCCGGCTGCCATCAGACAATCGGGCTATTCATTGGAAGAATTGCTTCAGCTAACGGTTTTTGATATTGATCCATTGGCTGCCGAAAGACTTGATCCTGAGAATATATGGAATACGATTGAACCAAATCAGGAAAGATCACTTGAAACCTTCCACAAGCACAAAACAGGTGTTTTATACCCTGTAGAAGTAAGTATCTCCAAGATTGAGATTGCTGGTGAAGTTTTTATTTTAGCGTTGGTTCGTGACCTTACTCAAAAGCAACAATTGCAACAGGAGCTGAATACTTTAAACGCCTTTAATAAGCATGTTATCAGTTCGATGCAGGATGGATTTTCATTCATTGATAAGCAAGGACTTCATCAAATGGTTAATGAATCCTTTTGCAAGATGACAGGTTTTTTGGAAAGTGAACTGCTTGGAAGTGGTCCACCACATGCTTACTGGCCTGAAGAAGAGTATGGTAATATCAACAAGGCACTTGCCGAAACACTAGATCGGAATGGTGTTAACGCAAAACTAGTTTTCAAACGAAAAAACGAGGAACGATTTCCTGTAATTGTCAGTTCTTTTCCGGTTTATGATGAATCGCACACACTGATGGGATTTGCTGCAACAATAAAAGATATTTCCGATATGAATCAATTGGAAAATCAGTTGCTTCGGAGTGAGGAGAAACAACGTCAATTACTGCAAAAACTCCATCAGGGTGTTTTTTACCAATCTGCCGATGGTATCATCACAGATGTTAATGAGGCAGCATTAAAAATGATGGGACTTACGCGAGATCAATTTATCGGGAAAGATTCATTTGATCCAAGGTGGAAGGTGATCGATGAAAACTATTCGACCTTGAGTCCGGAGAAGCACCCATCCATGCGCGCTTTAAAATTCGGTATCGAAATAACCGGTGAAACCATTGGTTTTTTTAATCCAACAACAAACGCATTTAATTGGCTAATTGTCAATGCTATACCTATTTTTGATGACTATTCGGGTAAGCCGGTTGAAGTATTTGTAACATTGGAAGACATCACCCGAATTAAACAAACCGAATTGGCACTAAAACAAAGTGAAGCAAATTTAAGGGAGCTCAATTCCACCAAAGACAAATTTTTCTCCATTATTGCGCACGATCTGAAAAGTCCATTTAACAGCATCTTAGGCTTGAGTGAGATATTAAAAGAACTCATTGCAGAAAAAGACTATGACGAAACTATGAAGATTGCGTATTATATTAATGAATCCTCTAAAAAAGCATTCGATCTGTTGCTCAACCTTCTGGAATGGTCGAGGGCAAGAACCGGAAGAATGGATTTCTCTCCTGAATACTTGCAACTCGGTCCGATTGTGAAAGAATGTGTTGAAATGTTGAGGGAGACAGCAAATCAGAAGGGTGTTGAGTTGCAATTTCAGCAGCCAAACAATCAATATGT
>JANJXG010000050.1 GCA_024709145.1 Bacteroidales bacterium | reverse complement strand
GGTCACATTGTCATTGCCTTTCAGCTGCTCACTGGCAATATGCTCCTTGAGTTCCCAAAAATTCATCACCTCAAAATCTTCCTTAATTTCATATAAATCAGTTGTTTTGAGGTTTAGCAACGTGTCTTTGCGTGCCCCCTTGCGGATGCTTTCCTGCTCACCATCGATAAACCGCTCAACAAAGGTATACAAGGTCCACAGGCTGTCCTTCGAATCGCGTTCAATCCTGTCTGCCACAATTTTGTATTTCAGCGACTGTTCTTCGTATTTTTCGAGTGTAAACCGGTAGCCAACATGCTGGGTGCTGTTGTAGCTTTCAACATACACAAAAACGCCTTTTTCAATTTGAAGATGAATGTTTCTGTTTCTGTCCTTGATCAGTTCCTCCATGTATTTACCCTTGAATTCACGACGCATCTCGTTGGTAGTCGGGATGAGAAAATTGCCAAGGTAAGCCGAAAAAACTGCCAGCAACAATGAGGCAGCCAAATAGGGCCGGAGCATTCTTCTGAAACTGATCCCTGAACTGAGTATGGCAATGATTTCGGTATCACCGGCCATTTTAGAGGTGAAAAATATGACTGAGATAAAGGTGAAAAGGTAAACAAACAGATTGATAAAGTAGGGAATAAAATTGACGTAATAATCAAAAATGATTGCTTTCACCGGAGCATCATTTTTCAGGAAAGAATCGATGTTCTCACTGATATCGAAGATAATTACAATGATAATCAGCAGAGAAATGGCATAGACAAAGGTGCCGAGAAATTTCTTGAAAATGTACCAGTCGATCAGTTTCATGGCCTACAGTCGTTGCATCAATCGGGGAGTCATTTCATTTTTCCATTGTGCAAAATCGCCGGTTAAGATGTGTTCTCTGGCCTTGCCAACAAGCCATAGGTAGAAACCCAGGTTGTGCACACTGGCAATCATGCTTCCGAGCATCTCACCGGCTACAAACAGGTGTCGCAGGTAGGCTTTGCTGTATTGAGAATCGACAAACTGACCTCCGTTATTGTCGATGGGACTAAAATCGGCTTTCCATTTTTCGTTTCTGATGTTGATAATGCCGTCGCTTGTAAACAGCATGCCGTTTCTGCCATTACGCGTAGGCATCACGCAATCGAACATATCCACGCCCAAGGCAATGCTTTCAAGGATATTGGCCGGTGTGCCGACACCCATCAGGTAGCGGGGTTTATGATCGGGTAAAATACTGCAAACCAACTCAGTCATTTCATACATGGTTTCAGCCGGCTCACCTACCGAGAGCCCTCCGATGGCATTGCCATCCGCGCCTTTTGAAGCGATCGCTTCAGCCGAAATCATTCTCAGGTCGCGGTAGGTACTTCCCTGAACGATTGGGAAAAGGGATTGATTGTATCCATAAACAGGAGCAGTTTCCGCCAGTCTGCTGATGCATCTGTCGAGCCATTTGTGCGTGATTTCGGTCGATTTCACAGCATAGCCGTACTCACAGGGATAAGGAGTACATTCGTCGAAAGCCATGATGATGTCGGCACCGATAACACGTTGAATGTCCATCACACGTTCAGGTGTAAACTTGTGACGACTTCCGTCGATATGAGATTGAAAGGTCACACCTTCTTCGTTCAGCTTGCGTCGGGCACTCAGCGAATAAACCTGATAGCCGCCACTGTCGGTGAGGATTGGCCTGTTCCAACCATTAAACTGATGCAATCCACCTGCCTGTTCCAGAACATCCAATCCAGGCCTGAGATAGAGATGATAGGTATTTCCAAGAATGATTTGCGCCCTGATATCGTCGCGCAGCTCCCGTTGATGAACCGCTTTCACAGTTCCGGCAGTGCCGACAGGCATAAAAATTGGCGTCTCAATGGCGCCATGATCGGTCAGAATACGGCCTGCCCGTGCCGAACTTTTTGTGTCTTTCCCCTGAATCCGGAACTCCATCCAATCAAAATTTGCACAAAGATAAACCAATTCCCAAAGAATGGATATTTTTGCATCCTTAAAAAAAGCGGCCTGTGTGGATAGACCTTAACTTTAACCTACTCACTTACATTGTCTTAGGACTAATTTCACTTTCTCTGGTCATCCAGATGTTCTATTATTGGGGCCTGTTTAGAAGGCTTGCCTTCTCGAAAAAGAAAGAAAAGCAGGACGATCAGGAAAATATGCCTCCTGTTTCGGTGATCATTGCGGCCCGAAATGCCATCCTTGATCTTGAGAAAAACCTGCCCTATATCCTTTATCAGGATTATCCGAATTTTGAAGTGGTGGTGGTAAACGACAGCTCAGATGACGGAACAGAAGAGTTTTTAACCGACCTTGCCCGCTACGAACCCAAACTTAATGTGGTGCATATCAGGCAAAATCTCAATTTCTTTCAAGGGAAAAAGTTTCCGCTTTCACTGGGTATCAAATCAGCCAAACACGACATCCTGCTGCTGACCGATGCCGACTGCCGGCCTTTATCAAATCAATGGATCAAAAGTTTTGCGCGTCATTACGACAAAAACACGGCAATGGTAATCGGTTACGGTGCTTATGAAAAGAAAAAAACATTGCTGGGTCTTTTGCAGCAATTCGACACCATTCAAATTGCCATGTTCTATCTGTCAAAGGCCTTGGGAGGCAAGCCTTATATGGGTGTTGGCCGAAATTTATCCTACCGCAAAAGCCTTTTCATGGAAAACAAAGGCTTTATTTCACACTACAATGTTGCCTCAGGTGATGATGATTTGTTTGTACAACAGGTGGCAAATAAAAAAAACAGCCAGGTGGAAATCAGCAAGGATTCAATCACCTATTCAACGCCAAAGCCGACTTTTGGCCAATGGGTAACCCAAAAGCGCAGACATTTTTCTACCGGAAAATACTATAAAACAGGCCTTAAAATGTTACTGGGCCTCTACCCTCTTTCCCAAATCATGTTTTTTGCCGCATTTGTCTGGCTCTTTTTCCTGCCCGTCCACTGGGGTTTCCCACTTGGTTTTCTTTTGTTCAGACTGATTCAACAGCTCATAATTGTCGGAAAGAGTGCCTCACGTTTGTACGAAAAGTTTCCGATTTTACTGATTCCTTTTGCTGAATTGTTTTTTATTATTTTTAACCCCTTGCTTGTACTCATCAATACGTTTTCAAAACCGTCACGATGGAGGTGAACCAAATCTTAACGGAGAAAGGCAAAAGGGATTATGAATTGATTCAGCGCGCGCTGATTGATAACGATCAGTCGGCCTACGCCATGTTGTTGCAGCATTACCGTGAGCCGGTTTATTACCTGATGCTTAAAATGACGGGAAACCCCTATGATGCCGAAGATTGTACAATTGAAGCATTTGGCAAGGCGTTTAAGAAACTTGAACAGTACTCCCCCGATTTTGGATTCAGCACCTGGCTCTTTCGCATCGCTACAAATAATTGCATCGACTTTCAACGAAGAAACAAACTGCAAACTGTCAGCCTTACTGAGCACGAACCACACAAACAAACCGGTATAAATCTGGCTGATTATGAACCCGATCCCGAGGAAAGCATTATCTATGCCCAAAAACTTGTGGTTGTCAGACAGGTGATCGAAAAGTTGAAACCTCATTACCGCAGCCTGATCGAAATGCGGTATTTTGAAGAAATGAGTTACGAAGAAATTGCCGATACCATGCACCTCCCGCTTGGTACCGTGAAAGCACAGCTTTTCAGGGCAAGAGAATTTCTTTTCAACCTCCTCAACCGTCAGCGCGACAAGTTTTAAGCCTGGCCGATTGTGATTATACCATCCGGAAATCGTATTTTTGCAGCAAAATCGCACAACTCATGCAGGGATTAAACACCTTTCAGCAAGCCATTCTTCAGGGAATTCCACAAGAGCTTCCTGCTCCAAAACCCTTCGACAACAGCATCAACCATGCCCCAAAGCGTAAAGATGTGCTGAATCAGGATGAAAAAAGACTTGCCATCCGTAACGCATTAAGGTATTTTCCAGTTGAGTTTCATGCTGTACTTGCTCAGGAGTTTGCCCGCGAACTGCAGGAATTCGGACGGATCTATATGTACCGTTTCAGGCCTGATTATCCAATTTATGCCCGCAACATCATGGCCTTTCCACACCGTTCAAAACAAGCGGCTGCCATCATGCTGATGCTGAGCAACAACCTTGATGGAGCCGTGGCACAGCATCCACATGAACTCATTACCTACGGCGGCAACGGAGCCGTGTTTCAAAATTGGGCTCAGTATCTGCTTACCATGCAATACCTTGCCACCATGACTGATGAACAAACACTGGTGCTGTATTCGGGTCATCCCATGGGCTTGTTCCCTTCGGGAAAAGAAGCTCCACGGGTGGTAGTTACCAATGGAATGGTAATCCCAAACTATTCAAAACCTGATGATTGGGAAAAAATGAATGCCCTTGGCGTTTCGCAGTACGGGCAAATGACTGCCGGATCGTTCATGTACATCGGTCCGCAAGGCATCGTACATGGTACAACCATTACCATTCTCAATGCCGCCAGAATGCACCAACATCCGATGCAATCGGCAGGTATCAAGCTGCTTGTCACCTCCGGACTTGGCGGCATGAGTGGAGCACAGCCTAAAGCCGGAAATATTGCCGGTGTTGTGAGTATCACCGCCGAAATCAACCCTAAAGCAGCCTATAAACGCCACTCCCAGGGATGGGTCGACGAAGTAATTGCCGACACTGATCAGGCAATTAATGCCGCCCTTGAGTGGCAAATCAAACAACAGCCCAGGTCAATAGCCTATTTGGGTAACATTGTCGACTTATGGGAAAGGTTGGCCGAGCGACAAATCGTTGTTGACATGGGTTCTGATCAAACTTCGCTTCACAATCCATGGGCAGGAGGTTACTATCCCGCCGGACAATCGTACGAAGCCTCGCTTGCGATGATGGCCGAAAATCCACAGCTTTTTAAAGAAAAAGTGCAGGCCTCACTCGTGCGTCAGGTTGAAGCCATCAATAAACTTTGTCGCAATGGCATGTATTTCTTCGACTATGGCAATGCCTTTCTGCTCGAAAGCAGCCGTGCCGGTGCAGATGTTTTGCTTGCCGACGGTCGATTCAGGTATCCATCCTACGTACAGGATATCATGGGACCCATGTGCTTTGATTATGGTTTCGGACCTTTCAGGTGGGTCTGCAGTTCTTCTGACCCCAACGATCTGGCTCTTACCGATACACTGGCAGCAGAGGTGCTTGAAAAACTCGCATCTAATGCACCGGTCGAAATCAAACAGCAGCTGGCTGATAACCTGCATTGGATCAGAGAGGCTGAGAAAAATAAACTTGTCGTCGGCTCCCAGGCACGTATTCTCTATGCCGATGCTGAAGGACGGATCAAAATTGCTGAAGCTTTCAATGAGGCTATCAGGCAAGGTAGAATTCAGGCACCAATAATCCTTGGCCGCGATCATCATGATGTGAGTGGAACCGACTCACCCTTCAGGGAAACTTCCAATATCTACGACGGTTCGGCTTTCACTGCTGATATGGCCATCCACAATGTTATTGGTGATGCTTTCCGTGGCGCAACATGGGTTTCCATTCATAATGGTGGCGGCGTTGGTTGGGGTGAAGTCATCAACGGCGGATTCGGCATGGTGCTTGACGGAAGCGAAGAAGCCTCAAAACGCCTTAAAAACATGCTTCACTGGGACGTTAACAACGGCATTGCCAGGCGAAGCTGGGCGCGAAACAAGGAAGCTGTGTTTGCAATTAAAAGAGCCATGGAAAAAGAACCCAAACTTAAAGTGACTTTGCCAAATTTTGTGCAAGACGAAATCATCGATAACCTTTTTTAAGTAATTTTGTCTCATAATGCAACCTATGAGCTGCCTGACATGTCATTGAAGAAAAATTTAGCACGATATTTGCATCGAAAACAAAAAAGCTTACTATGAAAAAACTGATACTTTCCTTCATCATGGCCCTGACTGTTTCAGCACTTACTCAGGCGCAGTCGCTTTCAATCATTGTCAATGGGCAACAGATTGAAAATGGCGCTGAAATCGACGTGAATGGCGAATTATCAAACGACCTTTTTTACGAAATCGTCGCCCACGCCAGGGTTAAAAATAATACCGACCGCAACGTCTCGGTGCTCGTCGAACGTGTTACCATCGATACTGTTGCCGGTAGTCTCAACCAGTTTTGCTGGGTACAGTGCTTTGCACCATGGGTAGATATTTCTCCCAGTGCATTTGAAATCCCGGCAAGTGATACCACTCCCGAAGAAACGTTTTCGGGTCACTACCTGCCACAAGGTAAACTGGGGGTGACAAAACTTGCCTACAAATTCTTTGTTGAAACCGAACCAAACGACAGCGTTTCGATGGTTGTTAACTTCAGGATTACGCCTGCATCTGTTGAAAGCTGGAAGGAAAGTGTCAAATTTGGAAATGCCTATCCCAATCCTGCCAGCAGCCTTGTATCGTTCGAATTCGACATTCCTGAATTTAGCGGTGATGCACGCATCAAGATCTTTAACCTGCTTGGACAAAGCCTTGCAGAAAAAAAGATTGATCAAAAATCAGGGATTGTCAACATCCCTGTTGATCACCTGAAGGAAGGGGTATATTTTTACTCACTTGTGATTGAAGATCAAAATGTTGTAAGTAAAAAACTTATCATTAGAAGGTAAAATATTTTTAGTTCACGGGAAACACCTGTAAAGAATATTTAAACATCTGTTCTCCGGAACAGATGTTTTTTTATTTGCACCAAACAATTAACTAATTGTTAGCCAACTTACTCCAAAACAGGTCACATTTTTAAGTCCTAATCAGGGCAGAGAAATATTGTGTGTAATGCAAAATAATTTATTTTTGCATGAGACAGTGTGTGGAATAAAATAAGTATAAGAAATAATTTATTGATTTTCAGTTACTTGGTAATTCTGATAACATTGTTTGTTGCACAACACAGAATCTAAAAGAACCATTTATGGGTATTAAACAGAAAACCAGCGATTTGCAAAGACGCATGCGCGAAGCATTGATGGGAGGTGGTGAACAAGCTATCGAAAAACAAAAAGCGATAGGTAAACTCACCGCCCGGGAGCGCATTATTGCGCTGCTCGACCCGAAGTCGTTCCACGAATATGATTTATTCGTTGAACACGCAGCAAAAGACTTCGACATGGACAAAAAGTATTTGCCCGGAGATGGCGTTATCACGGGCACAGGGACACTCAGTGGTCACCCGGTTTGTATTTATGCACAGGATTTTACCGTAGCAGGTGGTTCGCTGGGCTGGATGCATGCCAAAAAAATCACCAAAATCATGGACCATGCCATGAAGTTGAAAGTTCCGATTATTGGCATCAACGACTCTGGTGGTGCACGTATTCAGGAAGGTGTTAATTCTTTGGCCGGTTATGGTGAAATTTTTTACCGCAACACACAGGCCTCAGGTGTTATTCCTCAAATCTCTGTTATCCTCGGCCCTTGTGCCGGAGGTGCTGTGTACTCCCCTGCTCTTACCGATTTCGTTTTCGTGGTCGAAAACATCTCAAAGATGTTTATTACAGGCCCGGAAGTTATTAAGACTGTTTTGGGTGAGGAAATTTCGATGGAAGAGCTTGGTGGTGCCAGGGTTCATTCCGAAATTACGGGCAATGCTCACTTCTTTGCCAAAAGTGAAGAGGAATGTTTTGATCAGATCAAGGAACTCGTCAGCTATATTCCATGGAACAACATGAAGAAAGCAGAGCGTTTTCCCAAAAAAGCCCCGAAAACCCGAGACTTCAAAATTGAAAATATCCTGCCAACCGATCCACGCCGACCCTACGATGTGCGTCATGTGATCAAAGCACTTTCGGATAACTCTGAATTTCTTGAAGTACAGGAGCTTTTTGCCTCCAATATCGTGATCGGTTTTGGCCGCATTAATGGCGACACAGTTGGTTTTGTAGCCAATCAGCCTTTGGTATTGGCAGGTGTTCTCGACGTCGACTCATCGGATAAAGCAGCGCGATTTATCCGCTATTGCGATGCTTTCAACATCCCGCTTGTGACCCTTGTAGACCTTCCGGGTTATCTGCCTGGTATCGACCAGGAACATGCCGGTGTTATCAGGCACGGTGCCAAGGTTTTATATGCTTATTCTGAAGCTACCGTTCCGAAAATTACCGTGATCATGCGTAAAGCCTATGGCGGAGGTTACATTGCCATGTGCTCCAATCACTTAAGAGCCGACTTCGTGTTTGCCTGGCCCACAGCCGAAATCGCTGTAATGGGACCCGAAGGTGCTGCCAACATTATTTTCAGAAAAGAAATTATGACAGCTGAGAACCCGGATGAAATGCGCAAACAGAAGGTGGAAGAATACAAAACCAAATTTGCCAACCCATATGTGGCTGCTGCTTACGGTTACGTTGATGCTGTGATTGAACCATCAGAAACACGCCGGATGCTGATGCATTCACTTGAAATATCAAAAGACAAAATTGTTGAAGTGCCGATGAAAAAACATGGCGTACCTCCCTTCTGACAGGTAGTACATCATGACACTGCAAAATTATCTTACTTGTCTTTTATCCATCTGATGCATCAAATTGTAATCCATGAAAAAAGAAAAAGCTGAAACTATTGATCAATACACGGGTTTGGTAATAGATAACATCGAGTACCAAACGCTCATTACCCGAAAATATGCTGCGAGAAAAGCATATACCGAAGTTAATCAGGCTTTGTTAACGGCATTTATTCCTGGCACAATTACGGATGTGTTTGTGGTGGAAGGTCAGGAAGTAAAAGAAGGTGAAGCACTTGCTATCCTCGAAGCCATGAAAATGCTCAACGAAATTAAGGCACCTTTCGATACAAAGGTGAAAGATGTTTTGGTTCAGAAAGGCGATAAAGTAACAAAAAATCAACTCATCATTGAGTTGATGAAGGTTTAAAAAACTGATTGTTGACCTCGATGTAATCGAGGATTTCATCTCTTCCGGTGCCGTTTTCAGAGGAAGTTACAAATAAAGGAGGCAGCTCTTCCCAATTGAGGAGGAGCTGTTTTTTATAATTATCAAGCAACTTTTCAAGATTTGTTGAACCGAGTTTATCGGTTTTAGTAAAGACGATCGAAAAGGGTAAGTAGTTTTCGGACATCCACTCCATCAGCTGCAAATCCGATTTCTGAGCCTCAATTCTGCTGTCGACCAAAATAAAAGTATTGATGAGGTTTTCACGCTTCAGAAGGTAATTATTCATCAACACACGCCACTCATCACGCGCTGATTTTGACCGGCGGGCATAACCATAACCAGGTAAATCAACCAGAAACCATGTATTATTAATGATAAAATGATTGATTGTTATTGTTTTGCCGGGTTTTGCCGAAGTTTTGGCCAGCCCTTTTCTAGAGCACAACATATTGATAAGAGACGACTTACCCACATTTGACCTGCCTACAAAAGCGTACTCAGGCAAAACCGCGGTGGGCAGTTTTGACATTTTAGCGTTACTGGCAACAAAATCGGCTTCTTTAATAATCATGTTGATGTTTTGGCATTTCTCCTTTGACATAGGAATGAATATACCGATCTTTCTTTGCCATGAAAATATCAGCGATTGTAACCATGATGCCTGTTTCTTCAACCTCACCAAACGAGGCATTGAGGGCAGTGCCAAAGGTGCGCATGGTGGATGATAAATTCATGTAGGCATTAAACAAGGGTGGGATATTTTCATTTTGGGTTCTTACCAGCTGAATGAGGTGCTTATAATCCGATTCATAGTTATCTCCCTTGAAAACTGCTGACAATTCACTTAAAGCCGTTTTATAAACCAAAGGAATATGAGGAGTTACAAGTTTCTCATGATCCGGGAAATACAAGTTAAAAAAGTAGAGGATATAATCTCTGGCCACACTGTCGAAATGCCCGTACATGGTCACCTTCCCAAAGAAATACCTGGCATCGGGATATTCAACGGCAAGAGCCCCAAGTCCATCCCACAAATTATCAAGTGAGTACATTCCTTTGCGCAAATTTTTTGAAGGCTGATATGCGGGTTGAACAAACGAACGACCCAATTCGATAGTATAAGGAAGATAGTCGCGAATGAACAAAGGGCTGTAATGAAAAAGCTTGGCAGTTGGAGTGTGAACCTGGCCGTTTTCATCAATTTTAAGAATACTACAATCAACATAGCGATAGCCACCAACAATTTCTTCTGCTTCCGGATTCCATACAATCAGTTGTTTAAACCCTTCGTTTCCAAAATCATAATCATCCACATCGATATGCAGACCGGTGCCTCCGCCTGCTTCTCTGAACGAAATCTCCCGCAGGCGGCCTACCTCATGCATCAGTTGCGGCGCCTCATCTCCTGAAAAAACATAAATTTCATTGTTTCCATTGATGGTATTCCGGAGAAATCTCTCTGGGGTGAGTTCACGTTTCAATAAACTCTTATCTACTGCTTCACTTACCGGTTCCATGAGTTTTTATTTCCTTTCTTGTGTGTGGTTAAAATATATTCCTTAGCGGGATCAAATTCGATGTCAGGATTTTCAGCCAGATAATACACAAAACGCCGCAGTTTTTCGGCCCATTGCTGATCAGAATGACGCTTATCAAAAACCTTATATGGAATTGGTCTTCCAAACGTGATGTTGATATCCTGATTCTTTTGTTTGAAAAATTCATCCGAAAGGTAAAGCATTTCAAGGTTGGCTTTTATGCCCAATGCTTTTCTCAAATTTGAGAGGTTGTAGAAAAAAGAGGAATTGCGTCCGTTAATGTGTGTTGGAACGATGTCACGCTCAAACTTTTTTGCTTTTGTAAGAAAGGTTTTCTTCCAGTCAAGGTCTCTGATTACTCCTTTAGATTTGCGGGATACCAAACCAAAAGGAAAATAACAGATTACAGCATCACCCCTAAAAGTATCATCCAGAATCCGGATATTATCCGCATTGCTGCCATGCTTGTTGATAGGAACAAAAAGTGGTTGAAGATTAGAAAGATACATTAAAATGTCGTTCACCGGAAATTGAATGTCGGTTCGCATCTTCCCAATAGCATGCATCAAAACAATGCCATCGAGCCCGCCAAGAGGGTGGTTGCTGGCAACAACAAAACGCTGTGAAGCCCGGAGGTTTTCAGTGCCTCTGAGGGTGATGTTGGGTGAGAATGTCTGAACCGCTTCATCTACAAATTCGAGGCCTTGTTTATCTCTGCTGCGCTCCAGAAAAGCATTCACCTCATCCTGGTGGATAATGCGTTTGAGATAGCTGATGACAAAACCAGGCAAAAACCTGATCAGCGCCGGATTTTTGCCGGCAATCACTTTCTCAACATCAATAAACTTTGTTGTTTCCACTTCCGCTGTCTCACTCATAGTTCAGGTTAACCCGTAATTTCAGTACAAATATAGCTAAATTCCTCAATATATCACGATTTGCGGGGATTGAAATGCTTATAAAAGCTATCTGCTTAATTTAATGACACTTATAAAAGCATTCACAACGATTCGGTAATCTTCAGATGAGACTGAAAAAATGTTGATAACTTTTTTCGAGCCCTATGCATCTCATTTTATGAATGTTAGATAACAAATTAGAAAAAACTTTGCGCTTTATGCAACCATTTCATCAAAAAGGTGGTAAAAAGTGGAGAATTGTGGGAAAAAATGCAGTAATTTTACAAACTAAAACGCAATTTTTTGAACTATCCGATTGGTGAATATCAATGCAAGCTCGACGCGAAAGGCCGTCTGATGATTTCTGCAGATTTCCAGGAACAGCTGGGTGATTTGCTCGATCAGGGATTCGTGATCAGACCAGGGCTCTTTAGCAAATGCATTGAATTGTACACCATGAACGACTGGATGGAAACGCAGCGAAAGCTCAAAGGATTAAGCCAGTTTGTTAAAGCCAACGTGGACCTGATGCGCAAATACAACGCCGGTGCCCGAATGGTAAAGCTTGACAGCAGCAAACGGCTTCAGATTCCGAAGCAATTGATTGATGACATAGGATTAAACAAAGATGTTGTGATCAATTCTTTGCCCGGCTATATGGAAATCTGGGATAAAGAGACTTACAAAGCGCAACTCGGACAGCTTGATCAGGAAAGCCTTGAAAAATTGCTTGAAGAAAAACTTGGTGGATTTAATCTGTAAAAAACTGCTGCATGTATCACAATCCGGTTCTTTTGCACGAAAGTGTCGAAGGTTTAAACATCAACCCTGATGGGGTTTATGTGGATGTGACATTTGGTGGCGGAGGCCATTCAAGAGAAATCCTGTCCAAACTTAAATCAGGCCATTTATTTGGTTTCGATCAGGATCAGGATGCTGCAGCCAACAGCTTTCAGGACGATCGCTTCACTTTTATTTCCCAAAATTTCAGATACCTCAAAAACTTCCTGATGCTCCACGGGCATGTTAAGGTGGACGGAATTCTGGCTGACCTCGGTGTGTCGTCTCATCAGTTTGATGTGGCTTCGAAAGGGTTCTCCACCCGTTTTGATGGGATCCTCGACATGCGGATGAGCCAGCTTAATCCAGTGAGCGCTGCCGAAGTAGTTAATACCTGGCCATTGGAGCAGCTTACCAAAATATTGACGGATTATGGCGAACTACCAAATGCCTTCAAAATGGCTCAAAGCATTGTAGCCTATCGCACCCTGGAAGAAATTCGAACAACCACTGCCCTGCGGGATGCCGTTAAAAAAAACCTCCCAATCGGCAAAGAAAATAAATTTCTGGCGCAGCTTTTCCAGGCATTGAGAATCGAAGTGAATCAGGAAATGCAAGCGCTGGAGGAGTTCCTCAACCAAACAACGGCAGTTCTGAAGCCTGGAGGCAGATTGGTTGTGATCTCCTACCATTCGCTGGAAGATCGCATGGTAAAAAATTTCATGAAAGCCGGCAAGCTGAACGGTGAAGTCGAAAAGGATTTCTTTGGCAACAACCTGAGTCCTTTTAAGCTGGTGAGCCGAAAAGCCATCATGCCAAGCGGGGAAGAAATAGCAGGCAACAACAGAGCCCGCAGTGCACGTTTGCGTATTGCCGAAAGGAAATAAGATGGAAGAAAAAGATCAACATATTACCAATCAGGACGTTGCAAAGCCAAAGAAAAAGGCCGGAAAAGGAAAAAAAATCTTTTCACAAGCCTTTTATGATGTGCTCGGGGGCGAATTTCTGGCTCAGGACTGGGCTGTCAGGCAAATCAGCTTTATCCTTTTCCTGGCTGCGCTGGCCCTTGTGTACATCGCCAACACCTATTATACCGAAGCTACAAGCCGCACCATCGACCGTGTAAACCGCGAAATTAAAGAGCTTCAGTATGAATACATTTATGGCAAATCAGCTGTGATGTCGGAAAGCAAACAAACTGAAATTGCACGTAAACTTGAGAAAAGAGGCCTGAAAGAATCCGTTGATCCGGTAGGTAAAATTGTCGTTTCAAAAAATAAACAGCCATGATCAATCCGAAAACAGATGTTTTGTGGCGGGTTTACCTTGTTTATGGGTTGATGCTCATTTTTGGAGTCAGCATCATCGGCAGGATAATCTATATTCAAACCAAACTGAAAGACGAATTACTCGCCAAAGCAGAACAACAGGAACTCAAGGTTTTTCCAATTGAAGCGATGAGGGGAAACATCCTTTCGGCTGATGGATCCCTGCTGGCTACAACCGTTCCTGTTTTTGAAGTCAGGATGGACATCGCATCTGATCTGATTGATGACCAAACTTTTAACTCCAAAGTCGATTCGCTGGCTGAAGGACTTGCCCTGATTTTCCCGACCAAGACCAAAAGAGAATACCTTCAGGAATTGCTTCAGGAACGACGGGAAGGAAACCGTTACTGGCTGCTTAAAAACAGGGCTACCTACGCCGAAGTAAAAGCCTTGAGAAAACTACCGATACTCAAAAAAGGAAAGTATGCCGGGGGCTTGATATTAATTCCGGGAAGCAAGCGGGAGAAGCCATTCAAACAATTGGCCAACAGAACAATAGGCTACGAAAATAGCAGGGAAAATATCTTTGTCGGGATCGAAGGTGCTTTTCATGAAACACTGAAAGGTACAGATGGAAAACAAGTTAAACGAAGAATCAACAATGGTGACTGGAAGCCGCTTTTTGATGAAAACGCTGTTGAACCTGTCAATGGTCACGACATCATCAGCACCATCGATGTTAACATACAGGATGTGGCCGAAAGCGCTCTCCGGCAGAACTTACTTGACAACGAGGCTGAACAGGGATGCGCCATTCTAATGGAAGTCGCATCAGGACAAATCGTTGCTATTTCGAACCTGAAACTTGACCCGAAGACAGGCGAATACCACGAAACATACAACTATGCCATTGCAGAAAGTGTTGAACCCGGTTCAACTTTTAAACTGGCATCGATGATGGTCTTACTTGAGGATCATAAAATCCGCCTGACTGACAGCATGAACATCGGCAATGGTCAGATGAATTATTACTCCCGCACCATGAAAGACGTTTATCCCATCCGGAACGGACGAATCAGCATTAGCGAAGCTTTCGAGAAGTCGTCGAATGTAGCTATTTCCAAACTGGTATGGAATGCCTACAAGGACCATCCCGAACAGTTTATAGAGAAGCTCTATGCCATGAACCTCAATCAACCCCTTGGAATCGATATTCCCGGCGAACGCAAGCCCTACATCAAACACCCCTCCGACAAGCAATACTGGTATGGAACCTCTCTTCCCTGGATGTCGATCGGTTATGAACTTACAATGACTCCCCTGCAAATGCTGACTTTCTACAATGCAGTAGCCAACGGTGGCACTATGGTCAAGCCTCAGTTTGTGAAGGAAATAAGGCAGGGAAATATCATCATCAAACGATATGAGCCTGAGATACTTCAGGAGTCAATTGCATCGGAGGCCACGATAGCGCAGGCCCGAAAGCTGATGGAAGGCGTTGTGGAGCATGGAACAGCCAAATTTTTGAGTCACAGTCCATACAAAATCGCAGGTAAAACCGGTACAGCACAAATTGCGGTTGGAAACAAAGGATACAATAAAACGAATTACAATGCCTCCTTTGCGGGATACTTTCCGGCTGGCAATCCAAAATACAGCTGCATCGTGGTTGTAAGTAATCCCTCGGCCGGGAAAATCTACGGTGGTGCAGTGGCAGCTCCTGTATTCAAGGAAATAGCAGATAAAATCTATGCTACCCGTCCTGGAATCCACGACGGGGTTCTGGCCGAAAAGCCCGACACCTTATCCATTCCGGCAGTCAAAGGTAAATGTTACGGTGAGGATGTGTATGCATTATATGGCCGGCTGGGCATCAGTATGAACCAAAATATGAAGGGCACTACCTGGCTTGAAACCGAATCGCAGAAGTACATCATGCAGGTCAAACCTGCCGATTTGCAAGCAGGGACCATTCCAGATGTTCAAGGCATGAATGCACGTGATGCGGTTTTTATGCTCGAAAACCTTGGACTTAAAACTATTGTGAAGGGCCAGGGACGCGTCATCACCCAATCATTGCCTCCAGGGCAAATGCTCGAAAGAGGACAGCAAATCGAACTAACCCTGATATTGTGATGCAAATAGAATTACAGCATATACTCCAGGCCTGCCCTGTAAAAGAGGCTCGCGGCACAACCAAAAGACTGGTTAGCGGACTCATCTTCGACTCCAGGTTAGCTCAAGCCGGTCTGGCATTTTTTGCTATTCAAGGCACCAATACCAACGGGCATAATTATATAAATCAAGTTATTGAAGCAGGCGTTCGGGTAATCTTCTGTGAATATCTTCCAGAAGAATCGAATGATGATGTGACTTATATCAGTGTTGAAAACACCGCTTACAGCCTGGCAATGGCTGCCGACGTTTTCTACGACCATCCTTCGGCAAAGATCATCCTCACAGGTGTTACCGGAACCAATGGAAAAACGACAATTGCCACATTGCTGCATCAGCTCTTTGAAGAAGCCGGATATCCAAGCGGTTTGCTGTCAACCATCTGCAACAAAATTAGCCAACAAACCATCCCTGCTTCCCACACAACCCCTGACCCTGTTAGTCTGAATGCATTGTTGGCAGAGATGGTAGAAAAAGGCTGCTCTCACGCCTTTATGGAAGTCAGCTCTCATGCCATGTCGCAGATGCGGACCTTCGGCATTACTTTCCGGGGCGGAATATTCACCAATCTTACGCACGATCATCTGGATTATCACGGAAGTTTTGCGGCCTACCGCGATGCCAAGAAACTCTTTTTCGACCTTTTGCCTAAAACCGCCTTTGCGTTGGTGAATACCGATGACAAAAACGGTAGATACATGTCACAAAACACATTGGCTCAAAAGTTTAGTTACAGCTTGAATCAAATGGCCGACTTCCGTGCCCGGATTGTTGAAGACCGATTTGAAGGCCTGCAACTCGAAATAGATGGCATCGAAGTATACACACACCTCACAGGAAAATTTAACGCAAGCAATTTGCTTGCCATTTACGGGACGTCGCGATTACTTGGGCTGAGCAAAGAAGAGGTTCTTCTTGGCATTAGTAAGCTGAAAAGTGCTGAAGGCAGATTTGAATGCATCAGGTCAACCAACGGCATCACTGCCATTATTGATTATGCTCATACACCCGATGCCCTGCTCAACGTGTTAAAGACCATTGATTCGATCAGGACACACAACGAACAGCTGATTACGGTAGCCGGTGCCGGCGGTAACAGGGATAAAACGAAACGGCCTGAAATGGGGCGGATCGCAGCTACCTGGAGCAATAAACTCATCCTTACTTCGGATAATCCAAGAAATGAAGACCCGCTGGAAATCCTTGATGAAATGCGTAAAGGCGTTCCGGGAGAGCACTACATGAAGCATTTGGTTATCACCGACAGGCGCGAAGCAATCCGAACTGCCTTCATATTGGCACAGCCGGGCGACATCATCCTGATTGCCGGTAAAGGTCATGAAAAGTATCAGGAAATCAAGGGTGTTAAATACCCTTTTGATGATAAACAAGAGATTTTACACTTATTCGGGACGATTCAATAACAATTCAAGATGCTGTACTACCTCTTCACATACCTCGACAAAGCCTTTGATTTTCCCGGAGCACAGGTGTTTCAATACATCTCCTTCAGGGCTGCTGCAGCTGTACTCACCTCCTTGATCATCACTTTAATTTTCGGTCAGCGATGGATAAACTACCTCAACCGCAAGCAGGTTGGTGAAACAGTACGCGATCTTGGGTTGGAAGGTCAACTCGAAAAACAGGGAACTCCAACCATGGGAGGACTCATTATTATTGCGGCGATTGTGATTCCTGCCCTTCTCTTCACAAAACTCGACAATACCTACATCATCCTGATGATATTTACCACTTTGTGGTTGGGAGGGATTGGATTTTTAGACGACTACATCAAGGTTTTCAAAAAAAATAAAAAAGGACTGCCTGGCAAACTCAAGATCGTGGGACAAGTAATCCTGGGATTGATCGTCAGCATCACCATGTACTTTGACAACTCTGTAGTCATGCGTGAAAAGGCAAGATCCGAATCCGTGGAAGTTATTCAGGAAATGAGTCCAGCCGGCCCTGCTTCCAGGTTCAGCAATGCCGAAATCGGGTCAACCAAAACTACGATTCCGTTTATCAAAAACAATGAGTTTGATTATGCCTTCCTGCTTCGGTGGATGGGTGAAGGTTATCAAAACTGGGCTTTTTTGGTGTTTATTCCCATTGTAATCATTATCATTACTTCGATTAGCAACGGCGCAAACCTGACCGACGGAATGGATGGACTGGCAACAGGTACATCGGCAATCATCGGCGCAACATTGGGTGTGCTGGCCTGGGTTTCAGGCAACATCATCTTTGCCGACTACTTAAACATCATGTATTTACCAAATACAGGCGAGCTTACCATCTTTATCAGTGCCTTTGTCGGAGCTACCGTTGGTTTTTTATGGTATAATTCATACCCGGCACAGGTTTTTATGGGCGATACAGGAAGCCTCGCCATTGGCGGCATCATAGCCGTGTTTGCCATCCTGATCAGAAAAGAATTACTGATGCCAATACTCTGCGGAATTTTCCTGGCCGAAAGCCTCTCTGTCATTATGCAGGTTAGCTATTTTAAATATACCCGGAAAAAATACGGATCCGGTCGCAGGATTTTTAAAATGTCGCCACTGCACCATCACTTTCAAAAACTGGGATATCCGGAACCGAAAATTGTTTTGCGCTTTCAGATTGTCGGCATCTTTCTCGCCATCCTAACCATCATAACCCTCAAACTCAGATAACCGGCAATGAACCAAAGAAGAAATAAATACCACAACATTGTTGTGCTCGGTGGCAGCGAAAGCGGCACTGGCGCAGCATTGCTTGCTGCCAAACACGGCCTGAAGGTATTTGTTTCGGATCAGGGTGGTATCAAACCAAAATATAAAGAACTACTGATATCCAAGGGTATAGCCTTTGAAGAAAATGGCCATTCAAGCTCAGTAATAGCAGATGCTGACCTCGTTATCAAAAGTCCGGGTATTCCTCGTGAGGCAGCTGTTTTAGGCCAAACGAAAAATGCTGTTGTTATTTCAGAAATAGAGTTTGCTTCCTGGTTTACCGATGCTTTCATCATTGCCATCACAGGCAGCAATGGCAAAACAACAACCACATTGCTTACCGGCCATCTGCTCCGGAAGGCAGGTTTTAATGTGTGTGTGGCGGGGAATACCGGAAATAGTTTTGCAGCTGAACTGGCATCCCGCGATTATACGCATTTTGTGTTGGAAGTCAGCAGCTTCCAGCTGGATGATATACTCGATTTCCGGCCAGATATTGCAGTGATCACTAACATCACTCCCGATCACCTCGACAGGTATGCGCACTCTTTTGAGGCCTACGCTGCCTCCAAAATGCGACTTGTGATGAACCAAAAAGTTACTGATACATTCATTTATTGTGCTGATGATGAAACACTTAATAACTTCATCCGTCAGAAACAACCTGAGACCAGGCTGATTCCCTTCAGTCTGGACAAAACCAAAGCCCTTTCCGGGGGGTACATTGATCAAAACAGCATTCATCTTAATCTTTATCCCAATCCATTCACCATGACAATCGAAGAACTGGCATTACAGGGCAGACACAACACTTACAACTCGCTCGCAGCAGGACTAAGTGGCAAAATAATTGGCATCAGAAACGAAACACTCAAACAAAGTCTGGCAGATTACCAAAATATCGAACACAGGCTCGAATATGTTGCCAATGTGCATGGCGTTTCATATTACAACGATTCCAAAGCAACGAACGTAAACTCTACCTGGTACGCGCTGGAATCCTTTAACAGACCCATAGTCTGGATCGCCGGAGGAGTCGATAAAGGAAATGATTACAGCAAGCTGGTGCCACTGGTCAGGCAAAAAGTGAAAGCAATTGTTTGCCTCGGAAAAGACAATCAAAAAATTATTGAAGCCTTCGGCCCATACGTAAAGGAAATTATACAAACCTATTCGGCTGAACAGGCTGTGGTTGCAGCATCATTCCTGGCGACAAACAAAGATGTTGTTTTACTCTCACCGGCCTGCGCCAGTTTCGACCTTTTTGAAAATTTCGAAGACCGGGGCAATCAATTCAAACAAGCGGTTAAATCATTGTAAGTTATCCACAAAATGGGAATCATTAAAGACATCAAGGGGGACAAAGTTATCTGGGCTGTAGTGCTGCTGCTTTCAGTTTTTTCTCTGCTTGCTGTTTACAGTTCGACCGGAACACTGGCTTATAAATTTAAGTCGGGCAATACCGAATACTATATGATGAAGCATTTCATTATACTATCTATTGGACTGGTATTTATGTATTTAGCCCATAAAGTTAAATATGTTTATTTTTCTCCCCTTTTCCAGGTTGCACTATGGATCAGTGTTCCACTTCTACTCTTCACCCTATTGTTTGGACTAGATTTAAATGATGCAAAAAGGGTAATACCCCTCCCTTTTAACCTCACATTTCAAACCAGTGACCTTGCCAAACTCACCCTGATAATGTATCTGGCGCGGTTGTTGACCAAAAAACAGGAAAACATTAAGGATTTCAAATCAGCCTTCGTTCCCTTGATGGTACCCGTTCTGCTGGTGGTATTTCTCATCCTGCCTGCCAATTTTTCAACAGCAGCCATGTTATTCTCAACAAGTCTGGTGCTTTTGTTCATCGGCCGCATAAATATGAAGTACATCTTCGCATTGATTGGACTGGGAGTTGTTGTTCTGACAATCTTTATCTTTATACTTTCCCAGTTGCCTGAGGAAAAACAAGGAAGGCTCATGACCTGGAAAAACAGGGTGGAAAATTTTGTTAATGGAACAGGAGATAATTACCAGACAGAACAAGCCAAAATTGCCATTGCCAGTGGTGGATTAATAGGAAAAGCCCCCGGCAACAGCACACAGCGGAACTTCCTGCCTCATCCATACTCCGATTTTATTTTTGCAATTATCGTTGAAGAATACGGGCTAATGGGCGGTTCCTTTGTTGTTCTGCTCTACCTGATACTCCTTTTCAGGGCTGTGGTGATTGTAACGAAAATTCCACAAACCTTTGGCGCCTTTCTAACGATTGGCGTATCCTTCAGCCTGGTGTTTCAGGCTATGATTAATATGGGCGTCGCTGTGGGTATGCTACCCGTGACAGGACAACCGCTACCGCTCGTAAGCATGGGAGGAACCTCTATCTGGTTTACCAGTTTATCACTAGGCATTATTTTGAGTGTCAGCAAAGAAGTTGCAAAAAAAACTCAAACAACCACAACCGATGAAGTCGAGACCGTTGAAGTTCGTCATTAGTGGCGGTGGTACAGGCGGGCACATCTTTCCTGCCATTGCCATTGCTGAGGCCATCAAAGCCAGAGAAGCTGATGCCGATCTGCTTTTTATTGGCGCGCACGGCCGAATGGAGATGGAAAAAGTACCCAAAGCAGGATATCGAATCAAAGGACTATGGATCAGTGGTTTTCAACGAAAAATGACTGTTGGAAACCTGCTTTTTCCATTCAAACTTGGTGTTAGCCTGCTTCAGGCATATGCCATCCTGAAACGGTACAAACCCGATGTTGTGATCGGTGTTGGTGGTTATGCAAGCGGCCCTACATTAAAAATGGCAGTCCAACTCAAAATTCCAAGTCTGATACAGGAGCAAAACTCTTTTCCGGGAGTCACCAACAGGTTGCTGGCCAACAAAGTTTCGAAGATTTGTGTGGCTTATGACAAAATGAACCAATGGTTTCCGGAAGAAAAAACAATGCTGACAGGAAACCCAATCAGACAGCAGGCCGTTGAAGTCATTGGAAAAAAATCAGAAGCCAGTCGTTTTTTTTGACTTAATATTTAAAAAAAAAACAAGTTGATAGTAGGGGGAAGACAGGGAGCTATTTCCAACAAAGAGGCCAATATCAAATATGTCGACCTTCTGGGG
>JANJXG010000110.1 GCA_024709145.1 Bacteroidales bacterium | reverse complement strand
AGAAACCTCGCTTAGGGTAAAAGTGAAATTGCCAATGGCAACGGAGATCCAAAAGTTGGAAAAGAAATCACTGGTCAGTTATATTTATATTGGGCCACCTACCAACACTACTCTCTATGGAACCGAGTCTCGTATTCAGCTCAATGACCAATATGCCCGCGTGAGTGATGTTCCGGAGTTCGTTACTGCTGAAAGAGAAGCCAGAAACGAAGCTGACCGTAACTTCTTAACCACCTCTTTGAAAGTACATAAAGAAACAAAAATGGGTGTCGTAACCGATGTGAAGCAAGAGTTGAGGAAAGCAAGCGCTTTTCGTATCAATTATTCTACACTTAAAGGAACGGCTCAGAAATAATTTCTTAGATACATTATTTAAAACCCGGCTATATGTCGGGTTTTTTTATGTCTGTGAAGTTCTGCGTCCGTATATGAGTAGTATCAAAACGACAATGATGCTTAAAACAGGGTAAACAATTCCGGATGATGTACCAAACTTATCCATCGGAATGTCTGTCAAGCCATTGTAATGTAAATAATAAGCTATCACCGCAGCTGCATTATTAAAGAAATGCATCACAACGGGCACCCATATACTTCCACTCCAATAATAGAAGTAGCCAAGAAATAAACCCAACATTAACCGGGGCAAGAACCCATAAAACTGAAGGTGAATAAAACTGAAAATGATGGCTGTTGAAAGAAGGGCTAAATGTTTGTTTGGCATCAACCGGATCAGATATGGCTGAACAACCGACCGAAAAACCAACTCTTCGCCAAGGGCAGGAACCAGTGCAATCATGAGAAGATTAAAGAGAAGACCCGAAATGTTTGATACGCTGAGAAACATATTGGTCATTTCTTCTGCCTGTTTCTCCTTCTCCTGCATCCAGCTCTCCATTCCTGAGAGCCAATCAGGTAGCTGGATAAGGTTGTTTAAATCGGAAAGCAAGTGCACAAGAGGTAAACTTGCAAACATCAATAAAACAGCAGGTAAAAAAATCTCAGGTCGCTTAATTTTATGAAATCCAAGAAATGCAATTGGTTTTGCGTCAACCAAATACCCTAAAAAAAACGGCGGAAATAAAAATAATCCAATTTGAGTTGAAAGTTGAAGGATTCGGGCAGATTGAAGACTAAGTATATTTGCTGATCCGCTGATCAGGTCGGAATAAGGGGAATTGCCGATTAATTTATTGATAACCAATCCGGTGAGCATGCCAATGATGGCTCCAAACACAAGTAATCCTACAAAAAGGAATAACTGAAATCCGATGGAAGTGTCTTTGAAAATGGGTTTGAGTGATTGCATAGACCCGGGAACTGAGATTGAAAGCGCAAAAATAGTATTTTTGCCGCCGCTAAGACATTTTTGGCTTTCAATATATATAGACACAAAAACCTTTTAACTTGGTCAGGATAGGTAATAAAAATATTGGTGAGTTTCCCATTTTACTCGCTCCGATGGAGGATGTAAGCGATCCGCCATTCAGATATGTGTGTAAACTCTTTGGTGCTGACGTGATGTATACGGAGTTTATTTCGTCAGAAGGGCTCATACGTGATGCAGCAAAAAGCGTCAAAAAACTTGATTTCAGTGATTTTGAACGTCCTATTGGAATCCAGATCTTCGGTCATGACATTCAGTCAATGGTAAAGGCAGCTGAGTATGCAGAAAGGGCGCAACCCGATATTATCGACATCAATTATGGCTGTCCGGTTAAAAAAGTGGCTTCCAAAGGAGCTGGTTCAGGTATAATGAACGACATTCCAAAAATGGTTGCGATGACCGAAGCAGTTGTAAAATCAGTCAAACTGCCAGTTACGGTAAAAACCCGACTGGGTTATGATGAAGATCGAAAAGATATTGTTGAAATTGCAGAACGCTTGCAGGATGTTGGTATTCAAGCCTTAACAATTCATGGCCGGCTACGGACCACCCGTTCGAGTGTGCCGGCTGACTGGACATTAATTGGAAAAGTTAAGGAGAACCAACGGATGAAGATTCCAGTGTTTGGAAACGGAGACGTTGTGGACGGGCCTTCGGCGAAACATTTTAAAGATACATATGGTGTTGACGGACTGATGATAGCTCGCGGAAGTTATGGTAATCCCTGGATTTTTCAAGAAGTAAAACATTACCTGAAGCACGGAAATTTGCCAAAGGTCCCTGATATTCACGAGCGCATTCGAATCTCCAGGATTCATCTGGAGAAATCCGTTGAATGGAAAGGCGAGCGTCAGGCTCTCATGGAGATGCGTAAACATTGGGGCGATTATTTCAAAGGCTTTCCTAATTTTAAACCATTCCGGATCAGGATCATGCAGGCGAACCTGTATGAAGAAATGGATCAAATACTGAAAGAGATTGAAACTGCTTTCAATGGTATTCAGCCGGTTGAAAGGGGATTTGACAACACTAACGGATGGACAGATCTTCCCGAAGAATGCCGTTTATAAATAGATCTCTCACACGTTCAGGTTTTTGTAATTGATAAACCCTGAAGCCTAAATTGGATGCCACTTCAATGTGTTCGGCCGTATCATCGATAAACAAAGTTTCTTCAGGTATTAATTTGTGTTGGTGCATTACAAATTCAAAAATTTCAGGATTCGGTTTACTTAAATGTAAGTCAAAACTAAAGTAGGCTTTTGTAAAAAGTTGATCAAACTCTCTGTAACCGAATCTTAACTGGAGATCCCTTAAATAAACATCATAGTGAATCTCGTTGGAATTGCTTAGCAGGAAAATCGGATAATTCTTTTTGACGTCCTCTAACACTTTGATTCTTTCCTTTGGAATATCAAGCAACAAAGCGTTCCATGCATCATCGATATCCTGATCACAGAGTGGGATGCCAATAAAATCCCTTACTTTGTCCCGAAATACTTCGGGTGTTAAAATACCCCTTTCAAATTTTTGCATCACATCTTGCTGAAAAATAGGTGATTGGAATATGTCCAGGTCGTCGACACCCAGGTTTTTTAATTCATTAAGGGTAAGTAATGGGTCT
Source organism: Bacteroidales bacterium (assembly GCA_024709145.1). Taxonomy (GTDB): domain Bacteria; phylum Bacteroidota; class Bacteroidia; order Bacteroidales; family F082; genus JALNZU01. The sequence goes on along the minus strand of JANJXG010000110.1, from coordinate 533 downwards.
ATATCGAGAATCACACCGCCAAAATCAAAAATGATGTTGCGAATCGGTTGATGTGCTTTCATATGTAATTTTTTTCTTGTTTAATAATGCTACAAAGTTGTAACTTTGCGCAATCAAAACAAAAGCATTTTACCACTTTCTTGTTAAAAAATGCTAATGTTAGATAAGTGCCCTTTCATCGATGACAAAGGAAAATGAAGTAGATTTGACTTTTTCAGTTTTGAGTTGGAGTTTGATAGTTTTCTTTAAGGAATTGATGAAAAACTTTAATTATTATTGGGCCTATAGCTCAGTTGGTTAGAGCAACTGACTCATAATCAGTAGGTCCCAGGTTCAAGCCCTGGTGGGCCCACCAACACGAAAGAGGTTGCAAATGCGACCTCTTTTTTTTCATACTTAAGCATGAAATCCTATTGTTATATACTTTATAGTCAGACGTTAGACAAGTTTTACACCGGTGCCTGTCGTGAAAATTTACCTGCCAGGATATCGCATCACAATGCCCATAGCTATGGTTCGCATCGGTTCACGGC
>JANJXG010000105.1 GCA_024709145.1 Bacteroidales bacterium | reverse complement strand
CATTTATAATCACCATTTGGGACAAATGCAATATCCGGAAAGGCATCACCATCGAGGTTGCCAATGCTTACGAAACCCGTTCCAAGTGCCACATTGGTTGTAAAATTCTGATATGCTTCAAAGGATATTGAACCAACCGTTGAGCTATTTCGAAGGATTGATATCTTCCCATCTGCTGCCGGAGCTGCAACATCCAGCAATCCATTTCCATCGAGATCGCCTAAGGCAAAATGCCAGGTTCCGCCAGTATGCACACTAAGTGTATGAGCAGCTGAAAAGCTAATACTTCCTGTGCCTGACGAAGTGTTTCGGAACACTTTAACTGCACCCTGCCATGGCCTGCATAGGATATCGACTTTACCATCTTTGTCCAAATCTGCCACTTCAATATATGCTTCTGCATCAAGCAAACTGAGTTGCTGCAATGGTGCAAAAGATACCGTACCTTCTGAAGTGGTGTTCCGGAACACACAGCCTCCACCCCCGCTTGTTGAAATGAGTACATCAAGTTTTCCATCATTATCAAAATCAGCCAAACGGACCCACCTTGCCCATTTGCCACCTGTAGGCCAGGATGAACTTGAAAATGACAAGTTTCCAGGGGTGCTGTTGTTGATATGGACAACTAGTCTGTCCGTGTTTGCAGGTCTGTAAACGCATGAAGCTATATCAAGTTTTCCGTCGCCATTAATGTCGCCATAAACTACATCACCTTCTTGTGCATTGTTAGTATTGTAGGCAGGCACCTCAAAAACAAGGTTTTGGCCGCTTCCATTGAAATATCTTGTTTCAAAACTTGCACCAGAAACCTGATTTCCAACAATGGTGCCCTCACTGATTGTTCCGGGACTCACGGTTGTATTCAACTGTACATATACGCCCTGCCTTCCCAACAACGCATCTGGCTTTCCATCGCCGTCAAAGTCAGCATATTTCAGATTAGTAAATGAATGAAGCCCTATCGTATTATAACTGCCGTTTTTGATAGCATAACCAAAGGATACTGTAGGATTGGTAAAACTTGCTGAAGAAAGCGACGCCAGGCCTGAACTGATTACATTGAACCATTCAACACTTTGAACCATACCACAGGGTGTATAAACCATTACCGGATTCCCTGCACCAGCTGGGACACTAACAGTAAGTGCAGTAGTTGAAGCAGCAGTGATAAGTGCCTTGACCCCACCAAACCAGACGGTATTTTCTGAAATGATGTCACTGAAATGACTCCCGTTAATCGTTATTGATGTATTGATTAAACCACTGTTTTGTGAAAAACCTGATAAAACTGGCAAATCACATTGCGACTGCATCGGTTTAAAATGCAATAAACCAAGCAGGAAAAAAGCATTTCTGAGAATAATACCTAAACTGGCTTTTGAAAGCCAGATGTTAAAGTTTTTCTGTTTCATTTTTTAAATCATTAACGTGTAAAAACAATCAAATTGAAAAATAATTCCAGGCTTGCTTTCTGCAAAAGAACATTTAAAAGCAACCAATGAAAATAAAAACACAAAATGCTTTATTCTAGGCTAATCACCTGTAATCCAATATCATTCATTTGTTTGGGCATGATTATATGAACCTGCTGTTGGCTTTTTCCGGTTAGCATGACATTGGACCTGATGCTTTTTGTCAATAATGCGTGGCTCATTTTAAAAGTTGTTTCTGAAAAATCCACCACACAATGTTTCACTTCATGATGGCTGTTGAACAATGCTATTTGATTTGAAATATGCTTCAATCGTATCGCATTCATTTCGCCAAATATTTGCCAGAAAGCAAGTTTGTTTTTTTTGTTGAACCTTACTTTAACCGCTGATTGATCTTCCATAATAGATCGTGTTTAATTTTTTCTTACTCCGCTACAATTCTATTTGCATTTACTGAATGCCTGAGCATTTATAATCTAATTTTTAAATGTGTTAACTCAATAGTCTGTATATGTTCATTGATCTGTTAAAAATACCTTATTGCCCTTACACGATACAGGCTTGTTTTAAGCGGGAAAGCATAAGACCCACTGAAAAACTCCTTCATTGATGCTTGTGTTGGTGAACCTTCCAATGAATTCCAGTAAGTGCCGCTGACGGTGTCAAACCCGCCAATGGCATCCCGATTTTGATAAACTTTTAAAATTTCATGTAAACTTGGTAAAAACCAGTCATCATAACCATTCAGTTCCAGATCATAACACAAACGGGCAGCTATACCTGCTGTGGAGCATGCAGCCACAATGGCGTTGGTGTTAGCAAGCCCTGCACCCAAGGCATTTGATGTACTGCCAACAGTCGTACCACTGCAACCCCAGGTCGCTCCGGTGCTTTGGTCGGAGGGTGCCGCAATCAATCCATGAAATTCTCCCTCAACATAACCCGGGTCACCGGATTGATACACATAAGCCAGCACACCACCCAGGTAACTTTCGCCAATGATGGGCGTAATCAGCGTGGTAAAGGAGGTTTGTACACCGTAAGATACTCCGGCTCCGTTCTCAGCAAATGCCCTGACATAATAAATTGTTGCTGGAGTGAGATTGGTGACAGATTCAGTAAAAACACCCTCACCGGTTCCACTGTAAACTTTACTATCGGCAATTGTTGGCGAAGGTGAAGTACTCCAACAGAAACCCCTGATGATATCCCTGTCACCTCCATCATCTGTTACATCCCCTTCACATCTTGCCGACATGAAACCAATGTTCGTAACAGGCCCTGTTATTACTTCGGAAAACACATTTCCAGCCCATTGCGGAATACCGGAGGTGTTCATTTGCAAAAACTGTCCGGGTGAGCCTGCACTGATTCCAATCCAGGCCGATCCGTTCCAGTATTGCATCTCTCCTGCCTGAAGCCCGGAAGCACGAGAGGTAATATTGAACCAGCTTGTACCATCAAAAAGATAATAGCCCGTGATATTATCAGTTTGATAAACCAACAAACCAACCGCCGGCAATTCGATTGCATTTTTCTGTGCTTCCGTCATACGCGGAGCTAAAAAACCTCTTGTTGTTGATTTCACATCCAGCATGGCCGAAGGATCGGGGGTGGAACCATCGCCGTTTACGCCTACCTGAGCGTGTAAGATTATTGAAAAGCCAACAATTAAGATAAATATGAACGCTTCTCTTTTCATTCTAAATAATTGATTATGTTTTTTAATACATCTTTACGAATTCAATTTACTCTCCATCCACCACAATACCTCCACTGTTCTGGTTAACATTCAGACTGTGTAATACAGTCAATTTAATTCCTTGATTCACATGAACTGTTCCCGAATGAATGGTCATGTTATCTACTGTTATATTTGACGCACTGAGAGTGGGATTTCCTTCTATGATAGCTGTTCCACCTGTGATTGGTACACCTGCACTCCAGTTGGCATCAGAATTCCAATTTGCAGTACCCGAAAAAGTTGAAGTTGAAGCAGTTGAAAAGGAACTTGCTGTTCCATAGATAATACCCTCCGCGTTAACGGCATAGGTATTGTAAAAATAAGTGGTACCGAAGATTAAACCTGAAAAGTTTTCAACGAAAACTCCTGTTCCAATTCCGATATTATGGTTATCTGCTCCTTCAGCTATAGTTGGCGTGTCGTCAGTTGTGGAAAAGACAACACCTCTTCCGGTTACAGGCAAGCCCCCATCGCTGGTTACATGACCGCCTAATACAACCGAATGAATTTTAACCGAACCCGCGACAGAAGTTGAAACAACAGGGTAATCTTTTGTTGTAAAAGTTTCGGTGCTGCCATAAGCCGTTCCGGCACTGTTTGTGGCATAAGCACGCACGAAATAGGTGGTACCACGTAAAAGCCCGCCAAGCGAAGCACTAAATGTTCCTATACCCGTGCTCCCGTGATCAGCTTTTGTAACATCTGGTTCATCAATAGCAGGGGTATTATCGGTTGAGGAATAAACAACACCTCTTTCGGTTACAGCCACTCCACCATCATCCGCAATATTTCCACCCATGGTGGCAGACGTACCATCAAAAGTTGAGATAGCTGTGGTAAGTAGTGTAGGTATCGTACTTGTTGAAAAAGATTGGACAGCTCCATAGGCGGTTCCCTCAGCGTTGATAGCATAAGCCCGAACATAGTATGTATTACCGGGCGAAAGTCCTGTAATTGATTTACTGAAGGTGCCAGTTCCCGTTGTTCCGTTTGCATTTTTAGTAACATCGGCTTCGCCGATTGTTGGTGTATTATCAACAAATGAATACACAACACCTCGTTCTGTTACGGACGTTCCACCATCGGCTGTTACATTTCCACCCAAAGTAGCAGAATAAGCATCGCTCACAGTGATGGCATTGGTTGAAACAGTGGGTTCCAGGGTGGCCACAACATAGACCGTGGAAGAAATAAACAATGAAGCTGTGGCACTTCCACCGTTGGCAGATCCCCCATTATCTGTCAAAGAGTTGATTCTGAAAAGGCGGTTTGGACTGGTTGATGGAGTAGAACTGCTATTGAAGTAACTCAGGTTATCAAGAACCAACTCCAATTGTGCAGCAGACATTGAGCCACCGGAAACTGTCACAATTGCTACCGAACCACCAACAGAAACAGTATACATCAGGCTGTTTGTCAGAGTTGTGCCTGTATTTCCGTTATTGATTGAGATAAATGTTCCGTCGACAACCACTTGCTCCGAAGCTCCATCCGGTAAATTGGATACAACAAAGGCAAAACCGGTGAACAACTGACCGCCTTCAACAGTTGAAGCCGAGGCTCCTGAATAAACCTGAACCGGTGAGCCGTGTTCGATGAAAGTTGGATATACCGAATTAATCGTTAAAGTAGGCGGATCGTTTAAGGCAAGGGCTGTAATTGTAACTGTTGAAACAGCACTCGTAAAAGCAATGGCATTTTGAAGTGTAAACTGAACAGAACGACTTCCCAGCTCAATCTCAGTGTTGTTAGAATAAGTTATGTTATGAATCAGAAAACCTAATAAGGCAGTTGTTGTATTGGAATTGAGCGATACAATTAAATTGTTTCCGGCTTGGCCATCTGAACCGGTTGCTATCGTGCCAATGATAGTTCCACTGATGGAAATAGTGCTTCCGGCGACCATTCCATTGCTCAAAACAATTGAGGCAGAGGTTTCTATTGAAAGTGATTCAGTGACTGATGCAGAAACGATGGCAACTGTCAGGTTCCCGCCGCTAAATCCCGAAGAGGAATTATTAATCACTGTTGCATCGCTTTCACTGTCAACCAGCAAAGGGTTGTCGCCTTCTTTGAATGTTCCGGTATTACCATCCAGATTTGTAATAACAGGATTTCCTGATACTACTGAAACAGATGAAGCCACAGCTAATTCAGCAGTGTCATCTCCGCCATTTTCGGTTCCTCCATTGTCAGATAATCTGGTAATTGTCACCACACGGTTTGTTTCTATTGGATTATCACTGCTGTTGGAATATCCAAGTGTGTTTATCAGCGTTTGTACTTCTGCAACTGAAAGCGAAACCCCTGTGATATTAACAGTAGTAGTTGTTTCGATAACCGAAACACTGTAGGGCAGACTATTTTCTATGCTTGTCCCTGTGGTGCTGTTTGTGAGTGATATCAAACTTCCATCCAGAGACAAATATTCAAAACTACCATCGGTAACATTTGATATTGTTAGTGTTATATCAGTGAATAGCTGTCCGGATTCAACAGTTGATGCGATAGCGTTGGAGAACAAAGTAACGATAGAATTTCCTTCAATAAAAGTTGGGTTGAGGGCAGTGGCAGTTAAAATTGGTGCATCGTTGGCAGCATAAGCTGTAATGGTAACAGTTGCAGCATCACTTACCACAGCTTGTGCATTTTGAAGTGTAAACCAAATCTGGCGGGTTCCCAATGATGTTTCTGACGTATTATAATACTTAATGTGATGGAGCAAAGTTCCAACATGTTCATCAGTTGCATTTGGATTGAAAGCAACCACCAATTCAGCCCCATTACGGCCTGTTTTGCCCGTTGCAATGCTTCCGACAACTACTCCTCCAATGGCTATTGTGCTTCCCGAATTCATCCCGTTACTAAGAACCAGGTTCACAGAAGGGCTGATAGTCTTAAATTCAGTAACATAATTTGCGCCTGAAACAGTGAGTTTTCCACCATTAAAATTTGAATAGGGATTGCTAACAATTGCATCACCTCCGCTGTCAAGCGCCAAATCGGCATCACCTTCTGTATAAGTGCCTGTGTCGCCATCCAGATTGGCAATAACAGGTTTACCCGACTCAGTGGTAAAAGTCAGGACACTTCCAAAAGCAGTACCCGCTGAATTGCTTGCGTAGGCTCTCACAAAATAGGTTGTGCCTCTTAGCAATCCGGTAACCGATTGCGAAAACGAACCCGTACCGCTGCCAATCTGAACTTTGGTATCACTCATTTCGGGAGTTCCAGTTAAAGCGTAAACAACACCACGCTCAGTTACTGTTGCGCCTCCTTCGGAAGTTACATCTCCACCCAACGTGGCAGATGTCATGTTGAATGTCGTAATTGTGGCGGTTGTTATCGTTGGTATTGAAGCATTTACCGCGTTACGTTCGTAAGCTCCGATATCCGTTGTGCCATTTCTCGACATTCCACGCTGGTCTGTGGTCGGTGCTCCTGTGTCTGTGCCGGCGTTGATAACAAAACTATTTGGCGAGACTCCCAATGTTGGTGTAGCATTTAAATAACTGTTATCACTAAGCATAACTGCAACATCCAGGTTTTGATTGGCCATAACCACATTGTTTTTTGTCCATTGGGTGCTGGAGGTTCCATCAGCCATGTAATTGAATAAAATATCGTTTGAATTGGTAAATCGCCAGTTTCCGTTGATTTGATAGGCGGATTGCTTCTCGATGACGTTAAAGCCATTGTCAGATAAGGTTACATAGCCCTGAACGCTGTAATCAACGACACTGTTATTTGCCATGATGGTATTCAAGACAGAAATGTCTCCTGCATAAGTCCAAAGGCCATCACCGGTATTTTCGGCAATCGTACAATTGAGGAGGTTCAATGTGCCCGCTTCACAGTATATACCACCACCTTTAGTGCCAATACGTGAATTTTTTGCAATGGTTGAATTTGTCACTGAAACATTTCCAAAAACAGATAAACCATGACCTGTATTATCATGAATGGAGCTGTTTTCGATTGAAACAGAATATCCCTCAGCAACGTAAATGGCGCCTCCCATTGAATGTGTTGCTGTATTTTCATAAATATCCAGATTAATCAGGTTTGTTTGCTCGCTAGAACATGAAATTCCACCACCATAATCGTCTTTTCCATAGCGAACTGTGAGGTCTTTGATTGTAACATTGTAACCCAACCATATCATGAAAATCTCTCCGGAATCAGTATTCGGAGCGTTTGCTCCCTGAACAATGGTATTGCCGGGACCCTGCCCCTGAATGGTTATATCGTTTATAGCATGAACATATGGATCCCAACCATACCCTACCTCCAAACTATGTTCGGTAAATGTTTCGGCTGCCAGATTGAGGATATCACCATCATCGCACACTGCCAAAGCACCAGCTATCGTAGTATAATCGCCGGTTGAGCCAACATTGATGATCTGCATGAACTCAACTTCAATATTGCTTTTATTATAGTTTGTGACTCCTGCCGCATAATTGCTTAAGAATGCCGAATTCTGAAAAGTAAACTGCAGGTTCCAAATGTCATTGGCATTATTGTGCTCAGTGGCATTGCCGGTGAGTACTGCTATAAGTGTAAGATTTCCTGTTTTTAATATCCTAGCGCTTAGGCCTGTCGGAAGGTTTGTAACCACCACTTTACCCATGGCTACAAAATCTTCCCCGGCCATTCCTGTTAATGTGTCGCCGATGGTGTTACTGTAGGTGATGACAATGGTATTGTCAATTGAACCATCGTTTTCAGGCGATTCGACAAACCTGCCTGTGTTGTATTCCAAACTTTTAGCAGCCTCAGTTTTGAAACCGAAAAAAAATAGGATAACAAAAAGAAAAACCAAATTCGTTTTCATTAAGAATGATTTAGATAAATCTATAAGTGCAATACCCTGGTTATTAAAGCCCTAAAAAAACAAACACATTGACGGATAAGCTTCGGGGAGTAATATTTATGGGTTGTTGGGTTACCCCACCGTTTAAATGAATATTCAAATAAAAAGCATCTGTTTGACCACCACCAGTTGCGTTACCAAGATACCCACTGCTGGAGGTTGAAAAAACACCTGATGCAATGGCACCAGTGGTAGCACCATGAGCAATGCGTTCGATTGAACCCGTAAAGTTAACATTGGGCAATTGATTTCTAGCGATTGAAACATTATTGCTGCCGCTTACGCTACCCAATGTCGTTCCGTTTTGTACCATAAAAGAATTGCTTGCATCGGGCAGGTTTGCACCTATTCCCAAAGCAGCTGCCTGGGTTTGCTGGGTTGAGCTTAACGAAGCTGTTAATCTGCCATCCAGTTTTACCCACCCATTGTGATCAGCCACCTGAAAGCCTTGTTTTACATCTCCGTAGGCAACCGATGCATTCACCACATAAGGACTTGCCGAGGTACCAATACCAGTAATCGTTATATTCGCTCCGGCTGTAACCTTTGTTTCTGAGCCGTCAGGTTCATCTCCTGACAAATGCTTCCAGACCGGTGTCTCGCCTGTTCCCTGATTATACCAATACCCAATCTCATCATCAATCTGATAAACGAGTAAACCTGTTGCAGGTGAGATAATGGCCGTCCGTTGAGCAGCCGTCATTCGGGGTACCAAAAACCCTTTGTTTGTTGATTTTACATCTAAAATAGCCGAAGGTTCGGGAGTGGAACCATCGCCATTAAGGCCTACCTGTGCCTGCAAAGTGAATGCAAGCAAGAATGCCAGAATGAAAATAGATAAACTTTTCATTTTTGTCTTTATTTGGTTCATAATCTTGTTTAAAAACACAGAAACACTGATCTAGCATAAGCTTAACTAACAGCATCACTCTACCACGATCGCCCCCACAGAATTTTGATCCAGCTGCAATTGCCCGTTCACATAAAGCTTAGCTGTTGACCTGACAAACAGCTTTCCGGTGCCTTCTACTTTCAAATTTGGCAGGGTGATGTTGATACCGCTGATTTCCATCTGATGACCCGTAAGGATGGTGACCAAAGGACTGCTGCAGGCATTGCTTAGTTCGCCCGGATAGCTTGTGGCTGCCACCCAGCTGCTTCCGTTGTATTGCTCCCAATTGGCAGCCGTTGTCCAGTT
>JANJXG010000037.1 GCA_024709145.1 Bacteroidales bacterium | reverse complement strand
AAATGCCACGAATGTTTTGTTGCCACGAATGCACGAATAAATGTCGCCACGAATGCAAGAATTGTCGGAGGTTAGTGGTCTGTGGTCAGTCAGAGAGTCAGGGCGAGTCAATTTACAAATCGGTGATCTAAGATCGGAGGTCTGGGGTGAGATTGACAAATCAATATATCAACGCCCGAATGCTTTCTGGGCATTAAATCAACACAAAATCTGTGTTCCGTTGATTGAAAAAAATAAAATGTGTTGGTTATTAAAAAAGGCCTTTGTAATTTTACAGCCATTCCGGAAGGGAAGGTTCGTTGGTTGGTGATGGAGACTTAATCCAGCGACCTGATTCACCGGAGACGGGGTTCATGCAAAAGATACGCAGCCCGGCATGAACCACCCTTGGGCTGCCTGCACAAATTACGAAAAGGCAACCGGGAGCCGAAAAACCCGGAATATGAAATAAAGGTAAGCCTTCGGCCTACTACATCCCAAGATTCTAAAATTTCTAAGTTTCTTTTAGAAATTTGAAAAAAGTTGGAATGATGGGTGTTTGGTCTAAATTTTCTAAGAAAGTTCAGCATTTCTTAGAAACTTTTGGAAGCTTTCCAATTGTGTGGAAGCAGTTCAGCCAAGTCTTTGCTGTAATCATTGTTGTAATAAGGCAGCCGGGTAAGCACATCCTGCAGCCACTGCTGGGGATCCACACCACAGGCGTTGCAGGAACCAATGAGCGAATAAATCACAGCTGCGTTTTCTGCAGCATCGTGGTTTCCGCAGAACAAATAGTTTTTCCTGCCGATCGCCAAAGGACGAATGGTGTTTTCGACCAGGTTGTTATCAATCTGGTACCTACCATCCAGGTGATACCGCGACAAGCGATGGAACAGGTTATAAGTGTAAGATATAGCCCTGTACATCCTGCCCTTGGGTATGGTTCCGGGAAAATATGCAGTAAGCCATTTTTCAAAAGCTGTCAGCACAGGATAAGCAAGCCTTGCACGTAACTCAGCCCGCTGTGCCGGATCAAGCTGCTGGTCATCGGCCATACTTTCCACCTGATAGATCAGCCCAATCTGATCCAAAGCATACTGCGCGCCTTTGGCATCTTCTTTTAATGCTTCCGTAAATTTTCTGCGGGCATGTGCCCAACATCCCAATAGCAATACGCCTTTTTTATGCTCATAAATGGTATAAGCTTCATAGCCATCGGTTTGAACAGCTCCTTTAAAATCATGTAGCAATGAGACAACGACCTTTTGTGCCCTTGAGCCTTTGTCGTAATGGAAAAAGACCAGCTTTTCCATCACAGAACGCACCACCCAAAGATAGGCTTTTGCCGTTCCTTTCTTTTTGTCGCTGATAACCGGTATGGTGCTCTCGTCAACCTGGATGTAATCCGTTGATAAAACTATTTCTTTTAATCGGTAATACAAAGCCCTTAAAAGGTCAATACTGGCAACGAACCATCCGTTTACCGTTGATGCTGATAATGAGAGCCCTGGTTGCTGCAGCATTTTGATCTGGCGGTGAAAAGGAATATGATAATGGTATTTACCAATCAGCAGATATGCCAGCAAACTGGCACCGGCATTGCTTCTGGCAATGGGTAGCAAGGGAAGTGCAGCAATCACAACAGGACTTTTTTCTTCTGCATCAACTGTCTGCTCATTGGCCAGCTGAAGGCTTTTCTTTAAGGCATATTTAGGACGAATGATCTGAAGCACGAACAGTTCACCCGGCTTGAGTTCAAGCGTTTCCGTTACCTCTTGTCCAATGCGAATCCAGTTTTCATCAATTCCTTCGGGTTCGATGGTCCGCTGTTCACGCCTCAGATGCTCGGGCAAAGGCAAGCGAACAGGCTTATCCTTTTTAACAGCTTTTTTGCGCTCATAGGAGATAATCTCTTTTTGTGCTTCCTGAATGAGTATCTGCTCTTGTTCGATGATCTCTAATCCGTCAAAGTCGATCTTTCGTTGGTTAGGATCTTGAGGAATATAGCGCTCGCTGTTGGGTTTCCAGAACTTGCGGCGATACCAGGCCAGCTGATCTGTCAGCTGTTTGATTTTGTCGTCCTTTTCTTTGACGATTGCTTCGTAATGCCGGTTTTTGTTTTGCGCCTCTTCGAGTGCACCCTGATCAGCCTGACGGTAACGTTCAAGCTGCAGATATAGCTCATCTATCTGCTGTAAAAGTGCTCCTGTTAAATCGTCGTTTTCCGGCATAAAATACTGCTGTATTCCTTTGTTTTCAGGAGATAAAAGTACGAAAACTTTTTCAGTTACACAGCATAAAAAGTCAATAAAATCAAGGGTTTTGCAACTTTTTTTTCATTTTTTTCCGCTTTGGTTCAAGCTGCTGAATCATCATTACCAGGTCTTCCCAGTTCACCGTTAATGAATGGGTATTTTGGTCAAATGAAGGCAGTTTAAACTTTCCGCTGTCGAGTTTTTTGTGATAGATGACCATGCCTCCATATTCCATGTGCAATATCTTCATGATGGTTTGGTGTCTGTTTACAAAAATGTACACCTCACCACTCAACACGTTTCGACTCATTGTGTTTGTTACTATTCCGCTCAGGGTGTAAAAACTCTTGCGCATGTCAACAGGTGCCGGATACAGATAATAGCGCAGGGCTTTATGCAAATGAAACATAGCCGCCTAGTCGAACAGTTGCACAAGCGCACGCAACTCATTCAGCGCTATATCTTTCCTTGCCCTGATCATGGTGCCGTTGGGGTAAACTACCTCCAGAAGAATGTCACATGATGAGGGTGTGGATGCAAAACCCTGATGTTTTAGTTTGCGATTGCTCTGGCTGCTTAATGCCTTTTGTGGGTTGCTGATGATCAACGGTATGAAATCAGTCTTTGCTTGCCGGGTTTGTCGCTTTTTGTTCCAATAGTAAAATGTTGAAACAGCGATACCTTCATTGGAGCAAAATTCTGCTACGCTTAGCCCTGATGCCTGTTGCAGGTCGATGAGCTCATAATACCTGGCTTCTTTTTCCATGCTTTTTTTGCCCGCAAGGTAGAGGCATCTAAATGACCCTGCAATATGTGCTAGGCCGAAGGCTTACGTCCAAATGCAGTATCGAAGACGGTTTCTCAACCATCCGTCGATATCTGCAAGCTTCTGATTGATACTCGCATGTTTGAAGTAGTTTATCCATCCGC
>JANJXG010000034.1 GCA_024709145.1 Bacteroidales bacterium | reverse complement strand
GAAGCTGGCTTTGGCCATGGCAGTTTTTATGGTGATGATCATTGTTTTTGTCATTCTTATGATGCGCGAAAGTGTTGACCTGGTTGAGAAGGATTACTATCCAAAAGGTCAGGCTTATCAGGAAATGATTGCAAAGAAAAGCAATGCAGCGCCTTACACGGATGAAATCACTCTGGTTGTTACAGCTCAGCAGGCACAGCTTCGTTTTCCAGCCTTTTTTGACCCGGCAAGGATAAGCGGAACAGTTCATCTGTATAACCGGGTGGAGGCATCTGCAGATAAGATGTTTGATTTAAAATCAAACGCTGAGGGCCTTTTTATTTTTCCGGTTGAGGGAATGAACGGGCGTTTTCTGGCAAAGATCGACTGGGAGTTTGAAGGAATGAAATATTACGTGGAAAAATCTCTTGACCTTAACTGATGATATTTGACTTATATACAGCCTTAACAATTGGATTGGTAGGTAGCCTCCACTGCATTGGCATGTGCGGACCTATCGCGGTTGCCCTGCCTTTGGGACGAAAAAGCCTGATTGACAGAAGTGTTGGCGGCCTTTTTTACAACCTTGGCCGAACAATGACCTATGGCCTGCTTGGTGCTATTTTTGGATTGCTGGGAAAAGGAATCGAGATGGCTGGCTTTCAGCAATGGGCTTCCATCATCATGGGTGCAGTGATGGTGCTCTCTGTTTTGTTTCCGTTTCTTTTCCGTGGAAAGTTTAATTTTGATGCACTGACAAGTGGGTTCACAGGAAAACTTATTTTTCGCTTCAGGAAACGCTTTGGTATTCAGTCGAAAAGCAATCTTTTTCTTATCGGTCTCCTGAACGGGTTATTGCCATGCGGACTTGTTTACGTAGCGGTTGCAGGCGCCATCAACACCAATGATGTAATTCAGGGAGTGTTGTTTATGGTGCTTTTTGGTCTGGGTACGATTCCGGTGATGCTGGCTGTTTCGCTGATTGGAAATCTTGCTTCAGGACCTGTTCGACAAAAGCTGAGCCGCGTTGTGCCCGTATTTGTTGTCATTTTGGGAATAATATTCATTCTTCGGGGCTTGTCGCTTGGCATTCCCTTCATCAGTCCGAAAACCAATATGCTCACACCCAACAAAGAGATGAAGGTGAAAGGCTCGTGCTGTACGCCAGCCAAAACTCATACAATGAAAACTGATACTTTGAAGCGGCAAGACTAAATCATCCGGGATAGCGTAGCCATTTCCATAATTCTTTATAAGTTACCTTTTTACCATACATTAAAATGCCGGTTCGGTATATTTTAGCTGCAAGCCAGGTAGTAAAGATAAAGCCGGCAACAAGCAAGACCATTGAGAGAATTAATTCATAATAAGGCACACCGAAAGGAATCCTAACCATCATGATGATGGGAGAGGTGAGGGGTATCATCGACATCCAGAAAGCCACCGGACCATCAGGATTGTTAACGACAAAGTTGGAAACCACAATCCCTAAAATCAGCGGCAGTGATACCGGGAGCATAAATTGCTGGGTGTCTGCTTCGTTGTCAACAGCCGATCCGATTGCAGCAAACAGCGCTGCATAAAGGAGATAGCCTCCGATAAAGTAAAACAGGAAACTGAAAATAATGATTCCAAAATCGATGGATGCAATCACTTCGAAAACCTGACCTGCCATGGCCTGGGTTGCTGATTGGGTTATTTCGGTATTTTGTTGCAACAGCTGCCCGGTCGTGGCATTGGCCATCGCCAAATCATTTCCGAAAATAAGGGCAAACCCGCCATAAACGCCTGCTGTCAGCACTACCCAAAGTACAAACTGGGTCAGCCCGACGAGGGCGATACCCAAAATTTTGCCCATCATCAGTTCGAACGGTTTAACCGATGAAACGATAACTTCGACAATACGGTTGGTTTTTTCTTCGATGACACCACGCATCACCTGAGCACCAAAGAGGAAAATGAAAAAATAAATCAGGATGGAGGAAAAAATTCCTAACCCATATTGAACTTCTGTAAAACTTTTCGTTTCTGATCCATCCTCCTCAAGCTGTATCGTCATGATATTGACATCTGTACGAGCCTCACGGATCAGCTGTGGATCGATGCCGGCGCTGAGTAATTTTTTATTTTCAAGCTCTGTTTTCAGGATCGATCTGGTGAGTGATTTCAGGTTCATCGGGATTTGACGCGTACTGAAAATCTCCGCTTGTCCCTGCACATTAAACTGAGACAGGGGAATGTTTACCAAAGCATCATAGGTTTTATCAAGAACTCTTTTTTTCTCTTCTTCCATGCTGCCGTCAACCAGAATGAACTCCATGTTTTCACCGGATTCAAATTTTCCCTTAAACCAACCTGTCTCATCCCTTACAGCAATTTTTTTCTGACCAACATCCTGTAGCGTTGCCAACAAAATTGGCACGATCATCAGAGCAGCCATAAGTAAGGGGCCAAGAAAAGTCATGACGATGAAACTCATCTTTTTAACCCTTGTAAGGTATTCCCTTTCCAAAATCAAAAGAATCTTATGCATATGGATTGGATATGAGGCTGTTAAATGATTATTTCTGTTGCACCTTTTCGATGAAAATGTCGTTCATACTGGGCAGTACTTCGTTGAAAGAAACAATCCCGGCATGGGGTATCATGGCTTGAATCAGGTCGTTTGGATGAACGACTTCTTTGCTTTTGATGCGGATGAGGGTTTCATTGTAGTGGTTGGTCTTTTCGGTCAGCAATTCGAAACCTTCGGGAATGATACTGCTGACAGGACCTTTCAGGTTGGAGAGCTGAAGTTCGAAAGTATGGGAACGGTAGCCTCTTTTAATCTCCTCCACTGTTCCGTCGAGGATTTTTTCACTAGAATGGATCAGGGCGATGTGGTCACACAATTCTTCAACCGATTCCATGTTGTGGGTTGAGAAAAGGATGGTTGAGCCCTGGTCGCGCAGGCGAAGGATTTCAGCTTTCAACAGTTTGACGTTGACCGGATCGAAGCCACTGAAAGGCTCATCAAAAATGAGAATTTCAGGTTCGTGTATCACGGTAACGATAAACTGAACTTTTTGCTGCATGCCTTTGCTTAGTTCTTCCACTTTTTTGTTCCACCACGAATCAATTTCAAACATCTCAAACCACATCTGAAGACGTTTTCGGGCTACCTGTTTTTCAACACCTTTAAGCTGAGCCAGATACATAGCCTGTTCGCCAACTTTCATCTTCTTGTACAACCCTCTTTCTTCCGGAAGGTAGCCCACAATACTGCTGTGCGAGGCATTGAGGGGCATACCCGAAAAGAGTACTTTCCCTTCGTCGGGGGCTGTGATCTGGTTGATGATGCGAATAAGGGATGTTTTTCCGGCACCGTTAGGCCCCAGCAAACCAAAGATACTTTGCTGCGGAACGCTGATGCTTACTTTGTTCAGCGCCAGGTGATTGGCATAACGCTTTACGATGTCAATGGTTTCGAGTGCGTACATCATGACAGGCTTTAGCTGAAATATTCCCGCATCCTGTCGAAGAAACGTTTCTCGCTGGCTGAAGGATTGGGTATAAAATTGGTGGCTTGCTGAAGCTTTTCCATCAGCTGACGTTCTTCTTTGTTGAGTTCTTTGGGAACCCAAACATTCACATTGATCAGCAGATCGCCATTGCCATAACTGTTAACACTTGGCAAGCCCTTACCTTTGAGTCGCAGCACCTTGCCCGGTTGTGTTCCCGGGGCTATTTTTAACCTGGCTTTACCATCAACAGTGGGCACTTCAACCTGGGCTCCGAGGGCTGCATCAGGGATGCTGATAAAGAGGTTGTGGATCAGGTTGTTGCCATCACGTTCCAGTTCGGCATGTTTTTCTTCTTCGATGAGCACGATCAGATCGCCTGGAATACCTCCGCGTGCTCCGGCATTTCCTTTGCCGTTAACGCTTAGCTGCATGCCTTCACCAACACCAGCCGGTATGTTAATAGGGATCACCTCTTCATCACGCACAACGCCGTTGCCCTGACAATGAGTACATTTCTTGGTGATGATACGACCTTCGCCGCCACAGGTTGGACAGGTGGCTGTTGTTTGCATCTGACCCAGGAATGTACTTGTTACCCTGGTAACATGGCCACTTCCATGGCAAGTGGAGCAATTGGCATACGAGCCACCGTGTTCAGCACCGGTCCCGCTGCAGGGTTTGCAGGAGACGTATTTGCTGACCTTGATTTTTTTCTCCACACCGGTGGCAATTTCCTGCAGGTTCATCTTCACTTTTACACGCAGATTGGAACCCTTGTTGACCCTGCGGCCACGAGAAGAAGAACCCCCTCCGCCAAAACTACCTCCGAAAGCACCACCAAAGATGTCGCCAAACTGGCTGAAAATATCATCCATACTCATGCCTCCGCCGTAGCCGCCGCCTCCGCCACTGCCACCCAGGCCGGCATGACCATACCGATCGTATTTGGCTTTCTTATCGGGATTGCTCAGCACTTCATAAGCCTCTGCAGCTTCCTTAAACTTGTCTTCTGCCGTATGATCGTTGGGGTTTTTATCCGGATGGTATTTCAGTGCCAGCTTGCGGTAGGCTTTCTTAATGTCGGTTTCGCTGGCATTGCGGTCAACCTCAAGCACTTCATAATAATCTCTTTTCGACATGCTGTGTTTTTTGGATGTTATTAACTGCCAATGACAACTTTTGCAAACCTGATCACCTTGCCGTTGAGGGAGTAGCCTTTTTGAACCACATCAACCACTTTACCAGCTAAACCAGGTTCTGGAGCAGGAATGTTGGTGAGGGCTTCGTGGAAATCTGTATCGAAATCTTTACCCTTGCTTTCAATTTCTGCCAGACCTTTTTGCTCAAGAATTCTGTTGAATTTGGCATTGATCAGCATGATGCCTTCAAACTGACTTTTGAGTGTTTCGTCAGCAGGCAAACTTTGGATCGCGCGTTCAAAATCGTCAACAACAGGAAGGAGAGCGGTGATCACTTCCTCTGAGGCTGTTTTGCTGAGTTCAATCTTTTCTTTCAAGGTTCTTTTTCTGAAATTGTCGAATTCCGAAAACAGCCTCAGATACTTGTCGTTGAGCTCATCGTATTTCATTTGCAGCGCATCAAGAGATTCGCTTAGCTCGGTAGCTTTATCCTTTTTGTGCTTCTTTTTATCTTTTTTACCAGCTGAGGCCTTGGTGGCTGCTTCATTGTCGTTGCTTTCGATGTGAATGTCTTCGAAATCTTCCATATCTTTTGCTTCCTGATTCACTTTTTCTTCATTCATGGGTTTACTGATTTTGGATTTTGAGGCATCAAAAATGTTGCCAACAGGCTTTCGTTGCCAATTTGACAGATACTTTCTAAATCCTTTCAATGTCGGCTCCGATGGCTTGCAAACGTTGTTCAATCTGTTGATAACCCCTGTCGATCTGATCAATGTTGTCGATGATGCTTGTTCCTTTAGCCGAAAGTGCAGCGATGAGCAAGGCCACACCCGCCCTGATGTCAGGTGAGCTCATGCGAATGCCACGCAAGGGATATT
Organism: Bacteroidales bacterium; assembly: GCA_024709145.1. GTDB lineage: Bacteria > Bacteroidota > Bacteroidia > Bacteroidales > F082 > JALNZU01. Next base: position 10,538 of record JANJXG010000034.1, on the reverse strand, counting down.
TACGGTCGAGTCCGATTACATTGGCACGGTGTGGGTCGCAGAGAATAATCTGAGCTCCCATATCGATAAGTTTATCAACGAAAAAGAGTCTGCTTTCGAACATCTTTTGATGGATAAGAACACTTCCTTTGGCTTGGGTTGCCACCACGAGCATGATCGAGATCAAGTCGGGTGTAAATCCTGGCCAGGGTGCATCAGCGATCGTCATGATGCTCCCATCCATAAAAGTTTCAACTTCATAATGATTATATTCCGGCACAATGATGTCATCACCATCCAGGTTGATGCGGATTCCCATTCTGGAGAAGACAGATGGAATGATGCCAAGAGCCTGAACGCCGGCGTTTTTTATCCTGAGCGGAGAGGCCGTCATGGCTGCCATGCCGATAAAGCTTCCCACTTCGATCATATCGGCAAGCAGATGGTGTTGAGTCCCTTTCAGGTTATCAACACCTTTGATTTTTAATAGATTACTTCCAATTCCCTGGATATTCGCTCCCATCCTCACGAGCATTTCGCAGAGTTGAACAAGGTAGGGCTCACAGGCAGCATTGAAGATGGTGGTTTCGCCTTCAGCGAGCGCAGCAGCCATCACCACATTGGCTGTACCGGTTACAGAAGCTTCATCAAGGAGCATGTAGGCGCCACGGAGTCTGCCCGACGACCTGAGTCCGTAAAATCGCTTCTCGACTGAGATATCCAGTTGGGCTCCAAGTTTTTGTAGTCCTGTGAAGTGTGTGTCGAGCCTTCTGCGTCCGATTTTATCACCTCCGGGCTGGGGGATATAGGCACGGCCAAAACGAGCCAGCAGCGGACCGGCTATCATTACACTACCGCGAAGTTTACTTGCTTTTTGATAGAAATCATCGCTCAGCAGGTAATCCAGCCTGATGTTAGCAGCCTGCAAGGTTACTTTATCAGGTGAATGGCGCTCCACGCCGGCGCCCATTGATTCAAGTAGCACTATCAGATTGTTCACGTCAACGATGTCGGGCAGGTTGCTGATGGTTACTGCTTCATCAGTCAGCAAACAAGCGCTGATAATTTGTAAAGCTTCATTTTTAGCACCTTGGGGTGTGATGGTGCCGCCAAGTTTTTTTCCACCAATGATTTTAAATGATCCCATAAGGTAAAGTTTTGTCGGACTTATACTGTTTTTATTCTGATAGGAACTGCCTGTAAATGAAAGGACTGTATTTGAAAAAAAAAGGTAAAAAACCGTTGCTTTTTACCTTTTCATCTTTGCATCGGGATTACTTCTGCTTCCGTTTTTGTCCGCCCGGCGTTACTTGCTTTTGGTTAAATTTCTTTTTTTGTTTGGGTTGGGCAGCAGGGTTGCTGAGTCCTGATTTCGACATGATTTCGTTGGTTGAAATCAGTTTGGTATCGGCAGGCAGACTAAGCCGCTCTCCTGAGAGCTCAAAAAGATTGGCAATGATGGTTTCATCAGCCACAGAATCCCTGTTCCAGCTCAGGAATTGTTTCTTCATGTAATTGGCGATGGCCAGAACGAGTGCGTTTTTCTCATCACCTTCGTCATATAGCAAGGCTTTGTTGATGAGGCTTTTGGTATAATTTCCATAATGGCCGTAACCAATCACATTGCTGCTGTAGCCCACATGTCGTGGTTTGCGTTGGATAACTTCCCGTTTTGGCGGGTCGTAAGGACTCTCTACATCGAGCTTGAAATCGCTGATAATATGCAGGTGATCCCACAGCTTGTGAAGATAATCCGACGACTCACGAACCTGGGGATTCATCTGGGCCATGATGCTTACAATGTAATAAGCTGCCTGGGTGCGTTTGATGCGGTCGTCGATTGTGAAAAGATGCTGTATCATGGCCTGAATATTACGGCCATATTCGGGGATATGCATCTTTTGTCTGGAGGTGTTATATTCCATGGTGTTACTCCTGTTGAAGGATTGATAAAAACATTTGTGCAGCCGAAACTCTGAGTGCAGAGAGGTGCAAAGTTAGGTAAAAAATAGATAGCTGGCTTTATCTGTACTTTTTTATGTAATGAGCGGTGATAAATCACGCATCACAGATTTTCAGCTTGGCAAATTTGAGCAGCAGTTGTTTTTGTCCGATGCCGGGAAAAAAAACTGTGGCTTTTTTGTTGGCTCCTGCTCCTTCGAGCTGGATGATTTTGCCTGTGCCAAACTTCTGATGTTCCACTGTCATGCCGTTTTGGAGACTGTCGACATCCGATGCTTCGAAAGGTTCGTCGTTGCTCTCATTTTTTGAAGCAGCGGGAGGAGTTGGCATTAATTTTCGCTGGAAGGCATCCAAGCCGCTGAGGGCTTGTTTTTGCCGGAAGTCCTGTTGATTCTTTTTGGGACTTTCGATGTATTGAATGTCAATTTCCTCGATAAACCGGCTTGGTTCGCTCAGGCTGAGGCTTCCCCAGCGGTAGCGGCTTTCGGCATAGCTGATGGTGACTTTTTCTTCGGCCCGTGTGAGGGCAACATAGAACAACCGGCGTTCTTCTTCGAGTTCGCTGCGTGTGCCGATGGATTGGATACTTGGAAAGAGGTTTTCTTCGAGGCCGACGATATAAACATAAGGAAATTCGAGGCCTTTGGCAGCATGAATGGTCATCAGGCTCACATAATCGGCATTTTCGGAGTCGTCGTTTTTGTCGGCATCTGTCAACAGAGCCACCTCCTGCATGAAATGTCCGAGCGATCGTTGGGGAACACCCTCTTCGCCCAACTCGCCTGCGACAGGTTCACGTTCGGCAAATTCCATAATGGCATTGAGCAACTCCTCGATGTTTTCGATGCGGTTTACCGACTCGATATTGTCTTCTTCTTTGAGGGCGGCCATGATGCCAACAGATTTGGTGATGTGCTCGGCCAGTTCAAAGGCATTCATCTTATCCAGTTTTACGGCGAAGCTTCGTATCATGGTGGCAAAATCGGTGAGTTTGGTGATGGTGCCACGGTTGATTTCAGTCAGGCGGTGATCGGGTTTGCTGATCAGTTCCATGATGCTGCATTGATGATCGTTGCTGAGAACCTGCAGTTTTTCAATGGTGGTTTTACCGATTCCACGGGCGGGATAATTAATGATGCGCAACAAAGCCTCTTCGTCATTGGGATTGATCACCAGTCTGAAATAGGAGAGGAGGTCTTTCACTTCTTTGCGACTGTAAAAGGAAAGGCCACCGTAAATTTTGTAGGGGATACCCTGGCGGCGCAATGCTTCCTCGATTGAACGCGACTGAGCGTTGGTTCGGTATAAAATCGCAAAATGCTTATTGGGCAATTGTTTCGACATTTTGAATCCAAAGATGGAATTGGCCACTAAGGTTCCTTCTTCGTTGTCGGATGTTGCCCTGAGCAGGCTGATGGGCATGCCTTCATCATTGTCGGTCCAGACGGTTTTTTTAATCTGATCTTTGTTTTTGGCAATGACACCGTTGGCGGCATTGACGATGACTTTGGTTGAACGGTAGTTTTGTTCGAGACGGAAAAGGCGGTGGTCGGGATAGTCGACTTTGAAGTTAAGGATGTTTTGGATGTTGGCACCCCTGAAGGCATAAATACTTTGGGCATCGTCGCCTACCACGGTAATGTTTTCGTGGAGCGCTGCCATGCGTTTGATAATGAGGTACTGGGCGTGGTTGGTGTCCTGGTACTCATCAACGAGGATGTATCTGAACCTGTGTTGGTATTTGTAAAGGACTTCGGGGAAATCGCGAAAGAGCAGGTTTGTATTGTAGAGCAGGTCGTCGAAATCCATGGCATCGGCACGTTTCAGGCGGGCTGAATAGGTGCGGAATATCTCGCCGGTGAGTGGTTTTCCGGCGGCGGCATCTGCTGTCTGAACCTCCGGATTGTTGAGGTAATCGGTGGCTGAGAACAGGTTTGACTTGGCATTGGAGATGCGATGCAGGATATAGGAAGGGTTGTAAACTTTCTGATCGAGGTTTAGTTCGCTGAGGATGCCACGGATGAGTCTTTTGCTGTCGTCGGTGTCGTAGATGGTAAAATTCTGCGGATAGCCGAGATGATGTCCTTCGGCCCGCAGGATTCGGGCGAAGACAGAATGGAAAGTACCCATCCACACATTGCGACCTTCGCGGTCGCCGATGAGACTCATGATTCGTTCCTTCATTTCGCGTGCTGCTTTGTTGGTAAAGGTCAGTGCAAGGATCGAAAAAGGATCGGCGCCGCGCTGCAGCAGGTGAGCGATGCGGTAGGTAAGGGCGCGTGTTTTGCCCGAACCCGCCCCTGCGATAATCATCACAGGTCCTTCGGTATGGATGACGGCTTCGCGCTGGGCGTCGTTAAGCTGGGTGAGTAGGTCTGTCACAAAAGTATAATTTGAGGGGCAAAAATAGGGAAAATTGAGATGGGTTGGCCGATCAGCTCTGAGCCAACCCAGCAGGGAGTTGATTTTTGCAGGCGACAGAAAATTTCAGTGGTGACAGCAACAATTTGCGGAGGTTGGTCTTTTTTTTGAATGATACTTTCACATTTGCTGCAGCCTGGGTTTTTTGGGGATAAGGGGATAAAAATGAAGATGAATGAAATTTTTTCGGGGAAGGGCAGAAAAATTTTGTTGACGATGTTTTTTTCAAGTAAGGCAACGGATTTTTCAGGATGTCTGTATTTTTTTATTACACGAAGCTCAAATTTGCTGCAGACGGAGTGGATTTTTTCGCAGAAGTCAGGAAAATTTGACCGGCAGATGAAATAATTTGCCAAATGCATCAGCAATTTCAGGAATGACCTGGACATTTGACGGAATGCCAGATGACCTCGGCCGTGGCGCTGAGAATATCCGAAGAACCGCCGTAGTTGGTCCTGAAGCGGTTTTCATTCATACTGACGGATTACAGTCGTTGAAAAGGAAGGGTAAAATAAAAGCTGGAACCTTCGCCGGTTTTGCTGTCGACCCAGATCCTGCCGCCATGCTTCTCAACAAACTCCTTGCAGAGGATGAGTCCAAGCCCGGAGCCCTTTTCATTGGCTGTACCTTTGGTAGATTCACTTTCATCGATGCGGAAAAGCTTTGCCAAGCGTTCGGTGGGGATTCCAACGCCATGATCCTTCACGCAGACGGTGGCTTCCTGCTGATTGCTTTCGGCCAGGATAAAAACCTCACTCCCGGAGAAAGAAAACTTGATGGCGTTGTTGACAAGGTTTCGCAACACAGAGCTGATCATTTGCAGGTCGGCAGAAACAGGGATGCTTTTGGGCAAACGGAGGGTAAGTGTGATTGCTTTTTGTTTGGCCACATCTTCAAAGATGCGCGCAGATTCTTCGATAAATTCCACCAAATCAAGCTGTTCAGGTTTAAAAGCAATTCTTCCGGTTTGAGTCTGCGACCATTCGAGCAGGTTCATGAGCAGGTTCACCGCCCTTTCGGAGGCTTGCTGAATAATTTCGGCGTACTTTTCAATTCCATCATAATCCTTTTCTTTCATTTGGTCGGCCAGGAGCTGACTGAGGGCAAAGATGGCATTGAAAGGACTCTTGAGGTCATGGGAGATGATGGCAAAAAACTTGTCTTTTTGCGCATTGAGTTCGCGAAGCAAGGCTTCATTGGCCCGCAGTGTTTCCTCGTTTCGTTTACGATCTGTGATGTCGATGGTATAGCCAGCCAAAATTCTTTTTCCGCCAATGGTGAGTGGGAACTTCATGGTAAGGAAACTCCGGTCGTTGAGGAATTCCTCCATTTGCAAAAGTTTATCTTCAACAATTACTTGCCAGTCTTCCTGCTGAATTTTTTGAGCAAAGGTGTCCGGAAATAATTCTGACATTGTTTTCCCGGTCATTTGGGAGCCAGGGACGCCGATCATATCCTGAAAGTTTTCGCTGGCCCAGAGCACCCGGCTTTCGGTTGAGGTAACCTCCTTCAGATAAGTATAAATTGGCGAATATTTTATAAACATGGACAGCAAATGATTGCTTTCTTTCAGCGCTTCCTCGGCCTGTTTACGGCTAGTGATGTCGCTTACAATGTGCACAGCACCTGTTAATTTTCCTTCGGGATTCAGAATCGGATCCACTGTAATTTCAAAAATACGATCTCCAATCCGGAGATCTGACTGTTCCCTTTTGAGGTGTTGTTTCATTCGCCTGACAGGACAGGAATGAATCGGTTCGCTGGTGCCATGTACGACTTCCCAACAATGTTTTCCCAACATCTCTCCGATCGGGAGACCAAATATTTCTTCGGCTTTTTTATTCGATCGGAGAATTACCTGCTCACTGCTGATCAGCCAGATGGCATCATCCACCCCGTCGAATGTAGTTTGCCATTCACGCACCAGCTGTGACTGAACTTCTTCAGCCTGCTTTCGCTCGGTGATGTTGCTACCGAAGCAGGAACCGCCAATGACCACACCCTTTTTGACAATCGGATTAAAGTTAACCTGAATGTACAATTTACCCGTGATGGTTTCAACTTCATCCTCAATTGTAAACTGTTCACCGGCTAAAACCCTGTCATAACGTATTTTCCAAAACGGCTGCAGTGATTCGGGCAGTGCCTTCACAAGATTACTTCCAACTTCGAGTAAAATGCCAAAGGACTCCTGAAAATCATGTTGAAACACATGATTGATGTAGAGGATGTTGTAATTTCTGTCGAAAGCCCAGATGCTGTCGGTTGTGCCTTCGATGATCGCCGTAACATTTGCATTGATTTCTTCAGCCTTTTCCTTGGCTTCGATCAAATCCTTTTCTGCTCTTTTGCGTTCGGTGATGTCGCGCGAAACACCGATGATTTGCAGCTGCCCGTCAGCTCTACGCGACCAGGTGGTGGTTACTTCAGTGTGCACGATGGAGCCATCTTTGCGGGGCTGATCGGCTTCGTGAACAAAGGAAACCGCTGTCGGTGGTTCGGTGATCAGATCCTGAATTTGAGGGTTATCTTTGAATTTTTTCAGGCGATTGCTTATCAGTTCATTTACTTTCTGTAGTGATTCCGTGGTCACTGAGTCGGCGAAAGGCTGTGCCATGACTTCCTCCGAAGTGTAACCTCTCAGTTTCACTACTGATGGACTGACATAGGTAAAGCGTTGCGAAACGGCATCCATCACCCAGAGCACATCGCCCATGTTGTCGGCCATAAATCGATAACGTGCTTCGCTTTCCTGCAATTTCTGCGCCACTTCTTTGCGTTCGGTAATGTCGACAACAGTTGTGATGAAATAAATGGGATTGCCATTTTGATCGCGTTGCAGCGTGGCATTAACATCAGCCCAGACGATGGATTTGTCTTTGCACAGATATCTTTTCTCAAATCGGATCGTGTTCTTACTACCTTTCAGTAAAGGTTCCAGAATTGCCTGAATGGCGGGTATGTCGTCTTCGGGGGTAAGCTCCTGCCATTTTTTGTTATGCAGTTCATCAACGGTATAGCCCAGCATATCACAGAATGCCTTGTTGACGTTGATCTCTCCTGATACCAGGGTGAGTGATTTGCCGACATTGGCAGCGTCAAAAATAGTTTTAAACGTTTCCCTGCTTTCGGACAGCTGTTCACTCAAATCGGTTAATTCCTTTTTCTGAACTGCCAACTCACTGATAAACTGCGTCATCTGAAGCAGGAAATCCATGGCGGTTCTCACTTTCTCTTCCGAAACCACCGGCACTTTCTCCAATGCTTCGAGGTATTGTTGCTCATCAAACCCAAACTTTTGTGCCTGACGGATAAAAAATGCTTTGTCGGGTGGCTCAAAAAAGAACTGTCCTGAAAATAAGTTGGCCAAATGCTCACCATTGATGCGGATTGGAACGGCCACATCAACCAGGCCGTTCAGGCATTTGTAGAAATGGTAATTTCCCTCTGAAGCCATTTTGCCGGCAAGGACGGTGTCGCTGTAGGTGCAATTTACAGAAGTTTGTGGGTTGACGCGATGAAAATCGGTGCAGATTGTCCTCCATCCCGATTTTGACAGGATTCGGCCTTCAAGGTCGACAATGGCCGTCACAAACCCGGTCGATTTGTTGAAGCCCTCGAGCAAGGCATCGACTTTGGCTAGGTCAATCAACTGTTCAATCTGCATCTTCATAGCATGGTAATTGTTTCCAACCGGTTTTTGTGAAGTAACACGGCTAAATTACGAAATAAATTCCTGTTCTGATCACTTTCAGCGGTTTGTTCGCAAATAAAAGTTCAGTATTCTGATAAAGTACCTTTGTGCCGGTAAAAAGTTGGTTTTTAGTTTATTATTATGTGGTTTTAACTTATATTTATTCTAAGGGTCTTGGGGTCTTGGGGTCTTGGGGTCTTGGGGTCTGGGGGTCAGGGTCTGGGGTGTCATGTCTTTGGTCTTTGGTCTGGGGGTCTTGGGGTCTTGGGGTTTGGCTGTGTCTTGTTGTGTCTTGTCAATTATCTGTCCTCTTATATCAATCAAATTAATAAGAGGCTGCCAGTCAAATATGCTCTAAATTCGCGAGATTTTCTATGCAGGTTTTGTGCATGCATAGTTTTGGATGGGTTGGTCTGCGTTTCTGATGTATGATCAATCAGAGCATGGTTAGTTTTATTTTGTAATTATTTTTATATCAATTTTTTCAAACATTATAAAGGATGAATATTAATTTAAAGTCTTTCATTTTTGCAGCGCTGCTTTGCCTCAGTATCTTTTTTTTTAATGGGCTGAGGGCAGGCAATGTTATGTTAACCCTCAGGGTGAATATGTCGGAAGCCTATCCGGCAAACAATGTTTATGTGGGGTCTGACTGGGCCGGATGGGAATTGTCGAAATTTCAAAAGCTTTCGGACAATAACAACGACAGTATTTTTGAGATCACCTTGTTTCTTCCAGCCGGTGCTAGCTATAATTACCGCTACACCACCAGCAATACCAACTGGGGTAGCTTTGAATCACTTGGCGGTACGCCCTGCGGTGCAGGTCCGAATCATGAAGACAGAAACCTGGTTGTACCGCAGACCAATGCCATCCTTGATGTGGTGTGCTTCAATTCCTGCATGAACTGTGGCGAAACCCCAAACACCCTGTTGAGCCTCAGCGTTGATATGACCGGACAAACCATTTCGCCTAATGGGGTGCATGTGGCCGGCAATTTCAACGGATGGAATCCGGCATCACTGGCAATGACCGACGACAATGCCGATATGGTGTATGAGATTGTTATTCCGGTAATACCTAAGCTGGATTACGAATACAACTTTTTGAACGGCAACACATTGACCGATACAGAAGTGGTGTTTGGCTTTTGTGAATTTCGTTCGAGGCGCCGTATCAGCGTACTTGAGGAAGACCTGACGGCAGACTTGGTTAAATTTGGAAGTTGCAACGCAAGCGGGGCGCCAATTCAGGAACTTAAAATAGCTTGCATCGGCAACAGCATCACCGAAGGTGGAGCAGGCAACCATGTTAACAGCTGGCCCATTCAGTTAAGAGATCTTTTGGGAGAGGGTTATTACACCGAAAATCTGGGTGTGTCGGGTACAACAATGTTAAAATCGGGTGATTCGCCCTGGTGGAACAAGCCTCAGTATGACTACACTTTCTGGCTTGAGCCTGATATGGTGGTGATTAAGCTGGGAACCAACGATTCCAAAGGAGGAAATTGGGATGCTGAAGAATTCAAAGCTGACTACTTAGCCATGATCGATGAATTCCGAAACATGCCTTCGAAGCCTATTATTTACATGGCAACACCTGCCAAAGCTTATTCTTCGGCTTATAACATCAGCGATCAGGTTATTTTCAATCAGATTATACCAATCCTTCGTGAAATCGCCTTCGAAAAGGCTGTGCACCTGATTGATTTCTACAATCCTACCTTGAATATGTCAGCCATGTTTCCGGATGGCATCCATCCCAACGCAGATGGCTTGCAGGTGATCGCCCAAAAAGCAAAAGAAAATATTCTCAGGGCAAAACCGGTGATTTCGCTCACCGATTCTCCGGTCGATACAAGTCAAAACAGGCTCTATCAGTGGTTTCTCAACGGTAGTCCGCTACCCGGCACACAACACCGCACCATACGCGTCAGCGAGACTGGAAACTACCAGGTGGCAGTCTGGATGTCGAACTATTCGAATGATGTGTATGCATCGGAGCCTTTTGCAGTGACCATCCCTCAGGGAACTACCCAGGTTGGCTTAACGGTTGATTATGATGTGGTGATCGGCATGAATCAGGTTGATGCCGATAAAATTCTGATTTACCCAAATCCGGCTTCCTCCATGGTCATGATTGAAAATGCTGCTGAAGCTGATTTGGTACTGTTTAACAGTCTGGGCGTAGTTGTACTGGAGAAGCGTAAGATTTCCAATGAGCAAACCATAAATATCTCAGGGCTGAGTAATGGTGTATACCACCTAAAATTGTTCAAAAACAAATCCATTATGAGCCGTCAGCTGCTTGTTCAGAAAAAATAGGTACCATCATTGACCTGTAAGGATGCCCGGTTTTGGATTTGCTACGAAAGGATGGGCTTATCAGATGGTTGGAAGGGGAAACTCCTACGGAGTTAATAAGGCTGACCCGGCATCGGGCCCCCGGATGAATCCGGGGGTTATGGATGGGTAAGGCCAAC
>JANJXG010000066.1 GCA_024709145.1 Bacteroidales bacterium | reverse complement strand
CCGGGAGGAGCACCAATCAAACGGGAAACAGCATGTCGTTCCTGGTACTCCGACATATCTATGCGAATTAATGCCTGCTCGCTGTCAAATAAAAAGGCTGCCAACGCCTTGGCCAACTCTGTTTTTCCCACACCGGTTGTGCCCAAAAAAATGAACGAACCAACAGGCCTTTTGCCATCCTGAAGCCCAGCTCTGCTTCTTCTGATTGCATTTGCGACAGATTGCACAGCCTCATCCTGACTTACAACGCGTTCGTGAAGTCGTGATTCAAGCTGAAGCAACTTCTCCCGTTCGCTGGTGAGCATTTTGTTCAGCGGTATTCCAGTCCATCGCGAAACGATGGCAGCAACTTCTTCGCTACCTACGACTTCGTTGATCATCGGATGATCACCCTGCAAGGCCCTGAGTTTTTCCTGTGCCACCCTGATTGATTCCCCTTCCTCCCGCATTAATCCGTAACGAATCTCGGCGACCCTCCCGAAGTTACCGTCCCGCTCGGCTTTGTCCGCTTCGGTTTTCAGGTTTTCAATCGCTTTTTTCGATTGCTGAATAGATTCTATCAAAGATTTTTCAGCTTGCCAATGCGACCTTATCCGAATCCTTTCCTCCATTAAATCAGCAAGTTCGCGCGAAATGACATTCAGCTTGTGCTGATCATTTTCGCGTTTGATGGCTTCTTTCTCAATCTCAAGTTGTCTGATTCTTCGTTCAATCTTTTCGAGTTCTTCCGGAAGTGAATTAATTTCGAGTCTTAATCTTGCAGCAGCCTCATCGATTAAATCAATGGCTTTGTCGGGCAGAAAGCGGTCGCTGATATAACGTTGCGACAAATCCACTGCAGCCACAATGGCCTCATCCAGAATCATCACCTGGTGATGGGATTCATAGCGTTCCTTTAATCCCCTGAGAATTGAAACAGCATCTGGTGCAGAAGGTTCTGCGACCAAAACGAGTTGAAACCTTCGTTCGAGGGCTTTATCATTTTCAAAATATTTCTGATATTCTTTGAGGGTGGTAGCGCCAATTGCCCTTAATTCACCTCTTGCCAGGGCGGGCTTAAGAATGTTGGCGGCATCCATTGCCCCTTCACTTTTACCTGCACCTACGAGGGTATGAATTTCATCAATAAATAGAATGATTTCACCTTCACTTTTAACAACCTCATTGACAACACTTTTCAACCTTTCTTCAAACTCACCTTTGTACATGGCACCAGCAATGAGCGCTCCCATGTCGAGTGAAAACAGTTGTTTTCCCTTCAGATTTTCAGGCACGTCGCCATTGATGATACGTTGTGCAAGGCCTTCGGCGATGGCCGTTTTGCCAACGCCGGGCTCTCCAACAAGGATAGGATTGTTTTTTGTACGGCGAGATAAAATCTGTAATACCCGTCTGATTTCGTCATCACGGCCAATCACCGGGTCGAGTTTACCATTGGCTGCAAGTTCATTCAGGTTGCGGGCAAAACGTGACAAAGATTCAAGTTTCTGTTCTGCTGATTCACTGTCAGATTTTTGTCCTTTTCGCATGCCGGAAATTACCTCATCAAGCGCTTTTGCAGTCACCCCATTGTTTTTCAACAATTGAGAGGCTGCAGACCTGCCATCAACCAATGCGAGAAAAAGAATATCCAGAGAGACGTATTCGTCACCCCGCTTTTGGCTGAGCTGGAGGGCATGACGCAATGTCTGTGTCAACTCCTGAGAAAAATACGGTTCACCTCCGTCGACTTTAGGCAAAGCTGCGAGGGCACTTAGAAGCTGTGAATTCAGCAGTTCAGGATTCACTTCGAGGCGTTTAAAAATCAGCGGCATTAAATTATCGTCCGTTCCAAGCAGCGCTTTCAATAAATGCAAATTTTCGATTGCTTGTTGACGGCCCATTCTGGCAATGTCACCGGCTTTTTCAATTGCCTCGCGCGATTTATGTGTAAATTGATTCGTATTCATGATCTTTTTTTTTACTTCTTCCAACAAAACCCTGACCAAAGGAAAGATGTAAAGTACATGTACTTGATTTTAAAATACTTAAAATCGTCATATTAAGCCATCTTGAAAAATTATGTCATTATGTCATATATTTTAATAAATATCATGTCATATTGTCTGTATACTATTGTTTTTCAAATCATCCTTTCGTAATCGGAAAATATATACTTTGCAGGGTCAAATGAAAATGAAATGACCTATCAAGACATTCAGGAAGCAGCGACTTACCTCCGACAGTTTACCGGATCGAAGCCCGAAACAGGAGTCATACTTGGCACAGGATTAGGTAATCTTGTTGATATGATGCATATTACGCATGAAATACCTTACAGAAAGATACCCCACTTTGTAAGTTCTACAGTGGAAACCCATGCAGGAAGTCTGCTTTTCGGCAGTCTGCATGGTAAATCACTTGTAGTGATGCAAGGCCGGTTTCATTTTTATGAAGGTTACAGTTTGGATCAGGTTACTTTTCCGGTAAGGGTAATGAAATTACTTGGTATACAATTACTTATTGTATCAAATGCATGTGGCGCTCTTAACCTCAGCTATAAGCCAGGCGACCTGATGTTGATTGATGATCACCTTAATTTTTTGCCTTCCAATCCACTCACCGGCAAAAATATCGACGAACTGGGCCCCCGTTTTCCTGATATGAGCAGACCGTATGATCCTCTTATCAACGAAAAACTGAAGCAAATTGCTCAAGACGAAGGCATTCTTATGCATGAAGGTGTTTATGCAGCCTGGTCTGGTCCCAACCTTGAAACACGGGCTGAATATCGTTTTCTTCGTATGGCCGGAGCTGATGTGGTGGGCATGTCCACTGTGCCTGAAGTAATTACAGCCAACCACATGAAACTACCTGTTGTTGCCGTTTCGGTCGTTACTGATAGCTGTGATCCCGACCACCTTTCAGCTGTTTCCATTCAATCTATTCTGCGAAATGCCAACATTGGCGGTGAAAAACTAAAAAGGATACTCGATCGTTTTTTTGCATCAATGACTTAAGAAAAACTGGGAAAAACGACCGAATCAAAGTTTGAGTACTTCATGCCACATGAATGTGAGGCTGAACAGGCACTTCAAAACTGAATATTGAACCCTTACCTTCTTCACTTTCAACGAAGATACGGCCATCATTTTTTTCGATAAAGTCTTTACACAAGATCAGTCCCAATCCAGTGGTAGGCTCGCCCTCAGTGCCTTTTCTACCGGTTTTTTGTTCGAGCTTGTATAAGTTACTGATCATCGTTTCAGGCATTCCTATTCCGGTATCTTTGATTTTTATCACAGCAACACCTTCATTTTCATTGGCCATCACCATAATATTACCTCCGCGTGGAGTGAATTTAATGGCATTCGACAACAGGTTACGCAGCACCGTTTGAATCATATTCTGATCGGCGTAAATCTGAAGATTAGCAGGAATCTTGTTTATCATGAAGAGTTCCTTAGCATTGACAGATTCGTTCAGCAACTCCAGAGTTCTATCAACCAATGGTTTAAGATATAACGTTTCTTTAAAGATAGTTACATCAGCTCGTTGCATCCGCGACCACTGCAAAAGATTCTCCAACAAACCTTGTAACGACTGCGCCGAATGATTCATATCAGTTGCGATGCTTTTCACCTCGTCAGCAGTCAGGTCATTTTCAGTGATAAACAATTCCGTAAGTTTTGAGAATGCTCCTATTGGTCCTCTCAGGTCATGTGCAATGATGCTGAACAACTTATCTTTTTCCGCATTCAACAGCCGCAGTTTTTCTTCACTCTTTCGCAAAGTTTCCTGCAAAATGTGTCGTTGGGTAATGTCGTGAATAACCAAAAGTTTCCCCACTACCTCCTGTTTATGATTTTTTATATCGGAAGCCGAGGCAAGGTAAAACAGTGGTCTCTCGGTATGAGTAGTACTAAACTCCTTGATTTCAGCACCTGAAAGACTAATCAGCTCAGTGAGTTTTGGATAAGCATCCCAAAGCTTGTAGGAAAACTCACCATAAGGTGTTTTATTCCAACCAAATACATGTATTGCCATCGGGTTACAATCAACTAAACGGCTTTTGTTATCCAAAATAACCAATCCATCACCCATGCTGCGAAAAACATGTTCACGGGCTATTGGCATAAGGTCGAGCATCCTGAATTTAAAAATACTCACTGACATGGCCAAACCTGAGGCAGCGAAAGCAAATGGAGTCGGATCAATGTTTTTGACCGGCATCAGACCAGCAAAATAAACGGTGAAGGTCACAAGTGGAATCAGAACAGCTATGAGCATAAACAACAATTGGTTTCTGAATAAAGAGCGCTGATAATAGAGTTTTTTTGACAATACGACAACTGCGTAAAGAATCAGAACATAAGAATAAATCACATGAACATAATACCACGGGCCGATCGACAGCTCAAGCAGCGGAAAGCTACCGGTGTAATTCACTGTGACTTGCTTATAATAAAAAGTGTGGTATTCATGTGTGATGCTTAAAAACATAGTTAAAACGGGCACAATAAGCAGGAAACCGATATGTCGACTGCTAACAAAGGTATTTAGACCCGAAAATTGCAAAATGACCAACAACATCAGGACAGAAATATAGGGTATGGCAAGATACTCAACTTTCAACCAAAAAACCATCGCATCGGGTGAGGTGCTTGCAAGTTCGAGTGCATAGGCAGCCGACCACAATCCAACTGCAAACATCAGCAGGGCAAAGAGTTTGCCACGTGGAGCGTAACGTGGTTTCCAAGCCTCAAAAGTGAGAAAGGCGGAAACAAAAATAGGAAGCAACAAAGACAAAGCCAACACATTGGGTTTGATATCCATGATTAGAGCCAGCATAGGATTCCGTTTGATAGTGGCAAAAATAATGCAAATGACAGGCCTTCTGACATTGAAGACCAATTTTCTCTCAATGAGCTCAAAGATTTCCAAAGAATAGTTTGAACATCTATCTGAAAGAAAGCAAGCTTCACCGGTTTGTTATTGAAGTGGTTTTGCCGGTAAGGATATGATAAATGTTGTTCCTTTATTTTCATTGCTTTCGACCCGGATTATTCCATGATGCTTTTCGATGAACTCTTTGCAAAGCATCAATCCGAGGCCCGAACTACGTTCGCCATGTAACCCTACCCTTCCCTTATTGGTGTTCATTGAAAAAAGTACCGGAATGATTTCAGCAGGAATGCCGATACCGCTGTCATTGACCCTGATAAGCAATTCATTTTGAGCACCACAACTTGCCTCAATCCATATTTTTCCGCCTGAGTGAGTGAATTTCATAGCATTACTGATTAAGTTACGCACAACGATCTCCATCATATTTGGATCGAAAAAAGCTGTTAGGCCATTGGGGCAAAGGTTAAAAAAACGGAGAAATTTTTGCTCAAGCTGTGGGATTAAGCTCTCCACAACACCGTCGATGAATTCTTTTACAACCAATTCTTTCACTACGGGCGAAAGTTTGCCTCCCTGCAGCCTCGACCAATGCAGGAGGTTATCGACCAAATCATAAGCGCCCAAAGCCAGGTTATGCAGCTGAGCAGCATGCTTCCGCATATCTTCCATACGGGTGATGACACCCTCATCGGCCATCAATTCAGTAAGACCGATAAATGAGGTAAACGGACTACGCAGGTCATGGCTGATTATTGAAAACAACTGATCTTTGGTTTCATTGCTTTGCATCAGTTTCAACGCATTTTCTTTGAGTAGGCTATCAAGCTTTATTTTCATCAGCGTGTCTGCAAAAATATTCCTGATCAGGCTCATCATTTCCATTTCGGTATCCTTGATAGACTTTTTCTCTTGTATCGTTTCAAAACCCAGATAGCCCAACAAAGTGTTGTTTTTAACAACAGGTAATGTCAGCAGGGATTTGGTACCTCGCTTTCTCAACATTTCCTTTTCATCCGTTGAATCCTCAGAAATCATCTCGATATCTTCAATATAAAAGGATCTTTGCGCTTTAATGATTTTCAACAAAGAAGGCAAGGCTGTAAGATTCAACTTCTGAAACGAAGTTTTGATGCAGGATACACCACTACCACACCACTCATGTGTGTTTGAAATATGAAGGCCGTCTGCATCCGGCTGAAAGAGAAATGTGCGGTCAACCTGCAGAAAAACGCCACAACGATGCAAGGCTTCTTGTATGACAACATCCAGTTGATGGGAGTCGATATCGATAAAACTTTTTGAAATGTCGGCAAGCAATTGCTGAAAACCGGCTTTTCGTGCAAGTTCGGCTTCCATGCGTTTTCTTTCACCGATGTGTCGGCTCACCCCAACCACCTCGATCTCGCCTGCCTCATTAAATTGCAAATGACTTGCGACCTCAACCGGAATGATGCTTCCATCGCGGCAGGGTTGAAAAACCTCAGTAAATCGTTGACTTGCTTTCGAGTCGTGAGTTCGGATGAAATCAGCAATGATATCGGCCGTCTGGGTTTTTACGTACCAGGCTGATTCAGGCGTAAGTGCCTCATCCAATGTCTCCTGCATTGCTTCCTCAGCAGTTATACCCCTTAATTGCATAATTGAAGGGCTCACAAAAGTAAATTTGAGTGAGCGGAGGTTAAGAATCCAGATTACATCTGAAGTATTCCCGGTGATAAGTCGGTATTTTTCCTCGCTTTGCCTGAGTGCTTCAGTGGCTTGTTTGCGAACCGTGATGTCAAAAAAGGTACCGATTACTGTTGGCAATTGATCAATCAAAGTACGCTCTGAAGCATGATCAATCCACAAGGTATTTCCGTTGGCATCAATGATTCTGAATTCAAGTCGGTTTGAAAGGAATTTCTGTGAATCGCTGAAACTGATGCCATTTACCAATTCAATGTCGTCGGGGTGAACAACATCTTCCAGCGATTTAATTATCAGGTCGCTCTCATCATAACCCGTTATCGCTGTAACAGCAGGGTTTGCCATAACAAAGCGGTTGTTTCGGTACATATAAATTCCTGCTGTAGCTGTGTGTGAAAGAATTCTGAACTTTTCTTCACTTTCCTTTAAATCCATTTCTGCTTTTCGCGCATCAGTTACATCGTGCACGATAGAATACAGCAAGGTACGTTCGTCGAATCCAACTTTGCCGCTAAACACCTCCACATCTCTTACTTTACCATTCGACAGGCGATGCTTGAAAAGAAACCTGTTTTGTTTAAACCCACTGGCATCCTTCATCAGGTTTCGTATTTCCTCCCGGCTCAAGGTATTGATTTGGCTGATGTTCATCTTACAGATTTCCTCATAAGCATAGCCATAAAAAGCCAAAGCAGCAGGGTTGGCATCCACAATCGAACCATCATCCGGATCGATCAACATCATGGTAGCATGGTTGTTATTGAAAAGGTTTCTGAAACGCATCTCACTCATCTTCAACGCTTCAGTTGCTTTCTTTGATTCTGTGATATCTGTAATAAAACCTTCGAGATAAAGCAGTTTTCCTTCGGTATCAAAAACACCTTTTCCCCTTTCCCAAAACCAGCAGATACTGCCATCGGCTTTCCTGAAACGATATTCTCCTTCAAATTGTTTTTTTTCGCTCAGAACTTTCTGCCAGGTGGTCCACACACTTTTGGAATCCTCCTCAAGGATACGCGACCCAAAGGAAATCCTTTGATTCAAAATAAAATCGTCCGGCAGAAAACCTGTCAATGCCTTGCAGCCTTCACTCACAAACCTCATCGTCCAATTATGATCGTTCTCACATTTGTAAACAAAGCCGGGGAGGTTCGAAATGAGGTTGTTCAATCGTTGCTCACTTTCCCGTAGACTCAGTGCAATGTGTTTTTCGTCCGTGATATCCCTGACAACACCATAGATTACTTCGTCCTGTACATCCGAGATCGACTTCCAGGACAGCCATCTCAGCGCTCCGGATTTGCATCGGATTCTGTTTTCAAAATCCAGTTTACCTGAGCCTTGCGAAAGCTCGTTGAAAGCCTGCAAGCTTTTCTCAACGTCGTCGGCATAGATAAAGTAAGTGAATCCATGCGACATCAACTCTTGGGTTGACCACCCGGTAATGCGACTCCAGGAAGGATTGAGCGATTTAAACTTACCATCAAGACCGAGAATGAAAAGCATGTCGAGTGCCTGACTAAAAATTCTGTCAGAATTGCGAAGTGCCTGCCGGGTTAATTCATGATCAGACACATCCTCGATCGTTTCAATAACTGCTACAACACGTCTGGCTTTGTCCAGCATCGGACTTGCCGTGATTCGGGCCATGCATAATTTGTTGCCAAGAATCCTCTTCTTTTCTATAGTATGTACTTTCCCGTCGGCCAGAGATTTGGTGACCTGACAATCTTTGCAAGGTTTCTGAAAACCCGGCTCGCCCATTATTTCGAAACAATACGGATGGGTTGACTTCTCGATTCCCGGAAACCATTTTCGCATGATTTCATTGGCTTCAATCACGTGTAATTTAGGGTCGATCAGGGCCACCCCCATCGAAATGTGGTTAAACAAAGCATAAAACCTTTCACTACTTTCCTGCATTAAACGATTACTGTTGTCGCGCCTTTTCGCGGATGCATAGTGAAAGCTGATGAGACCCATGAAAATGAACAAATAAATCGAAACAAACAATGGATCGAAATGATTGGGATAAAAGCCGGGCGGTGAAACCACAAACAGAAACAGCAGCATCAAAAACAAAGAGCCTGCATAAACGACAGCCCTGTTGTAATTTTTGAGATGAAAAGCCAGCGACGGAAACACAAAAGCCCATAACACACCCGCTCCCTTGGTACCTCCTGTGTAAAAAAGCACCAATGTGACCATGATTGAAAAAACCAAAAAAAAGCTTGTCCAGTGTCCAAAATTTCTGATGCGGTGGTAATAAGCTATTGAAAGAAAAGCCATGACAACATAGCTGGATGAAAAGATGATTAGGAATGGTTTATCATGTATTATATTCATTATTAACATGATAATAGCAATTAACAAGATCACACCACTGATAAAGTGCACAGTTTGCTTTTCCTGTTTCTGATCCTGCTTTTCGAGAAACGGTTGAAAATGGCTCTTAATGTTCTTTGATTTCGTTTTTGTCATTTTCTTTAGCTAGTAGGTTTAGGGAAGAAAAGGACGCAGGTAACTGAGGATCGCATCTCTCGTATAGGGCTTAGTAATATAGCCATTGCAACCGGAAATCAAGGCTTTTTGTTCGTCACCAAGCAGAGCATAGGCTGTTACAGCGATAATTGGAATTTCTATCCCTCGCTTTCTCAACTGCTTAGTTGCATCCAATCCGCTGAGCAAAGGCATTTTAATATCCATCAAAACCAAGTCGATGCGTTGTGCCTGATCAAAATGACGCAACACCTCCAGGCCGTCGCGGGCAATGAGTAAATGATATTTTTCGCTCCCGATAACCGACTTCAAAAACTCTAGATTGGTATCTTCATCCTCAGCCAACAAAATCGTAAAGCGATCGTTCTTCAACTCATTGATTGGTTTAGGGGAGGTTATTGATGGTTCTTCATTATAAATCAAGGCAGGCCAGCTAATGGTAAATTCCGAACCCACACCCGGACTGGATTGAAGATCAATGCTGCCATCGAGCAATTGAACATAAGCGCTCACAATGCTTAAGCCAAGCCCATTGCCACGATAAACCGAGTTTTTATCGTTTTCGATTTTTCTGAAAGTCTGAAAAATTACATCATGATAACCAGGATCGATGCCGATACCAGTATCAGATACAGCAACTTCAAAGCGATTGTCATGCCAGGAAACCCGGAGGCGGATCTTGCCGATATTGGTAAATTTAAAAGCATTGTCAGTCAGTTTCTGAACAATGGCCAAAAGTTTTGCTTTATCAGTCAGAATGATCGTTTGTTCTGCAGGCAGGCGAAAATCAACCTCAAATTCGAGATTCTTTTCGGTTGCCTGAACTTCACAGGCCGATAAGATCGGCTGCAGGTCGTTTTTAAGGTCAACCGGTTTGAAGTTCACCCTTTCCTGACCTGTTTGGATACTGGCAACATCAACAGTATCATGCACGATTTGAAGCAATTGCTTACCACTTTTAATAATCATATCGCCATAAAATGCTGTTTCCTGGGGAGAAAATTCCCCTGACGCCATCATTTCGATCAGGCTGAACATCGAATTCATGGGCGTTCTGATCTCATGCGACAGGTTGTTGAGAAAGGAAGTTTTGAGTTTATCACTTTCTTCTGCTTTCAGCTTGGCTGCAATAAGGTTGATGAGATCTTTTTGTCGCTGAATGACAAGGCTGATCTGACCACTCACAAATTCCATCAGTTCAACACTTGAACCATCGTAAGCATTAGGATTGTCAAAACTTTGAACCACAATGGCACCAATCACCTCTTTACCACTTCTGAGGGGCACTCCAAGCCATACTTTTGAATGCAGTCCGATGCGCTTGATTGCGCCAGTGGCTTCAAGCTGACTGATTTTATCATCAGTAAGCAGCAATGCAACCTGATTTTTGATTACCATCCCTGTTAAGGAACCAGAGGCACTCCAGCTTGGAATGTTTTCAACTGCATCTTCATCGTTGAGTGTTGAAAGCATGTCAGTTTCGGGCTGGTAAAAGGCGATAAACATATTTGAAGTATCGATCAGCTCGCTAAGAGAAGTCTTAATTACTCCAAGCAATCTGCTTAAATCAGTGGTAAGGCTAACGGCATCCGTGATGTCGAACAGAACTTTTTCGACCATCAGCGCGCGACGACTCACTGTCACATCTTTGCCAATCATGACGATACCAACCACTTGCTTTTGATCATTAACACTAGGTGACAGATGAAAATCGAACCAATGTTTTTTGCCATCGACACCCGTGATACTCCTTTCGGCATAGACCGACTCACCCAGGGCAGCCTGATGAAAATTGCCGGCAAAGCTATCCATCTTGTTTCTATCGGTTACCTGAGAGAGCAACAAACCTGGCTTCAACTCGATGCCAAGAATTTCCCTGGCAAACTTTGAGGCAGTCTGGTTAAATAAGACCACACGACCCTCAAGATCGAGCGAGATAAAAAGGTTAAAACTATTTTCAAAAATAGCTTTCAGTTGTGCATTGGTTTGTTGAATCAGCGCCTGATCTTTTTTCTGTTGACTTAAATCAATGTCGATGCAGAAGAATTCCTTTTCTTTTCCGGGAATTTCAATAACAACATGGTTGGAATAAACCGGAATCAACTGGCCCGAACGGTGTTTAAGGAGTAACTCTTCAGCTTGGGACTTCTCGTTCGACGACAACATCTTTGCAACTTCAATTTTTACCTGTTGCTGCATCTCATCGGGTATTATCAGCTCATAAAGACTTTTGCCGATGGCTTCCTCTTTTGAAAATCCGTAAAGTCGTGTGCTGGCCTCGTTCCAATAATGAACAACACCATCTTTGTTATACCCTTGAATGGCGATATTTGTGGCTTGATCGAGCAGCATTAACAATTTTTGCTCACTGGCCTTCAGGGCCGTTTCGGCTTCTTTTTGAGCCGTGATATCACGCCCAACTCCAATGATTTCGGTAATTTTACCCGATTTATCCAGCAGAGCAGTATCCGACCATGAAAGCCATTTCCAGCCGTTGGCCGACAGGGCGCGTTGCTCATGAACGATATGATGAGGCGGAAACTGTAGCTTTCCCAATGCTTCCTTGGTGGAATCGACATCCTCTTCATGAACAAGGGGCATGAAGCTTTTTTGCATCAGATCAGCTTCCGTTTTTCCAAAAAACCGACAGTACGAAGGGCTGATGTAGGTGAAATTTCCGGCGGCATCCACCTTAACAATTAAATCGTTCTGATCTTGAATGAGTTGCCTGAACTTCTCTTCGCTCTCTCTGAGATTCATCATCACTTTTTTAACTCGCCAACGCAGAAAAACACTGAATGCTATTAACATCACAAATAGCAGAATGGCCAGAAAAATATAGTTTTTATAGGTTTGAAACACTTGTTTTTGCTCAATGACGCGAAACCATTTATCGCGAAGGCGGTCATACTCACCTGAAACCTTTAAATGCCAAAGACCGGTATTCAAGGCTGCCAGCAATTGTTCATTGCTTTTGCTCACTGCCATGGCGTAAGGTTGAGGCAAGATAGCACCAGTGGAAAGGTTTATATTGAAAAGTTTGTGCTTTCGTATGAGTTCAGCTCCCTGGAAATCACCGATTAGGGCTGCATCACAAACTCCCTGCTCAACAAGCCGGAGTGCGTCAAGCTGTGTTTCAGCAGTTATTATATGCGGGGTGATTTGCTTTTCAAGGAGTAAATCGTGCATATAATCCTGATTTTGAACTGCAACTTTCAATCCTTTCAGGTCGGTCAAACTGTTGATTTCACGCGAACCCAATGTGAAGATCCCATGCGTCATCATGCTGTGTGGCGTTCCGAAAAGTAATTTCTCCGATCGCACACGAGAAACCATCAGACCCAAAACAACATCAATCTGTTGGTTTTCGGCCTTGCTTCGCACCAGATTCCAGGGTAGCAATTCGATGGTATAATCCAGCCCGAGGTTTCCCGCCAACAGTTCAAAAAGCTCTACATTAAAACCATCGGGCTGCCCATTCTCATTGATGAATTCAAAGGGCGGATAATATTGGTCGCCGCTGACGATGATTTTTCTGTTGGTATTGAAACTCCATGCTGGCTGAACAACTTGCCCGAAAAGGAGGCTTTCAGGCCCAACAAGGCAAACAATTAAAAAACAAAATAAAATAAAACCAAAGGGCAGGTAGTTTCTATCCCGGTCATTTGTTTGTTTCTTCATTCCAGGTTCCTTTAAGTTAACATTGAATCAGGTAGAGACAGGGCGAAGCAACTGCCTGTTTGATCCGATCGAATCAGGCTCAGTTTTCCTCCCTGCAATTCGGCCAGCTCTTTGCTGATCACCAGTCCCAGTCCCGAACTTTTCTCCCCGTTTGTACCCCTTCGACCCTTGAGGTTGTTGATTTCGAACAAGTAGGGTTGAATCTCTTCCGGAATACCGATGCCCGAGTCAACAATTTGAATTTCCAACCTCCCAGGTTCGGTGGTTAGAGTCACCCGAATTTCACCTTCACGGGGAGTAAATTTGATGGCATTTGAAATCAGGTTGCGTAAAATTGCCGAAACCATACCTTTGTCATAGCGTGCAATATAACGTTCATCAGCCTCTATGATAAGTCTTTGCGATTTTTCCTTCAAGGCATGACTCAGAAGTTCTGCCACATTTAAAACTGACTCCTTTACGATGTTAACACTTAGCTGTGGATTCAGCATTCCGCGTTGCAACCGCGACCATTCCAGTAAATTCTCAACGAGCGTATGCAAATTGGTGGCACTGCTGTAGATAGTTCGAGAAAGGTTAAGAATTTCCTGCTGACTGAAAGTATTTATCTCCTCAAACAACAATTGTGTAAGGTTAAGAAATGCATTGAATGGTGAACGCAGGTCGTGCGCAATGATAGAAAAAAGTTGATCTTTGGTCAGATTGGTTTCTTTCAGTTGTTCTGTCAATTGAATCATGCTTATTTCGGCCATTTTCTTTTCGTTAATATCCTGAAACAAACCACGTAGTCCGGAGATTTTGTCCTCAGTTTTAACAACGACTCCCATCGATCTTACCCATAATATTTTACCTTTAAAGGTTCGTATTCTGAGTTCAAGATCATAATTCAATCCATTTTCAACTGCATTGGCATAGGCTACCTCCATTGCTTCTTTATCACTTCCATCAAGATAGAAATTAATGGCACTTTCGAGGTCAGGCTGAAAATCATCCGGTACTTCAAGTATTTTTCTTGTAACCTCAGATAAATAAAGTGTTCCTGAAATTAAATCAAGCTCCCAGGCACCAATTGAGGCCAGTTCGCCAATCTCCGAGAGGAGTTTATGCGCGTAGTTGATTCCAATTTCTGCCCTTTTCCTGTCTTCAATATTTCTGACTACAAACACAATCTTTTCTATCTTTCCGTTGTCAGAAAACACCAGGCTTCCGGAAGCCTCAACCCAAAACTGCAAGCCGTCTTTTCGGTAGGTTCTGAAGGTGGTTGCACTGTTTTGATGCGCAGCGACACCTTCGTTAAAGATTTTCATGGCAGCAGGCAAGTCGCCGGGATTCACAAAATCGAAGAGAGATTTACCAATGAAATCCTCCACAGTATATCCGATGAGTCTGATTGAAGGCGAGGCATAGGTAATTTTCCCATCAGGTTCGCTCACTACAATGATATCAGTCATATTATCGGTGATCATACGCTTTTCGCGTTCACTTTCGCCTAGAGCCTTCAGGGTTTGTTTTTGCTCTGTGATGTCCAAAAGTGACAGGCGACAATGAACCTCCGAACCATGAAAATACACATTGCCTGTTAGTTGCATAAAAAGAGGTTGTTTTCTGTCGGAATACATTTCAAGTTCAACAACTTCGTGCGACTTATCATTGAGTAAACGCTGGAAGAAAAAATAAAACTCATCCTGGCAGGCCGGCATGATCAATTTGCGGATATCCGGCATGGGTTGCCCAAAAAAATGTTCCCCAAACAATTCCTCGAAACGCTTATTTCTCTTCAGAATTTTGAATTGTGCATCGATAATTACATACGCTAGTGGGGCAAAACGAAAAAGCTGCTCATAATCGTTTTTGGTATTCTCCAGGTCTTCAGAAATTCTTTTGAGTTCATCATTTTGAAATTCCAGCTCATACTGATAAATTTTCAAATCCTCGATGAGTTCTTCGAGCGATTTTGTATATACCTTGGCAAGGGTCAGGTCTTTGTTTCTTAAAACTTCGTCGATTCGTTCCCTTAGTTTGGCTTTCTCATCCTGTGGCATAAATGAGTAGTTTTTGAATTATTATTTGTTTTATCTAAATTGGTCAGGTTTATTTGTTTTCAAGTGCTTTTGACTGGCTGATATCAATCACAAGACCCACCAGTTTAACAGGTTTGCCTTGCTGATCCCTTTCGATAATACCACCTTTATCCCAATACCAATGATAAGTTCCTGATTTTGATTTTATTCTGTACTGTACATCATAGTTTGGTGTTTTACCGCTAAGGTGGTCACGCATGTTTTCCATCGTCCTCTCGTAATCATCAGGGTGAATCAGTTCACAGATTTTATACACGTTCGTTGGAAACTCCTCGGGTGAATAGCCAATCATCCGCGCTTTCTTTTCGTGTGCAGTTACAATACCTGTGTTGATGTCCCATTCCCACCAGGCCATATTACCCATTTCGAGAGCGCCCTGCAGCCGCTGATTGGCCGTGACCAGTTTGGTTCGTTCAAGGTGTAAATTTTGTATATTCACCATCGTTACTAAAATACCATCAACTGCCTGAAAATCTGTTCTGTAAGGTACAATCCTCAATAGAAATAATTTGCCCGAAGCTGACATAACTTCCTTTTCAATGGCCTGAAGGTTTTCCTGAACCAGGTTAATATCGGTCAGGAAACCAGGATAAACGAAAGCAGTAGCCAATTCCCTCACCGGCCTTCCGACGTCGTAATCCATCAGTTTGCTGATAAAAGCAAAACTTGGTGTAAACTTACGGATGCACATTTTGCTGTCGAGATAAAGAGCAGCGATTCCGGTATTGTTAAGCAAATTATTCACATCACTGTTGAGTTGTGTCAGCTCCTCAATTTTATTCTGATACTCGGAATTTACGGTATAAAGTTCTTCATTCACCGATTGCAATTCCTCATTGGTACTCTGCAACTCTTCATTGGAAGCGATCAATTCCTCGTTGGAGGCTTGCAATTCTTCATTGGAAGTTTCGAGTTCTTCCACTGTAGCCTGAAGACTCTCCTTTGTGAATTGCAATTCATACTGCAATTCCGAAATCTGATCCTGGATACGCGCTTCCAGCTTCACAACTTCTTTATTCTCGGGCAAAATGTTCAGGTCTTCGAGGTCGTAAAACGAAACGATGTAGACCTGAGTTGAACCATCATCCTGCAACAATCTTCCCTCGATGTTAACCTTAAAAACCTTTTCGGCTTTAACAAGCTTAACACCCTCAAAGGCAATAACTTCTTTTTTAGCTTTAAGCCTTCTGATCAGGTTGTTGACAATAACCATCAGGTCGGCTGAAAGGATGCCATTGAGACTTTGGTTGAATCGTCCGGCTTTCAGTTCGATAAATGGATTGATGTCGTTCACAACCTGAAGGACATTAAACTTATCGTCGAAAATGACCGATGGAGGAACAAGACGTTCAAGAATGAGATCGGCTATGAAATCCTTTTTCTGAAAGCGTTTTCCGGTTGTCATGCTATCGGAGAAGGATTCATTTTTTCTGAAAACAAAACTGCCGGGAAGCTCGGTGCTCAAACTGTTTGAATATCCGGCACGCTTTTGATAAATCTTGTGTTTGCTGTTCACCACATCAAAAGCTTCGGTGTAAACACCCAGGGTTTCGCTGCTGCCCATGAACAGGAAGCCACCAGGTTTGAGCGCCAACCTGAACAGGTTTAATACAAAAAGCTGGCTGTCGGGTTTGAAATAGATGAAAAGGTTACGGCAAACAATGAGGTCCAGCTTTGAGAAAGGTGGGTCTTTGAGCACATTGTGGCTTGCAAAAATGGCCATCTTACGGATAGACTCGCCTATCTGATACCCATTTTCCTTCCGAACAAAATAGCGTGCCAGCAATTTCGGATCAACATCGCTGACGATACTTTCGGGATACAATCCCTGGCCTGCATATTCAAGGGAACGACGGTCGATATCCGTAGCAAAAATTTTCACTTCTTTACTGATCCTGTTATCATCAAGATAGCTTCGGATCACCATGGCAAGGGAGTATACTTCTTCGCCGGTTGAACAGCCCGCTGACCATATTCTGATTTCCTTCTGACCGTTATCGAATAATTTTGGCAACACTTTATTAACAATCACTTCAAAAGCTGCCTCATCCCTGAAGAAGCGGGTCACCCCAATCAGCAACTCCCTGTAAAGGGTATCTTTTTCCTTTTCTGAGTTCGTGAGCAGGTTGTAGTAATCTTCGAGCCGTTCAAAACGATTGATGCTTAACCTGCGCTCCAGGCGTCGCAAAATCGTATTTTCTTTGTAATAGGAAAAATCAATGCCGCTGAATTCACGTAAGGTCATCAATATCTTACTTAAGCCATCCTCATCACCCGACAGGATGGCATCGGTACTGGCTGCTTTTTCAACAAAAGGATGTTTGATAAACTGATGCAAGGCTTCAGGCATTTCCGAAGGAGGCAGAATGTAATCCACAAGGCCTGTAGAAATGCTGCTTCTCGGCATTCCGTCGAATTTTGCCGTGCGCTCATCCTGTGCCATCACCATGCCACCGGCCTCTTTAATGGCTCTTGTGCCCAATGTGCCATCGCTGCCTGTACCTGACAGGATAATTCCAATGGCACGTTTTTCAAGGTCTTTGGCCAAAGACCTGAAAAAAATATCGATCGGAAGTATGATGCCATTTCGCACACCCTGATCTTCAAGCATCAGCTTACCATGAAAAATAGACAGGTTTTTCCGGGCAGGAATCAGGTAAACTGTATCTGGTTCAACAAGCATTCCATCTTCGGCTTTTTTGATTGGGAGTCGTGTATAGCGGGCTAAAAGCTCATCCATCAAACTTTTATAATCAGGTGAGAGGTGTTGAATCACAACAAAACCGATACCTGTTTTCAAAGGGACTGCCTTGAAGAATTCTTGCAAAGCTTCAAGGCCGCCGGCGGAGGCACCAATTCCAGCAATATATTCTGCTCCGGGTTGTGTTGACGGGGGCTCTTTACGTTTCATATTGATTTGATTTGGCTTTTTTAGCAAGAACTTATTTGTTTACTTTATCCATCTGACTGCTTTGTCGAGAAGCAATTGAATTTGAATGGGTTTCGGCAGGTAATCGTCACAACCGGCCGAAATAGCCTTGTGTTCGTCTCCCGTTAGACCATAAGCCGTAATGGCAATAACCGGCAGATCAGGTCGGTTTTGTTTGATCAGTTGGGTTGCCTCGTAGCCGTCCATCACAGGCATCTTAATATCCATCAATACAAGTTGGATGTCAGGTTGTTCGGCGCATAAACGCACAGCCTCCTCACCATTTGAGGCCCTGATCACTTTTGCACTGAGTCTTTTGGTAAGTAGCATATTGAGGACAATGAAGTTAGAATCCTCATCTTCTGCAATTAAAATAAGAGGATTGTTAGCGGTTGATGTCATTTCTTGTGTATTTTGAGTTAATTTTTTTTCCATAACGGAATTTTCGCTTTTGAAGCGGACCATAAATGTCGTTCCAACGCCTTTGGTTGATTCAAAACTAAGGTCTGCACCAAGAAGGTCGCAAGCCTTTTTTACGATGGGCATACCCAGGCCACTGCCGTCATAGCGACGAACGTTGGAATTGTCCTCCTGCATGAACAAGTCGTAAATCTTCGATTGAAATACCGGATCGATTCCAATGCCCGTATCTTTAATAATCAACAACCACTCATTGCCCTCCACCCTGAGGCGACACTGCACACTTCCGCCTGCCGTAAACTTAACAGCATTATCAAGTAAATGGTCAAGGATTTTTTCAAAGAGGCTTTTGTCGGTATATATACTGTGGTAGGCAGGATCGGGCAACTCAAAGTCAAAACGGATTTTTTTCTCAATACAGCGGTTGGTAAAGTCGGAGATGAATGGCTGGAGCATCTTTCTCAGGTTGATCCACTCCATGCTCACAGGCATCGACCCTGAATTAAGCATTGAGATATCAACATACTGGGTGATTGTACGCATGAGCCGGTCGGTACTTTGCTTCACCACTTCGGCCATCTCACGTTTTTCCTCGGCTGTGTAATCTGAATCTGTAAACAGATAAGTAGCGCCAACTATCCCGTTTAACGGGGTACGAAGTTCATGAGAAATATTGTTCAAAAACGCCGTTTTTAGTTTGTCGCTTGCCTCCGCCTTTTCCTTCGCAGCAAAAAGCTCCGCATTCATGGTTCTGACACGGTTATTCGACTCAATCAATTCTTCGTTGAGCACCTGCAGTTCTTCATTTTGCTGCTGCAGACGTTCCTCGCTGAGAATGAGATTCATTTCGTTTGTTTTTCTGTCGGTAATATCATGCAACATTCCAATGATGAGCGACTTACCTTCGATGTTAACGGAAACCGTTGATGCCTCCACCTCAATAATTCTGCCTGTTTTTGACAGTTGTTGAAATTCATATCGATGTGGCAGATTCAGCCCCTGCTGCCGGGCTTCGAATCGCTGCCTGACGATTTCACGGCTTTTGTCAGTGAGAAGAATTCCCAGATCGAATTGAGGGTCGGTGAGTTCCTCAGGACTGTACTCAACCATCTCGCAGAATGCTTTGTTTACATAAGTAAACTTCTTTCCATCGAGTGTGTAAATGGCATCAAAGGCATTTTCGACCAGCGACCTGAACTTTGCTTCACTTGTAGTAAGTGCTTTCGAAATGATTTCATGGCTGGCAAAATCGCTCAAAAGGGTGGCTATTTGCTGCAGCAAAGCCTGATCTTCTTTAGAAAGTATGATTTCGGAACAACTCTTCAGGATCAAGGCACCTGTCTTGACGGCGTTGGCAAAAAGCGACACCTCAAAGCGCGCAGGACAATCAAGTAACTGGTTGTGAATCGTATAGGTCTTATCGTCAAATACAATCTCTACTGCTAATGGAATCGATAGGTTGAGTGTCGATTCAAGTTGATTGATGACTCCGTGAAATACTTTTTCCTTTTCCGTTTCTGTCTGAAGCAGTGCGCTCACGTTTTTGATACAGGTCAGGTCTTTCACCCTTCTGTCAAGCACTTTGGTCCGCTGATCTACTGTTGCTTCCAGAATCGACCACCGCTGCCGGAGTAAAAACACGAGAAAAGTAATGATAAAAACCAAAACAAAACCCGTAATGCGTATAAAATCAACACTGTAACTTTTTATATCCTGTTCAAAATCAGGCAGTGAATGCGTCATTAAACCAAACATTCTTCCCCAGATAAAAACCGGGTAAGCCTGATGGAAACGGTACTCCCGAAGATGATTCTCTATCCCTGCCTGTCGGTGTTTATCGAGGTGGTCAGGCGGATAGGATGCAATCCAGTTGTTCGATTCGGTGCTGAGCGATTGAGTCAACCCGATGGCAATTGTTTTTTTCAGCCATTCATTGCGCCTGAAAGCAAAGCTAACCAGGTAGCTTGGATCTATAACTGCCAAAATAGCTGTTTTGACCACCTTTGAATTTGTAGCATGAGGCACCGAAATGCAAATAACAAAGACATCTTTGTTACCCTTATCTGTTGGGATACTCACAATGTTTGAACCATAGACAAGCTGGTCTTTTTCAGATTCACGGATAATTCTTGCCAATTCCGACACAAGGTTATCATCCGGTTGATCCGGCAGCAATTTGCCATCCTGACGGGTTGCCTTAAACCTTAATGAGTAGCTGTCACCTTCCGGGATTGGCACAACTAAACTACCGGGATCCGGATTATCAACATCGAAGAAATACATCGATTCAACTGCGTTGCTCTTGAAAATTTGATTCGCATAATTCACAAATTCTGAGGAATCAACCTCCAGACTGCTTTTTGTAAACACGGCGAAGCCCTCCATATTATTTCGGATATTCCAAAATAAATTTCGGAGATTGGTGGCGTAGTTATCGGCATAATTTGAAAAAACATCCTGTTGTTCCTGTTTGAGGTGGTTTCGGTAAACTGTTGTGACAGAGGTTACCAAAAGCGTTCCCAGTAAAAAGACTGCTACTGTTTCAACGTGTTTAAGCTTGCCGCGTACCTTTTCGCTTCTTCTCTCACGCCACAACACGGTGGCTGCAGCTGCCAAAAGAATGAAAAGGATGATAAACATGAACCGCCATGTTTCCCATTTCAGCATTTCCATGTAGCGGAGATTGCTGGCAGCATCAAGCTCCATTACAGCAACCATTTTAATCTGTCTCAATTCATTCCCCAGCATGGGCACAAGAACCTTATAGGCTAAGCCAAACTCTGTTGATTTGTCTCTTAGGACCACCGGCTGTGCATTGTAGAAAACACTGTCGATTACTGACTTATCAAGTGGATACTGGTTGCCAATCATCATGTTTCGCCTGCTGTTGGTGGAGATGGCAATGACCGGAACCTCATTTTTCAATTCAATGCTGAAATACAATGCATCCGGAAAATGAGACTCATATTCGCTTAGCTGGTGCCTGAAACGCTCAAAAAGACTCGAGTTTCGCTTCTGATTGGTGGCGTTAATAAACAGTTGCTGATCAACAGCGTTCAAAAAACCGCTTAACCTTGTGATCAACTCTTCCTGTATCCTCCTTTCAGCTTGTTGCAAACGTTGGTTTACAACAAAATTTGCCCCGAAAAGAAAGAGTACAGCTGCCAGGATCAGTAGGAAATACTTAGGTATCCTCATGTTTCAATCTATTGGATTTGAGAATATTATATACACTTTTAAAACCTTGCTTAGTTTAACTGCCAGGTTAGACACTCCAAAGGTAGGTGCTGCACTTTGAAAATCAAAATTATTCAATCGCAAAATGGATAAAAAGAGAAAAAAGAGTTTTTCAAAGCAGGAAGGGGAAGCCGGTAAGTAAAAAAAGAAAAATGAAACAGTAATGCTTATTTTCCAGGAAAATATTTACCTTTGCAGCCTCAATTTTAGGGCCTTCCGGAATTGTCTACGTATAGCGTAATCAATGTCTTAAGATTGATAAATATGTATAACAATCCCTGTTCGAAGCAGTACGGAACATCAGATCAGGTACAAACATTTTTTTTAATGACAGAAAACGAAAACATCATCGACGAAACTCCCGAAATGGAAGTTCCTCAGGCACCAGTTGCTGTTGATGAAAACGCTGCAACAGAAGTTGTGGCTGAAGTGAAGGCTGAAAAACCAGCCAAGTTGCGTCAACAAACCCAGGTTCCAGGCGATTTTGACTGGGACGCAGTGGATAAAAAGCGCGAAAAATATTCGACATCGGAGCGTGAAAAACTCGAACAGATGTACGACAAAACCCTCAACTCTATTGGTGATCATGAAGTGATCGACGGTACGGTTGTTGGCAAGAATCCCCGCGAGGTGATTGTAAACATCGGTTTTAAATCCGATGGTGTAATTCCTGTTTCGGAATTCCGTTATAATCCAAACCTCAAAATTGGCGACAAAGTAGAGGTTTATGTTGAAAATCAGGAAGGTTCCAGCGGACAACTTGAGCTTTCACACAAGAAAGCCCGCATTCTGCGCTCATGGGATCGCGTGAACGACGCTTTCGAAAAGCAGGAAATCATCAATGGTTATGTAAAATGCCGCACCAAAGGCGGTTTGATCGTCGATGTATTCGGTATCGAGGCCTTCCTCCCCGGTTCACAAATCGACGTGAAACCCATTCGCGACTACGATATCTATGTTGATAAAACCATGGAATTCAAGGTTGTTAAAATCAACCAGGAATACAAGAACGTAGTTGTTTCGCATAAAGCCCTTATCGAAGACGAACTCGAACAACAAAAGACTGAAATTATCAGCAAGCTCGAAAAAGGTCAGGTGCTCGAAGGTACAGTTAAAAACATCACTTCCTATGGTGTATTTATTGATCTCGGTGGCGTTGATGGTCTTGTACACATCACCGACCTTTCCTGGGGCCGTATCAATCATCCTGAAGAAATCGTTGAGCTCGATCAAAAAATCAAAGTTGTTATCCTTGACTTTGATGACAGCAAAAAACGTATTGCACTCGGCTTGAAACAACTTACTCCACATCCATGGGATGCCCTCGATGAAAACCTCAAGGTTGGCGACACCGTGAAGGGTAAAGTTGTTGTGATTGCAGATTATGGTGCATTCATCGAAATAGCCGCCGGTGTTGAAGGATTGATTCACGTGAGTGAAATGTCATGGTCGCAGCATCTGCGCACCGCACAGGATTTCCTCAAAGTGGGTGATGAAGTGGAAGCAGTGGTATTGACACTCGACCGCGATGAACGCAAAATGTCACTTGGCATGAAGCAACTGATCCCCGATCCATGGGAAAACATCAAAGGACGTTATCCTGTCAACTCCAAACACACTGCCACCGTGCGCAACTTTACCAACTTTGGTATCTTTGTTGAAATGGAAGAAGGTGTTGACGGACTGATTCATATTTCTGACCTTTCATGGTCGAAAAAAATCAAACATCCTGCCGAATTCACCAAGGTTGGCGAAACCATTGACGTGATTGTTTTGGATGTTGATGAGGAAAACCGTCGTCTGAGCCTGGGTCACAAACAGCTGGAAGAAAATCCATGGGATGTTTTTGAAAGCATTTTTACCGTGGGCAGCATCCATCAGGGAACCATCATTGGCACTTCCGACAAGGGCATGATCGTATCACTGCCATATGGCGTTGAAGGTTTTGCACCAAACCGTCACCTCAAAAAAGAAGATGGCAGTCAGGCTAAAAATGATGAAACCATGGACTTTAAGGTGATTGAGTTCTCGAAAGAAAACAAGAAAATCATTCTTTCTCACTCACGTATTCATGAAGATCAGGCTTTTGTTGCCCGCACAGCCGAAGCTGAAGGCAAAAATGCAGATCAGAAAAATACCAAACGTGCCGTTAAAATCATCAACGAAAATCTTGAGCGCACAACCCTCGGCGATCTTGATGTTTTGGCTGGCTTGAAAGAAGACCTTGAAAAGGAAGAAAAATCAAAGAAAAAGTAGTAAACTGCTTTTTTAAATACTCAAAACCACGCTCCAGCAGCGTGGTTTTTTTTATTCTGTCAAACGGATTTCACAAAATGCAGGGCAGCCCTCACGCCATCGGCAGCACTGGAAACAATGCCGCCGGCATAACCGCTGCCTTCACCGATCATAAACAAGTTTTCGAAACCAAGACACAGCCCGCCCTCTTCGCGCAGCACCTGTACCGGTGAAGAGGTCTTACTTTCAAGACCGAGCAGGTTTCCGGTCTTAAAACCAAACATTTTGCGATCGAAATCACGAAGACCCGCCCGCATGGCATTTACCACAACATCCGGAAGCAGCTCCCACAGGGGCATGGGTACTGTACCCAGCGGGTAGCTCGATTCAAAACGACTTTCCCTTTGTTTCCCATCCATAAAATCGTTGATATTGCATATGGGAGCTGAGTAGTTCTTGTTAAGATTGTAAAACATCCTGTCCAGCTCCTCAACCAAATCAAGAGCAGCCTCCGGGCTGAGTATTTTTCCAGCCAGGTCGTTGGGATGCAATCCTGCAACACAGGCAGCATTGGCGAAACGACCATCGCGCCGGTAATAGCTCATTCCATTCACGATGTTGGTCTCAGCCGTAGCAGCAGCAGGTACAACCATCCCGCCGGGGCACATACAAAATGAATATACCTGATGTTTTCCGTCACCAGCCGAGGTAAGCCGGTATTCGGCAGCTTTTACGCCGGGCAACCTTGCTTTACCCCATTGGGCAATGTTGATAACATCCTGCTGATGTTCCATTCTGCTACCCAGTGCAAAGTTCTTTGTCCGGAATTGTACCCCGCTTTTCATGAGCATCCGGTAGGTGTCGTAAGCGGAATGACCAGGTGCAACAAAAACCGCATCAGCTTCAAAGTCACCGCTGTCGGTTACCACTCTTTTAACACGTCCATTGCTGGATTTGATGTCGGTAAGGGTGGTTTCAAAAAGAATTTTTCCGCCATCTTTTATAAATTCCTGCCTAAGGTTATGGACAATTTTTTTCAGATTATCGGTTCCAAGATGCGGATGCATCAAATAACCGATCTCTTTTGGTGCACCGGCTTTGATGTATGCGGAAAGGATAAACCCCTTTTCTGCTGAAATATGCTTCGACCTCGATGTCAGTTTACCATCACTAAAGGTACCTGCCCCACCTTCACCATAAGCATAATTACCCATTGGGTTGAAAATGCCTTCCATTTCAAATCGCAGAATCCCCTCACTGCGTTTACCAACCTCCGGACCGCGGTCGATCATCGTGACTTCACATCCCGATTTTTGCAAAACATAGGCACAAAAAAAACCGGCCGGACCGTTACCTGTCACAAAAACTTTCGTTGGTTTGTCGATGGCAGGAATGTGAAGTACCGGATGTTGTTCCATATTGCCACCTTTGAGCTCATCAGAAACAACCCCGATCAGCAAAAGCCAATGGATGGCTGCCTTGTTTCTGGCATCGAGGCTTTTGGTTATGATTTGAAAGCTGAACTGCCTGATACGCAATTCGCGGGCAATTTTTTTTCGCACCAACTCATTGTCAAAATCGGTTGGCACCTTAATGGATAACTGTTTAAATCCCATAATAACAGCTTGAAAAACAAAAATAGCATTTTGAACCGAGAAAAACATCTACCCAATTTAGATTTCTTAACGAATCCCGGCTGCTGCATTCCTTAATTTTGGGGCATGATTCCATTTCAGGTCACCATTATTGGTTCCGGCTCAGCCATTCCCAGTCTGCATCGTGCTGCCACATCACAACTCGTGCATCACAATGGGAGCTACCTCCTGATTGATTGTGCAGAAGGCACGCAGCTCCTGCTTAAGAAATTAAAAATCAGTCCGATGCGGATTGACCATATCCTGGTTAGTCACCTTCATGGCGATCATTATTTTGGGTTAGCAGGCTTGATCAACAGCCTGCATTTGATTGGTCGTATCGCTCCTTTACATATATATGGCCCCGCTCAGCTTTTCGACATCATCGATCTTCAGTTAAAAGTCGCGGAAACAAGTCTGCGTTTTCCATTGATCTTCAAGCCACTGATTCCTGATGGAAAGCATCTTGTTTTTGAGATCAGACAGTTAAAGATTTGGTCTTTCCCTGTGAAGCATCGCATTCCAACCTGGGGATTTCACCTTACTGAAAAAATGTCTGAAACCAATCTGGACGAGCATTCTAAGGAATCCCACAACCCATTTGCCTGCGAACCATCAATTACTCAAAAAGGAGGAGCTGGTTTACATAAACTAAACAAAATGCAGTTCCTATCTGAAAAGATTGAGGCGGATGTGTCCCCTGCCAGAAGTTACGCTTACTGCACCGATACAGCCTTTTGTCCGGATACAGCATCATTTATCAAAGGCGTTGATTTGCTGTATCATGAGGCCACTTTTATGGAAAACCTTGCCAAAACTGCAGAAGCAACATTTCATTCCACAACAAAACAGGCTGCAGAGATAGCCAGAATGAGTGGAGCCGGCAAACTTATCATCGGTCATTTTTCTTCACGTTACACCGATCTTGACCCCTTGCTGGAAGAGAGCCGGATAATCTTTCAGAAAACCGATCTGGCTCTTGACGGCATGACTTTCAATATCGGCGATAAATAAAGCCGGCGACGAAAATTCGGGCCGGCCCACTTAAGTATGTTGACAGGGATCATGCCAAAAAAAGGAGAATTATTTAGTTGTGTCGAATGAATCCGTCCTGAGCATTCAATGAAGGAAGTTTATCTTTTTGATTTAAGTAATTCGATAATTTATACTTATGAATAGCATACCCTAATGTAAGAACAAGTAATACTATGGTGCCATTACCAACAGGTGCACTACCTCCTAATGGGGGTTCTTCATACACTGGATTACCACCCGGATCAGGCGGTTGTGAACGAACTAACTCACTAGAGAAGATCACCAAGATCGCAATGCTTATCAAAATGAAATATTTTTTCATACTCCTACTCTCCATCTTTACTTTATCAGACATTTTACTAGTTCCTGTTGATCACCGCTCAAAAGATGTACAAGAATAATTCGTTCATTTTCAAATGGCAACGGGATGACAATGTTATCGGAACTTTGTGATTCAGCAGAATATAAACATCTGCCATCCGTAAGATATACTTTAACTTTCACATGTTGCAATTCTG
>JANJXG010000007.1 GCA_024709145.1 Bacteroidales bacterium | reverse complement strand
AGCGCTGTCGCATGTGTTTCGTGCAGGATTAGTTCATCAATGCGTTTGTTGAAATGGTCTTTTATCAGATCGAGATTGCCCGGGTAATTTGGAATCTGCCAACAAAACATTCGTCCGTCCCACTTGCTGTATTTCAATGTGTGAATAAATTTTATATCAGCCTCATTTTTGGGCATTTTCAAAATAATGTGCCTCCCGACAACCTCAACTTTTGTTTTGTTACGATCGCTATGATTTTGCGAAATGGTTACACCACCTTGTTTATTAACGGGCTGCACGTCATTGTCTTGTCCGGAATTTGTTATGTTTAAATGCCTTGAAGGCAATGAAATACCGGGAAATAACTCCTCCAAATGATTGACGGCCGATTCGTCGTGTGGAATATGCCAGGCCTTCAACGTTTTGCTCCAGGCAGCACCTTCTATTTTTTTTATTTTATCAGCTATTGCAGCATCAAAAGGAAAATCAAGCTTTATCCGTTCTTGTTCACGATGTACGATTATCTCTGTTTTAATCATTTTATTGCGTATATAGTTTGTATTGGATGGATAGATGCCAAAAGTGTCAATTTTTTTATGAACAAAGTCACGCATGAAAATCAAAATCTTACTTTCTTAAATGTTTTAAATGAGTGGCTTGCATCTCAAAAAGCCAAAGGTAAGCATTCACTACATTTTATTTTCCGAAAACATAAGTAAAAGCTGAAGTTTCATCTGATAATAACCCATGGATACTAAACCTTTGAAAGATAGAATATTAGGTGTTCAGTTAACCCCCAAACCCTTCTAAACTCCTAAACCCCTATACCGCCTCTCAACAAATCAACAAATCAACGCATCAACAAATCAACAAAGCTTTCAAAAAAACCTCTTGACAGCTTCAAACATTCTGATTACTTTAACATCGAAAAAAATGATTAGAAATTAATCAAAAATAATGAAGATAAAAACCTGTTTACGGACAATAAACCCCCCTTGTTTAAGCCGATGTATCTGAATTGCCACAGTTATTACAGCCTTCGCTACGGCATGCTTTCCATCGGGAAGCTGGTGTCGGGGGCAGTCAGCCTGGGTATTGGCAGTCTGGCCCTTACCGACATCAACAATACGATGGGTGTGGTTGATTTTGTGAAGGAATGTCGCCGGCACGGACTCCGGCCTGTTGCCGGTGTTGAGTTTCGCAACCACGACAAGCTGATGTATGTGTGTCTGGCACGCAACAACAAAGGTTTTGGCAGGCTCAATCAGCTGCTCACGCGGCACAACCTCGATGGCACGCCCTTTCCTGAGCGGATGCCGGCGATGCCCGATGTGGCAGTGATATATCCGGCCGGTGCCCTGAAGCCGGGTCAGCTGCTCGAAAACGAATACCTTGGCATCAGGCTGTCGCAGGTGCCCCGCTTGCTCAGCTCAGAGCTGCGTCACCGGCAGGATAAGCTGGTGATGCTTCAGCCCGTGACCTTTAGCGACGAACACAGTTGGTACATCCATAAAAACCTCCGGGCCATCGATCACAACACCTTGCTTAGCAAGCTTTTACCTTCGCAACATGCTGCTGCCGACGAGATGCTGCTGCCACCGGCTTCACTCCGTGCTGCCTTTGTGTTGTATCCGCAGCTGCTCGAAACCACCGCCCGGCTGATGGAAGAATGCGAGATCGACTTTGATTTCTCTACCATCAAAAACCGAAAGACCTTCACAGGCAATGCCAAAGACGACCGTGAGCTGCTGCAAAAACTGGCCTTCGACGGGCTGGTTTACCGCTATGGTGCCGACCACCCTGAAGCAAGGAAAAGGGTTGAAGGTGAGCTTGCCATCATTGATAAGCTGGGTTTCTCGGCTTATTTTCTCATCACCTGGGACGTGATACGCTATTCGATGTCACGCGGGTTTTATCATGTTGGCAGGGGCAGCGGCGCCAACAGCATCGTGGCCTATTGCCTGCGCATCACCGATGTTGATCCCATCGAACTGGATCTGTATTTCGAACGCTTCCTCAACCCCAAACGCACGAGCCCGCCCGATTTCGACATCGACTACTCCTGGAAGGAACGCGACGAGGTGATCGACTACATCTTCAAACGCTACGGCCATCAGCACACGGCTTTGCTGGGTACCATTTCAACGTTCAGGGGAAAGTCGATCTACCGGGAGCTCGGCAAGGTGCATGGCTTGCCCAAAGCTGAGATCGACGAACTCGCCGGCGACCCCAACCGTTACTACAACCTCAACCAGCACACGCGCCATATCCATGAGCTGGCTTCACATATCCTCGATTTTCCCAATCAGCGCAGCATCCATGCCGGGGGAATCCTCATCTCGGAAGATCCCATCACCGATTATGTGGCACTCGACATGCCTCCCAAAGGCTTTCTCACCACCCAATGGGATATGTATGTGTCGGAGGAGCTGGGTTTTGAAAAACTCGACATCCTCAGTCAGCGCGGCATCGGCCATATCCGCGAAGCCGCTGATATCATCAGGGAAAACAGGGGGGTGAGCATCGACATACACCAGGTGCAGCAGTTCAAACAGGATGAGAAGGTGAAGGACCAGCTGCGCCGCGCCGAAACCAACGGGTGCTTCTACATCGAGAGTCCGGCCATGCGGGGGCTGCTGCGCAAGCTGCGTTGCGACAACTACCTGAGCCTTGTGGCTGCCAGCTCCATCATCCGGCCCGGTGTGGCCAAGTCGGGCATGATGCGCGAATACATCTACCGTTTTCACAACCCCGGCAAGTTCAGCTACATCCATCCTGTGATGGAGAAGCAGCTGAAAGAAACCTACGGCGTGATGGTGTATCAGGAAGACGTGCTCAAGGTGTGTCACCACTTTGCCGGGCTCGACCTGGCTGATGCCGATGTTTTGAGGCGAATCATGAGTGGAAAGAAACGCAAAAAAGGTGAGTTTGAGACCATTGTCAAACGGTTCTTCGACAACTGCAGCCAACGTGGCTACGATGACGGAATCGTGAAAGAGGTGTGGCGGCAGATTGAGTCGTTTGCAGGCTATTCATTCTCAAAGGCTCATTCGGCCTCCTATGCCGTTGAGAGCTATCAGAGTCTCTATCTCAAAGCCCATTATCCGCTCGAGTTTCAGGTGGCGGTGATCAACAACTTCGGGGGCTTTTACAACACCTGGGTCTATTTCAACGAAGCCCGGCGGCAGGGCGGAATCATCCGGCTGCCCTGCGTCAACCGCGGACAGTATCTCACCTCGCTGAAAGAGAAAGAGCTTTGGATCGGGTTTGTGCACCTGAGCGGCCTCGAAGAAAACCTGGCCAGACGCATCATCAGCGAACGCGAAAATGCAGGCCCTTACAAAGACCTGCACGATTTTATCGACCGCCTGCAGCCCGGCATGGAACAACTGGTGCTGCTGATCAGGGTGGGAGCCCTGTCCTTTACAAAGCAACCCAAAGCGGGTTTGCTTTGGGAGGCACACCTGTATAAAAAGAAAAGTCATCTGACCGACAAACAGTCGCTTCTGTTCAGGGAAGAAGCCCGCCGCTATCAGCTCCCCCGACTCGAGTCGAACAACATCGAAGATGCCTACGACGAGATTGAATTGCTGGGTTTCCCGGTTTCGATGCCCGATTTTGAAATGCTCAAAACGTCTTTCAGGGGCGAGATCAACGCCGCTCAGATGATTGCTGCCGTGGGTCAAAGACACAGGATGATGGGGAAACTCGTGACCGTCAAATATGTGAAAACCGTCAAAGGTGAACTGATGCATTTCGGCACCTTTGTCGACCACACCGGCGAGCTTTTCGATACCGTCCATTTTCCGCCCACACTCAAAACCTATCCCTTTCAGGG
Source organism: Bacteroidales bacterium (assembly GCA_024709145.1). GTDB lineage: Bacteria > Bacteroidota > Bacteroidia > Bacteroidales > F082 > JALNZU01. Next base: position 110,529 of record JANJXG010000007.1, on the reverse strand, counting down.
GCCGGGTATCTACCTGCTCTATGGCAGAATGGTCGAAGAGTTTGGCTATCCCATGATGGAGGTGGAAAAGATGGCACGCATGCCGCTGAAGCCCGATCCGCGGCAGGCTTAGCCTCCGGCAGGGGGGCGAAAGGGCAGCCCGGGCCTGAACAGTGCTTTCTCACAGCATGGGGAAGTGTTTGGTGTTAGTGTTTTAATTCATTCCACATCAGTTTGTTAGCCCTAATAGCCTCCCTGCTTTGTTTAGAAATGGCAAGGGTTTTACCAAATCAGGAATATTCAGTACTTGAAATACTTGATTATAAAGTCTAAAGTGAAGTAAATGAAGAATATACGCTATTTGGTTTAATTTTTGATTGTTTAAAGCTGGTTTGTTGTTTTGTACTAAAAAATATACAGCGCCATGAAAAAAGTAATCTTTGTTGTCATGATCAGCACATTGATGCTGTCTTGCCAGAAAAAATGGGAAAGCCTTGTGGAGTCAGCAGTAAATGTGGAGACGATGAACGACCTGAAAGTGGCGTCATCGTTCAACTGGAAGCTTAGCAAAGAGCTGACAATCGGCGGGGAATACCTCAAAGGCAGCGGGATCATCCGCATTACATCCTCCGATGGCAAGGTGGTGTATTACACCGGCAGTGCCGATGGCAGGGCGGTAACACTGAGTGTTCCGGTCACCTGCACCGATGTGATGATCAACGGGCAATCTTACGGCAATATGGTGATGAGCAAGGTGATTCCACTCAAGAATTCAGGAACATTCAGCTACAACCCGGCAGCCTATTTTGCCCAACGCTGGATGATGGTGCAGGAAGCAATCGCACTCAAGGATGACAAGTTCCTGATTTTTTATTCTGATGCCAGTGGCTCGGGCTACAACACACCTTATGTGGTGGTTGGTACCATTGCAAACAACACCATCACTTATGGCACACCCTATCAGATTGGTCAGGCGGGAGCTGTTTTTAACCGCCTCATTCAACATGCCGACAATAAATTCCTGGCTGCCTATGTGTTGAACCCAAACTCCTTCAAGTGTTCATTTACCCGTTTTACCGTTTCGGGCAACGCCATCACTGGCATATCAACCTATGCATCAAACGATGTTTGCTATAGTTTTGAGATGGATATGCTGTCAGAGACCAGGATAGCTTTCGCCTGGCGTGAACCGGATAATATGCTGTACACCAGGATTCTCGACCTTTCGGGAAGCGGGATTGTTTTTGGCAACAAAATAACGGTTGCCAGAATTCAATCCTACAATACCACAAGGTTTAACCTGCTGGCTATGAACCAGAGCAGGTATGTAATTGGCCCGATGGTGAGCTACAACGACGGACGAACCTATCTGACCATCGTCGAAAACCCTGGCAACATCAATCAACTGTTGATCAGAACCTCACAGCCTATCACCAACAATCCCATTGGTTATCAGGAGGTTTCCGACCTTTTAAAATTGAGTGAAACACGCATGCTGGTGTTTCATAACCAATCAAACCGCACCGTGGTTCGGCTGGCCGACTACAACGGAACCTCATTCAATTTGTCGGGTGAAACACAACTGGCAAACAGCAATCTTCCGCTTTACCACCTCAGTTCCTGTCTGGTAGAAGCCGGTCTCGTCCATCTTGCCTACACCGATCCAACAACCAATTACCTCACCTTTAATACCCTTAGTCTGAACGGCGATCAGCTGACGGTGAACAGTCCTGCTCCGACCAGCAGCCGATACAGGAATTATTATTATACCGAATACAGCCCCTATTCCAATTTTATGGCTGGCACGAACAAGGTCGTTTGCGTATTTAACGAATCATTCACCAGCCGCTGGGGCGTGGCAGTGCTTGGAACCTACACGCCTGCCATTGTTGATGCCGACCACGACGGAGTTCCTGATACCGACGACAACTATCCCGACGACCCGCTGAGGGCTTTTGACAACTACTTCCCTGCAGCCGGTTTTGGCAGCCTGGCTTACGAAGATCTGTGGCCTGGCAAGGGCGACTACGATTTCAACGACATCGTGGTCGATTACCGTTTCCATACCGTTACCAATGCCCAGAACAAGGTGGTTGACATCACAGCGAAATTTGTTTCCAAGGCCTCGGGTGCCTCACTCGAAAATGGTTTCGGTTTCCAGCTGCCTAATGCCAGCGGTGATTTAAATTCAGGTCCGACAAACTTTAAGTTTACTACAGCAGGAAGCAGGCTTTTTGAAGATTTCATCCACCTGAATGCTCCCGGCGATGAATACGGCCAACACAAACCCACGATCATCGTTTATGACAATTTCTTCCGGATTATGCCAAATCAGGGAACCGGTCTTGGAGTGAATACCGTTCAGGATCAGGTTTTTGTAGCTTTTGACACGACAACAATCGTACTAACACCAACGCAGCCCGACTTTAGTCTTGCCGACTTTGCACTCAACAGCTGGAATCCCTTTATCATCGTGAACAAAGTCCGCGGTCATGAGGTGCACCTTCCTGACTTTCTGCCGACAGATTTTGCCGATCCGGATAATTTCGGAAAATGGGAAGACGACAGCCAGCTTGCTACAGGACGCAGTTACAAAACTGTTCAGAATTTGCCCTGGGCCATCGATATTCCTGAAACTTTTGTCTGGCCGAAAGAAAAAGTTGACATCACACAGGCTTACCTCAAATTTGCCGCCTGGGCGCAAAGCAGTGGCGCGGAATATGCTGATTGGTACAAGGATTTGCAAGGCTACCGGAATGAAGCGCTGCTCTACGAAGTGCCCGAAGAATAAATTGCTGACATCGAAAAATACCCTCAGTTTTCTGACTTCCGGGTTGATGAGCCCTGAATTATCAGCTTAGTCTTTTGCACATTCCTTGTTCGGAGGTTTCATAATCCCTTTAAGCCCGAACAACATCATTGTCGGAAAACGGTTATTCGTCTTCATCCAGGCTTTCACTATCCAGCAAAAGACCTGATTCGGAAGCCGGAAGTTCCTGAACCTGCCGGAGTTTGCGTTCGATGGCGCGGGTTCGTGTTCCCACCAGGTTATCGATGTCATTACCGGCTTCGTCAATTTTTTTTCTGGCCTTTTCGAGGATGCCCCCAAACTTATTGAATTCAGTTTTGACGGCACCAAGAATCTGCCACACCTCGCTGCTCCTTTGCTGAATGGCCAGCGTTCTGAAACCCATCTGCAGGCTGTTGAGGATGGCTGCCAGGGTGGTGGGCCCGGTGATGATCACTTTAAACTCACGTTGCAGCTGTTCCACGAGATCGGTGTTGCGCACTACCTCGGCATACAAGCCTTCGATGGGCAGAAACATCATGGCAAAGTCGGTGGTATAAGGCGGATCGAGGTATTTATCGCGGATGTCTTTGGCAAATTTCCGGATGCTGACCACCAGGGCACGGTTGGCATCTTCGGCCTTGGAAGCGTTGGCTTCGTCGTAAGCAGTCTGAAGCATGTGATAAGCCTCTTGCGGGAATTTGGCATCGATGGGCAAATAAACCTGTTGGTTGTTGTCGTCACGCCCGGGTAATTTGATGGCAAATTCCACCAGGTCGGCGCTGGCACGTTTGGTTTTTACGTTGGTATCGTACTGTCCCGGAGCCAGAATCTGTTCCAGGATGTTACCCAGTTGTATTTCTCCCATCACGCCGCGGGTTTTCACATTCGACAACACACGTTTCAGCCCTCCCACATCGCTGGCAAGGGTCTGCATTTCGCCGAGGCCTTTCTGTACACTTTCAAGTTGTTTGCTCACCAGTTCAAACGACTGACCAAGGCGGGTTTCGAGTGTTTTTTGCAGTTTCTCGTCTACTGTCATCCGCATTTGCTCGAGCCTGGTTTCGGTGCTTCGGATCATTTCCTCCTGTTTCTTTTCAAGATCGGCAAACTTCTGCTTCTGTAAGTCGTTGAAATCTTTTACATTGCTGGTGAAATTCAACTGAAACTCGCGCAGCGATTGCTGCATGTTTTCGCGCATCTCGGTGCTGTTGCGCCCAAATTGCTCTGACAATTGCCTGAGTTGGGTGTCGAGTTTGGTTTGCATCAGCTGCAGTTGAGACAGATTTTGCTCCTGTTGCTGTCGCTGAAGGCTGGCGCCTTCTTCCAGTTTGTTTTTTACCTGGTCGCCTATCAAAACCATATTTCGTGCAAGTTCTTCGCGGTTGTCTTTGTTCCCTGCTTCATATTTTTCGGTCAGCCGGTTGAGTTTTTCTTCCAGCGTACGGGTGAGTTCGTTGAGTCCCTGACTGTTTTTGTCGAGCAGGGTTTTCAGCTCTTTCTGCTGATTGTCGGAAATCAGCCGCAAAGTATCCAGGAAAACCTGTTGAAAGCCTTCGAAACGGGCACCCAGCTCTTGCCGGTTGGTTCGGAATTCTTCCCGCGTCAGCAGTTCCACACGCTGCAGGCCGGATTCCAGCGCTTCCAGCTTCTGCGACTGCGAATCTTTGACGGCTAATAGATTGGAGACATTTATCGCCTTGATTATGATAAAGATAACGGCGGCAATGAGTAAAAGGAGCAATGCAATAATGATAATTTCCATGGGGTTGGGACTGTTAATTCTGACAATGCAAAGATGCATCAATGCATTGAAATGACAGCGCTTTTGAGAGCAAAACTGCAGTGATTTGGTTTTAGTTCCAGTTTTTCAAAAGAAGTAAGTATTTTTTAAGGTCTTTTCGTAATTTTGCCGCTTATTTAGCTTCAATCATTCATTCAGAAATAGCATTTTATGGGCAGAGCATTTGAATACCGCCGTGCGGCGAAAGAAAAACGTTGGGACAAGATGTCGAAAGTGTTTCCAAAGTTGGGTAAGTTAATCACCATTGCAGCCAAAGAAGGCGGTCCCGACCCGGATATGAATCCGCGTCTGCGCAATGCCATCCTCAATGCCAAGGCTGAGAATATGCCCAAGGAAAACATCGACAATGCCATCAAAAGGGCCGCCGGTAAAGATGCCGAAACCATGGTGGAAATCGTATATGAAGGAAAGGGACCTCATGGTGTTTTGGTTTATGTGGAATGTGCCACCGACAACACTACCCGCACGGTTGCCAACGTTAAATCCTATTTTAACAAGGCCGGCGGGGCTTTTGTGCCCATCGGCTCTTTTGAATTCATGTTTTCGAGAAAAGCCGTCTTCGAATGCAAGGCCAAAGAAGGGGTGGATGTGGAGTCGCTCGAGCTTGAGCTGATTGATGCAGGTTTGGAGGAAATCGAACTGGTTGACGACATCCTTTATTTGTATGCCGATTTCACCAATTTCGGACAACTTCACCATGCCATCGAACAACAGGGCCTCGAAATCGTGAAGTCGGGCTTGCAGCGTTTTCCCAACAGTCCGGTCCACTTCACCGATGAGCAAAAAGTTGACATCGACAAAATGCTCGACAAAATTGAAGATGATGATGATGTTCAGGCCGTTTACACCAATATCGGCTGATATCGTTAATCTGAGAAACAAAAGACAGGTAACGACCTGTCTTTTTTTTTGAACTAACTTTCAGATTCTATTCAGGTTCTGCTGAAAAACTCCCTGGACATTTTAAAACAATCTTCTTATCCGGCTGTCACAAGGTGTAAAGTTTATGTTTTCGTATCAGCAGGGGCTAAAAAAGGTTAACCGCAGAAACCACTGAGTAGGCGCAAAGGCCGCAAAGAGCTGACACATTGTTGTTTAAGATAGTCGAACAAAACGGTTAGCAATCATTGATTTCTCTGTGCCGCGTTACAGTTGAGGGGATCATCACATAAATAACCGGCAGGCTCTTTTTGTCATTGGTACTGACTGAAACAAAGGGTTAGATTTCAGGTTGTTTCCAAATATTTTAGCCTATTCTTTGATTAAAGTTCCTGTAGAAAATCGGAGATTGAAAGTGCAGCGGGAATGTTGAATTTTTTCCTGAGCCTGTACCTGCCCATTTCCACGGCCCGCACAGTGATGTTGTTGATGGCGGCTATTTCTTTCGAGGAGAGATTCAGTCGCAACATGGCACAAAGGTGTTCTTCATTTTTGGTTAGACCCGGGAACCGTGTTTTCAGTTTACGGTAGAATGCGGTGTTTACCTCATCGATGTGTGATTGAAAATCTTCCAGATCTTTCTGTAGGTTGATATTTTGCTGTACATTGAGTGCCAGTCCTTTGATGAGTTCCTCGCGTTTTTCAACGGGGGCATTTCTCAAACTTTTCAGTTCAGATTTCAGCTCATGGAGGAATTTGTTTTTCTCCACTAGATGCAAAGCTACGTTGGTGAGGTCGTTGGTTTTATTCCGTAGCTCAATCTCCATCAGCTCTTGCCTTGCTTTGCTCAGAGCAGCTTCCTGTTCCATCATCAGTTTGTTTTTTTTGTGCTTCGACTGCAGCTTGGAGTAAACGAGTATGGTGGCGATGATCACCAGCAACAGCGATAACACAAGCAGTAACTGCCTGAAATGATAGAGCTTTTGCTCGCGTTGAAGGAGGGCAATTTCATTGTCTTTGAGTTCAATTTCTTTCTCTTTGAGGTTTAGCTCAAAGCGTGACTGTAACTCGTCGAGCTGATCGGCTTTTGTTTTCACAAAGAGGGAGTCGTTGAGGCGGGTATACTCCCTGAACATGTCGAAAGCCCTCCGGGTGTTTCCCTTGCCATCGAATGCCACACTCAATCCATGGCTGGCATCACGCTGTCCGTTGAGGTCGCTTGTTAGCCGTGAAAGCATCAGTACGGTGTCGAAAACCTGAATGGCAGCATCGTAATTGACTTGTTTAAGGTAAAAATTACCCAGCTCTGTCATGCCATGAATGAGCGAAACGGTATCATGGTTTAACTTATTGAGGGCGATGCTTCTGGTGAAATAGTCGCGTGCCTTGAAGGTATCGGGACGTGTTGCATAGATCAAGCCAAGGTTCAGGTAATTCACCGAAAGGTATTTGTCATGCCTGATGGTTTCATTGATTTTGATGGCCTGATTGTAAAAATCGAGTGCTTTGTTGAAGTCGCCTTTAAGCCGGTGAATCTCGCCGATGTTGTTTAGGGAGGCTGCAATGCCGCTTTCATCGCCGATTTCTTCTCTGATTTTCAATGCATCCCTGAAATAGTTATAGGCCTTGTCGAGGTCGTTTCGGTAGTAATAAATACCACCGATAGAATTGTAAGAGGTAGCCATTTCCTTTTGGTTACCGGTAAGTCCGGCGTATTCGAGTGCCTGATTGAAATAAACCATCCCCTGATCGTAATCGTAATGGTTGGTGATGTAGATATGACCCAGTTTGTTGTACAAAACGGCGAGTTCGTTCTTGTCGTCCAATGTTTTGTAGTGTTTGATGCTGATCAGGTAGTAATTGATCGAGGGCTGGTAATTGTGTTTCGATTCAAAGATTTCGCCCATCACCTTGTTGGTAACCGCACAGGATGGGATCGACTGAAGCTGGGTGGCGATTGACAAAGCCTGACGGCTGTAATACAACGCTTTATCAGGATCTGACTCCCTGAAAGCAACGGCTAAGTTGTTAAGCAATTCAATCTTATCCTCACTGTCGCTGAGCGTTGGAAGCAATGCCGCAAGGCTGTCGGTATTGTAAACAGCCATTTGTCCCTGTCCTGCCGTTTGCTTCAGGACAGAGAAAACGAACAAAAAAAGCAGCAGGACAATTTTATTCATAAGGATCGGTAACCGGAATCACATAATAATCGCCGGTACGCGGATCTTTGTAGAATTTGCTGTGTCCGTTGATGCTTTCGAGATTGGCATCTACCTGACCTTTAATGAAAACGGTGTTTTCGACTTCCACCAGGCCCTTGATGCTGATCGGCTGATCCGTGGCGATTTTCGAAGGCTTGAACTGAGGGATCAGGCCTGCATTTTGAAACACAATGACCCATACGCCAACGACGATCAGGATCAGTACATTTTTAATAAAACCATCATGATGTTCCATCTTATGCTGTTGCTAATTGTTGTGAGTCAAGGGGCTTAAAACCAGGAAGATCCTGCAATTCTGAAAGGCCATGGTATGGAGATCAGAATCAGTATCAGGGCGATAAGGTAATAGTTGAAAAGCGTCCGGTAACCTTTACCGGCCTCGGCCTGTTTTTTCCATTTGCTGTAACCAATGGTGACCAGTACAATGGCAACCAGCATCAGGCTGATGTGTTCAACGAGGAAAAAACGCTGCACACTGTCTTTCATGGCAGAAGCGGCAAAGATGACTTTGGGGCTGATGAAATACAATCCAAGACCGAGCAGAAACTGCACATGGGTAAGGATGAGTGTCGCAAGGGCATAGGGCTTCACTTTTCCGGAAGTTGTGCCTTTGCGGCGCGACTTGTATAAGATGATTAAAGTGCTGATGAAACTGAATAACAGTACCCAGCGCAATCCTGAATGGCTTTTTAAAAGAGGTGTATACATAGTTTAGCTGATAAACGTGATTATTTGGGTCAAAAATAATCAAATTAACATTTGATCGGCAATCATTGTTCAAGGAAACTTATCGCTGAGGCTTTGAAAGAAGCCATTATTTGCTCACCAACCCGGAGTTGCAAAAGCGAAAGCGAATGGTTGGTGATGTGACAAAAAAGTGGTACACCTACCTGCAGTTCCACCTGTACTCCCCGTTGCAAGGGAACAATGCCGGTGATGCTGCCTTTGAGGCAGTTTTGAGCACTTGAGATTTGTGGTTCTCTGTGCAGAATTATCTGTTGCTCGTCGATGATCACAACCCCTTTGGAAGCATCAGCAGGTGCATAAAGCCTGAAGATAACTTCACCGGCATTGCCTGCAAATAAGTCAGAGTCGGGTATGGGAGAGAGCTTGACTTTGAAATAGTTTTTATGTCCGCAAAGATTGGCAACGAAAGTATTGGCAGGATGGTTATACAATTCAGCTGGCAATCCTTTCTGAATGATTTTACCGTCCTGAATCACAGCAGCCTGATCGGCGAAACGAACGGCCTCTTCGAAGTCATGCGTCACATGTATCAACGTCATGCCTTGTTTGGTAAGTCCATGGAGGTATTTTCTGAGTTCATCTTTCAGCTGAACATCCAGACCTGAGAGTGGTTCATCCAGGAGCAGTATGGCGGGTTTCATGGCCAATGCCCTTGCCAGCGAAACGCGCTGTGCCTCACCACCAGAGAGTCGTGCCGGGAATTCATGGGTCAGGTGGCTGAGGTGCATCCATTCGGTCAGTCCGTTCACAATCGCTTTGTGTTCGCGCTTCGGGAGGCCTTTCAGACGGAGGGGATAGGCAATGTTATCATAAATACTCAGGTGCGGAAAAAGTGCCGGTTTCTGAAACACAAAACCAAAAGGTCGCTTGTGTGCTGGGCTGAATTGCAAATCCTTGCCACGGAATTTCAGACTGCCGCTGTCGGCTTCCTGAAAACCGGCGATGAGCTCGAGCAGCAAGGATTTTCCCGAGCCACTGGGCCCCAGTAACACAAAATGATCGCCCTCGCGGATGCTAAGGCTCACCGGTCCCAGATCGAAACCCTTGAAATGTTTGCTTATCCTGTCAATTTCTAACATCTTCTTCGGGTTTGGAGAGAATCCGCAAAACAATAAATACAACCAGGCTGATGAGGATAAAAAGCGCCGACACAGCCTGAGCATCGCGCAGACCAAAAGCGTTGAAACGATCGAATATCAACACCGGAGTGGTAAAAGGGTTGTAGGCAACCATGATTACGGCACCGAATTCACTCATGCCTCTGGCAAACATCATCACCAATCCGTTAAGTATTCCCCTGCCTGCAAGGGGGAGGCTGATGCTGTAGAACACTGTAGCCGGCTTCGCTCCCAGATTGGCTGCAGCCAGCTCAAGTCGCTTTGGGATGGAGGCAAAAGCATGGTAAGCAGCATTGTAGAGATAAGGTACGCTTACAAAAGCCATGGCCAGGGCTATGCCCGCCGGCCGGTCGATGAAATCGATACCCACTGCAGAAGCAGCTTTTCCGACGAGGCTTTCACGGTTGACGATTCCCAACAAGGCGATCCCTGCTGCAGAATGGGGAATCATCATGGGCAAATCAATCAGACCTGAAATGAAATGCTTCCACCGCCCTTCTTTCCTTGCCATGAGCCATGCAAATGGAACCGCGAAAAGCGAGGTAACCAGGGTAGCAATGGCAGCCATTCCCAGCGATAAGCCAATGCTGCTGCTCACCTCCGGGTCGTTGGCAGTGGCAAAAAGCCTGTCGGCCGAAGTCGACAGCATCAGCCGTGCCAGCGGGGCCGCAATGAAAAGCAGGAATAATCCACCGGCAAGGGTGATTGCCAGCTGAAGGTATTTTGGCCTGCTGAATTTAAGTTGAGTAAATTTCATCATGCATGGTGCTTGGCCAACTCAGATACCGAAAAAATAAATCAAAGGTTCATCGATCAAGGCACGCCAGTTTCCCCAGGAATGGCCTTCGTTTACCTCGCGGTAGAGCAGGGGATAGGCTTTCGATTCCATGACGGCTTTCATCTGTCGCGCCCTTACCTGGGTGTCGTTGATGGTGCCTGTGCTCATGTAAACTTTAAGTGGAAGCAAGGCTGTGTTGCTGAAGTTTTCGATGATGGCCTGATCGAAAGCCGGTGAATGGATGGCGGTAAGGTTAAAACGGTCGGGTCGGGTGAGTCCTACAAATGCTGCATTCCAGCCCCCGAGCGAAGTGCCCATGATGGCACGTGAAGTTGGAGCTACATTGGTTTTGTAGGCTTCATCGATTGCTACTGAAAGTTCGTCGGCCAGGAAATTGACAAAGCGTTCATTGGCACGGTATTCTTCCATGCGGCGGTTATTACCGCTGAGGGGATCGCGCGGATCAACGAAAACAGCGATAACCGGCCTGATTTTGCCACGGAAAATCAGGTTGTCGAGCACCGTCACCATCGCTCCCAGGCGGTTGTCGGAATATTCATGCCCATCGGTGACATAGATCACCGGACAGTTGTTGGTTTGTTCGTAGTTGTAGGGCAGATAAACCTTGTAGTTCAGGTTGTAGCCCAGATTTTGGTTGCTGCTTGTGATGAGTTTGTTTTCGCTCAGACTTCCTTTGGCAACCTGATCGCCGGCGATGGTTTCTTGCGGATAAACCCAAAGGGGCATGGTCAGCATGGAATTGGGTCCAAAGCCACTGTATTGAACAAGGGGATTGGCAGGGTCGAGTATCCAGCTTGAACCAGCGACGATCTTATAGTCGAGTCTGGCATCCTCCGGAAAACGTTTCTTCAATCGCCAAAAGTTGGTCGTACCAATCTTTTGCCCGGTCCAGCCTGTTCCTTCCGGGTTCCATCCATTGAAATCGCCCGCCCAACGTGGTTCTGATGCACCTTTGTACATGAAAACAGCGGTATCACCCAGGCAGAATGGTATTTGCTTATTGATTTTCAGGGAGTCCCACAATTGATTCATGGCAGAGATGCGGCCGGCACTGTCGGTTAGGGCAGCCAGGGAATCCCAGCAATGATTGAATTGAGTCACACTGGCGAATTCTCTGTAAAGTACCGGATGATCCGGATTGGGTGATTCTGCTTTTTGACAGCCGGGGCTGGTTGTGATCAACAGCATGAGCATAAGGTTCAGAAAAAGAGACATTTTATTACTTTGTTTGATCATCACAGGATTATATGGGAATAGCGTGCTTAAAGTTTCCATCTTAATTGCAGTTTGAAGTCGGTCTTGCTGTTTCCTGAAATCAGCTCAAGGCCGCTGCCGATTTCGCTTCTGCTGTCGTACCAGGTATGTGCTATTCTGGCCCACAGGTCGAGGTTTTTCATCAGCATGAGTTTGAGTAGTAAATAGGTCCGGCTGCCTTTGTCGGAGAAAGCCGGGATCGAAAAGGCATAAAGTACGTCACTTTCGTAGGCATACAGACGGGTGTCGTAGCTTTGGGCATCAAACAAGGCATACCTGAAACTGAGCTCCCAGGGGTGGTTTTGTGGTCGGTAACTGACATCCTGGTAAATGATAAAACCATATTGCTTGTCGTCTGAAGCCCTTTGGTAGGAAATCAATTCAGCCCTGTTTTTAAAGGTAACCGATTCGCTGACAGCATAATTGATGTGAAAACGGTAGGTATTCTTTGTTTCCGGTACGATGAAATCAAGGGCATTCCAGGGGTTTTGATCATTGGTCATCTTACGTTTGGTTCGAAACCTCACATAAAAATCGGCCTTACGGCTGATTTTGTAATCCGACTGCACAAAATAGTCATAGCCCGTGCTGGGTGCGTCGACAGAAAACCTTAGCCAGTCAAATTTGAAATGATCGGCATAAGCCGACAATTTCCAGCCCGGTGCCAAACTGGCTGTGATACCGGCATACAATCCTTTTTCGTTGTTCATTGCACCGCCTTCGGCAAAGGCGTTGCTAAAAAGATTTTGATAATTTTTCTCGTAATGGCGGTAGGCAATCGTCATCGAAACAAAACCGGCAGGTTGGAGCGACAGACCGGCAATGCCTGCGATACCACCGTTGTCACTACGTCCTATTTCACCGAAAAAGATCAGTTTGGGATTTACCCATCTCCAGTCAAATCCCTGATTAGAAAGTCGGTCCGACTGAAATCGAAACTGCGAATAAGGATAGATGCGGGGTGTAAGCATGCTTCCGAGCATGGTATGGTGAAGGGTGTAACCCAGTTCAAGTTTTTTACTTCGGTAAGCCAGTCTTCCACCATAAAGTTCCTGGCTTATGGCACCTTTGTCGCTTAGCTCGTTCAGGGTGCGGTGGAGGCCGCTTTCCTGAAGACTGGTGACAAAATAGCTGTCGTTGTCAGTTGTATCACTGCCGCTCAGGTTGGCATCGATGTTTTTATGCGAATAGAAAGCGGTCAATTCCAATGATTTCCATCCAACGGTGGCTGCTCCGCCCCGCAGGAAAAAAAACTCATTGACAGAGGTATTGGGTTTGATTCCGGCTCCAAAACGCATGACTTGTGTTGGAACAGTCGATTTACCAAATGAAAGTCCCGACCACATTGTAATACCTTGACCAAATGAGAGATGATAATCACCCAATGCCAGGGAGCGTAAGACACCCAGATCAGAAACCCAGGCGTGTAATGAATAGAAATCAAAACCGTTTTTTAGTTTGTTGCCTAAAATCTGCCGGATTGAGTCGTTGACGTTGTTGGCAAGAAACGCTTCGCCGGCGTCTTTATCCATCGTGATACCGGCTTTGACTTTATTGCGGTAGTTAAAGGTATATTTTGCATACAGTTTTTCCTTCGATCCGAGATAGCGCGAATTGGGATTTTCCCACAAGGCACTGTCGTCAATAGGCTGATAGCCGGCTTGCTCATTCAGATTTCGTTCCATTCTGGCAATAAGCTGATGACGACCACGCTGCAATACCTGCGTTAACTTCATGCCTTGTGTGGTTGCTGATTCACTGAAAGAAATTACCGGCATCAGCAATGAAACTGTTTGCTCATCAAAACCTTCCACCATAGGCAGCTCAAACTCACTCAGCAACGGTCCAAAGGATTTGACATATTGACGGAGTTTTTGAAGCTGGAAATCAGTAATGAGATAAAGCTCCCGGAGTGTTTCGGCGGCATCGGTGTTGATGTTAATTTTATGTTCACTGTAATATAGGTAGCTTTCTACCAGGTCGGAGTAGTCGAGGTTGGCATCGAGCGATTCGGTTATCGACTCAATCTGAGCTACCAGCCTTTCGGTGAGAAAACGTCCTGTGCTGTCGGCTTCCTGTGCTGTTGTGTTCAGAGCAGAAAGGAGGATGCTGCACAAAAAGAGTGTTTTGACAAGTCGTCTCATGGTTTGTTTCTGCTACCGAAGTGAAATACCAGACTGGCTTGGGCAATGGTGCCCAAAATCTGATGTACAGAGGCCGCAAGGTCAATCTGAAGCATATTTGTTTGCCAGCCGGCACCAAAACTGAATAAACCAGGATTCACGGCAACACCCGCACGGGCATAGAAATGTTTGATGATGTTGTATTCGAAACCAATTCTGCCATCGGCGCCCGAACCGGAGCGTTTTTCAAACTCGGCTGTGGCAAATAAACTTTCTGTGAAACGGAAGCCAAGACCCAGGCGCATGACAACAGGGATTTTTTCGTTGGTGAGGGTTGATTGCTTAACACCAACCGGATTAAAAACTACAGCAGCTACCGTGAGTTTTTCAGTCAGGTCGGATTGAGCTCCGATTTCAAAAGTAAACAGATTGTTGCCTTCATAGCCTTCGCCAAAACGTGTGGCCAGGTAATCGAGCTGAACGCCGAGTCTGAGTTTCGGACTGAATGCTCTTGCATATGCCAGACCGATTTTATTCTCATTGAAAGCGGAATAACCAAACTGGTTGAAGCTCACACCAAGTACACCAAAATTAACCGGCATGATAAAGCCTCCGCTTTTCAGACTGAGCTCTTTCATCAAAAAACGGTTCTCATAAGCCATGCCAACGGCAACATTTTGTTGCAAACTGATGCCGGCAGGGTTGTTGTGGATAGCCCAGAAATCTGTCATTGCCACAGAAGTTCTGCCCATTGATGCCGACCGGGCTCCAACATTGGTATAACCTTCGAATGCCATCAGTGAATTGATCGAGAGTAGCCAAAGAATTGCGATGAGACTGAAATACTTTTTCATGTGTTCATGCATCTGATAGAAATGCACAACGAATTTAGCTTAATTTTGCAATCAAAGCAGTGTTATGAGTAAAACGATCATTGATTTTTTATCCGATTTATCTGCCAACAACGATAAATCGTGGTTTGATGCCAACAGGCAAAGGTATGAAAATGCTAGAAATGAGCTTTTTACTTTGGTAGAACAGGTGATAGCCGGACTCAATCCTCTCGACCCTTCGATTGGCAATCCCGATCCGAAGAAATGTGTTTTCAGGCAGCACCGTGATGTGCGTTTCTCGAAAGATAAATCACCTTTTAAAACCAATATGGGTGCATTCATCGTCAAAGGGGGTAAAAATTCGCAGAATGCCGGTTATTACATCCACTTTGAGCCCGGACAATCATTTGTTGGAGGTGGTATTTATGCACCGATGCCCGACATTCTTTTGGCCGTCAGAAAGGAAATTTACTATCATGCCGCGCAATTCAGGGAGATTATTTACAATCCTGCATTCAAGGCGGGCTTCGGGGAGTTGATGAACGAAAAACTTGTCAAAGTTCCGAAAGCATTTCCGGCTGATTTTGCCGATGCTGATCTGCTCAAATACAAACATTACGCGGTTGGTCGGCCTTTTCAGCCTGAAATGATGTCACTTACTGATATACAGAAATTTGTAATGGAAACGTTCACCTTAATGATCCCATTTAATCATTTTCTTAATGAAGCGCTTACCAATATGGAATCGCACTAATTCCGTTAACTTAAATATTTTGACCGTTAACTGGTTCTTTATGGTGTTTGCATGCTTTCAGTATATATCTTCGCAATCCTAATTGGTTGGTTGTTTTATAAGTTCGAACTTAATGCCCTTGGGGTTGAATTGATTTGTTGTTTTTTCAATTCTATCTACTCCCCAAGGGCATTCCTCTTTTATATACCCCGCATTTCATCTTTTGATCTGATAATCCTTCTTTATTTCCTCTATCCAGAAACTCATCCGGTTTTGCCGAAAACTGGTTAATGATTAATCCAGACGGAAAACGCCTGTAATTTTGCGCTCTCAATTGGTTGGTTGTTTTTAAAAGTTCGAACTTAATGCCCTTGAGGTGCGGGTTGTTTTTGTTGTTTTTTACGACCCGCAACATCCTCAAGGGCATTCCTTTTTTAGCCCGGTTTTCATTGCTGCAGACCTCTGAATAGCTAGCATCCTTCAGTTTTATGTTTTCTGCCAGGTTACCGGCAACATGAATTCAGCAGCCAAAACAAGAAATAAAATACCAATGGTACTTATTTTCCACTTTCTTTTTTGTGCTAACCGTAAACTGAGTGGCAATTCAGGGTTATCGTGATTGATATTACTTTTGAATCCTCAATTGGTTGGTTGTTTTAAAAGTTCGAACTTAATGCCCTTGAGGTGCCGGTTGTTTTTGTTGTTTTTTACGACTGGCAGCATCCTCAAGGGCATTCCTCTTTTCAGCCGATCCCATCAAAGTTTGTTGTGGCTGAATCAGATCAAATGCTTACTTTTGCCGCTTGTTACAGCAGTGCAAAATGGCAGTTTGTATCTGTTAAATTGTGCATAAAATACTTAATATGAATGATATAAATCAACTCAACCGGATTTCGACACAGGTAAGACGCGACATCGTCCGCATGGTACATGCTTGTCAGTCGGGGCATCCGGGAGGTTCGCTGGGCTGTGCTGATTTTCTGGTGGCCCTTTATTTTTCTCAATTGAATCACAAAGCACCTCACTTCGACATGAACGGGCATGACGAAGATTTGTTTTTTCTCAGCAATGGTCATATCAGCCCTGTTTTATACAGTGTTTTGGCAAGACGGGGTTATTTTCCTGTTGAAGAATTAAAAACCTTCCGCAAGATTCACAGCCGTCTTCAGGGACACCCTGCCACAATGGAACATTTGCCGGGTATCCGGATTGCCAGTGGCTCGCTGGGGCAGGGTCTTTCGGTGGCCATTGGTGCGGCAAGAGCAAAAAAACTCAATGGCGATAAACATTTGGTATATGTGTTGATGGGTGATGGCGAGCAGCAGGAAGGTCAGGTTTGGGAGGCTGCCCTTCATGCCGGAGCCAAAGGAATAGATAACCTGATTGCTGTGATCGACTACAACGGTCAGCAGATTGATGGCCCGGTTGAAAAGGTGATGTCGTTGGGTGATCTGAAAGCAAAATATGAAGCTTTTGGATGGTCTGTTATAACAGTTGACGGGAATGATATGGCCTCCTTGCTCGAAATACTGGAGCTTGCAAAATCATACGCTTTCAAAGGTGCTCCGCAGCTCTTGCTGATGAAAACGGAGATGGGACAAGGGGTTGACTTTATGATGGGAACACACAAATGGCATGGCAGCGCGCCCAATGATGAGCAGTTGGCAGTGGCTTTGGCACAGTTGGAAGAAACCCTGGGTGATTATTAAAAGTTTTGAAAACATGGAATTTAAAGTTATAAATTATCAGGATACAAGGTCGGGATTTGGTGCCGGCCTCGCTGAGCTGGGCAGGAGAAATCCGAAAGTGGTGGCTTTGTGCGCCGACCTCACGGGATCGCTCAAAATGGAAGTGTTTGAAAAAGAAAATCCTGATAGGTTTTTTCAGGTTGGTATTTCTGAGGCACATATGATCGGCATGGCAGCAGGGATGACCATCGGGGGGTATATTCCATTCACAGGTACTTTTGCCAATTTCTCTACCGGACGCGTATATGATCAGATCAGGCAGTCGGTGGCTTATTCAGGAAAAAATGTCAAAATCTGTGCCTCACATGCAGGGCTTACCCTGGGAGAAGACGGGGCCACACATCAGATTCTGGAAGACATCGGTATGATGAAAATGCTTCCGGGTATGACCGTCATCGTGCCCTGCGATTACAACCAGACCAAAGCTGCCACCATGGCCATTGCCGATTTTGAAGGTCCTGTTTATCTGCGTTTCGGACGTCCGAAGGTAGCCAATTTTACGCCCGAAGACCAGCCATTTATCATTGGCAAAGCTGTCCTTTTAAAAGAAGGTGCCGACGTAACCATTTTCGCCACCGGACACATGGTGTGGAAAGCAGTGGAGGCCATCCAACAGCTTCATGAAAAGGGAGTTAATGCCGAATTGATCAACATCCACACAATCAAACCCCTGGATGAGGAAGCTGTTTTGGCTTCAGCAGGCAAAACCAAATGTGTTGTAACGGCAGAAGAGCATCAGCAAAATGGCGGCCTGGGAGACAGTATTGCCCAGTTGCTTTCACGCAGAATGCCACTTCCCATCGAAATGGTGGCTGTGCAGGATGTTTTTGGACAAAGCGGTACGCCGGAGCAGTTGCTTGCCGAGTATGGGCTCGAACATATTGACATTGCTGAGGCCGCCCTACGCGCCATCAGCAGAAAATAAGCAAAACCAATGAACCTGCATGCGGTATGAGGGTATATCTTATCGGTTATATGGGTTCAGGGAAAACGACCACCTCAAAGCGCCTGGCTTCTGTGCTGGGTCTCCCATGTTACGATCTCGATCAGTTGTTTGAAGAACAATACAAAATCGATATCCCGCATTTTTTCGAACGTTACGACGAAAGTCTGTTCCGTAAGCTAGAGAGTCAACTTCTGAAAGATACGCTGCAACTTGACCAAGCCATTGTTGCCACAGGTGGTGGTACACCATGCTTTTATGATAATATGCAATGGATGAACGAACATGGGTTGACGGTATACATACAAATGCAAGCCGAGAGTGTGTTTCACCGATTGAAAAGTTCGAAACGGAAACGCCCGCTGGTTGCCCAAAAAACTGACGAGGAGTTGAATGAGTTTATCAGAGAGCATATGCGTCAGCGCAATATTTTCTATAGTCAGGCACACATTATCGTTAAAGGGGAGTCGCTTGATGTAAAAGGCCTGACAGAAAAAATTCTATTGGCTCAAAAAAGTCTCCAGAAATAACTTATAGATTTTATTAAGAGATCATTTTCACGCAAATTAAGCTTGATTTTTCTTGCGTTCCGGCGTATCTTTGTGAGACTACCAAACCAGAAAAAGCAAGCGAAAATGAAAACCAGGTTGACAATTTCCGGATTCTTTTTTCCGATTTTATTTTTTTTCGGGACGGCTGCATCGACTCAGCCTCAACCCCATCAGCTTCCATCTGTGAAACTCAGAGACATCAACGGGCATCCGGTTGATGCGACACAAATCCGTGCAGACAGCAAACCCCTGCTGATGATTTTTTGGAAATTCAGCGACAAAGCTTCCTGCAACAACCTAAAGACTCTTGTACAGACTGTGAATGATTCGCTCTTAGGAGAGATAGTAAATGTTGTGGCCATCTGCAGCGATGATGCAGTGACTTCACAGCAGGCCTTGCCCTGGATTAAAAGCAGTGAACTTGAGCTTGAATTATATTTTGATCCTAACGGCGATTTCCGGCGTGCTATGGGGGTAAAGCCTCCTTACACCATTCTTTTTGACAAAGAAATGCGTATCTATTGTCAACAAGCCGGTTATTGTATTGGAAACGAGAGTCTTGTATGCGGTAAAATCAGAGAGTGCCTGGCAGGCCTACACAGCAACAGGAAGTAAACTTACATTCCTTGTAACACGGACGTCAGCTGAGGCAAACGATTGTCACAAAAAAAGCCGGAAAACCGGCTTGATCATTAAGCTGGAAATCGTTATTGAACGATATCGTCAGTATCTTTTACAAAGATAACGGATATTGCACCGAGGATGAGCATGACGCCGGCAGTGACGATGGCATAAATGGCATGACCTCCATAGAGAAACTTCACAATCGGGCCGCCCAGCAAGCCATTTACGATCTGTGGGAAGGTGATGAAAAAGTTGAAAATACCCATATAAACCCCCATTTTTCGTGCAGGAATTGAGCCTGCGAGAATAGCGTAAGGCATGGCCAGGATGCTGGCCCAGGCAATGCCGACCCCTACCATACTCAGGTTGAGTAACCATTTCATTTCCGGAGAAGTAACAAACACCATCGAAATCAGGCCCAGGCCACCGATGGTAAGGTTAATTGCGTGCGTCCTTTTGCGGCCCACCTTAGCCGCGATTACCGGCAAGGCCATGGCAAAGATGGCTGCAACCAGGTTGTAAACACCAAAAATGACACCAACATAATTGCCTGCTTCGTTGAAGCCCGCCGATTGACGGTCGCCTGCAGGGAGTCCCCAAACATGCTGCACCAATGCCGGAGCTGTAAAAACCCACATGGAAAAGAGGGCAAACCATGAAAAGAACTGAACCAAACCAAGTTGTCGCATGGTGACTGGCATCTGAGCAAAATCTTTGAAGATATCAAGCAGGCCTTTTGATTCCTCTTCCTCTTCATGGGAGTGATCGTCAAAAGAGGCTTGTTCCTCGGGAGAATATTCTTTGGTAGTAACAACAGTCCACACAATCGAACCAATGAGCACGGCAGCTCCGATAAAGAAGGAGAGCTTGAGGCTGAACGGAACTTCACCCGCGGCACCCAATTCATCAAAACCAAACCAGTTTGTAATGACATATGGAAGCCATGACCCAACCACAGCACCAATACCTATCAGTAAAGTCTGAACAGAGAAACCAAGTGTTCGCTGATCTGTGGGTAACTTATCGGCTACAAGAGCCCTGAAGGGTTCCATGGCAATGTTAACCGAAGCATCCATGATCATCAGCATGCCGGCGCCAATCCACAATGGAGGAAGGAAGGCAGCAAACATGGGTGAGTTGGGCATGAGAATCAACCCGATAGAAGTCATTATGGCGCCAAAAAGAAAATAAGGACGACGCCGTCCGAAACGATTCCAGGTGTTGTCGCTGTAGTGACCGATGATGGGTTGAACGATCATACCGGTGATGGGCGCAACGAGCCAAAACCAGGAAAGGTGTTCAACTTCAGCACCAAAGGTTTGTAAAATCCGGCTGGCATTGGCATTCTGCAGGGCAAATCCCATTTGAATACCCATAAAGCCAAAGCTCATGTTCCATATTTGCCAGAAACTCAGGCGTGGTTTGGACTTTGTCATCATTGTGTTAGTTTTAGGATGCGTAAAATTAGCAAAATCATTCATCAGACCACGCAAGCGTCTAAAAAAATGAAAGATTCATGCATAGCTTATGTGTCAGGCTGCTGATTGTGTTAACGCAGAAATTTCAAAGGGGTTGAAAAGCACGATCATTGAATGAGATGCCGGATTTAATGGAGCTTCTCAAAGAGCAGAATTGTTTTTCCAAAGACATGAATTTTGATTCAGTTTGAGAACGTATTGTTAAGATCAATCGGAAAGGTATTGATTTAGAGTTAAATAGTGTCTGTCCATAATGTCAGGTGCTTGAGTTTTAAAGTTCGAGGGCGAGGCATGTGCGGAATGAATGTCAGGCGTTTACTAATGTAAATGACTGACATGAATGACGAACATAACGAAGCCATCGGACTTTAAAGACAAGCACTAAATAACTTCTGATGATTTTGTCCTTCTTTGCTTGCTGCTATTCACAAGAATAAACCTTCACCCTGGCAAACAATTTGCAGATTCAGCTGTTTTTATAGCAAAAAATATGTACCAACTTATTACAAAAGCATTGATTCGTGCACCACTCAGCGAGGTCTGGGATTTTTTCAGTTCACCCAAGAACCTTCAGAAAATCACACCTCCAGCTATGGGTTTCAAAATTCTGGCGGGAGGTGAAGGTAAGATGTATCCCGGACAGATGATTGCCTACACTGTCAGACCTTTGGCAGGCATTCCAATAACGTGGATCACCGAAATAACACATGTTCAGGAAGGCAGTTTTTTTGTTGATGAACAACGAAAAGGACCCTATGCCATCTGGCATCATGAGCATCATTTTACGGAAGTTGAGGGTGGTGTTGAAATGACAGACATTGTCAGCTACACCCTTCCTTTGGGGTGGCTTGGTGTATTGGCTCATTCGCTTTTTGTTAAGCGCCAGCTGAAGACAATTTTCGACTACAGATCAGTGGTGATCGAAAAGTATTTTCCCGGTTCGAGGGGATAGTTGCTTATCTTCGCTTTACTTTTTAAACTTAAAACAATGAAAAACCTATACTATTTCATGCTGATTCTTGCTGCAGCTTTTTTGAGTCAGTACAGGCTTGCAGCTCAAAATACGGTAGAGTCTTCCTTCAATTTTGAAGGCCTCGATCGCAGTTACCGTTTGTACGTTCCGGCATCCTATTCGCCACAACAACCTGTACCATTGGTAATTAACCTTCATGGGTATGGTTCAAATAACCTTGAACAGGAACAGTATGGCGACTTCAGACCAATCGCTGATACTGCAGGATTTTTGGTTGTACATCCCAACGGGACCCCCGATTTCAACAATGTAATGCATTGGAATACATTTGGTACCTCAACAGTGAATGATGTCGGTTTTTTATCAGCGCTGATTGATACACTGGCCAATCATTATCAGCTTGATCTAAGCAGGGTTTATGCTACCGGTATGAGTAATGGCGGTTTCATGTCATACAGCCTGGCATGTCAGCTAAGTGGAAAAATTGCTGCCGTAGCTTCTGTCACGGGCACCATGACCACACCAAATTTCATGACTTGCCTGCCCGGCCGACCCATTCCCGTTATGCACATCCACGGAACAGCGGATGCTACTGTTCCATACAATGGCAATGCTTTTTTTGTTTCGGTACCTTCCATCGTATCAAACTGGGTAGCTCTCAACCAATGTAATCCTGAAGCCGTTTTCACCCAGCTCCCTGACATTGACAATACCGATGGCTGCACAGCCGAGCATTACCTGTATGCAGATGGTGAGGCTGGTGTTTCAGTTGAACATTATAAAATTATTGGTGGCGGACATTCCTGGCCTGGTGCACCTGTCAACATCAACATTACCAATATGGACTTTAGTGCCAGCAAGGTAATCTGGCAGTTTTTCAAAAAATACAACCTTTCAGGACTCATTTCAACCAGCGAGACTTATGCAGGTGCTTTAGTTACCATTTCACCCAATCCATCCGGTGGCATTTTTCAGGTACAAACTGACGAACAACTGATAGGTTATGTCGAGGTGATGGATGCCAGGGGCACCCTATGCCTGCGCGAGCATGCTGTTTCAAACCACTTTACCATTAACCTTCCGGTGGCTGGATTGTATTTTCTGAAACTGCAAACAAAATCAGGTTACCAGCTGAGCAAACTTGTGGTAAGGTAAGTGACGTAATACAGGAGCAATTTATTTTCCGATACAGAATTTACTGAAAATATTACCGAGAATCTCATCGGTATAAATCTGACCGGTGATGGTACCAAGGTGGTGCAAGGCAGTACGGATATCGATGGCAATCAAATCGGTTGGCAAGCCTGTGTTAAGGTTCTCAGCCACAGCCTTAAGTGAAGTTGAGGTCTGTAACAGCGCGTGATAATGACGGGCATTGCTGACGATGGTATCAGCCTGAACCGTAAGCTTCTTTACAGCCTTTACCAGACTATCGGCAATAAGTTGAATGTTTTCCTTTCGTTTAGCCGAAATAAATAGCGTTTCCAGATCAACGATTTCAGAGAAATGGCCTGGTGTTTCATCCATCCTATCAATTTTATTCCCGATCAGGATAAAATGCTTATCATGGTTTTGAATAAGCGACCTGAATTCTTCAAGCATTTCCTGCGCCGATTCACCCTTGCAGGAGGATAAGTCGCAAACATACAGGATGATGGCAGCCTGTCTGATTTTCTCATAAGTCCGTTCAATTCCAAGGTTTTCGATCAGGTCGTCGGAATCGCGCAATCCGGCTGTGTCGATAAAGCGAAAGTTATAGCCATCAATAACGATTGTATCTTCTATCACATCGCGGGTTGTGCCGGGAATCTCGCTGACGATTGCCCTTTCTTCGTTCAGGATGGCATTGAGGAGTGTCGATTTACCCACATTGGGTTTGCCGATGATGGCCACCGGGATGCCTGTTTTGATGACATTTCCTGTTTGAAAACTATCGGTGAGCACCTTAATCTCGGCCTGAATTTCGGTGATAAGGTGAGCGAGGGCAGAACGGTCGGCAAATTCCACATCTTCTTCGGAAAAGTCAAGTTCCAGCTCGATGAGAGAGGCGAAGTCGATCAGTCTTTGCCGGAGCGCTGCGATTTTTTTTGAAAAGCCACCCCGCATCTGTTTGATCGCCAGCTCATGCGTTGTTTTGGAATTGCTGGCAATCAGATCGGCCACGGCCTCAGCCTGTGCCAGGTCGAAGCGCTGATGTGCGAATGCCCGCATGGTAAATTCCCCGGCTGCAGCAGGCCGGGCACCTTTTTTCATCACAAGGTTCAACAACTGTTGCTGGATAAAGACAGAACCATGACAGCTGATCTCTGCCACATCTTCACCGGTATAGGAATTGGGGGCTTTAAAGATCGTGATGAGCACTTCGTCGAGCATTTCACCTTCGTCGGTAATCTGACCAAGGTATGCTTTGTGACTCACGATCTCACCCTTGTTAAAGGCAGCAGACCTGGCTTTAAAAATCGAGAGAATAAGCTTGATTGTTTCCGGACCCGAAATCCTGACAACAGCAATGGCGGCAGTGCCCGCTGACGTAGAAAGGGCGCAAATGGTGTCGGAGCTTAAAAAGTCGAAATGCATCAGCAAAAGTTCTTTCAGCAAAAATAAGGATTCTGCTCACCTTTTTGCTTTTTTTTAAGAAATTAGCTGCTGTTGACAGCATAAGTTGGAACAAGCTGGATGATCATCTCATGATGCAAGGATGAATGCATTCGTTTCCAGGATGGTTTGAACTGATGATTGCCAGGAATGGATTACCTTTGCAGCCGGAATTTAAAGCATAGAATTCCGGTCATTTAAGCTATCAGCATGATAACAGTTACAAATCTCGGTATCCAGTTTGGAAAAAGGGTACTTTTTCAGGATGTGAATTTGAAGTTTACGGCAGGGAATATATATGGCATTATTGGTGCCAACGGAGCGGGAAAATCGACCTTTCTGAAGATGCTAGCTGGGGATATTGAATACTCCAAAGGTCAAGTTTCTGTAGGTCCGGGTGAACGCCTTTCGGTGCTCAGGCAAAACCACTCCCAATTCAATGCTTTCAAGGTGCTTGATACTGTTTTAATGGGACATAAGCCTTTGTGGGATGTGATGCAGGAGAAAGAAGCTATCTATGCCAGGGAAGATTTCAACGAAGCCGACGGCCACCGGGCCTCGGAATTGGTGGAATTGTTTGCTGACATGGACGGGTGGAATGCGGAGAGTGCTGCGGCCAGTTTGTTGAGTGGGCTGGGTATCAGAGAAGAGAAGCACGGGCTTTTGCTAAGCGACCTCAGTGCCAAGGAAAAAGTTAAGGTATTGCTGGCTCAGGCACTTTTTGGCAAGCCCGATAACCTGCTGCTTGATGAGCCTACCAACGACCTTGATCTGGAGACCGTTAACTGGCTTGAGAATTATTTGGCCTACTTCGAAAGCACCGTCCTTGTTGTATCCCACGACCGACATTTCCTCGATGCCATCTGCACTCATATCGTTGATATTGACTTTAGCAGAATTCAGCTTTTTGCAGGGAATTACTCATTTTGGTACGAAAGCAGTCAGCTGGCTCTCAGGCAGATGCAAAACCAGAATAAAAAAGCCGAAGAACGAAAAAAGGAGTTGCTTGAATTTATTGCCCGTTTTAGTGCCAACGCCTCCAAGTCGAGGCAGACGACAAGTCGCAAAAAAATGCTCGAAAAACTGAACATCGAAGAAATTAAACCAAGTACAAGACGCTATCCGGCCATCATTTTTACCTCCGAACGTGAGCCAGGCAATCAGATTCTGGAAGTGCATGATCTCTCAAAAAAACTTCAGGGAGAATACCTTTTCAAAAATCTCAGCTTCACATTACAGAAAGATGATAAGGTTGTTTTCTTATCGCGTGACAGCAGGGCAATGACCCATCTATTTGAAATTCTGAAAGGACATGATACTGATTTTGAAGGTAGTTTTCAATGGGGACAAACCATCAGTAAAGCCTACCTGCCTTTGGAATACGATCACCTTTTCAACAACGATTTAAGTCTGACTGATTGGTTAGCCCAATATTCACAGGATACGACAGAGATTTATCTACGGGGTTTTCTGGGCAAGATGCTATTCTCAGGTGAGGAAATTTACAAAAAAGCCAATGTTTTGTCAGGAGGTGAAAAAGTTCGCTGCATGATTGCCCGGATGATGATACGTAACGCCAATGTGATGTTGCTTGATTCTCCGACCAATCACCTCGATCTTGAATCGATTCAGGCATTCAACAATACGCTGATTAAGTTTAAAGGCAATGTGCTGATATCGTCGCACGATCAGCAATTTATTCAGACGGTTTGTAACCGAATTA
This sequence comes from Bacteroidales bacterium, assembly GCA_024709145.1. Lineage (GTDB taxonomy): Bacteria > Bacteroidota > Bacteroidia > Bacteroidales > F082 > JALNZU01. The sequence goes on along the minus strand of JANJXG010000007.1, from coordinate 84,615 downwards.
TCGAAATCGGACCTAACGGAATGGTTGATAAGCTGATGGATTATGAAGATTACATCAACGATGAAAAAATTAGAATCCAGCGTAACAATTTATACCAGTCATAACCGGCTTTTTGCTGCCAAAAAGGACTACTATCTCAACAACAATGAAAGATAAAATTCGGATTGCAATCAACGGATTCGGACGCATAGGGAGAGTTACCTTCCGCTGCCTGCTCAACCATCCTGACATAGAAGTAGTGGCAGTGAATGACTTGACCGACGCAGCCAATCTGGCTCATTTACTGAAGTATGATTCCGTTCACGGACCATTACAAGCTGAAATCAAAGCCGGTGATGGTTTTTTTGAAGTTAACGGACAGCAAGTGAAGGTACTGCATGAACCAAACCCTTCCTGTTTGCCGTGGAAATTGCTGGCTATCGACCTGGTGCTTGAATCGACAGGACTTTTTATTACCAAAGCAGATGCCCTGCGTCATGTAACAGATTCCGGAGCCCGTAAAGTTATTATTTCGGCGCCTGCAAAAGATGAGTCTGCAACAGTACCTTATATAGTCCTGGGTGTAAACGACCACCTGATCGACCGCAACCTGACTGTGATTTCCAATGCCTCCTGCACCACCAACAATGTGGCACCGCTGATTAAAATTTTGCATGAAAACTGGGGTGTTGAAAAAGGTTTTATCACCACTGTGCATTCATATACCAAGGATCAGAACCTTGTTGACGGTCCACACAAAGACTGGCGCCGGGGCAGGGCAGCAGCCACTTCGATTGTGCCCACCACCACGGGAGCTGCCAAAGCTGCCACCCGGATTTTCCCACATTTGAAAGGAAATCTTGGCGGTGCAGGGATCAGGGTTCCCGTAGCTGACGGCTCGTTGACTGATCTTACCTGTACGCTGCGCCTTCCTGCTACATCGGAAGAAATAAATCTTGCTTTTAAAAATGCAGCCGCAACCACACTGAAGGGCATTCTGCAATACACCGAAGATCCAATCGTGTCGGTGGATGTTTTGGGCAATACCCATTCCGCAGTTTTTGACGCCGGTCTGACCGCAGTGCTCGGTGATAAAAATAAGCTAGTGAAGGTAGTTGCCTGGTACGACAACGAAATGGGATATGCCTCACGACTTGTTGAGCTAATCAGTCGCTTTGCCTGATGTCACAATATAAGGTATTGATTGTCGGACAAGGACTGGCAGGAAGCATCCTTGCTATACAGCTCAGCAGGCGCAAAATACCTTTTTTGTTACTTGACAAACCCGGATACACCGTATCTTCAGGCGTAGCTGCCGGCATGATGAACCCCATCGTTTTCAGGTACTTAACCCTTGGTTGGAGGTCGGTCAACCTGTTTAACCAAGCTATCGGGTTTTACCGTGATTTCGAAGCTGAATCAACGCGAAACTTGTTGCATCAGGTTGATGTTGCGCGAATCCTGGGAGAAGGAGAACGCATACAATGGGAGAAGAAAAGCCAGCTGCCTGGCTTTGGGAATTGGATTGACCTGAATTTTTCAGGCAAAGATCTGATGCCTCCTGTTGAAGCTCCGCATGGATTCGGATTGTTGCGCAACCTGGCCTGGCTCGATGTTGAAGGTTTTCTACACACTGTGAGAGAAAAGCTATATCATGACAACAGTTTGATCGAAGGTTTTTTTAGTCATGATAAACTGAGGTGTACAGTCAGCGGATTTGAGTATGAGCAACAACAGTTTGATCAGCTTGTTTTTTGCGAAGGTCACCGTGCTATTGATAATCCCTGGTTTAAAGAACTGCCTTTCAGACCTGTAAAGGGCGAGCTGCTTCGGCTTTTCATCCCGAAGCTGAGGACTGGCTTTGTTTTAAGCAAAGATGTTTTTCTATTGCCAATCGGTGATGGGATGTTTAAGCTGGGTGCCACTTTTGATTGGAACGATTTGTCGAACGAGCCTACTATGCCAGGAAAGAGGTACCTGCTCGATAAATTGCAGACTTTTTACAAAGGCGAAGTTAAAGTGGTTGACCATCAGGCCGGAATTCGACCTGCGATGGCTGACCGGCGTCCTGTTGCCGGTGAACACCCCGTCATCAAAGGGATGTATATCTTTAATGGACTCGGAGCCAAAGGCGTCATGCTGGCTCCGGCAATCGGTTCTTTTCTGGCTGATAAACTCGCAGGAATATCTACCGAAGATGACGAAATCAGTCCCTCACGTTTTGATCATGATCTTCGTCTTTAAAAAACAGGAGTTTGGTTTCTATTCCGTCAAAAACAGCGTAAGAGAAATTAGTCACCCAATCACCCAAAAGGATGAGTTGCGCCGACGTACCAACACCGGTTTGCAGCGGAATGTGCCGGTGACCAAAGATAAAATAATTGATGTCGCCGTTTTGCTTCAGTTTTCGATGACAATAGCGATAGAGCATCTCCTCTTCAATCACCACTTTAAAATCATTTTTCTTTTCTCTGGCGATGTTTGCAATACGGCTTCGCCGCGAGAAAAACAGGCCTGCTTTGGTGCCAATATCAGGATGTAGCCAATTGAAAAGAAACTGATTGAATTTGTTCTCAAACACTTTTTTAAGCAGTTTATAGCCTGTGTCTCCGGGCCCCAAACCATCACCATGAGCAAGGAAGAAAGTTTTTTCACCAAACTGTCTGACAACCGGGTTGCGGTATAAAATTACCCCAACTTCTTTCTGTAAGTAATCAAAAGCCCAAATATCATGGTTACCGCGGAAAACGTGTATGGGTATACCTCTGTCGGTCAGCTCAGCCAGCTTGCCCAATAACCTTACATACCCTTTGGGCACAACAGTTTTGTATTCAAACCAAAAATCAAAGATGTCACCCATCAGAAAAATTTCAGCTGCATCGGCCTCAATCTGACACAGCCAGCGGACGAGTTTCTTCTCGCGAATTAGACTTTCACTGTGGCCCGGGACGCCCAGGTGAAAGTCGGATGCGAAGTAAATTTTTGTTTTGAGGCTTGACAATCTGTGAAGTTAGATGATGGGTTCTTTGAGTAACTCTTTGATAAGCAATGTCATTTTTGGTTGAGCTGCTGCCGCTGCATCAATAACTTCTTCGTGTGAAATCTGAACAATTTTTCCCATCACACCCAGGTCGGAGATCACTGAAACAGCAAAAACAGGAAGTTTCATGTGTCGGGCTACAATCACCTCGGGCACAGTTGACATGCCCACGGCATGACCGCCAATAACATGAATATATTTATATTCTGCGGGTGTTTCAAAGGTTGGACCGCTCACAGCTGCATAGACACCTTCGTGCACCTTGATGCCGAATTTCCGGGCTACTTTATGAGCAAACTGCAAAATACGGTGGTCGTATGCATCACTCATATCAGGGAAACGGGTTCCGATTCGATCATCGTTCTTACCAATCAGTGGATTGGGCATCAGGTTGATATGATCAGAGATAAGCATCAGGTCGCCCACCTCGAATTCCGCTTTAAGCCCGCCGCTTGCGTTGGAAACAATCAAGAGTTCAATTCCAAGCTGTTTCATGACCCTCACCGGAAAAGTCACTTCCTGCATGCTGTATCCTTCGTAATAGTGAAAACGCCCCTGCATGGCGACGATGGTTCTGCCGCTAAGGGTGCCAAAGATCAGTCTGCCTTTGTGACCATGCACTGTGGACACCGGAAAATTGGGTATTTCTTCGTAAGGAATGGCTTTTTCAACTTCGATTTCATTCACCAGCTCACCCAATCCGGTGCCAAGAATGATGCCTGCGTCCGGCTTCTTTGAAAACTGTTGCTGAATGTAAGTTGTTGTTTCAATGATCTTTTCTAACATAATCAAGGATATATTCGTCAAATTGTATGCCTTTGTTCTGGTGAAAAGCTACCTCAATGGGTACGTAACATAGTGGCAGGTTTTCGAGGATGCGAAAATAAGGAGAATCCTTGAATCTCATGGCGTCTTTTTCGGTTGTGACGATCAATTTGTTCTTCCCCAGGATCGCACCAAAAGCATTCGATATTTTCAGAAAATCTTTTTCCGTGTATGCGTGGTGATCAGGATAACTGATTTCAACCAATTCGTTGCAGCGGGTTCCGAGGTGTTCTTTCAGCGGATAGGCATTGGCAATTCCGGTTACCAAAAGGATGGAGGATGGATTTTTTGTCAAACAGTTTTTTTCTTTGGAAGAAACAGGAACGAAACCACCATACTTGATATAAGAAAAAAACAGTAACTGATCATGTTTTGGTTTCAGCCGCGAACGAAGGTTTTCTTCCAGGAAGGGAGAAAAAATGGCCGGAGTTTTGGTAACGATAATGGCCTGAGCCCTTTTGGCTGATGATTTTGTGTCGCGAAGCTGTCCTGCAGGAAACAAAAAGTCATCAGAATAGAGTTGGTGGTAGTCGGTAAGTAATAAATTAAGGCCTGCCTTTACTTTTCGGTGCTGAAAGGCATCATCGAGCAAAACGATCTCGGGAGGTGAAGTTTTTTCGCGAAGTTTTTGGATACCTCTCACACGACGCTCATCCACAGCAACACTGATGTCGGGGAACTTGGAGGCAAACTGTCTGGGTTCATCACCAATTTCTGAGGCAGTCAGATCAGGGGTGGCTTCCAGGTAGCCCCTGGTAATGCGGCCATAACCTCTGCTTAAGGTTGCAATTCGCCAAAAGGGTTTTAAGAGTCGGATAAGGTATTCAATGTGAGGAGTTTTACCTGTGCCGCCCAGACTAAGGTTGCCGACGCAGATTACGGGAAACGCGTAAGCACGGGAAGAAATCAGTCCAGTGTCGTAGGAAAGATGTCGAAAAAACAAGACTAAATGATACAGCCATGCCAAAGGCATCCAAAAAATTTTCATCACGACTTTCTCTTATATCCGGGACAATTGTGCAATTGTGGCGAAATTAAGCCAATTCATTGAATTCAGCTATATTTGTACGTTAAATTAATGATAAAGTTGCTCTTTTTTCGCACATTTTTATGACACTCCGGTTAAAAGTTAAAGAGATAATCCGGGCGCTCGAAGAAGCTGCCCCCCTGGCTTTGCAAGAATCGTATGATAACAGCGGATTGATTGTCGGTGATCCTGAATCCTCAATATCATCTTTACTCTTGTGCATAGATCTGAATGAGGCTGTAGTTGAAGAAGCCATTCAAAAAGGATGTGGACTGATCGTATCTCACCATCCGATAATTTTTAAAGGTCTAAAGCGTTTAACTCCTGATGGCTATGTTGAAAGGGTGGTGATTAAAGCCATCCTGAACGGGATTGCCATTGCAGCCATGCATACCAACCTGGATAACAGCCACCAGGGTGTTAATAAAAAAATTGCCGACAAACTTGGACTTAAGACCCTCAGCATTCTGGAGCCAAAAGAAGGAATGCTGCAGAAAATCATCACTTTCATCCCTGAATCACATGCCGAAGCAGTCAGGGCAGCCATGTTTGAAGCCGGAGCAGGTCAGATAGGCTTGTATGATGCCTGTAGTTTCAATGTACAGGGAACAGGAACTTTCAGAGCTGGCGCAGGTGCCAGTCCGTTTGTCGGGCAAATTCACCAGGTTCACACCGAAGCAGAAATAAAAGTGGAAATGATCGTGCCTGCCTTTCGGGCATCAGCTGTGGTAAAGGCAATGCTGGCAGCCCATCCTTATGAGGAAGTAGCCTGGGATCTGATCACTTTAGCCAATCGCTGGAATGATGCAGGTTCGGGCATGGTGGGCTACCTTGATGAGCCGCTGACAGAGCAGGATTTTCTATCTCATTTGCAGCATGTTTTTGGAACACCGGCATTGCGTCATACCAAACTTACCGGAAAACTGATCCGCAAAGTGGCAGTCTGCGGCGGGTCGGGAAGTTTTTTGATTAAGGCAGCCGAGCGGGCTCACGCTGATGCCATGATCACCGCAGATGTTAAGTATCACGACTTTTTTGATGTCATGAACAAGCTTCTGCTTATTGATGCGGGTCACTATGAAACTGAACAATTTACGAAAGAATTGATGTCTGATATTTTGACGGAAAATTTTCCTAATTTTGCAGTCCTGTTTTCTGAAGTAAACACAAACCCGGTACGATATTATTTCAAATAGAAACCCAATATACTATGTCGAAAGAAAACCAAGCTGACAGACTGAAAATGAGCCATGCAGCAACCGACGAACCAGTTGAAATCAGCGTTGAGCGGAAACTAGTCTCACTTTATGCGCTGCAGCAGATCCATTCTCAAATCGACAGGATCAGGATCATCAGAGGCGAGTTGCCTTTGGAGGTTCAGGATCTTGAAGACGAAATTGCTGGTCTTGAAACCAGGATCGAGAATTTTGAGAATGAAACCATTGCACTCAATCAGAACGTTGCTGATAAAAAGCTGGCCATCAAAGACAGCAATGTGCTCATCAAAAGATATGAAGAGCAACAAATGAATGTGAGAAACAACCGTGAATACGACTCTTTGTCGAAAGAAATCGAGTTTCAAAATCTTGAGATTCAGCTCTCGGAAAAAAGAATCAGGGAGTTTCAGGCTAAGATCGAAGATTTGCAACGCGAAATTGCTGCTGCCCGTTTACGCCTGGATGAACGTTTGGGCGATCTCGAAGTGAAGAAGAACGAACTTCAGTCCATCATCGAAGAAACTGAAAAAGAAGAAGAAGACCTGATCGAACAGGCAGGAAAACATGAAAGCCAGATCGAAGACAGGCTTATCGTGGCATACAAACGCATCAGGCTCAATGCACGCAATGGGCTGGCTGTTGTGCAGATCGAAAGGGACGCCTGTGGTGGGTGTTTCAACAAAATTCCGCCTCAGCATCAGCTCGACATCCGGATGCACAAAAAAGTCATTGTTTGCGAATATTGCGGCCGAATATTGGTTGACCAGGAAATCGCTGACAAATACAACTAAAGATACAAATTGCTTATATTCATGAAAAGGGAGCCGCTTCGGCTCCCTTTTTGTATTTTTACACCATGATCAAAAAGGTTGGCGTCATTTTTTTATTTCTTCTGTGCCTTGCGGCAGAAGCGCAAACACTCGTTTTTTCGACTGAGGTCATGAATGCCTACCGCGATGCTTTCAGGCTTGATCGTGCCGGGATGGAACATGAAATCCGAAAAGAAAAAGTTTCAAATCCAGCCAACATTTTGCCCCACGTCATTGAAAGTTATTTCGATTTTATCCAGGTCTTTGTGCGCGAAGAAAAGGCCCTGCATGATAAGTTTCAGCAGCAAAAGAGAATCCGACTGGAGAAAATCGCTGCTGTGAGCGATACAAATGCGCTGAAGTTGTGGTCACAAGCTACGATTTACCTGCAATCGGCTGCCGAACGAACTAAATTCGGCGAGCACTACAGTGCTGCCTTTGAGCTTCGAAAAGCTTTTCTCCTTCTCACGCAAAACCGTATAAAATTTCCGGAACTGCTACTCAATGAACTGCCATATGGCTTGCTCTATGCTTTAACTGGTAGTGTACCGCCTCAATATCAATGGGTTGTAAGGCTTGTTTCCATGGAGGGTGATGTCGATAAAGGCAAACAAATGTTGTATGATTTGCTGCAAAAAAGTGAATCTGACCAGCTGGCACAGCTCATCCGGCCGGAAGTGTTGTTTTATCTGAGCTTTTTAGAAATGACTCTCAATCCCGATAAGGAAAGTACTGTTTTGTTAGTGAGGTCATTCGAGGATAGCGACTTTGCCAGTCCCTTGATGATTTATGCCCGGGCCAATATCGAGATGCGTAGCGGTAAGAATGAAGCCGCGCTAAAGACACTTTCGAGGAGACATGGGCATCAACATGCATCAGAAGCTCATTTTTATTACCTCGACTTCTTGGAGGCTGAGGCCAGACTCAGGCAGCTGGACTATTCAGCCGGGGAGATTTATAACCGTTTCCTGACCCGTTTTCGTGGAATCAATTACAAGGCTGATGCCAGGAGAAAGCTGGCGTGGATCAGTTTGCTGCAAGGAGACGAGCAGGCTTATCACCAGCAAATGAGCAAGTTGACGACAATCGAGGGCTTGCAGGTTGAATCGGATAAGCAAGCAGTGAGGGAGGCAACGCAGGGTGTGGCACCCCATGAGTACCTTCTCAAAGCCAGGCTTTTGTTTGATGGAGGCTATTACAGCCGTGCACGGGAAATTTTGTATAAAGCAGGTTTGAATCAGGCAGAATTGTCGGTTGATGAAAACCTTGAATATTGGTATCGCATGGGTAGGGTTTTTCAGGCGTTGGGGAATGAGTCCGAAGCTTTGAAATACTATTCGCTGACAATACGTTCCGGAAAATCCTCACCTTTATATTTTGCAGCAAATGCAGCCTTGTTCTCTGCTGAGATGCTGGAACAACAGGGCCGGTTTCCGGAAGCTCACATGATGTTCAAAACTTGTTTATCCTTCCGTCCTGAAGAATATCGGAATGGTATTCACGCAAGGGCTCAGGCTGGTCTGAAGCGTATTGAAAAGAATATCCCATAAAAAAAGCCCGTCGTTATATGTTGACAGGCTTTTCATTTAATTCTATCACTATTTAAAGTTTGAACCTTGTTGTCAAAACAAACTGATTTATTTTCTGAGTTTGCTCAGTGACATTGGTTGAATAGTTTTGAGAGGTGTAAAGGTAATAATCCTGATTCATCCGTCCATTGATGTAGGCGAGGTCGAGGCTGAAATGCTTCTCATTGTATCCGATTCCTACCGAAATGTTGCGCCTCATGCCATCGTTGATGTCATCAACATACGGACTGGCATACATGGCATACCCACCTCTGAAATTAAACTGATTCACACGCCATTCTGTTCCGATACGAAGGTTATGCGTTGAAGTGTAAAAGTCACGGATGTTTTGATTTTCGCTTGTGAAGCTGTAATCCGGCGCCCTTAATCTCATTTTGCTGTAATCAACATATTCGTAATCAGCACTTAATGATCCGTATTTTCCAAAGATAAAAGCAGCACTGCCAATAGCCCGAAGCGGGGTGGTAATATCGTAGAGATATTCACCGGTTGGTGAGGTCTTAACATTATAGTCAGGCTCGAGGCGTGCGGAGGTAGTGGTGTACCAAACATCCTGCATTTCGGCAAAATAAGTAGGGGTGTGAATGGCAGCTCCCAGGCGCAGCCATTCGACCGGCCAAACAATGAAGCCTACTTTCAGGTTGATACCCATTCCACGGCTTTCGATGGTTTCACTATAGCTCCATTCTTCGAAACCTGCGAAATCATCATTCATATCCCTTTCTGTATAGGTTGATTCTTTAAAATAACGCACATACGGAAGACCGAGGGTGGCACCTATAAAGAGTTTGTCACCCAGGTTAGCGCCTCCGCTGAATAGCCACTCATTGGTTGATCCCCATGTATTTACGTTTTCAAACTGTCGGATACCACCTGCAGGGACTGGACTGGTATACAGTAGATTCCCATCATTGTCGCGCACGGTATCGAGCACATAAACATACCAGGCAGGATAGAGGTCGTAGGGAAACTGGCTTTCAATGTCTTCAGGATAGGTATTCCAAACCCTGTCGAGGTAAACGTCCACTTTGGAGTGATCGGGGTTGTCGCCCTGAATGAAGCTTCGGTTATGAAAAGCGTTGGTGCGGTTCATGCCAACACCAAACTGATAAAATTTCCAGGGGGTGCTACTTTTTCCTTCAGGGACTTTATTCGTGATGATGAAACCCATGTTACCCAATGAAAAATTGGATCTTACATCATCGCCAAACATTCCATTGTAGGTTGATTCGGTTCTGGAGTTGAGAATAGTCGGGCTGAGAGAGAACTCATTGCTTCGGTAGAGTCCGATTCCTGCGGGATTGGTGCTCAGTGAAGAGAAATCAGCACCCAGTGCTCCAAAGGCGCCGCCCATGGCCATGCTTCGTGCAGTGCCCTGATAAAATGACTGTGAAAACCTAAGGGCATCTGTTTCATTTTGAGCCCATAAACCAGTTGTGATGGTTAAAGTCAGGATGAGAACAACGATCTTTTTCATTGTTTGATGTTTTAAGGATTAACGATTGTTGATGTGTAGTAGGGCCAGGAAAGCTTTTGCAATCAATGCTTTACCTGCGGCCGCCTGATGAACTTCCACGGCTGCTGCCCGAAGAACTGCTTCCGGACGAACCTGAACTGCGGGTACCGGAAGACCCACTACCAGAAGATGAACTTCTGGAAGGTGAGTAGGAGCTGTTGCCCGAAGATCCGGATGAAGAGCTTCTGGAGGGCTGGCTGACAGTACGCGAAGAAGTATTGCTGCCCTGGCTGCTGCTTCTCGATGGTTGCGACACCCTTCCTTCACTGTTGGTACGTTGTGGTGTCGACAAAGGTCTTGCAGTTTGGGTATTGGGATTCACCGTGCTGCGTGTCTCCCGCTGAGCAGGGCTGGTGCCGGATGACTGAGGTCTTACATATTCACTGCTCGATTTGGGTTGACGTACGGCCGGTGATGTATATGATTTAGGTCTTTCATAGCGTGATTCCCTGGTTCCATTGCTTGAGGGACGTTGGTAGCGGTCGCGGTATTCATTGACTTTTTGTTGAGCCGAAGGCCTTGTTTGAACAGGTTTTGCTGACTTATCCTGCGTTTGAGGTCTGTTTACACGATCACCTGCCGGTGTTTCCCTTCCGGGGCGATTATTCACCGTTGCACCTCTGTCGGAGCCGGATGTGGTAATGTTGTCTTTTGTTAATCCGCTTGTTGTATTGCCTGAGGAGGTTGACCTGTCTCCTCTTGGTGTGCTGTAAGTTGTATTTTCAGTGGATGGTCTGTTAATACCGCGGCCCGGGATGGTTGATCCGCTGTTGTTGCTTCCACGGTGACCATACAAAGTGCGTGGGCGGTAGGATGGGTAATAGTCACCATACCAGCCATTTCCATAGTAATAGCCATCCCAGAATCCGTTGTAATAACCATTGTAATATCCGCTGTAAAAACCATACGAGCCACCCCAGCCCCAGCCCCAAGGACTTCCCCAGAACGGATCGTAGCCCCAATAAGGTGAATAACCGGAATAATAAGGCCATCCGTAATTGAATCCGAAAGAAAGACCATAAGGGTATCCAAATCCCATCGAGAAGGAGCCGTTGTAACAATCGAAACAACCGGTATTGTAACCGTCATAATAGCCAAATGAGCTTCCTCCGTTGTTAAATCGCCGGATACGCTGTGCATACTCCGAGTCATAATAAGTTTCGGTAGTTGAATAACTTGTGCCGTCAGGCTCAACCACTGTTTCAGTTGTTGAATAAACTGCTTCAGGATTCATGGCCACCTGTTCCTGGGCAGGCGTTGTTTCATAATAGGTTTGATACTCATACTCACTGTTGGTGCTCGGCGTGGTTGCAGCAGCTGGTTTTGAAACAGCAGCCACTTCATTTGACTGATTTTGACCGGCGTCCTTGCGCGAATAATAAACATCATCATAAACGAGACCACTCGTTGAGCACCCGCCAAGAGCCAGCAGCAGTGCAAAGATCGATAGCTTTGTAGTTTTCATTTTGAGACCCTTCCTTATATTTATGCTTGAAATCTGCATGGTTTTCGTACTTTTGCCGTGTTAAAAATTTAGTTGTAAAAATACAAATATTATACCAAAGTATCAATGGCGAAAGATTTAAGCACTAGGGAAGAAAATTATTCTCAATGGTATACCGATATCGTTACAAAAGCTGACCTGGCCGAGAATTCAGCTGTGAGAGGCTGCATGGTTATTAAACCTTACGGTTATGCCATTTGGGAGCGGATGCAGGCCGAACTCGACAAAATGTTTAAGGACACCGGTCATCAAAATGCATATTTCCCCTTGTTTATTCCTAAATCATTTTTCAGTAAGGAAGCCAGTCATGTTGAAGGCTTTGCCAAGGAATGTGCGGTTGTCACACATTACAGGCTGAAAAACGATGAAAACGGGAAAGGCATCGTGGTGGATGAAGCTGCAAAGCTCGAAGAAGAGCTCATTGTCAGGCCTACGAGTGAAACGATCATCTGGGATACTTACCGTGGCTGGATTCAATCCTACCGCGACCTTCCGTTGTTGATCAATCAATGGGCCAATGTGGTGCGTTGGGAGATGCGGACAAGGTTGTTTTTACGCACAGCAGAGTTTCTCTGGCAGGAAGGTCACACCGCCCATGCCACGAGGGAAGAAGCTGTGGCTGAGGCAGAACAGATGTTACGCGTTTATGCCGAATTTGCCGAATCATGGATGGCAATCCCTGTGCTGAAAGGTGTTAAATCGGCCAACGAACGCTTTGCAGGTGCTGTCGAAACTTATTGTATCGAAGCCATGATGCAGGATGGTAAGGCTTTGCAGGCAGGCACCTCCCACTTTTTAGGCCAGAATTTTGCCAAAGCTTTCGATGTTCAGTTTTTAAGTAAAGAAAACAAACTCGAACATGTCTGGGCGACTTCATGGGGTGTTTCAACCCGGCTGATGGGTGCACTTGTTATGACTCATTCTGATGACAACGGACTTGTATTACCTCCAAAACTTGCACCGATACAAGTTGTGATAGTCCCCATTTACCGCAATGAGGAACAATACCGGGCTATCTGCGACAAGGGGCTGGAAATCAAAAAACAACTTGAAAAACTAGGTCTGAGGGTCAAACTGGATGATCGTGATACCCAGAAACCCGGATTTAAATTTAACGAGTGGGAGTTCAAGGGTGTGCCGGTCAGATTGGCTATCGGACCGAGAGACCTTGAGAATGGCACGGTGGAAGTTGCACGAAGGGATACACTTGAAAAAGAAGTGCTTCACATACAGGATATTGACCAAAAAATAAGTCATCTCCTCGATCAGATTCAGCAAAATCTGTTTCAGAAAGCGCTTGATTTCCGCACTGCCAATACTTTTAAGGTGGATAGCTGGGAAGAGTTTAAGATCCAAATCGAAAAGGGTGGCTTTATTGAAGCCCATTGGGATGGAACCGCTGAGACCGAGCAATTCATAAAGGATGAAACCAAGGCTACCATACGCCTAATTCCTTTCGACGGAGAAGCAGAAGCAGGAAAATGTGTCTTTTCAGGGAAACCCTCCGCCCGCCGGGTTGTGTTTGCCCGTTCTTATTAAGTCAGTATTTTTTAAAAGATAGAAAGCCGCCGACCCAGCGGCTTTTTTAATTGTTATTAATCAGCTTCCCGCTACCGGTTCCAATCAAGGATATTTCTGGTGAACCTGTATAATAAATATTTCCGGGACCATTGATGGTTGCGCCAAGTGCAATGTCAGCATGTATGTAGCAACTGTTAGCGGATCGACTTTCGAGGTAGGTATAGCCGGTAATCAGCCTGGCTGCATCAATGGGGCCATAGCTTACCTGATAGATGTAATTCACATTCGATTTGCCGTCAACATGAAGATCTGCAGTGCCAAAATGATAATTCAGGTAGGAGATATAAGTGTTGATATTCAGATCGATACTTCCGGAACCTTCAAAAATATCAACCTTTAGAGTATCAGTTTTTAACTCACCCAAAGTTTTCAGGTTTCCATTGGAACGATAAGTTATACCTTTCAACGTGGTGTAATAGACGATTACTTTGGTGGGTCTTTCATCGTTTCTAAGGAAGCTGCAAGCACTGTTGTTGCGGATCGACAGAATTTTCTGAATGTCTTTTCTTCCTTCTGTATCAGGCGTGACAGGTTCAATAATCACCGTATCAATGGTAAATTCAGTGGAAATGGCATCCAGAAGATTTTTACCGGCAATTACTTCCACAAAGTTCCGGTTACTCGAAACAAGTTCAACATCGATGTTGTCAAACAAATTCAGATGAGTGAAGCTGCTGTCAATCCTTCGAACTTCGCTGCTTATTTCGCCTGGATCGGAAAAGCAATCGAGGGAAGTTTTTCCGCAAGAAAAACCACCAAGACTCAGAATCAACAGGTAAATGATTTTTTTCATGTTAACGTCTTTTTCTCAGATAGAACTTGTGATCCCACCGATAACCAATGCCATATCCAATAAAATCAGCCCTTCCTCCATGTGCTGTGAGCGCAATGGTGCCAAAAAACTGTTTTGTAAAATGGTACTTAAACCCAACCTTTTCATATAAATACCCATCAGACTTTTCAGCTCCAGCCAGGTGAAAACCCAGTTGAAATAAAAACGAAACCCTTGATAGCATCATCTCATACACAATGCTTGTGCCCGGCTTGAGAATGTCGAAATTATTGTCATACAAATCGAGGCCCTCAATGAGTTTACGCTGATCAAGAATTCCTTTGTCGGAACCATCCCAGGTTAGCTCCAGACCGATGCCGATTTTCCCCTTCATGGAAACAGGCAACATAAAATGGGCGGCTGTATTACTTACATAATAACGTTTGCCAAGTTGCTGAGACATATCGCGGGTGCCAAAAGTCTGCATGAGTTCAACCGAAAATCTTCTTTTGCTGTCGTATTCAAAAGGCCGTAAAATGGGTAGAAATTTTTTATCGAGGTAGGGATTGGGTCTGTTCAGGTAGTAGGTGAGGCCGGCTGTTGCGCTCAGGATATTCAGGCCGAAATTGGGAGTTTTAGTTGACCCGTTTGAAAAATGTGTCAATCCTGCGGCTGCAATAAAAACAAATCTTCGGCTCAGTGTTTTTCGGTAATCGAGAAAAATGCTGGCAGCCGCATTGAGATTGGAACCAATTGCATAATTTTTATAATTATCAACAGGATCGTATTTATTTGTTAACCAAGCCAATCCAACACCCAATCTAAAGTTTAGACGGTTATCGACATCGCTGTTCAGCGGAAAGCTGATGAAAGGGTAGGCAGCAACAACGCTGCCAAGCTCATCGAATTTCCCCATCTCGGAATAATAAATTGCAAATCCGGTAATGGGATAATCGTAAAGTGATTCCCAGCGCTGTCTTCCGAATGTTGGTCGTTGCAAAGCGAGCTCGAAGGCCGGAAAGTGAGCGTTGAACCGTTCAAGTTCGAAATGATGATGTAGAAAATACCCGTAGTGAGTCCTTAGTTCAACCTGGTAATTGTCGTTTGGCAAAGGCGGCCCAGGCTGAGCATTCAGTCTGGCGACCAGGACCATTGTAAAGGCAAATGCGTAAAAGATATATTTCAAAACAAATGATTCTGTTTGTAAGTGCAAGCAGTGGCAAAAATAATCAATCTAAATGAATTCTGCCCCTTTCTGAACGCTGTAAAGCCTCAATTGTTGTGCCTTTAAGCCATTTTTACGAAAGGCAGACATCAGGGTTCGAAATTGCCTTACTTTTGCCCAAAATTGAAAAAATGGAGGAAAAACTTTTAGCTTTCGGCAGGCTGTTGAAAATTATGGACGAATTAAGGCAGGGATGTCCATGGGATCAGGCTCAAACCCTCGAAAGCCTCCGGCATCTTACCATCGAAGAAACTTACGAATTAAGTGACGCCATTTTGAATAACGATCTCCCTGAAATTAAGAAAGAATTGGGTGACCTTATGCTTCACCTGGTTTTTTATGCTAAGATCGGTTCTGAATCAGGTGCCTTTGACATCAAAGATGTGTTGGATTCAATTGCTGATAAGTTGATTGTACGCCATCCGCATATTTATGGCGAAGTGAATGTTGCCGATCAGGAAGAGGTGAAATCCAACTGGGAGAAAATTAAACTGAAAGAAGGTAAAAAATCTGTCCTTGAAGGGGTTCCGGGTAGTTTGCCTGCCTTGCTTAAAGCCTACCGGATGCAGGAAAAAGCCGGCGGTGTTGGATTTGAATGGAAGCAACCGGAAGATGTATGGATCAAAGTAAACGAAGAACTGAACGAATTGCAACATGAGGTTGTGATAGGCTCGGCACACGAGAGGTTGGAAGATGAGTTTGGTGATTTACTTTTTGCCCTGGTCAATTACGCCAGATATATCGGTGTAAACCCGGAGGATGCCCTTGAAAGAACAAACCGTAAATTTAAAAGCCGCTTTGAATATATTGAAGACCAAGCTCGTAAAAACTCAAAAGTGCTGCATGAGATGAGCCTCGAACAGATGGACAAACTGTGGAACGAAGCCAAAAAAGTTGAAAGGTCATGACTTGGTGCAGTTGGCTGTTAAGTTTTTCACTTTTTGCAGCTGGCATCAATGCTTCTTTTGCCCGCGAAAGGGACTCCACCCGGCAAGCAAGAACCATCTCATTTCTGCAAAGCTACCCCAAGCAGGCATGGCATGCCATGAAAGCACCGGCCCGGTGGCAAACCGATGAATGGGTTTTAGCCGGACTGGCCGGAGCAACTTTTTTTACTTTACAACAAAACGACGAAGCCTGGTTGCGGATCGTTGAAAAACAAGACGGCTCAGTAAATCTAGACTGGACAGCTTCGTTCGGCAATGGTCTTGTGACCATTCCTGCCCTTGCCATCCTCTGTCTGCACGGCCATTCATATGGTGTGAAACGATCGAATGATGCAGCCATGGCGGGACTTCAGGCTTTTGTCCTGAGTGCAGGAGCTGCCTTTGCATTGAAGCAGCTTACCCACCGTCCCAGACCCGATCAACTGCGCAATCCAGGTCAGTGGTCAGGACCATTCAATGACATAGAATTCAGTGCTTTTCCGTCGGGGCACACGATGAGGGCCTTTGCAGTTGCAACCACCATTGCGGGCTATTACCCCGAGCGACCGGTGGTTGGTTTGGTGTTGTATGGTCTGGCAGGGCTAACAGCTGTTGGACGAATCAGCGGCGGTGAACACTGGCCGTCAGATGTTTTTGCCGGAGCGGTTTTAGGTTATGTTCTGGGAAGGAGTATCGTCCATTTTAATAGAAAGCAATCAGAGGCATTGGGCAATTTACAGCTGCTGACCAATGGCAATTCAATTGGACTTATTTGGCAATTGCCCTAAATGACAAAGCTTTCCAACGACAGGCTTTGGGTTGAATTGAAGCCAGACCGGAGGAAAGCTATGTGAAAAAAGTCGTTTAGTGTTTTGCCAAATAGCTCGAAACGCTTTCGTGCGTAGCCAGCATGGCTTCTTCGCCTTGTTTCCAGTTGGCAGGACAAACTTCACCGTTTTCTTCGAAATGTTGGAGGGCATCCACCATCCTCAGCGCCTCGTCGATGCTGCGTCCGAGTGGGAGGTCGTTCACAACCTGGTGACGCACAACGCCTTGCTTGTCTATTAGGAAAAGACCTCTGTAGGCAACGGCCTCACCATTAAATTCCATCTCGCCATCGTCGTTGTAAGTGAACTCTCCTGCAAGAACATCGTAGTTCGCAGAAATCGTTTTTGTCAAATCTGATACAAGCGGATATTTAACACCTTGAATACCACCATTTTCAACCGGGGTATTTACCCAGGCCCAGTGCGAAAACTTCGAATCGATCGAACAGCCGACAACGGCAACGTTACGTTCTTCAAATTCTTCCATGCGATTTTGGAATGCAATGATTTCGGTTGGACACACAAAGGTGAAATCGAGTGGGTAGAAGAAAAAAATCACATGTTTCTTTCCGATGTACTGTTGCAAAGAGAATTTCTCTTCAAAAGCACCGTTGATAACGGCATCTGCTTCAAAATAAGGGGCTTTCTTGCCTACTAGGACTGCCATAATGAGATTAAATTATTGATAATGTTCAGTTTAAAATGCAAAAGTAGATGATTTTTCCAAAAGCAACATGTTTTTTATTAAGGAAATCAGCAGAATTCAGGTTTTCTTAATCATGCCTGAGAGATTCGACCGGATCCTGTTCGGCCGCTTTGCGTGCAGGCAGGTAACCGAAAACAATGCCAACTGTGGCAGCAACCCCAAATGAAATAACAATGGATGAAATACTCACGATTGTAAGAATGTCGGTCGTTTCCATAATAATTTTTGCCATGATCAAACCAAGCAAAATGCCAATGATACCTCCGCTGATGCTAATTAAAGTGGCTTCTGCCAAAAACTGGAAGATGATGTCTTTTTTTGTTGCCCCGATGGAACGACGAACACCAATTTCACGGATTCGTTCCATGACAGAGGCCAGCATGATGTTCATGATGCCAATTCCACCCACAAGAAGTGAAATGCCGGCAATAGCACCAAGTACAATGTTAAAAATGTCTTTGGTTCTTTGTTCCTGCTTCAACAATAATTCGGGAACCGTAATCTCGAAATCTTCCACGTTTAAGTGCCTTCTTTTCAGCATCTGCGAAAGGATTTTTGTTGTTGCACCAAGGTTTTCACTTTCGTTGACCTGAACAATTATTCTGTCGAGCTGATGGTAGTTAGTGCTTTCATCCTCACTCACTTCACTTCCAAACGACATCATGCTGTTGCCGGAAAAAATTACGGTTGTACCCCCTCCGTTCACCGATCCGGCATTGACAAGTGACCGGTCTTTGTAGCGAAGCAAAACGGTTTGAAGGGGGGCATAGATGTTATTGTCGTAATCAGATATTCCTGCATTTTCTGTTTTTGGATTTCCGGTAAGTCTTTTCTCCAGCACACCAACCACCTTAAGCCAGATGCTGCCACATTTGATGTGCTTTCCTATCGGATCCTCCAGCGCGAAAAAGCGGGTTTTCACTCCGGGGCCAATGATGCAAACAGGACTACCTTTTTCAGTTTGTTCGCTGTTAAACATCGTTCCCTGTGCCAGCGTCATGCTGAAGACATTGAAAAAATCGGGATTTACACCGTTGAGTTTGGCCTGTTGCCTGATTCCGTCCTTAATGATACTTGTTTCGTAAGAAACTTCAGGGCTGACTTTTTCTACTGTTGGAATGATTTGATGTATGGCTTCAGCATCGAGTAGTGTGAGGCCGGGTGAGAATTTCTTACTTTCAGATTTTCCGGACTCCTCGCTTTCATCATCGGAACTCTTCGGTTTTTCCACTTTGGCAGAAACGATAATGTTGTTGACGCCCACCATTTTAATTTGTTCCAGAATTTCCTGTCGTGCTCCATTTCCAATGGCCATCATGGCAATCACAGCTGCCACGCCAAAAATGATTCCGAGCGCCGTCAGGATAGAGCGAGACCTATTGGCAAAGACAGCTTCAAGTGCCACCTGAATAATTTCCCAGTAACGTTCAGTTTTCATGCCGGTTACCTTCGTTGTCCACCCATCCTGCGACCGCTGCCGCCACCGGCCTGAACGGCTTGCGGCATTTGCTGCATGCGCTGCTGCATCATTTGCTGGCGCTCAGCCTCTTTGGCTGCAGCGGCCTTCGTTGCGTTGTCCAATGCAATGCTGTCAGCCTCTCTGATCTTTTTCAGTTCTGTTTCGTTGAGCATCACCAGCTCATATTTTTCAGGGTTCTCAGGTGCAAGAAGGCTTACCTTTTCGTTTTCAGCTAAGCCGGCTCTGATAATAATCTCATTTTCATTTGATTTTCCCGGGATGACCTGTTTTCTTCTTCCTCCGGTAAACACAAACTGAAGACTGTCGACGCCGTGTATGGCTTCCAGCGGAATAAAGATAACATCAGCCAATTGATCGGTGATGATCACATTTTTAGTTGTCATGGCCGGTCGGATAATGGAGTCAAATTCATTCACTTCAATTTTCACTTCAAAAACCTTTGCATTCGAATTGCGCAACTGCTCGCCGATGTTAGCCACTTCAATCACCTGTCCGGTGAATTTCTTTTCAGGAAAGGCGTCTACACCGATCTCAACCTTTTGTCCGGCTTTCACTTTGGAAATGTCAACCTCATTTACATAAGTTTTGGTGATCATTTCCCGCAGGTTGGGTAAGGTAGCCACCACGTTCTCCCAGCTGCTGATGCTTGCACCGGCACCGCGTTTTTTTCCATCCCAGTCGCGCTGGTAGATAACCATACCTGCTTTGGGGGCATGAATGGTAAATTCCTGACTCAGTGTAACGAACTTCTCATATTCAGTTTGTTTTTTCTTCAGTGCTGTTGAAACTTCCGACATATTGGCGACGGCCTTTTCATACTTCAGTGAATAGTTTTTTACTGCCTGATCGAATGATCTCTGAGCCCTGTCGAGCTCAATCTGAACCTGTCTTTGAGTGGCTGGTGGTTCATAAATTGATTGATCCACAGCGATTTGAGCCTCTTCCATGGCATATTTCAGGTTCACAAGCTCATTCCGGGCAGCACGAAGCTCCATTGTGGTGTCGAGCTGTGTTTTGATGAAATTATTCTGAAAGGTTTCTATTTCAATCTGCTGATCCTTGATTTTGTTGGTAAGTTCTGTGCGGTCAAGCTGGGCAACATAATCCCCTGAATCAACGATACTACCGTCGGGGATGATGTCGTCAATTTTCAATTGCCAGATTCTGGCATCACGCAGAGAGGTTGGTGATGGGCCGTAGATCATTTCTGAGCTTTTAGCTTCCAGTTCGCCGGTGGTAGTTACGCTCACGGTGAAAAGTCCTTTTTTTGCTGCGGCTTCAACAACTACTGTTTCCTCTTTGCCTGTTTGGGTGAAGTACCATACAAGGACAATGATCAACAGGGCTGACCCTGCCGAATACAACAACTTTCGGTTATCTTTCATATTGGCCTGACTTTATCATTGAATGATCCTGATTTTTTTCTTATCACAACAAAATGTCGATAATTTTTTCCATGCTGATGCCTTCGGCTTCTGCCGTATAATTTCTGACAAGACGGTGTCTCAAAATTGGCATAGCCACCGCTTTAACATCTTCAATGTCGGGTGAAAACTTCCCATTGAGCAAGGCATTGCATTTTGCACCTATAATGAGGTATTGTGAAGCACGCGGGCCGGCTCCCCAGCTGATGTATTTATTGGTCCATTCATGGGCGCGAGGGGTTCCGGGCCTTGTTTTCGAGACCAGATTTACAGCATATTCCATGACGTTGTCGGCAACGGGTACTTTTCTTACCAATTGCTGAAAGTCGCTGATCTCCTGTGCTGTAAGAATTGTTTGAGGTTCTGCCTGATGTTGGCTGGTCGTGTTTTTTACGACTGAAAGTTCCTGCTCAAAGGTAGGATAATCGAGCCAAAGGTTAAACATAAACCTGTCGAGCTGAGCTTCGGGCAATGGATAGGTTCCTTCCTGTTCAATTGGGTTTTGAGTTGCAAGAACGAAAAAAGGTTCAAGCAATTTATGTGATTGACCGGCAACAGTAATGTTTTTTTCTTGCATCGCTTCAAGCAGCGCTGCCTGCGTTTTTGGCGGTGTTCGATTGATTTCGTCTGCCAAAACGATGTTGGCAAACACAGGACCTTTGATAAATCTGAATTTTCGACCTTCATCGAGTATTTCAGTCCCGATGATATCAGAAGGCATCAGGTCGGGAGTGAATTGAATCCTGCTGTAAGAAAGTCCGAGCACTTTACCTATTGTATTGACCAGTAGTGTTTTGGCTAAGCCAGGAACGCCAACCAACAATACATGTCCACGCGAAAAGATGGCAATAAGAGCCTGATGGACAACTTCATCCTGCCCGACAATTACTTTGGCAATTTCTTTTTTCAGCGCCTCATACTTTGCCTGCATGGCTTTGGCTGCTTCAACATCGGTGGTATATCCGCTCATTGAGTACTATTTGTTATTCTGTTTTCCAGTTAAAGTCGAACTGACACGATTTAAAATCGGGATGGATGTCTACAAAAGCGTATTTCGATTTGCTTCTGATCCACTCCTCTACGGCATTTTCTTTTTTCTGCTGCAAGGCCCAGCCTTGAATGCGGTTGTAATCGTCCTTGAGATTAGCCTGATGAGGAGTGGTTTTTACAACAAGCTTCAGCAAACGGTAAGCATCTTTACCATCTTCAGTTTTCATGGGTACGGGGTCGCTCAGCTCACCAACCTGTAGTTTGTCAATGACGAAAGAAACCTGTGGGTCAAGCATATCCGCTTCGAAACGAATGCCTGCGGTATAAGGATTGAGTAACATTCCGCCATTGGATTTGTTTTCATCTTCCGAGAATTTCTCTACTGCTTTCTCAAATTTCAAAGAGTCATTTCTGATGAGTAAAGCGATGGAATCCAGTTGTAATTTCGCTTTTTCGAGGGCTTCGGGGCTTACTTTGGTCATGAGTAACACATGCCTCACGTTCACATAATCTCCCCTGCGTTCAATCATCTGAATGATATGAAAACCGGCTTCCGTTTCAACGATTTCGCTGATTTCACCATCTTTTAATTTAAAGGCAACAGCTTCAAATTCCGGATACAACTCACCGCGTCCATAAAAACCAAGCTCACCGCCTTTACGGGCAGAGCCCGGGTCTTCGGAATACAGAACTGCCAGTGTTGAGAAACGTTCACCTGCAAGAATCCGTTTTCTGATTCCACTCAGGCGCTCTTTGACAGCCATCTTCTCATCAACGCTGATGGGCGGTTTTTTCACGATCTGGGCAATCTCATATTCAGCCGGTACCATCGGAATGCTGTCTTTCGACATATTTTTAAAAAACAACCTAACCTCCTGAGGTGTCACTTCAACGTTGGCCATAATGCCTTCCTGAACTTTTTGTCCAAGCATTTGATCCTTGACCATGCGTCGCAATTCGGTTTTGATCTCAACAACAGATTTGTTGTAATAGGCCTCCAATTTCTCCTGTGATCCCAACTCGGTGATGAAATACCGCAAACGACGCTCCATTTCTTCTTCAACCTGATCATCAGTTACTGTGATACTGTCGAGTTCGGCCTGATTCAGCATGAGTTTCTGAAACAGCATTTCTTCCAGAATCTTACACCGGATTTCTTCGGCACTGCCGCTGATACCGCGTTGAAGCCTGGTTTGAATGTATTGATTCTCAATATCTGACTGCAGAATGACGTTTTTACCGACAACTGCCACCACCTGGTCTATAACAGCATTCTGCTGAGCTCCGAGGTTTAATACAAGGAGCACAAAGCAAATCAGCAACCAGCTTTGAGGCTTTTTTATGATCGTGGAGGTGTGAAATGTCACCGCTTTTTTGAGTTTCTGGGTCATGTTTAATAAATTTGGAAAACTTCTTCCTTCAATGCGTTGGTATACAACTCTTCGTGCATTGAACGCAAAAAGCTTTGTTTTCGTTTGTTGATAATGATATTCCGTATGTTATCGGCTTCCAGTTCGAGTGGAGAGATGCTTTCGCTGAGAGCGTAATCCTTGAATCTGATCAGGTAAACAAAGGGTTTGTCTTTGATTTCGACAAAGGTATTGTTCTTTAAAAAAAGCTCCTGATTAAAGGTCTCAATCGGCACCTGCTGGATGAGATCGTCAAATCTGATCCAGGTTTCATCGCCTATGTAATAAGAGAGTGCATGTTGTTTGGCAAGCAGGTCGATGTTGCCCGAACGGATGGTATCCTTATCGGAAAGCAGGTTTCTAAACCTTCTCAGCTCTTTGGAATCTTCATTCAAAACAACATACACAGCTTTGACAACAGTGTAGCGGAGTTGAAATGCAGCTTTATTCAGCAGGTAATAACTGGCAATTTCTGATTCAGTAACCGCAGTGTCCAGTTTTTGTTTAATAAGCTCCGATTCGTAGGTGTAGGTAAGCAGTGAATTCCGGTATTCCTCCAGCTTTTTACTGAAATCCCGCTGACGGGCGGTGAGGTTTTTCTCGGCCTGCCTGATGAGCAACCGCTTCCTGATCCAGCTGTCGATGTAGTTTCTAACGAGCACAATACTGTCTTTCTCGGCCGACCCTTGTGGTACAACGCCAGCTAAATCAGAAGCATACAATTGATTGTCATATACTTTGGCAACGACCCTGCCTTTTTCTGATTCGGGATTGGTCTGACATCCACCCAACAGCAGGAGCGAGAGCCCGGTTAAAAAAATCCATCCTTTCATTGAGGATATTGTGCTTTGAGCAGCTCGAAATTTTTTGTGTTTACATCCACCGTGTACTTTGCCCGGAGCTCCTTAACCCATTCTTTCTCGAGATAATTTTGATAATCAGAAGTAATCAACCCTTTGGCCTCATCAAGGGCTTTTGGTTGAGAGGGCAGGATATTCAGGATTTGAACATAAATGGTTGCTTTGTCAGCATCGGCTTCAAAAGGTCCGTATAAACCTGATTTCCAATCACAAAGATCAATGTATTTGTTGTCATTTTTTTCAAATTTACCAGGCTGGATGCGAACCGATTTCAAACTGTCGGATTCAAAGCGTGACCGCACGGTAGTCAGATCACTGATTTGGCTCAGAATTTGGGCAACTTGCGCTGTTTCAGCTTTATTGGTAATGGTAAAAATTTGTGCTTCTGCTCTTTCATTCCACATATAATCCATTTTATGGGCTTCGTGGAAAGCAGCGAGTCCGATGGTATCTTTGATAGCTTTTGTCCAAACCTTCTTGTCCATCAAATCGAAAAGTAAGATTCCGTCATGATATTCCTTCATAAGGGCTGCAAATTCCGGATGCTTTTTTTCAAGCTGGCTATCCTCGTATTTCAGGCAGCTTTCCTTTACAAAATCCTGATACAACTTCAAGGCATAGGCCTCGGAGGTTGTTTTTTGCTGAACAGCTTGTTTAGAAGCGATGTAGTTTGCAAAATCTTTTACTGTAAACTTTTGTTTTCCAAGTTGAAACAGTGGTGTTGAAGAATTTTGATAAGGAGTTGCATCGAATTTTCCAGCTGCTAAAGTTGAATCGAGACCCGCCGTAAAAGTATTCAGGTTATCAACGTTTGACTTGAATTTCGCATCCGCTTTGATTTGTGTAATCACAGCGTCTTCGCTCTTTTGTGAGCGGCTGTCTTTAGCCAGTTTTTCTTTCAGCTTGGGAGCTTCTTCCTCGAAGGTGCCCGGCTTTTCAGATCCGATTAGTTTGATGATGTGAAAACCGTAAACTGTGCGAACGGGAGCACTGATTTGACCAGGTTCCATTTTTTTTATGGCAGCTACAAATTCGGGCACGATGCGATTGACGGCAAATTTTGTCAACAATCCATCACGGGTAGCTGAGCCACGGTCGTCAGAATACTCTTTAACGGCTTCTTCGAATTTCATTCCGGCCTGAATTTTTTCGTAAATGAACTGTGCTTTCTCTGCTTTTTCAGCGATTTCGGCACCTTCAGCATCTGGATTAACACTGATGTAGATATGCGCTGCTTCGGTAAGTCCGCTTGCAGGTGTTTTCTCAGTCACTTTAATTAAATGATAGCCAAATTCAGAGCGAAGGGGCATCGAGATTTCACCAACGGGAGTGGTGTAAGCGCCGGTTTCAAAAGGATATACCATGTCGAAAACAGAAAAATAACCCAAATCGCCTTTGTTGCCGGGTCTGAAGCTTCTTTGGTTGGGGATAGCTTCTCTGTCCTTGGCTGAGGGGTCTTCGGAGGTTTCAGCCGCCAGAGCGCCAAAGTCTTCACCCCTGATAGCCCGTTCCCTGATTTTCATAATCCTGTTGTAAACTTCAAGGGTATCTTTGGGGGCTGCATTTTTGTCGAGCATCAGCAGGATATGGCTAGCCCTGATATCTTGTTGTTTTCTTTGCCAGGCTTCCTGCAGCAATGCCTCACTCACCGATTCATCAGTGAAATAGGGTTTGGCAAGCTGTTTTCTGTATCCGTCAAGTTCCTGAATAAAAGCTTTGTTGGTATCCAGTTGCAGGTTTTCGGCTTCCTTGACCTTTAATTTAAAATTGATATACAGATCCAGATACTCTTCGAGGGATTTTTTGTCGATCACTTCATTCTGGATATTGTTTTTGGTGAAAACGTCCATAAACTCCTGGGTGGACACTTTTTCATCCGCAATAGTCATCAGAACGGATTTTTGATTGACTTTCTGGGCCTGAACACCCCAAATGAACAAAAAGAAACTTAAAAAGAGAATCAGATGTTTCATAGTGCAAATGCTGAAATATTTTGTAATTATCTGTTTTTAAACTATTTACGGCTATAATTGGGTGCTTCGCGTGTGATTGTGATGTCGTGAGGATGGCTTTCGTACACTCCGGCAGCTGTGATCTTGATGAATTTAGCCTTTTGAAGGTCTCGGATTGTAGCTGATCCTGTGTAACCCATTCCGGCGCGCAGGCCTCCAGTCAGCTGATGAATCACTTCAGACAAAGTGCCTTTGTAGGGCACACGACCCACAATGCCTTCGGGTACAAGTTTTTTCACATCATCTTCTGCATCCTGGAAATAGCGGTCCTTCGAACCTTCCTGCATGGCTTCGAGAGATCCCATGCCACGGTAAGTTTTGTACTTTCGGCCTTCAAAGATGATGGTCTCGCCCGGTGATTCATCCACACCGGCAAACAACGACCCGGCCATAATGCTTGAAGCACCGGCTGCAAGCGCTTTGACAATATCGCCTGTAAACCGGATGCCACCATCGGCGATTACCGGAATGCCTGTATTTCTCACTGCCTGTGCTACATCAAAAACTGCTGTCAGCTGAGGTACACCAACACCGGCAATAACACGTGTTGTACAAATGGACCCCGGACCTATGCCAACTTTAATGCCATCAGCACCGGCTTTGATCAGATCCAGGGCAGCATCAGCGGTCGCAATATTGCCGATTACAAGGTCGATGTTAGGGAAAGCTTCTTTGACTTTTTTTGCCATATCGAGCACCCCTTGTGAATGACCGTGTGCTGTGTCGACAACAATGGCATCAACACCGGCCTCTACCAGTGCCGTCACACGTTCCATAGTGTTAGATGCAATACCGACTGCAGCAGCAACACGAAGCCTGCCACGGGCATCTTTGCAGGCATTTGGCCTGGCCTTGATTTTGATAATGTCTTTGTAAGTGATCAGACCGATGAGGATGTAATCTTTGTCGACCACAGGTAATTTTTCGATGCGGTGGGCTTGCAGAATATCGGCTGCTTTTTCAAAATCAGTGAATTCGGTAGTGGTAATCAGATTTTCACTTGTCATCACCTCATGAATAGGTCTGTTTATCTGACGTTCGAAGCGAAGGTCCCTGTTGGTAACAATACCAACGAGTTTATTCACCTTGTCAACAACCGGAATCCCACCAATACGGTATTCTTCCATGATTTTCAGCACATCTTTCACGGTAGCGTCAACCTGAACCGTCACAGGATCGATGATCATGCCGTTCTCAGCTCTTTTGACTTTTCTTACCTCTGAAGCCTGTTTCTCGACCGACAAATTTTTATGAAGTACACCAATTCCCCCTTCCTGGGCAATCGCGATTGCCATGGTAGAATCTGTTACTGTATCCATTGCAGCAGTAACTATGGGAATTTTCAATTCAATATTTTTGGAGAAAAAGGTACGAAGGCTCACTTCACGTGGAAGTACTGTGCTGTGTGCAGGCACCAATAAAACGTCGTCGTAGGTTAATCCTTCTCCGACGAATTTTTCAGTATCAAATGACATAAGGTCTGGCTATTGGATTAATTGCCGGCAAATGTACTAAAATCTATCGGAACTCTTTTCATTGTGACAATCCGAATAGGGTTTGTTCGGGCTGGCTTAACAAAAATTAACCCACCCAAAGTCAGTCAAACTTTCGTTTGCTTGGTAAATCAGGATTTGAATTTGAGCGTGATGACGACGATTTCGGGGCGGTTACCAATCCGAACGGGTGGTCCCCAGCTTCCCAAACCGCTGCTAACATAAACATGGGTTTTTTCAAATTGCCTGTAGCCCCAGCTTACAGGAAAAATGGCTTGGGTGATGTAATTAAGCGGCCAGAGTTGACCATGATGCGTATGGCCCGATAACACCAATCCTGCTTTATTGTTAATTGCTTCGGGATAAGCACGTGGCTGATGATCGAGCACAATCATAAAGCTGTTCGCTTTGCGGTTGTCACTGATTTCTTTCAGGCTTTTTCTAATCTTGCCGCCAAAACGGTTTCCTTCGATGTCGTCGCGACCAGCAATATAAAGATTGTCAACAACTTCAACCATGGTATCGCGCAGCATGCTGATACCATGCCTGCTGAGATATTCTACTGCAGGGTCAGCGCCACCAATGTATTCGTGATTTCCCGTTGAACCAAACACTCCTAAAGGTGCCTTGATCTGACTGAGCAAACTGCCAAGGTTTTGTCTGATAACCGGCTGAAGGTCTTCGTCGACAATATCGCCGGCGAAAAGCACAAGCTCGGGTTTTAAACCATTGATTTTTTCTACGATTTTGTTGAGACGTTTTGTACTGATTATGGTTCCCAGATGAATATCGGAAGCCATCACAATACGCAGCTCCTTTCGATCCTTTGACTCCGTTTCAGTTTCGATACTGAGTTCATGAATCCGCGGATTTAAGGCGTTGATGTGGCCTGCAAGCACGGTGAAAAATACCACAACGGCAGCTATGATGGTCATCCACTGCGGATTACGAAGCAGAAATGACTCACTGAATAAATGAAAGAAAGGGAAAAAATGATTGGCTAACCTTAAAATATCAACTATCAAGACTGTTATAAAGAGATACAACATGGCCGCAAGCCAAAACGAACCTATCCAGGTGAACAAGTCACTCAGGTGAGAGAGGTAAACTTTTTCGAGGATGCGACCAAGAAAAAAAGTTGATGCCAACGACCAAAAACCGATGATATACCATGTTCTCATGGCTGTGCCCTGCTCAAAAGTGCGCAAACCCCGACTAAAAATATAGGCATTTACCAAACCGTAAACGGTGAATACGATGCTGAAAAAAACGACAAACTGAATGACTCTCATAAATTTATTATCTGCACGTTAAACAGTCAAGTTTGGTAATTGTTGTCAGTTTTTGAAAATAAACACAAACAGGAAACCGCGGGAAACCGATTGAAATGAATTTTATGGATCAGTAAAACTGATTACAATAATTCTAAATTTTGACGTTTATAGTATATTCCAGAAGTTAAAGATCAAAGTATTGATATTCAAAGATATAAACCAATGAAGATTATTTTTGAGCGCGTTTTGAAACAACCAACTCCAAACCAATTAAGAAGAGTCGGCTTACTCACCTTGTTTTTAATCTTTCTGATTGTAGATCCGTTATCGCTTCGAGGCGGGAATGCAGACACGACTCTAAAAATGAAAAAAGATTCAGTAAGTTACTGGAAAACATCAGCTTTATTTGGTCTTACTTTCAATCAACTGAGTCTGACCAATTGGGCAAGCGGGGGTGAGAGTTCAGTGTCGGGCAAGGCAAGCATCGATTACAAGCTTAAATATAAAAAGGATGGCAGGAGTCTGGAGTTTTTGCATAAATCTGCCTTTGGATTCGTGGGTTATGGGGTTGAACGGCTCGAAAAGACAGAAGACCGGCTTGATTTTTCTGTTTCTTATTCCCAAAAAGCATTTAAAAACTGGACCTATACTTCGTTGTTTACTTTTAAGTCGCAGTTTGCCAATGGTTATAAATACCCGAACGACAGCACATTGATTTCAGCATTTATGGCTCCCGGTTACCTCACTGCCTCTCTCGGTTTCAAATTCAGTGAGAAAGATAAGTTCGATTTCTTTTTCAGCCCTGCTTCAGGAAAGTTCACTTTTGTGAATATTCAAAGTCTGGCCGACAAAGGCGCTTTCGGTGTTCAAAAAGCCATTCTTGATTCAACAGGAGCAGTTGTTGTGCCCGGAAGTAATTTCATGGCTGAATTTGGTTTCAACATTTTGGCGAGCTACAACCATACTATTTCGCCAAACATTGATTTGGCATCGACGCTTAACCTTTACAACAACTACCTGGACGATGACCGGAATAACCGTTGGAATATCGATGTAGACTGGGAAACCAAGGTCAATTTTATGGTCAATAAGCGCATTCAGACAGTTTTTTTTCTGCTGTTGAAATATGATCACGATACCAATATCCCTATCTATAAAGAAGTTGAGGGTGAGAAAAAACAAATTGGCGAGGGCCCAAGGCTTCAGCTAAAAGAGTCGCTGGGGATTGGTTTCAGCTACAAAATTGGTTAGGTCGTCATCATTTTATTGAAAATAAGTTATATGTAACTGATTATCATATTATTAAAAAAGTTACTTATTCTTTGCATTTTGTTTTACTGAATCCTTACATTTGTCATACGAAAAAAGAGATTTCTTCACGAAAGTGGTAATCGCATTTCGGAAGCACAAAATTCGCTGATTTAAAATTAAGGAATAATCATTAAAACAAACCCCCCATGAAAATTTCAGTTGTAGGTACAGGTTATGTCGGACTGGTCACAGGTACCTGTTTTGCCGAGGTAGGTATTGATGTCCATTGTGTTGACATTGACACGAAGAAAATAGAAAATCTTAACAACGGAATCATCCCCATTTACGAGCCGGGACTGGAAGAAATGGTTCAGCGCAATGTTGAAAAGAAGCGTTTGTTTTTCACGACCGATCTGGCACCAACCCTCGAAGATTGTGAAGTTGTTTTCAGTGCAGTAGGCACGCCCCCTGATGAGGATGGAAGTGCTGATCTGAAATATGTGCTTGAAGTTGCCCGTCAGGTTGGTGAAAACATGAAGGATTATGTGCTTATTGTAACAAAGAGCACCGTACCTGTAGGAACTGCAGAAAAAGTGCGCAAAGCCGTGCTTGAAGCGCAGCAAAAAAGAGGTGTTAACATTCCCTTTGATGTTGCCTCCAATCCTGAGTTTTTAAAGGAAGGTGCTGCTGTTGACGATTTTATGAAACCCGACCGCATTGTGGTTGGTGTTGATTCAGAAAGAGCCGAAAACCTGATGAAGAAACTGTATAAGCCTTTCACAATGAACGGTCATCCGGTGATTTTTATGGACATAGTATCTGCTGAGATGACAAAATACGCAGCCAATTCGATGCTGGCTACCAAAATCAGCTTTATGAATGACATCGCCAATCTGTGTGAAATCGTTGGTGCCGACATCAATATGGTTCGCAAAGGTATCGGCTCTGATCGCAGAATAGGGAAGTATTTCATCTATCCCGGCACCGGCTATGGCGGATCGTGTTTTCCGAAAGACGTAAAAGCCCTCATCAAAACAGCACGCGGTTACGGATATGAGTTGCGCGTACTGCAATCAGTTGAAGATGTAAATGATGACCAGAAGTCAATTTTGTTCAATAAATTGATGAAGTATTACAATTACGACCTCAAAGGCAAGACAGTAGCTGTATGGGGACTTTCGTTCAAGCCCAATACCGACGATATGCGTGAGGCACCTTCGAGGGTTGTTATTGGCAAATTGCTTGAAGCAGGTGCCAAAGTGAGGGCTTACGACCCTGTTGCCATGCACGAGGGAGAGCGTATTTTCAACAAAAGCATCGAGTTTGCCAAAGATCAGTATGATGCTCTGATCGATGCAGACGCCTTGATGATCATCACCGAATGGTCGGAATTTAAGTTTCCCAATTTCCGTGTAATCAAGAAATTACTCAAGACACCGGCTGTTTTCGATGGTAGAAATATCTACGACGTTAAAGAAATGAAAGCTGAAGGTTTTGACTACTATTGCATTGGGGTCAATACAGAGAAATAATTAACAATCAGCCGTTGAAAAGAAGTTTTCATCAACGGCCTAACGATCGATTGAATGAAAAGAATACTGGTGACCGGCGGTGCCGGTTTTATCGGCTCGCATTTATGCGAACGCCTGCTCAATGAGGGTAATGATGTGATTTGCCTGGATAATTATTTCACCGGCCAAAAAAAGAATATTGCCCATCTCATGGATCACCGCTATTTTGAACTGGTGAGACACGATGTCACAACACCCTATTTTGTGGAAGTTGACGAAATCTATAACCTGGCCTGCCCGGCTTCTCCGGTTCATTATCAGTACAATCCAATCAAAACCATCAAAACTTCGGTGATGGGAGCCATCAATATGCTGGGTCTTGCCAAACGAATCAAAGCCAAGATATTACAGGCATCTACCAGTGAAGTTTATGGAAACCCGGAGCAGCATCCGCAAACTGAGTCGTATTGGGGACATGTTAATCCGATCGGACCACGGTCGTGCTATGATGAAGGCAAACGTTGTGCCGAGACATTATTTATGGATTACCATCATCAAAATGATGTGAGAATCAAAATAATCCGGATTTTCAATACCTATGGTCCCAGAATGCATCCCAACGATGGAAGGGTTGTCAGCAATTTCATAGTACAGGCACTCAGGTCACAGGATATTACCATGTATGGCAACGGACAGCAGACCAGGAGTTTTCAGTATGTCGACGACCTTGTTGAAGGAATGATCAGGATGATGGCAACCGGTGATGAGGTTACCGGACCTGTCAATATTGGTAACCCGGGTGAATTTACGATGCTCGAACTGGCCGAAAAAGTGATTCGGATGACAGGAACGAACTCAAAGATCATTTACCAGCCCTTGCCGACTGACGACCCCTTGCAACGAAGACCTGACATCAGTTTGGCTAAAAAATTACTCGACTGGCAGCCTCGCGTTCAGCTCGATGAAGGGCTGGAACGCACCATTGCCTTTTTTCGCAGTGAAGTGTGACACATTGTTTGGATAATATTTAGTTTCATTCACTTAATATACTGATAATGAATATTCTGGTAACAGGTAGTAAAGGACAGCTCGGCAGCGAACTACAAAAAATCGCGCTGAAAGACCGTGTTCATCAGTGGTATTTTACAGATGTGGATGAACTGAATATCACCCGAAAGGATGCTGTTGATGGTTATTTTGAAATACACGGAATCGAAATCTGCATCAATTGCGCTGCATACACAGCTGTGGATAAAGCAGAGGACGAACCCACGCTGGCTGAAACCATCAATGCTCAGGCAGTTGGTATTCTGGCAGACGCCTGCAGAAAACAGAAAGCCCTGCTGATTCATATATCAACAGATTATGTTTTTGATGGAGAAAATTTTAAGCCATACGAAGAAAGTGACCCCATATCGGCCATTTCCGCCTACGGCAAAAGCAAAGCGAGGGGTGAAGCTATCCTCACCGGAAAGGGATGTTCGTTTGTGATCATCCGTACCAGTTGGCTCTATGCTGCTTTTGGAAACAACTTTGTGAAAACCATGATCAGGCTTGGTAAGGAGCGTCAGGAGCTCAAGGTGGTGGCTGATCAGGTTGGGACTCCTACCTGGGCATTTGACCTTGCCTGGGCCATCATGCTTTTTGCCGACCAGTATCACGGACAATACCTGAAAGAGGTCTATCACTTCAGCAACGAAGGTGCCATCAGTTGGTATGATTTTGCCAAAGCCATTATGGAAGCTGAGCATCTGGATTGCAAAGTTCTTGCTATCCCGTCCTCAGCCTATCCGGTAAAGACCAAACGACCTTTTTACAGCGTATTGAGTAAAGAGAAATTTAAAAACCATTTTCAGATTCAGGTTCCCTATTGGAAAGACAGCCTGTTGAAATGTTTGCAAGAAATCAATGGACAAGAGCCGCCGAAATAGTTTAGCTACTCTGGTATATGATTGTGCCCGGGAGGTGCACGCCATAACAGGGCCGGGCATCATTCCGGAAGTTTTCAGAAGCTGTCTCGCTCATGAATTCAGACTCAGAGGCATAAGATTCAGGGTTCAAACACCGGTTGGAATTCATTATAAAGGAATCCGGATTGAAGAAAAACTCCTTTGCGATTTTATTGTTGAAGAAGAAATTGCTGTTGAGATTGTTCCACACAACGACAGGGAGGGGAGGGCGTTGCAAAAGCTAAATACCATCCTCACTTTCTCTGGTTGTAGCCTGGGTATTTTACTCAACCCATCAGAAGAACGCTTAATCGACGGTTTTAAAAAAGTTAACAACCTCAAAAAGATACAAGTATGAAGCAACAAATTGATCCGGCTATTTTGGAAAAGGCCGAAAACTGGCTCAAAGCACCTTACGACGACGATACCATTGCCCTGGTGAAGCATTTAATCGAAAATGATCCCCAGGAGTTAATGGAAAGTTTTTACCGCAATCTGGAATTTGGAACTGGTGGATTGCGAGGCATCATGGGCGCAGGAACGAACCGCATGAACAAATACACTGTTGCAATGGCAAGCCAGGGATTGGCCAATTATATCAGGAAAATGTTTCCTGAACTACCAACACCGGCTATTGCCATCGCTCACGACTGCCGCAACAACAGCGACTTTTTTGCCCGAATTACTGCTGAGGTGATGTCGGCCAATGGTATTAAGGTTTTTCTCTTTGAAAGCCTTCGACCCACTCCGGAGTTGTCGTTTGCAGTAAGGTATTTTGGATGCCAAAGTGGTGTGGTCATTACGGCATCACACAACCCGAAGGAATACAATGGTTACAAGGCTTATTGGAATGATGGCGGCCAGTTGATTGCTCCACATGACAAAAATGTAATTGCTGAAGTGGAGAAAATATCAGGACCTGCCGATGTGCGTTTTGAAGCTGATGAGAGCCTTATCCAACTGCTGGGTGATGATTTTGACCGCATTTACATCAACAAAGTCAAATCGCTTAGCATTTCCCCGGAAGTCATTCAACGCCAGAAATATTTCAGAATTGTTTTTACTCCGATCCATGGTTCCACGGTGAAACTTGTTCCAATGGCCTTAAAAGCTTTTGGTTTTGAATCGGTTACAACGGTGGAAGCACAAAATGTTGTGGATGGGAATTTCCCAACGGTGCATTCACCTAATCCCGAAGAACCTGCTGCCCTGAGTATGGCCATCGAAAAAGCCCGGGAAATAGACGCCGATCTGGTTATGGCAACCGATCCTGATGGCGATCGTGTGGGTATTGCCGTGAAAAACGACAAAGGCGAGTTTATCCTCCTTAACGGCAATCAGGCTGCAAGTTTGCTTCTTTACTACCTGATCAGTCAGTGGAGCGAAAAAGGAAAACTTACCGGCAACGAATACATTGTCAAAACAATTGTTACCTCCGAATTGCTGTTTAATATTGCAGAAAAATATGGTGTGGATCGGTATGATGTTTTGACCGGTTTCAAGTACATTGCCGACATCATCGGAAAGTTGGAAGGCGAAAAAACCTTTATCGGTGGTGGAGAAGAGAGTTACGGCTATCTGGTAGGTGACTTCGTACGCGACAAAGATGCCGTAATTTCGTGCGTGATGCTCGCGGAAACCGCCGCATGGGCTGCCGATCAGGGAAAAAGCATGTATGAGCTGCTGAAAGATATCTATGTCGAATTTGGTTTTTACAAGGAAAAATTGCTGTCTGTCACTAAAAAAGGAATGGCAGGAGCACAGGAAATCAAAGCGATGATGGAGCGTTTCAGAAACAATCCTCCTGCTGAGATTGCAGGCTCGAAGTTGGTATGGATCAAAGATTATGAACTTCGCAAAACCCGGAACCTCATTGAAAACACTGAAACTCTTATCGATTTGCCAAAATCGGATGTTTTACAATTTGTAACTGAACATGGACATAAAATCAGTGTCAGGCCTTCGGGAACCGAACCCAAGATAAAGTTTTATTTTGGTGTCAAAGCGCCGCTTGCCCACCGCGATGATTTTGAGCGCGTGGATAAGCAACTTGACCAGGTGATTCTCGAAGTGATGAATTCACTCAACATATAGTGGATACTTTATATGATCTGCAAAAAGTGCGGGATTCCTATCCTGCACTTTTTTTATTGGTTTAATGCATTGAATTTTACCTTTCTTTTTGGTTTTAATTTTTGTAACACCTATATTTGCGGGAGTTCCTTGAAATTGAACCCAACTTCACAACAACACTCCAAACTCAGCATTTCTCTGAACCAATTTCAGGTACACTCATTGGATGGATTTGATATAAGATTTTAGTTAACATATTGATTGATAGTAAAGTAGCATTTTCATAAATAGACAAATGCTCCTGATTAAACAAGCTATACAACAACATGGTATGAAAATTATCCTGAGTCTGATGCCGGTATTGCTGTTTCTTACCGGATTGTTTTTGATGGACAGTTTTAAACTAGTCAGCAAGCCACATTTGTTTTGGGCTTTAACCTGGGGGATGGTTGCTGCAGGCCTGGCATATTATCTCAATGAATTTATTACAAACAAATTTCAGTTGGAATACGAGAATTTTACCCGCTATATTGCCCCTTTCCCTGAAGAATTACTCAAATCTCTGCTAATTTTAGTTCTGCTATTCCGAAAGAAAATTGGTTTTTCTGTTGATGCTGCCATTTATGGTTTTGCGTCAGGTGCAGGTTTTTCCCTTGCTGAGAATATCGTTTATATGTATTATCTTGGCGATGAGCCCAATATCATGCTTTGGCTCATGCGTGGATTTGGCACGGCAGTAATGCATGGTGGATGCACAGCCATTCTTGCCATGTGGATGATAGGAGGGATTCAACGTGAAAAAAATATAATCCTTACCCTCCTCACAGGATTGCTGATGGTATACGTAATACACAGTCTTTTCAACCATTTTTTATTAAATCCATTCCTTCAAACCCTTCTGATTTTTCTCATGTTGCCAGTTCTGTTTACCCTAGTTTTCCAGCAGAGTAACCGACAGCTTCAGGATTGGCTGGAGATGGAATTCAGCAGCGAAGTTGAACTTTTGCGGATGATCAGGCAAGGTCGATTGTCCGACACACGTGCCGGGTCGTATCTAGCCACACTGCGTGAACATTATGAGCCGGCAATGATGGTAGATTTACTTAATTACATGGCCCTTTACCTCGACTTGTCCATCAAGGCCAAGCGTAACCTCATGCTTAAAGAGCAAGACCTGCCGTTGCTTGTTGAATCGGATACTGATGATAAACTATTGGAATTGAAGACTTTGAAACGATTAATAGGAAAGACTGGCGAGTTGTCGCTTCAACCACTTATCAGGATGCGATACCGCGATCTCTGGAAACTCAATACATTAATCTGACATAAAACCAACTTTTGAAAAACAAATGAGTAATAAGTGAAAACGAAAGATGACATAGAGCAACAGATTGAAATCCAAAAAAAGCTAAACCTTGAGGCGGATGAAGACAGGCGCATCGTTGTAAGGGTGCTATCGGGCGAAGTTAATGCCTATGCCTTGCTGGTTGAGAAGTATCAGAAAACAGTTTATAACCTGTTATTGAGGATGATACACAACAACTATGAAGCGCGCGAACTTACCCAGGCAGTTTTTGTGAAGGCATACATCGCATTGGCTTCGTACAAAACCGGTTACAGGTTTTTCAGCTGGATTTACCGGATTGCCGTGAATGCTGCCCTCAGTCATACCAAACGAGAAGAACGTTATGGCGATCTAGGGACTGTGAATGCCAGGGCTGATGAAAATGGTTTGACTGATGATCTTTCGCAGGAACTTTTGCAAAATGCAGTGAAACAATTGAAAGAGAAATATAAAGTGGTTATTGTCTTGAAATACTATGAGCAGCTTTCCTACAAAGAAATCGCATTTACACTCGATATCTCTGAAAAAAAAGTGCGGTCGAGGTTGTATGATGCCAGGCTCATGTTGAAGGAAATGCTTGAAAAGAGTGCTTTTTTTGAATCTAATTAATCAAAAGCCATGAATGCTATAAACAATGATACTACAAAGTCAGATCAGAATGTCGCATCAACTGACAGTCAGCGTTTCTCCAAACTTGAGACGGAGCTGGAAAAACTGCAAAAGGTAGATGAAGACATTGATGTGAAAGATGAGGTGATGCAGCAAATCAGGGTTGATGTAAAAAGCACGCGCAGGAGCATCTGGGATCATCCCTTCTGGAATCAGTTTTTTCAGCCTGTTCCTGTCAGGTTTGCTTTTGTGCTTTTCACGGGAATTATGCTTGGATCGATGCTGATGTGGTTCTTTCTTGGAGAAATACCAAACGTTAATGAGCAACAATTAGCTGGAAGCCTGACGTCTCATCCTAAACAGGAAGTTTCTTATGTTTTCAGGCAAACTTCGTTCAAAATGGTGCCTTATCAAATTGATCAATTACTTTATATGAATTTTGTTTGCTCAAGCGAAACAGAGCTACAGGCAACGATTACCTTCAGCGATCGGGATTTTGAAATCGTAAAATCTGAATTTTTATACACACAAGGTTCATCATCGAGCAGTTATAATCAGGGGCAGGTTGTTTTTTCAAGCAGGGGTATGACAGGTTTTCAGCTTGTTGTTAAGAAAATGAATGAAGACCTCGTTCCCTTGGGGATTCAGCTTGTCAGCAACGGCTCGGACGTATACCGGAAGGAAATAAAATTTCAATAAAAACCAACTTTCGGAAACAAAACAGATATTTGAATCAAATGAAATCGATTTTTAACATAAAAACCATTAAAAAATGAAAAAGTTCAGTTTACTCCAAACCGTGCTCGTGGCAGCATTGGCTTTGTTTATCGGATTATTTATTGGTCTTTCAATGGCTGATTATACACCCCAACAAAGCAACAACGACACCGAATATTATGAAATGGCAAAATACCTGGGTGGGTCAATCGGAAAGGTCGACAGATACAGGAATGTAAAAGTAACCGAGGATGACATTTTGCTTCGAAACGAATTGGTTGAAGACAGTCTGAAACGCAATCAGTATGAGAAGTTTTTAATGTTTCACTACTATCAGGCGGCCAAAACTTCGATGGATGTTGAGGAAGTTCTGAAAAAAACCAGTCAGTCACAGGAGTTTATGAAGGTGTATTACCCTTATATCAATGCCCTTGAAAGCTTTAAAGCCTATTTGGTACCAGCCCGTGAGGACATTCTTTTTGCCCTTAACATGGTAATTTCTCTCGATTCCAACGCCAATATACCAGTTATCGGCTACCTCAATCAAGCCCAGAATGCCATAGCCCGGGTTCAAAGCCATCAAACCATTTTGCTTAACCTGAAAAATGCCATCACGACTTTTATTGATACCAATCCCGAAGGAAAATTCTTTGAACTCGAAGATGCCCACGACATTATTTCACTCAATTTGATGCAGTCGGCCGTTCTAATGCAAAATAAACCAATGATGACCTATCTGGAGAAAAGTAAAATCTACAACAGCAAAGAAGGCGTGAAGGAGCTGGTGGCAGAGGCAAGTCTGAAAAGCTACATGAACGATGCTGTTCTTCAGGACATACAGTCGCTTAACCTTATAGCAAGCAACGAGCAATTGAGTGTAATAATCCTGCTTAACACCGAGAATCTGAATGTATTTTGCTCCACTGACCAATTACAAAGTATCACACTCGGGGGTGAAGAAATCTTGCGTGAGCTGGTAGGAAGTGTCGAAAATCTGGGAGGTGGCTATACTGATGTTGAAATGATGGGTTTTGTTGATGTAGTGGAGTAATCAAAAAGAACTCAAGATAAGTGACTGATTATATCGACTTATCAGCGTGTTTTCAATAATTCCATTACTTCATCGGATAAAAACACCATCATGAATAACGGCTTCAAGCGAAAATTTTGGTTGCTGTTTCTGTTAACAGGAGCAGCAACCATGCTTTATGGGCAAAGAATCAACCGTTTCCGCACTGATGAAATGGAGCTTGTTTACTTTGGTAAGCGCTATTCATTTTTAATGCCTCATGTTGCCCGCACCTTTCACAACGCGGTTGATTTCCACAAACAACACTGGGATTATGATCACCAAAAGACTTATGTGATGCTCACCGATTTTGAGGATGATGGTCATGGTGGGGCTTTGGTGATGCCTTACAATATGATTGTGCTGGGCATTTCACCCTTCAATTTCGCCTTCAGTATCACTCCGTCCAGTGAGCGTTTTCAGTGGCTCTTCGCACATGAGCTTACCCATGTCACAATGGCTGACAAGCCGGGCAAGAGGGATCTTTTTTGGCGTAAAGTGTTGTTTGGTAAGGTCAAGCGCGAAGAAAAGATGCCCCTGACGGCTGTTTGGAGTTATCTGACAACACCCCGCTGGTATGCGCCCCGCTGGTATCATGAAGGAATTGCCTGCTACCTGGAAACCTGGACCTCAGGAGGCCTGGGTCGTGCTTTGGGGCCTTACGACGAAATGTATTTCAGAAGCATTGTGGCAGAAAATGAACCACTCTATTCTGTCATTGGCCTCGACACAGAAGGCTCAACCATTGATTTTCAGGTAGGTGCTAATTCCTACCTGTATGGAACCCGTTTTATTACCTATCTGGCACAGGCTTATGGCGATCACAAAGTGAAGGAACTTTACAACCGGACTGACGACAGCAAAGCTTTTTATGCTGCTCAATTCAAAAAGGTTTTTGGTAAAACTGTTGGTAAAAGCTGGAAAGAATGGACCGATTTTGAACGAAAGTTCCAAAAACAAAACCTCGAAAGCATCAGGCAATATCCCGGACCTATCTTCAGGCCAGTAACGGATAAGCCTTTGGGAAGTATGTCGGCGTTTGGGTATGATGCCAATTTGAATAAAATCTATGCAGCTGTTAATCATCCGGGCGCAGTGTCACAGATTGTTGAAATCGATCTTTACACAGGTGAAACAATAAAGCTGACAACCCTCGACTCACCCATGCTTTACAGTGTTACTTTTCTCGCCTACGATCCTTGCAAGCGGCGAGTGTTTTTCTCAGAACAAAATGCCAAATACCGAAGCCTTGTGAAAGTGGATATAGCATCCGGAAAAAAGGAAGTATTGATTCCGCGCTCAAGGACTGGTAATCTGACGTATGATACTGCTAATAACTGCCTTTGGGGTGTCAAACACGACAACGGATACGCCAGTATTGTCAAAATTCCTGAACCCTTCCGTGAGATAGTTCCGATGTTTACGGCAGATTTTGGCCGTTCATTGCTGGACCTGTCTGTTTCGGACGACGGTAAGAAGCTGGTTGCTACCATGACAGGTATTCGTGGCGAGCAGTCGTTGATATTATTCAATACCAGTGAGCTTGAGATGGGTATCAAACGTTATGAAACGGTATACGAACTCGAAGACAATACGTTAACTCAGTTTCGGTTTACCCCCGGCAATGATTTCTTAATTGGAACATCCTATTATACCGGAGTGTCAAATATCTGGCGGATCTCCTTAAAAGACAAGAATTTTGAACTGCTCTCAAACGATGAAACCGGTTTGTTTGCACCGCAGCCTGTTGCCGGAGATTCACTCATCGTGATGAAATTTACACGAAACGGCATGTTACCAGGAATGATCCCTGTCAAGGTAATCAACGAGGCCAACTCCATTGAATACCTTGGCAACAGCGTGGTGGAGAAGAGCCCGGAGGTTAGAGACTATTCACTGAAACCAGCTTCAAAAGTGAATATTGACTCACTCAAATTGGAGGAAAAGACCTATTATCCGGTCAGGAATATGACCCTTACCGGCGCTTTTCCCGACATTGCCGGATATAAAAATACAGTCGCAGTTGGCTATCGACTTAACTTTCGCGACCGGGTAGGTCTTTCCAATCTTAATTTTTTTCTGGCTGGTTCACCCTGGAGTAATCAGCCTGATAAACAAAAGCTTCATGCTGAGGCACATTGGGATTTGTGGTTATGGAATTTCAGTGCAACCTATAACAAAACAGATTTCTACGATTTGTTTGGGCCTACAAAAAGAAGTCGGGCCGGCTATTCAATCGGTGGTGGCTATAAAAAGACCATTTCTACGAAAGCTCCTTTCAGGACATATTACAGCTTTGGAGTTTACCATTATGGGGATCTTGAGGTTTTGCCCCAGTTTCAGAATATTGCCAGTCCGATCAGAAACTTTCAGAGTCTTTCGCTGAATTTGGGCCTTTCGAAACTTCGCAAAACACTTGGGGGGGTTGAAGATGAAAAGGGATACAGCTGGGATGTTTCG
The DNA here is from genome assembly GCA_024709145.1 of Bacteroidales bacterium. Classification (GTDB taxonomy): domain Bacteria; phylum Bacteroidota; class Bacteroidia; order Bacteroidales; family F082; genus JALNZU01. The sequence goes on along the minus strand of JANJXG010000007.1, from coordinate 43,146 downwards.
GCCTACAGTTATTATGCCGGTGGCAGTTTTTATCCTTCCCTGGTTTCGGAACAACATTTCGGATGGCTGATCCCCGGTATCAGAAACACCAGTTTTTGGTTTAGAAACAGCGTGGGTCAATCGTTTGGAAAGAAGGGGTCATCTTTTTCAACCTTTTATTTTGGCGGGTTTCGAAATAATTATGTTGATTGGCAACCGGCCGATCAATATAGAAAAGTGCTAGCTTTCCCAGGTGTGGAAATCGATGAAATCAGTGCCCGTAATTTCGTGAAAACCATGGCCGAGCTAAACCTTAAACCTATAAGGTTGAGGAATGTTGGCCTCACCTGGCTTTATCCGACTTATGTGAAAGCCTCAGTTTTTGGAACGCACCTGCTCACCAATCCTACCCAATCAGAATCAGTCAGAAACCGCTTCAATTTTGGCGCACAAGTCGACATGGAGCTGGTACTGTTTTCATACCTGAAGACGACCTGGTCAGTGGGTTATGCCCGAAAGTTAGAGCAATCATTTTTACCTACAGACCAATGGATGTTTTCAGTAAAACTGCTTGGAAATTAATACCGATAGTTGAATGGATGCTGGATATGCTTTGGCTGCATCCATACTTTGAGATAACAAAACAGTAAGTGCATGAGAAAATTAATGAAAGACTTATGGCTCGCCATTGTTTTAATCCTTTTGGCATCGGTCGTTTTGCTGATGTCGGATCTTGAGCAGCGCAAAGGAAAGAAATCCACGTCAGCAAAGGAATTACCAAAAATTGCCATCATGCAGATTTCATCCACGCCTTTACTTGACAGGCATGTGGAAGGCATTCTTGATGAATTGACATCGGCAGGTTTTGTCGCCGGTGATCGGAAAAACATCAGTCTGTTCAACGCGATGGGCGATCTGGCAATGGCTTCAACGATTTCCAAAGAGTTGACAAACGGTCCTTATGAAATGGTGATTACATCAAGCACTCTGGCCCTGCAAAGTTTTGCAAAAGCCAATACCGACAAACAAAAACATCATGTTTTCGGAGCCGTTACCGATCCTTATGGTGCCGGGGTGGGAATAACGGGCAAGCAGCCTGACATGCACCCGCCCTATATGGCTGGTATCGGCACTTTTCAGCCTGTGAAACAGTCATTTGAGATTGCGAAAAAATTGAATCCCTCACTTCGCAGGGTAGGGGTGGTTTGGAACCCCGGCGAACAATGCTCGGAGGCCTGTTTGATGGAGGCCAGAGCCATTTGCAAGCAGCTTAACATCGATCTTGTTGAGGCTGTGGCAGCCACCACGGCAGAAGTTTCAGAGGCTGTGAGGTCGTTGCTAGCCAAAAATGTTGAAGCAATCTGGATCGGCGGCGACACTGTGGCTACAGCCTCTTCAGGGCTTATCATCAGTGTGAGCGGCCAGCAAAAAATACCTGTTTTTACCAACGATCCCTCCGATGCCACGAAAGGGGCCCTGTTTGGATTGGGTGCCGATTATCACACGGTTGGCAAGTATACAGCCAGGTTAGCAGTTGAAATATTAAAAGGCCGCAGCCCGGCAACCGTTCCGATTGAAAATGTTATTCCGGAAAAACTTGGATTAAACACCAATTTGCTGGCTCAGTTGGGCAACGAATGGTCATTGCCTGAGGAGGTTGAAAGAATGGCCCAGAGAGATTCCAATACCAATTCAGGCGGAAGAAAGGTTATTGATTTTGGAAGCGTTTTAGACAAGCCGGCAATGCCTGATAATAAAGCACTTGAAACGGCAGATTTGTTCCTGAATATTCATAACCGACTTGGTCGGCCCGCACGTGTGGCAGTGATTACGCTGGTTGAAAACAGGCTTCTCGAAGAGGCAGTGAAAGGAGTTGAGAACGGAATGCAATGGAGTGGTTTGGTAAAAGATATTGATTACCATATGAAAAGCTACAGTGCCCAGGGAGAGATTGCTCAGTTGCCTCAAATCATTGATGCCGTGGTAAGGGAGCAACCCGATGTGATTGTTTCTGTTACCACTCCGGCGATGATGGCCATTGCAGCACGGGTAGATAAAATACCAGTGGTTCTCACCGTCACGAGCGACCCTTACCGACTCAAAGTCTTTAAAAATGGCAAGCCTTCGAATATTTGTGGCGTGCATGATAATCCCCCCCTCAACGACCTTGTCAGCATGGCATTGGATTATAAGTCTGATCTCAATACTTTCGGAATTGTGTATGATCCTTCACAAATGAATGCAGTGCTGAGTGTCGAACGCCTAAGACAGGTGATGAAAGACAGGAAGCTGACGTTGCTGGAGGCTACAGCTTCGAGTGTGACCGACCTTGGCCTGGCCACGCAATCCTTGATTCAAAGAGGTGCCGGAGCCATCGTGGTATCAGCTGATAACTTGGTGAATACCGGATTTTCTGCCATTTACCGCGTTACAAAAGCTGCGGGAATTCCAGTGTTTGCCACTGAACCTCAGCTGGTTGAACAAGGTGCTACTGGTGCCTTGGGCGATAGTTTTATCGATTGGGGCTTTCAATCTGGTAAGCTGGTAGCAAAGGTATTGGCAGGTATTTCACCCGCAAAACTACCCTTATCCGAAACCGAAAATCACCGTAGGATCGACCCTGTTTCCTCGGTGTCGAAAACACTGAAAAAACTTCAGCTTCGAATTGTGCAATACAGCGAAACTGAGTTTGCTGAGCGCTGTCATGAAGGACTTGTGGATGGAATTGCCAAGGCAGGTTTTCGTGAAGGTGTTGATTTTGAATTAAGAACATACAATGCTCAAGGTGATATGTCCACACTTTCCAGTATTATGACTACCATCAAAGCTGATCAGGTTGATCTCCTGATGGTCATATCAACACCCAGTCTGCAGGCTGCCTTGCGACAGGCTGGCGCCGAGACCAATATTGTATTTACCGGTGTTGGCGATGCCATTAAGGCAGGTGCCGGCAAAAGTGAAACGGATCATTTGCCGAATGTAACCGGTATAACAACCAAGTCACCTTTTGACGGCATGGCGCGATTGATATATGAAACAATACCCGACTGCAAAACAGTTGGCACTTTATACACACCGGCTGAAGTTAACAGTGTATTGTACAAAGATTTGTTTAAAGAAGAATTGGCCAGGTTTGACATTGGACTCGTTGCTGTTCCGGTTACTTCCAGTGCCGATGTGGCACAGGCGGCCATCGAAATGTGCCGACAGGACATACAACTCGTTGCCCAAATAGTGGACAATCTTACCCGACCTGGCTTTGCCTTGATAGCCCGGAAAGCTGAAGATCAGAATCTTCCAGTTTATATCTTTGACAGCGATCAGATGCGTGACGGTGCCAGTGTTTGTCTCTCTCGCGATTATTATGATGCAGGTCTTGAAGCGGCAGCCAAGGCCATCAAGGTTCTCAGAGGTGCTTCACCTGCCGGAATTCCTTTTTCGAATACCCAATCGGAGAAGTTTATCATCAACCCTGAAAAAGTGAAACAGTACGGTATCCGCCTCAGCGAGAGTTTACGCGAGAAAGCCGTCGCCTTTCAACCTAAATAAGTTAGAAATGGAACTAAAAACCGAGAAACAAGGCAATGCCCTCATCATTCATGCCAATGGCCGACTCGATGCTTCCTGGTCAGATTATTTTGCTGACTGCTTTGAAGGTTATATCCGGCAAGGTGAACACATTTTGATTATTGATGCTGCAGGAATTAGTTTTCTGAGTTCTGCAGGCATCCGATCGCTGGTGAAGATTCACAAAGAACTGAGTAAGCTGAAAGGAAAGTTCACTATCGTGAATGCCAACGATTTTGTAGTGAACACCCTCAGGATGACAGGTTTCGGGATTTGGCTCAGTGACGGCAGTTTACCATCACTGAAACAAGTAGCCAAAAGCGGCCCGGCGAACCCTGCTTTACCAGAAAATTGTTTTTTACTTCATTCCAAAGGAGCTGTCTCCGGGGAATATTTTATTGGTTGGAAACCTTTTGACGGAAAAGATCCAAAGCAATATGGTGTTGAATTTAACCACACGAGTTTCGCCTTAGGTATCGGTAGTCCTGCTCAGCAATCGGATCAGGATGAGTTGGTACACGGAGATTTTCTCGTTGTATGTGGTCATTTTGTATATCAACGACCGGAAGTCAAAAGCCGGCCTGATTTTATATTATGCATGGATCATTTAAAGCCAAAGGCTGAGGTTGTTCAATACCTGGGTGTCGATACTGAGTTGTCGCATCTCTTCCGGTTTAATCCCAAAGAGGATGGATCAGGCTGGCTTTTGTCTCAACTGGCTGTTAAGGCACTTGAGATAACAGGAAGTTCAACCATTGTTTTTGTGATTCTGGCTGAATCCGATGGCCTGGTTGGGGTTAGCATGATTAAATCATTGACACAGGTGACTGACAAGAACAAGCCTGAAGGTCTTGCGCTTCGCGATTGGCTTTCTTATTCCACCGAGCGGATTTTTACCCATGAACAGGCGCTTGTGATTGGTTTTGCTTCCAGAGGAGAATCAACTACACACCAAACACTGATGGTTCCATCATCTTCTTTTCCGGGACTTTGGATTCATGCTCATGCTACAGTATTTCCTTACCAGCCATTGCAAAACGGACAAATTAACCTTAATGAACAGGTTGAAAAATTTTTGAACGGACCTCCCCCCAAGGCCTTATTACACCTGATTGACGACAGCCGGCCTTCATCAGGACTGGGCGAAAGTGCCTTCATCCGGGGAGCTTTGTGGTTCACACCAATTAAAAGTATGGAGGAAAAGATATGAATCTCATCATAGGAGCGTTTACGATTGGTTTGATACTTTCGTTGCTTTCGCTGGGGATGCTCATCAGTTTCAGGATGATACGGTTCACGGATATCACTGTTGATGGTTCATTAACCCTGGGCGCAGCCATCACTGCCGTCTTGATCTCGTCAGGATGGTCGCCCTGGCTTGCCACTACGGTTGCTGTTGCAGCAGGTATGCTGGCTGGCTCCGTAACGGGTTTACTCTACACCCGGTTCAAAATTCAGGAAATACTTTCCGGTATTTTGGTCATGACTGCGCTCTATTCAATAAACCTGAGAATCATGGGCCGGAGCAACATTCCATTGCTTGACACCAAAACTGTATCGGCCCCTGCCGAACAATGGCTGCTTTCGGTCAATTCCGGCGAAGCCTCTCTGTTTGTGGCCGGCTGGCAGGTTTCGGTGATGGACCTTTCTGTACTGATCAGCAGTTTAATCTTTTGCGTGCTGATTGGCTGGTTGCTGTTAAGGTTTTTACTCACGCACTTCGGAACTGTACTGCGTGCCACAGGGAATAATGTTCAAATGGTTCGCGCTCAGGGTGTAAACAACAATTTGATGATTGTAATCAGTCTGGCTATTTCCAATGGTCTGGTGGCTTTGTCTGGAGCAATGCTGGCTCAGTACCAGGGATTTGCTGATGTTCAGATGGGTATCGGAATGATGGTTTGGGGATTGGCGAGCATCATCATCGGAGAAGCATTGGTAGGTAAGACGAGTCTGGGAGTCACCATAGCAGGAACAGTTTTGGGTACAATTCTTTTTCGCCTGTTGATAGCCATTGCACTGCGCTGGGGATTGAACCCAAATGACTTAAAACTTGTTACAGCCTTCTTTGTTTTTGCAGCACTTGTGGCACCCCAATGGTTTAAATCATTGCATCGTAAACTATCAAAATCATCGAACCATGCTTGAGATCAAAGGTTTAAGTAAGACTTTTTTCGCCGGTACCGTCAATGAAGTCAGGGCCCTCAGTGCAGTTGACCTTCAGATTGAAGAGGGTAGTTTTACGGCCATCATCGGTACCAATGGTTCGGGTAAAAGTACCTTGCTTAATGCAATAGCTGGCTCATTTTTGCCCGATCAGGGACGGATATCTGTTGCTAATGAGGATATTACAAGTTGGAGTGAGTTTCGCAGGGCAGTGCTTATCGGGAGGGTTTTTCAGAATCCTTTCGCCGGCACAGCAGCCGACATGAGCATTGCAGAAAACATCGTCATGGCCATGCGTCGCGGTCTTAAGAGACCGTTGACAACCGCTTTAAACAGAAAAGTGAAAGAGGAGATGGCAGAAAGGGTAAGAACTTTGAAGATGGGATTGGAAGATCGCCTCGATAATCCAATGGGGACCTTGTCCGGAGGGCAGCGGCAGGCCTTAACCTTGTTGATGGCAACATGGTTGAAACCAAAGTTGCTGCTGCTTGATGAGCACACCGCAGCCCTTGATCCCAAATCGGCTGCCAAAGTCGCTGAGTTGACCCGTCAAATTATCGCCGATGATAACCTGACGGCCATGATGGTGACTCATTCCATGCAGCAAGCGGTAGAGCTGCCCGACAGGGTAGTGATGATGCACAAAGGAAATATCGTGGAGGACTACCGCCATGAGCAAAAGAAGCGACTGCGCATCCCGGATTTGCTCGAAACCTTTGATCGGATACAGAAGCGGGAACTTTTTGACGAAACTGTTGCGGATTTACTTAAAAAGCAGTATATTTGAGGCGTCAACATCAATTAGTTACGCCAATACCAATGAAATCACTGCTTTTATTTTCGATGAGTGCCCTGCTGCTTTTTGCAGCTTGCAAAAATGAGGAAGATTTTGGAATCAATGGTACCTACCAACGTCCTTATACCGTAGATGGTATCGCCTATCAGGTTCAGCTTATTCTCACAACAGACGGAAAATTGAATTGGAATCCGGTCGAGACCATTCCGGGTCACACCAGCTCTCAGGTTGACTATGTGTTGCTCTCGGGTAAGCAATTCAGAATCACCGGTGATGCCGACTGTGGAACAGATGCTGTTTACAGTTTTGTTGTAAGTGAAACAGAATTACAATTGACAGCTGAGACCGATACCTGCGAACCCAGAGAAACTGCTTTGTCGGGAAACTGGCCAAGGGTGGACTGACCTCAGTCATTTTCCTTTAAAAAGTTGCGCAGATCGTTCAGGTAGTCGCTTTCGGCTTCCAGGTGATGTGCATGCGATGCATTCGGATACACGATTAATCTGGAATTTAACATCATAGCCGAAAATATCTCCATGGTTTCGGGTCGTGCTTCGTCAAACTCTCCGCAGGTGATCAGACAGGGTTTGGTTATGTTTTTCAAAACAGAACTTACGTCAGCACCCTTTAATGTTCCAGTAAGAGTAAACTCACTTGGCCCCCACATATAACGGTATACTTCAGCACCCATATTATCGAATGTAGCCAGCAAGGCAGGAGGCCATGGATCGAGACGGCAAAGGTGACGACGGTAGAAAAAATCCATCGCTTCGAGATAAGCAGCTGAAGCAAAGTCACCACTGGCTTCATATTTTCTTATGGTATCTTTCACCTCAACGGGCAGCTGATCAATCCAAAATTGCTGATCGCTTAGCCAAAGGTCGGAACTAATCAACGGACCTGACAATGTAAGGCTTTTCAATCCGTCAACGCCATAACGTCCGAGGTAACTCAATGCAAGGAAAGCACCCCAGGATTGACCCATTAAATGAAATTCATTGAAGTTGAAGTGTTTTCTGATTGCTTCAAGCTCTTCAACAAAATATTCAATGGTAAAGTAAGCTGAGTTTGCAGGACGGTCGGAATGTCCACAACCAAGTTGGTCGTATAACAAAACAGGTCGGTCGACAGCATGTCGCTCCAGGTTTTCGAGGTAAAAATGGGAAGCGCCCGGCCCGCCGTGAACCACAATCAAAGGAATGCCACTGGCGTTTGGACCAGTCAGTCTGTACCAGACTTTGCCTGACGCAAGCTGAACAAAGCCTTCCTGAGGATCGGACCTGTTGTCGGATTCCTTGTCCTGACAAGCAAGACATGATATCAGACAAACACATGAAAGACAGATTGTGGAAGTTTTTAATCCTTTCATTTGTTTAACCCAGTTCAAAAGTTGTGATGCCAAATATCTGATCCAAAGGCAATGAAGGTGCAGTTCCGTAATACATCCGGGCACATTCAAAAACGTATTGAGCACCCATTCGTTGGGTGAGGGCAACGGCCTTTTGATTGCTGACAGGGATATCAATGAAAACATCCTCTCCCGGAACAAGGCTGAGGCAGGCAAGGTAAAGACTTTCAGCAATCTTCTCGTTTTGTGCGAATAGCGGACAAATTTTGTATCCATGATCAGCCTTTCTCATCAAAATAAAACCACCCAGATCACCCGCACTGACATACTTGAGTGCTTTTAATCCCGGTAATGCAAGCCAGGATCGTAGAAATGACTCCCTTTCAAAACCAAAGCAATGCCGGTCATAGCGAAGGATGTGTGAATAATCTTCGGGGAGGACTTTGCTTACATTTGGCTGTATTTCAGATGCTTCAGCTTTTCTAACATACCTTTCATCGCGGAATGCAGTCTTGAAACCTCCTTTCTGATAAAAAGGCTGCATGGCAACAACACCATCCATTCCGATGGGTGATCCCGGATGTAACCGCTTGATTAATAAATCTCTGCGCTCATACCATAATTTTCTGCCGATTCCTTTTCCACGGTAGTCAGGATCGACAATAAAGAGTCCCATAAAACCAAACCGACCTTGATAAGAGATCAGAGATCCGCCGGCAATCATTTTTTCATCTTCGAAATACCCGTAATGTCCTTCAGGATCGGTGGAAAAAAATGCCGAAGCATCAGCAGGACCTGGGTTCCAGCCTTCGCGACGAGCCCATTCGACAAGCAAATGGAGTTGCTGTTGATTTAGCTTTTTAATCTGGAGTTCCATCTTGAAATATTATTTTTTTGAAGCAGGGACGATTTGGGTTTTTCTAACTATGTTCCTGAACCGCCTGCCTGACTTTTTCGCAGAGTATGGATGACACAATCATCGACATTCTGCGCTGAGGAATTGGGATTCCGTAACAAACAATGGGCAAAACCCATTCAAGAAGTGCCATGTAATAGGGTATTGGATCGGCTTGATGCTGAGCACATTCAAAGGCATATTGGCGCATCTTCAAAGCCAGTAAGTGATTTTTGCTTACCTTTTCGGCATGTTTTCCTTTATAGGTGTTTGGTTGTATATCCTTTAAGTCGGAAGCGCTGTAGAATGTCAAAATAAAATTGAGGTATTCTGTAAAATCAGTTTCATCTTCCAGCGGAGCCCTGTCGACTAAGAAGATTGCTTCAAGACGTGCAAAGTCGGAAACCACCGAGCGTGGCCTTGTTTCCGAAAAATCGATGAGGTAAACATTCATGTGTTCGTCGAGAAGGATGTTTTGCATATTCAAATCACCATGGCAAATCCCGGTATAATAGCGGATACTCGACTCTTTACGCTTTTCATAGCCGTGTTTCAAAAACCAATAGGGATTGAGCAGCTGTCGGCCGGTTTCCTCCACCCAAATATATTGATCGTCGGCAGAAATTGAAAATAACTCACTGACAGTTTGATAGATATGTGGGAAAAAGGTCGTTGTTGGGTCATGTTCCTCAAAGAGCCTGATGTTTTTCAGCACAGGCTGACCATACCAGGGTTTGAGGATGTGAAGAAAAATCTTGTCAAAAAGTGGTTCGAGGGTACCAAAATTTTCTTTTTCATAATAATTTGTGAGCCAACTCAACTTACTTGATTCTCCGCCGATGCCAACGAAATTATACCTTAGCGCGCCTTTATTTCCGAAAAATTCGGCTCCAAGCACCACGGCGCTGTTGTTGAAAATATAAGGAAGGGAATAACGGCTGCAACGGTCCGACTCACGTTCAATCAAATCACGGTGGGCTATTTTCATAACGGTTGGTCTCATCTTTCTACCATCAGCATCAAAGGAAGTCACATGAAAGGTCTGAGCCGAAAAGCCGCCATGAAGTGGATCAACCAACAACCTTCTGGCATCGGAAAAAAGCAGCCGGGTTAAAAAACCTTGCACGGGATCCAGTCTTTGCGCTGTTGTTGTTTCGATTTGTGGCCTGGCATTTTTCCCCTCAACGAAATCAGCAGCACTGAAAATCCATATCACAGGATCGTTGAGCTGCTCTATTTCGCGAATGTCGCTGATACCAGCGATGTTTTCGTAGCTGAGGTTAAGATTCAGAAAGTCGCGCAACTGATGATCCGGTTGCAGCGTTTCAAGTTCATCTAACTCCAAATGAATGCCATACACTCCCGACTTTGGGTTCACGCCAACAGGAAACCGTTCCTCCAGTAATGTAAAAACCTGAATTGAAGGCTGCTCGGGGTCAAAGGTGGCAGCGACAAAAAACAATGCTTTCTCGTGAAAGCCCTGTAGTTTCGAAACCACCTTTACAGCGTGTTTCAGATCGTCGAATCCCAGCGAGCCTCCGTCGGGCATTTTCAGCAAACCGGCAGGATGGAGCCCGAAAGAATAGGCTTCATGCACTGAGAAAGCCGACTTCTGTTCACTTGCAACGATTCTGAAATCCGCCTCCCTTGGATTGGATAGTTTGTAAAATCCCACACATTTGTCGGTGGTGATGAAAAAATCAACGGCTTCTGCTTCCGTTCCGCTTGGTTGATTGATGTTTCCAGTGCCAAATCCAAACGGCATTTCCGCAAAACTAACTATATCGGGGCCGGTCCATAGGGTAGGCAATGAGGTGTCGGTAGAAGTAAGGAATTGAAAACGATTGTTTTGCAAATGAAATTCTACAAGCTGAGATTTTGGTTTGTTGTCTTTGACTGATTTTTTCTCTGCCTGGGCTACGGTTGGCTCAAATTGAAAAATCTGACCTAATCCGGCAGTTAAAAAAACCTGATAAACATCAGCAGGCATCGCACAGAGGAAAAGCTCTTTTTTATTGACTGCAAGACTTTTTTTCAACTTCAGCAAAACCCTGATGCCGGCGCTTGAAATGTAGGGGCAATCCTGGAGATCAATGATCACATTTTTCTGCATGTCGAGTCCTTCCCGGCAATGATTCTCAAGCTCCTGCACACTGAGTGTATCAATTCTGCCCTTAATCTGAAGGAGATTTTGTGCGTGTCTGATGGTTACTTCCATGATGTATTTTTTTAAGTGTAATCCTGCATAATCACCTCCAGCAGCTGCCGTGTGAGGGGTGAGGCAATAACAATTTTGGCGGGATCAACATACACATTGTTAAGGTATTGCATTTTCAGGATGTCTCCGTCTCTCAGTTCTGGTATGATGCCACTGAGCATAAAACCTTGATTATTGAGTTGCCGGGCGACCAGGGCAGCATAGGGGTGATCAACCGGTATTTCCAGATAGATTGTTTCGATTTTCTTGATGCACAATTCTTTGAGCTGTTGCATGATCAGTGGCACTGCATCTTGTCCGTGACGGTGGATGGCAATAACCGCAATGTTGAGATCGGGCTTTACAACGGTATTGATCATGGCTTGTTTAAAGGGCGGCTCAACGGTGAGGGAATCAGGAATCATGTTTACTTCCCGGTCGAGTTGATTGTGCTCATAAAGCATTTTTAGCAAAGGATAAAATTTCTCATTTAAAAACACTTTTCGGTGTGGCTCTTGATTCGTTTTCAGATAAAACAGCGCCACTGCCTGCCGTTGCTCACTCTTTTTTCCGTCGTTGATCTTTTTAAAAGTAAGGTTTTCACTGGCGTAGGCCAGCATAATACCTGTTTCGCGGGCTCCCAGGCTCAGGTTACCCTGTTGCGTAAATGAGTGAATTGTAACTGCCTCACTGTAAATGCCATACATGCCGGTTTCTGTGGCATAACGCTGGAGGAACTTTTTCGATTCTTTAAACAGACTGTGACCACGGTAGCGTGGGTCGATCATGGCAGCGCCAGAGTCAGCGACTTTGGCGCCCTTGTGTTCAAAGAATAGGCACAGATTTCCAATGATTTCACCGGCTGCATTCACTGATACAACGGCATTGATCAGGCCGTTTTCGATGAGTTCACGAATCTTTTCAGGATAGTAAAAGACGGAGGCATAGGTGTAGCCGTACACCCTGTAAGCAAGTCTTGACAACATCGGGGCATCTTCGGGCCGGATGAGCCGCATGATGGGCGTGTCGGTTGCAGGCGGCAAATCGGTGGTGGCTGATGCTGCTTGTTCTTCAGTGGTCAGCAATTCAGTTATGCTCGTTTCCGGCAGATATTTAACCAGCTCCACACGCTTACCATCCCTGCCAAGGTTAATGATGTTGAGTTCATCGGCAAGGTTACGCATCAGCAGCAAACCCAGTGCCGTATTCTCTTGTGAAGCAAGACGTTCGGCATCAGCAGGAAGACCTTTGTCTTCCACGCTGATGATGAAGGATCCTGGTTTGTAGCTAACTTTCACATCGAAACTGCCATGGTCACCCTCTTCAAAAGCATTTTCGATGGTGGCCAGCACGGCCTCTTCTGTTGCCAACTCAAGACGGGTGAGCTCTTTTTCACTGAAGCGAAACATTCGGGCATAGAACAATACAAACTCCTGTGCCTGACGTATGTAAAGTTTGTCTGCAAATATTGTCAGCCTGGCAATGTATTCGCCCTGAAGAATTTTCGATGGTATCATGGCTTTTTCTTTGTGATAATCAGGGATTGATTCAGAGTGCGTCTTCAAGCCGGTCGAAGAGTTTAAAAATACTGGAGAAACCCGAAATGTCGAAAATTTCTTTGATGTTAGGCCTCAAACCACAAAGATGTAGCTTTCCTTGCCGGGCTGTCATTCGTTTTTGCATCATCAAAAAAACACGGAGCCCCGAACTGCTGATGTATTCAAGACCGCTGCAGTCGAGAATAATTGTTTTTGCATCCGAGTCGAGTACCGGACTGATGTTTTTTTCGAATTCAACGGCTGTAACGGTATCAACGCGACCGTCGACGGTGATGATGGCAGCTTCGCCTTGTTGTGTAATTTTTGTTTCCATTGTTTTGAGTTAAATTTTATGGGTAAACATTGACTGAATTCAAATTGAAAAACCAAATATAAAGTATACACCTCCCGAATCGGGGTTAACCATCAGGGTGCCTGTAAGTGATAGACTTCGTTGTGGGTTTATGTCCACTGACTTGATTGCAGTAAAAGCCAGCTGAGTGAATGCTGGCCGGGTGGCATAGAAGCCTTCGGACAGGGTGCCGCCAAGGGCGATTAGGAACTCCGTTTCGTTGAAAGATCCAGCATATTCCAAACCGATATAATTGGAATAGAGTCTTTTCCTGCTTTCGTCGTGATCGTAACCGGCAAAAAAGCAAGATGCTGTTATGCTCAAACCATTAATTCCCGGGTCAGAAAGGGTTAACACAGCATCGAAAGTATGGGTTGCATCTGTTGTGGGTGTGTTTTGATAGCGCCAGTAGTCAGATAACTGCATCGTTTTTTGCTCGATATAGAAATAATCATAAACTTCCAGTTTAACCTGTCCGATTTCAACCGAAGCGAAGAGATCGAGTTCGGTGTAAATATCGCCAATCGATTTTGAAACCCAAAGCCCGGCTTCGAGTGAGCCAAGTCCGATTGTTAATTCGGGTTGTACTTGCGGATGGGTATCAAATAATTGTCCTCTCCAAACATAACTACTTACTAATGAAACGGATAGATTGACTGCTACTGCTGATGAATCCCTTGAAACAGTATCTTGTTGTGCCCATGCTTTGCCTGTGGTCAGCTGGAGTTGACCGGCAAGGATAAGGATACACATCAAGATTTTTTTCATGTTTTTAATTGGATAGACCTGGTCAGATAATTTTTTTCTGCATGCAGAGTATGTTTTTGTCGTCTCGCCGCTCGTATAGGATTTCATCCATCAGGTTTTTGACAAAATGTATTCCCAATCCCCCGATAGGTCGCTCATCCACCTCGAGTTTAGTGTCGGGTGCTTCGTTTTCGAGGGGATTGAAAGCCAGTCCGTCATCAGTAATGCACATCCTGACGATGCCGTCTTCATACACGATCTGCAGGTGAATCAGGTGCTCAAGCTTATCAGAAAAACCATAAAAGACGATGTTGGTAAAAAGCTCTTCGATCACGAGATTTAGGCTTAGAACCTGGTTAAGCGGCCATTCGCAGCGATCGCCAAAAGTTTCGAGGGCTTGGGCAATTGTTGTCAGTTCTTCAACCTTGTTAGGAATATTTAATTCAAGATCAGGCATATAAGTTGGGTTTTATCACAGGACTCATCCAAAATATTTCATATACAACAGCGTGATATCGTCAGATTGGGCAACACCATGCGCGAAATTATTCACATCCTCAACCACCTGGTTGACAATCTGTTCAGCTGAAGCTGATCCCATTTCTCCAATGAGATTCTCGAGTCGTGGTTCTCCATAGGCTTGTGCCTGATTGTCGAACGCTTCCGTAACGCCGTCGGTGAAAAGCAGAACGCCTTCGCCCGGGTTCAGCTGTATGCTTGAAGTGGTAAAAGCATGATCTTCGAATACTCCGAGGATGATATCACCGGTAGAGGGAATGGCTTCAATGCCGGCATCTTTCCTCAGGATATAGGGAGGATTGTGGCCGGCATTGGCATAAGTGATTTCGGCAGTTTTTAAATGGATGATGGCATAAAAAACTGTCACGAACATGCATGAAATGCTTTCGTTGCATAAGAGGTTGTTCACATAAGTGAGGCATTCACCGGGTGGCATGCCTTTGAGTCCGGTAGCTCTGATGAGGGTGCGGCTCACAGCCATAAAAATGGCTGCCGGAATGCCTTTGCCTGAAACGTCGCCGATTACAAAACCTAGCCTGTCGTTGTCGATCATAAAGAAATCGTAAAAGTCGCCGCCCACTTCTTTGGCTGCCACCATGGTGGCGAAAATATCGAAGTCGGTTCTGTTGGGGAAAGGCGGAAAGGTCTGCGGTAAGATACCCTGTTGAATTTCGCGCGCAACATTCAGGTCGCGCTGTATCGACACCAGTTGATCGTGTTCGAGCAGAGCCTTGCGTTGCAGGATGATCTCTTCCAGGGTTTTATTGATCGTGATCTCCAGGTCTTCAAAATTAATTGGTTTGGTAAGGAAATCAAAAGCACCTCTGTTCATGGCTGTCCGGATATTTTCCATGTCGCCGTAGGCAGAAACGACAACAGTTTTCAAGGATGGATTTTTCAGTTCCTTAAGTTTGAGCAGCAGCGTGAGTCCATCCATTTCGGGCATGTTGATGTCGGAGAGTATCACGCCAATTTCAGGGTTTTCTATCAGCTTGCTCAAGGCGTCGAGACCATTGTGTGCAAAAACAAAATTATACTCGCCACTGCGGATCTGCCTTCTGAAACGCTGCCGGATCAGGGGTTCAAGATCAACTTCATCGTCGACGACCATAATTTTCACATTGAGTGCATTGTCCATTTTAACCGTGTTTTGTGGGATTATTGATAGGTATTGTAATTACAAATTCAGTAAAGATTCCTTCCTCCGATTGAAGTGTAAGGGTGCCGTGATGAATATTCTCGATGATGTCGCGGCTGAGCGAAAGCCCGAGTCCGGTACCTTCACCGGCTGGTTTGGTAGTGAAGAAACGGGTAAATAGTTTCTGTCTGACACTTTCAGGAATACCGGTTCCGTTGTCGCGAATGTTGATTTCGACGGTATCGTTTCGCTTTTTCGTTTTCACAGACAAAACCGGGAAATAGGTGTCGCCAAGCTGTTTTTTCTTTTCGTTGGTGGCATAACAGGCATTGTTGATCAGGTTGAGGAAAACCCTGCTAAGGTCTTGCGGCACCACGTCGATTCGGCCGATAGCAGGGTCATAATCAGTTTCCATCCGGATGTTGAAGCTGAGGTCGCGCGCACGGAGAGCATGATAGGCCAGGTTAAGGTACTCTCCCAGCAGGCTGTTGACATCCGTTGGAATAAACTCACCGCTTTTGCCACGGGCATGCAGCAGCATGCCGGTAATGATGCGTTCGGCACGCTGCCCGTGTTCGTCAATTTTGTGCAGATTCGAACGGATGTCAGTCATCACTTCTTCGAGGTAAGCCTGATCATCTGGACTGGCACTGCTGCTGTATTTATTGAGAATATCCTGCAACTCGTCGATGAGACCGATGCTGAGTTTAGCAAAATTATTGATGAAATTCAGTGGATTTTTGATCTCATGAGCAATGCCTGCACTCAGCTGTCCAAGAGAGGCCATCTTCTCTGATTCCAACAGCTGCTGCCGCAGATTGACCAGTTCGGATTCCAATGACGCCTTGTTCTCTTCCATTTTTTCCATTTTTGAGACCTGAAAAAATCTGTTCAAATTTTGCTGCTTCCCTGCTGATCAGCCACTGAAAATTTGACCTTGCTTCCTAAGTTGATTTCGTAAAGCTCATCTTTACAATTGTTTACAAAGGAAAAGTCATTATTTAGCTCTATTTTCAACAAAAGTAAGGGAATAAAAATGAATTTCCAATCATTTGCCGCAAACTATTTTTTCCTTCGTATCTTTACAGAGTTTTAGTTGTTCTTCCCAATGATGGAATTGTCTGGCTGAAAACCTGATTTTTCAGTCGTAAGTCTCATTTTCAACCTTTATGTCCGAATAGGGAATGAAATGTCGGGTGTTTTTTAATTTATGTACCAAAAAGTTCAAAAAAAATGACTCCAGTTGCACAGCTGAATGCCGTTTTAACAGTCACCAGGCCTTTTGGCAGGTTTTTGCTGATTGCCTTGACGCTGTTGAGTTTTTTCACATGCCGCAAGGACGAAGGCTGTAGACCTCAGAATCTGGGATCGGAGCAAAGCCGTTATTATGTGTTAAATATACGGGGAAACAACTCCTCTCCGGGACTTACGTTTTTGCCGATGAACATTCACCAGCAGACTACCGAATACAGTTGTGGTCCTTCGGCTGTTGTGACTTTGCTTGGATATTATGGTCGTACGGCAGATGAGATGCAGATTGCCGCTGAGATGGGCACGAGCACCACTTGTGGCACAAATCCGGCGCAGATGGCTGACTGGTTATCAACCAACGGCTTTGTGGCGTCTTGGCACGAAAATGGAAGCCTCGAAATGTTGCAGGCTGAGCTGGCGCAGCAAACGCCGGTGCTGGTAGAATGGAGCGATTGGGGCGGCCATTGGGTGCTGGTAGTTGGTTATGATACGCGGGGTACCAGTCAAACTTCGGATGATGTAATCATTTTTGCCGATCCCTATGACCGGCACGACGACAACATCGACGGCCTGAGCTGGTTTAATGCCGAACGTTTTTATTATATGTGGTACGATGCACTTCTCTTCGACCGGGTGATGCGCCGCGTTTACATTAAAGCCAATCCACTCTAGCCTTCAAGGGTTTAACGATTATTGAATGCTCCTCCTGTTTTTAAAGTTGCATTTCCAGCAAAAGCTTATTTCTGTCTGCTTCACGGGAATAATGGATGTTTTTAGTCATATTGCGCAGCATGAGGAGGCCGATCTGTTTCTCTTCATCGCTGATTTCCATTGGATTGAAAGGATCGCCGCTGCTTTCCAGCACAAGGGTCAAACTGCCTTCTTTTTCTGAATACGTAAGGCCAATGTCAAGGTTGTGGAAGTCGCGCTGAATCAACAGGCTTTCTTCAGCAGTCAGGATCACACGCGATGTCAATTCTTTGGAAAGCATATGTTTCTCGCAGAAAACCTGCATTTCGGCCTGCAAGGCATAGAGGTCGAAGTCGGGACTGCCGACATGGTAATTCATGCTGCGCAGACGGTGAATAAAGGCTTTCGTTTTTTCTTTTTTCGGATTTTCAAATATCTGTTCAGGTGAGCCTTCTTCATAAATCAAACCCTCATCCATGTAGAAAACCCTCGTTGATATGTTTTTAGCAAATTCCATTTCGTGAGTTACGATCATCATCGTCATCCCTTCGCGCGAGAGTTTGCGGATAACAGCAAGCACTTCGCTCACCATGGTGGGATCAAGGGCTGAAGTGGGTTCGTCGAAAAGCAGGATTTCGGGTTCCATGGCCATGCAGCGGGCAATGGCAACCCGTTGCTTTTGCCCGCCTGACAGCTCTTCGGGAAGGCTGTGGGCTTTTTCTGCAAGACCTACCAGTTTCAACAAATCCATGGCTTTGTCATTGGCTTCTTTCTTTGACTTCCCCCTGAGTTTGACAGGTGCGATCGTCAGATTTTCAATCACTGTCAAATGCGCATACAGGTTGAACGATTGAAAAACCATGCCCATCCGCTGCCTGATTTTCGGTACATCTGTATGTTTGTCGAGCAGGTTGATGCCATCCACACTAATGGCGCCGCCCGTAGGTTGTTCGAGCAGGTTTAAACACCTCAGCAGGGTACTTTTTCCTGTGCCCGACGGACCAATAATACTGATTACTTCGCCTTTACTGATCTCGGCGTTGATATCCTTTAAAACAGCCAAAGTGCCGTAATGTTTTGATAAATGACTGATACTGATCATAATCTGACCTCCTTTCTGAATTGAATACGACGCTTCTTCGGATCAATGCTAACCTCCACATAATCGAGAACGAGGGTAAGAAGCCAAGCAATAAAAATGTAAATCACAGCTGCCATGATGAGCGGAAAGAAGGCATCGAAAGTGCGGCTACGGATGATGTCGCTAGCCTTGGTAAGGTCTTCTACTGCAATGTAACCAACGATGGATGTCATCTTCACCAGTGAAACAAATTCACCTTTATATACAGGCAAAACCTGTCGCAAGGCTTGGGGCATGATGATGTGCACAAAAGTTTGAACTTTGGTAAAACCACTGGCAATGCCGGCTTCACGCTGTCCCTTGTCTACTCCTTCGATGCCTGTTCGGAACATTTCGGAAACATAGGCTGCGAAATTAATCCCGAAAGCGATCACAGCAACGATTACCGGATTAAGGTTGACCGAAGCAAAGACTACATAATAAATGATCATTAGCAAAACGAGCACCGGCGTCCCGCGGATGAGCGAGATATAGGCTTTCGAAAAGGAATTGGAGAAGCCGTTTTTCGACATACGCATCCAGCAGATCAACCCGCCAAGCAGGGTTCCGAAGATGGCAGAAAAAACTGAAATCACGATTGTTACCCATAAGCCGTTCAGGATCATCAGGTAGCGGCGTTCGTGAACAATGTTGTTGTAAAAACTTTCTGACAACTTAACGAAGAAAGATTTCTTCTCGCGTTTGACTTCCTGACCTTCATAGGCAGCGAGATTTTGTTTCATGGCAATCACCGAGGTGCGAAAAAGAGCATACTCGTCGGAAAAGTTTATTTGTTTGGCGCGCTCTTCGCTGATGGCAATACCGTCGGTGATCAGGTCGACCTTTCCCGAGGACAGGGCTGCCACAAGGGCCGGAAACTCAATGGTCACAAGCTCAAGCTGGTAACCACGCCGTGCTGCAAAAGTCCGAACCATTTCGATGTCGAAACCAACATAGTTTCCGTTCATCACTGCCACATAGGGTAAGTCCTCGACTGACACGCCAGCAACCAGCTTTTTGCCTGAATTCCGGGTTTCGAACACGGGCATGACAGCAGTTTCGGCATCTTCAACAAACCAGCGCTGGTGCATTTTGTCATACGTACCATCTGTTCTGATTTCTTTGAGGAAGGCGTTAAATTCATCGAGAAGTGCTGTATTATCTTTGTGAAAACCAACACCCAGAGGCATGTCGAGCACCTGATCAGTAAGAAGCCCGAGATCAGGGTTGCGCTTCAATACCAGGCCGGCTGTAATACGGTCGAACATTGCTGCATCTATTTTTCCGCTTTTGAGCGACATCATCATGTCGGCACTGCTCTCGAATCGAAACACCGTAGCCTGCGGAAAGTTTTTTGCCATATAGGCATCATGAACCGTACCTGTAAAAATACCGACCCTTTTGGTTGCGATGTCGGCAAGAACAGCCATTTTGTTTGTTGGAGCCACTGCTGATACGGCCGGTTTTCCAATGATACTGACACCGGAAGCAAAATAAGGTTCAGAAAAGTCGATTTGTTTGCTTCGCTCTTCCGTAATCATCATGGAAGCCATGATCAGGTCAATCTTTCCGGATACGAGGGCCGGAAGCAGGCTGCCAAAAGGCATATCGGTCCAGACAGGTTTCTTACCAAGATAGATGGCAAACCTGCTTGCCAGTTCAAGATCGAACCCACTCCACAAGTCTCCGTTTTTGCTTGCCATCGGCAAGCCAATGTCGCTTACAACACCAAAACGAAGCGTTTCGGTTGTCTCGGGAAAGACAAACTCAGGCATGGCCGAAGCTGTTTGTTCATGCCAGCGTATGATCATTTCATCATAAATACCATTTGCTTTCAGCTGATTCAGAAAGTCGTTAAACGACGTCCTCAAGGCGGCAGAAGTTTTTGGAAAACCTGCACCAATGTCTACTGTGAAAAGGTTATCTTCCAGTACTTTAAAACCAGGATTGGCCTGGGTGATTTCCTTAATGGAACTATGGTCGACATAAGCACCTTCAATCTTGCCTCCATCCAGTGCCATCAGCATATCACTCACCGTATTAAAGGTGTTAATCTGTGAGCGGTCGAAGCGTTTGAGTGCATAGCCTTCATGCACCGAACCCATCAGCACCCCAATGCCGTTGTAATTACGCTGAACCGCCATTTCAGTGGAGGGGGCTTCATTCGCTTGTCCGCGAACCATCACGGCGATGCCGCTATCATAATAGCATTCCGAAAACAAAACGTGTTTTGCTCTTTCTTCGGTTATGGACAGTCCTGCACCGATAAAATCCACTTTTCCTGCAATCAGTGAGGGTAGCATGGCTCCGAAATCCATGTTGACGATCTCGAGTGATTTGCCAAGGTGAAGGGCAACGCGGGTGGCAAATTCGATGTCGAAACCGGCAACCTGCTGATTTTGATCGACAAAGGACATGGGTTCCGTAACAGCAGCGGTGCCAAATCTTAGCACCTGAGCCGATGCAGGAAAATCAAAGGAAGGCATATTGCCCGGTGCGCCTTTTTCGGGAAGCCAGCGTCGGAGCATCTGATCGTAGATGCCGTTTTGCCTGATTTCATTCAGGGTTTGATCAATGGCTTCCTTGAGGTCATTGCGGTCTTTCGCTACTGCAAATCCATACTGATCGGGCAATAAGGTTTCAGGCAATACGACAAGATTTTCATTTTTTCCTGCCAGGTTTTTCAGTACAGGCTTGTCATATACAGTGGCATCGGCTTTGCCGCTCTGAACAGCAAGGGCGCAGTCGTAGATGGTATTGTAATAAGCAATTTTGGCATCCGGAAAATGGTCCAGCACCATTTTGTCTGCCACGGTGCCGGTGGGGACTGCGAAGATTTTTCCTCCCCTTAAATCAATGACTTTTTCAGTGTCAGGGGCTTCTTGCTGACAGGAAATGCAGCCGAAAAACATGATAAAAGCCAGCAATACGTTGTGTTTATTCTTCATAAAGAACTCATTTTGAGAAAATACAGCCTGATCAACACCCACAGGCTCCTGCATATGAAAGTACTTGAGCCTGCTTTTTTCACTTCAAATTTACGGCATGTTTGTTTAATTCAAAACTTTTTGTTCAAAAAAGATTTCTTTTCTAATTCATTATCTTTCAATGCAATAAAGCTTTTGTTAAAATGGATTTTTTTTACGTTATCTGCTGTCGGGATGCAACATTCTGTCAGGATTGTATTATTTTTGCGGGCAGGCCTTTTGAGGCATCATTAAATCACCAAAATAAAAGCATGAAAACAAAGATTACCCTCATTTTTTTACTGAGTCTGATGTTCAACCTGGTTCAGGCTCAAAACACTGAAACAAAGAAGCTCGACAGAATTATCCGGAAAGATTATCAGATTATCGACTGCACCATTTCCAAAATGTCGGATCAGGCTGTTGAGTATTCACTTCCCAACGAAACGATGGTCATCTCCCTTGATATCAAGAAAATAGCCAGGATCGATTTCGCGAGTGGCAGAAGTCAGACTTTTGATGAACCCAAGGAAGATGTCGTGCCGGCTGTCTCCTCCGAAGGCCAGACAGCAGTGGAATATCCGGCCAAACAGGCCAATACGATTGCAGTTTTACCTGTTCCTTATGTGAATTCCGAGACATTGGCTTCATCGGAAGAAATGGCCAAATTTGCACAGAACGACATTTATAACAAACTCATCGAAAAAGCGTCGAACATATATCCGCTCAGCGTTCAGGATCTGAGAACTACCAACGGTCTGCTGCGAAAAGCCGGGATCGATTACCGGAATATTGATGAAATCCCCGTGAACGAACTTGAAGATATCCTGGGAGTTGACAACATTGTGGCAGCCAAAGTTTCCTATACCCTGACTGAAAACACAAGCTCGAGCACCTATAAATCAGGCGAGACAAAGTATGATCAGGATAAAACCAAAAATCAGAATTATGCTTCAACCAGTAGTCAGGTTGAGAAGGTATATAAGTACCACGTTTATTTCGATATGTACCGCGAAGGACAAAAGATTTATACACAAAGCAGGCAGCCTTTTTTTACTATGGAAGACAGCTGGAAAGACGCTGTGCAGTATCTCCTGAAAAGAAGTCCGGTGTATACCAAATAGGATTCAGATCAAAAGACATCAGAGCTCCCGGATCGTTTATGCTTTCCGGGAGTTTTTTTTTGGTGGCTGGCTGAACATCGCATAATTGATTTTGTAAAGGTATTGGTCCATCATAAATCAATGCAAATCAAACCTTTTCGACTTTAGCTTGTTTAATGCATGAATTAAATCAAACGAGATGTTATTCCTTTCAATCTACCTTAGCGGACTTGCCTTGATTGTGCTGCTTGTATTTATTCTCTGGATAATCAGTGTGCGCCTTACCAATGCCGGCATTGTCGATATTTTCTGGGGTTTTGGGTTTGTTGTCGTCAATTGGTTATATTATTACCTGAGCGGAGCTGATTCACCACGGTCAATCATCCTGCTCATCCTGGTAAGTGTCTGGGGATTGCGCCTTACGGCTCACATCGGATGGCGCAACTGGGGCAAACCGGAAGACTTCAGGTACCGGAAGTTTCGACAGGACTATGGCGCTGACCGATACTGGTGGGTAAGTTTTTTTCAGGTATTTCTGTTGCAGGGACTACTGCTGTGGCTCATCTCGGCGCCTTTGCTGGCGGTTCACTGGCAACATAATAGTGACTTTCCAACATCGGTCGATTTTGTTGCACTCCTGATCTGGCTCACCGGTTTTGTTTTCGAAGCGGGGGGCGACTGGCAGCTGAGTCGATTTAAGGCCAAATCAGAAAACAAAGGGAAGTTGCTCAATTCAGGTTTTTGGCGCTATACCCGTCACCCAAACTATTTTGGCGATGCTGCCGTGTGGACGGCCTATTCACTTTTCAGTGTGGCGGCTGGTTCGTGGTGGCCTGTGCTGTCGGGTATGCTGATGATTTTTCTCTTATTAAAGGTGTCGGGTGTCAGCCTGCTCGAGAAAACACTTGTCAATTCCAAACCAGGTTATCAGGCGTATGTCAGTCAGACCAATGCTTTTTTTCCCTGGTTTCCAAAAAAACATTGAGGTCAACATGGATTTGAAACTGTTATGGTTTGCTGCATTTTTCATTTGGGGATTGCCCTTGAGCTGGTATCGCAGCCGGTTCAGGAAGTTGGTCTACGCCACCACCTCTTGGACCATAAACATTAAACCAGTCTTCCGTAAAGAACTCATGGCCATCCTGGGTCTGGCATCCGTGGATGATCCGTCGTTTGTGAGGTTCAGAAATTTTTACAGGTTTTATCTGATCGTTTACCTGTTTTTGGGGTTGGCCTACACTTATTTTGGATAAGAATTCAATTAATCCAAAGGAGGATAAGCTCCCGAAGTGCGATAAAAATCATGATCAGGCTGTAGACGATTTTCAGTACGGTGCCAGCCACAAAACCAAGAAAGGATCCAATGGCAGAGCGCCATGCCTTTTTTTCGTCCATCCCGGCCAGTTTCTCACCGATATAGGCACCGAGAAAGGGGCCAATTAACAAGCCTGTCAAGCCAAAGGGTCCCATCGTGATGCCCAGCAACGGGAGAATGATCACAGCCAGTACCAGGCCGATGGTGCTGCCCCGCATGCCTGCTTTGGTGCCTCCGAAAAGCCGTGTACCATAAATAGGAACGAAATAATCAACCAACACAATCACTAGCGCAAGCAGGGCAGTGATGAAGTAAAAACTTTCACTGAAACTAATATAAGATGTTGAACCTAAAATCATTATCCCTGCAAAACTGAGTGGAGGACCCGGAATGGCCGGTAAAACAGCCCCAGCCAACCCTGCTGCAAGGAAAATGAACGCAATGATAACCAAAAATAAATCCATGAAACAGTGTATATGAAAGACGAAATTACTAAAATTGTCGTTTATTTCACATGGCAGTTCTCCGCAGGCTGGGTTGATGCTGCTTCACTGATCTGACAATTGTTTATCGTGACCCGTACCGGATGGTATTTTCAGGGTCAAAAGTACAGGCAGCTCAATGCTGCTGTGGTTGAAAAATCCTCCAGGGGGGATATTTTCACATCCCGGACGTGGCACTTTTTGTGCCACGTCTTTTTTTATCGCATTGAGCGTGAAATTGTTACTTGTTTTTAACTTTTATTACGAAAAGTTTCGTATATTTTTCTTGACAAGCAGCTGATGTACCTGTACATTTGCTACGAAATTATTCGTACTTATGCAAATGACAGTAAAACCCACCGATGCAGAGCTTGAGATTCTCCGGCTGATCTGGCAAAATGGTCCTTCCACGGTCAGACAAATCAACGATTTGCTCAACGAAAAGAAAACGGTAGGTTACACTACCACCCTAAAGCTTTTGCAGATTATGGCTCAAAAAGGCATCGTCAGAGCCGATAAAAGTGATCGCAGCCATGTTTATACAGCCCTTTTTAAGGAAGACGAAACCCAGCATCAGCTTTTGGATCAGTTGTTGCAGGCCGCTTTTGGCGGTTCGGCCAAGAAACTGGTGATGCAAGCCCTGGGCAACGGCAAAACAAGTCGTTCGGAACTCGAAGAAATCAAATCACTGATCAGCAAACTTGAAAGGGGGGAATCATGACAGCCACAGGATTGTTTTTTTCGGAGCCCTTTTTGCGTGCTGCGGGCCTCACTTTGCTACATTCACTGTGGCAGATTGGTTTGGTGGCTTTGGTAGTCCGGTTGTTGATGCCGGTGATGCTCAAGGCAACAGCCAACAGTCGTTACCTGGTTGCTTCGGTGGCTCTGATAGCCTCGCTGCTAATTCCTTTGGTAACATTTTTCAAGATTTATGAGCCAGCGAGTTCCATTATTGAGGAGGAGCCGGTGTCGCAGGGTGTCATCAACCTGGCCTACACCATTGCCGATTCTCAGTTGCAGATTCAAAGTCGTTTTGAACTGTTTGAGCAGTTTGTTGTGGGTTCGGCACCCCTTGTTTTTTGGTTTTGGGTCGTAGGCATGATGCTTATGTCGGTTCGCATGGGTGGCGGTTATTATTTGGCCTACCGCTACAGGCGCATCGGCGTAACGGCAGCTACTGCCAGCTGGCAGGGTCGGGTCAACAGTCTGGCTGCTTCGATGGGTGTCAGGTCTTCGGTTCGCCTGCTTGAATCGGTGAAGGTGTCGGTGCCCATGGTGATTGGTTTGTTAAAACCTTGCATCATCGTGCCGGTGGGCACTTTGGGCAGGCTCCCGTTTGATCAGGTTGAAATGATTCTGGCTCATGAGCTTGCACACATCAAAAGAGCCGACTTTCTGATTAATTTCTTTCAGTCACTAATCGAAATGATACTCTTTTTCAACCCCTTTGTGTGGTGGATTTCAGCGCTCATCCGGCGCGAAAGAGAGAACATATGTGATGATATGGCGCTCCGCACCACCGGAGGCTACCTTTCCCTGGCCAAAGCATTGGCCAATCTCTCAGCGGCTTTACAGCCTGCACCCCTGGCAAATTCTTTGATCACTTTTAATCAGTTAAATACCATGAAACGCATCGAACGACTTATCAGTAAACCAAAACTTAAACCCACCACTTCCGAACGAATCGGAGTGATCGTGTTTTCTTTTCTTTTTGTAGCCCTTATCACAGCATCAGGCTGGCTCACGGGTTCCAACAGTCAGCCCGCTGAAGAGGAGCTGAACTCCGAAGCTCTATCGCTGCTTCAGGAAGATACTCTCAGGCAGGTGAAAACGATCGAACTCGAAAAGAAGGACAATAAAATTGTAAAAATTGTTATCGACGGCAAAGAAGTCACCGAGGAAGAACTTGGGGAAGCAGGATTTGAATGGAAGGAAACGGACTCGCTGGAGTCGAAAAAAATCATCATCCGCTCGAAGACAACCGGCACTCCGGCACCAGCTGAAGGTGTTTGGGTAAATCACGATGGCAAAACCGTTCAGCATAAGATCGTTACGGTGGAGCCCGGTGGCAGGATGAAGATCAGAACAAAAGTGCTTCAGGGCGGCGAGGGCGCTGATTCAGTGGTGATGGAGTTCGACAATGTGATGATGTTCAATGATTCTCTTTTTGAATTGAATGGCGATAAGATGCGTATGATTAGTTTTCCAGAAGGCAAGGCTGTTTTTTTCAATGGTGAGGTTGAAGCACCTGAATTTGACTTTGATTTCACTTTCGATGAAGAGTATGTCGAAGGGATGGAAGCAGACGGCAGGAAGCACATCATCGTCCGCGGGCATGATATGCAACGTGAAATGGAACATCAGCGACGCGAGATGCAGCAACAGGCAGAGCAAATGAAAGCCCAGGCCGAACAGTTGAAACTGGAAGCCGAAAAGATGGATGGCACGGATGCCACAGCTGCCGCTGAAATAAAAGCTAATGCAGAGGAACTGAAGGCTGAAGCCGACCGGCTGGATAAACTGGCTCAGGAACTTTCGGTCATACCCATTCCGCCAAATCCGCCAATGCCTGAGTGGCATGAGAAGGATGTAAGGATTTTCAGGGAATCAGACGAAGGCGAAGGACAGTATCACCGCCTGCTTCGCAAAGAATTGGTGCGTGACGGCATCATCAGCCCGCGAACCAAGGTGCTTATCAGCCGCAAACAACTGATTATTGACAATGAGGTAGCCGACAAAAAAACCCATCGCATGGTACTCAGGCGTTTTGAAGACATACTCGGAAGAAAACTTGATGCCGGAGAAGCTGTCAGTCTCGGCCGATAACTTTCTGCTGAACCTGATGTTGTTGAATCCTTGCCGGGCAGCTTTGTGCTGTCCGGTTTTTTTTTAACTGCCGACTAAACTTTTGCATTTACTTTGCATCCAATGACTGTCATTAAAAATCAGACAACATGAAAAAAACACTCTTAGTGAGCTTCTTACTGTCGGGATGGTTGCTTCTGCCTTCCTGCGAAAAAAATGAACAGCCGAAGGTCAGCGACAACGATGTTGAAGAATCGGTGAACCTGGCAACTGCCGATGATATCTACGATGAAGTAGAGGAGATAGCCGATCAGGCCTGGGATGCTGCTTCTAATGGTTTAAAGGATGGCGGGAGCGACCGTCCGCGTCTGGCACCCTGTGCTGTGATCAGTGTTGACACCCTGGCTGTACCTAGGGTTATGACCATCGATTTTGGAGAAGTAAACTGCCTCTGCAACGATGGAAAATACCGGCGTGGTCAGATTATCGTCACATTCACGGGCAGGTATCGCCGTCCGGGCGCGGTGATCACCCACACCTTCCGTCAATATTTTGTGAACGACAACCATGTTCAGGGTACCAAAGTGATGACCAATCTGGGTCTGAACGAACAAGGCCTCATGGTGTTTCAACATGAGGTTCAGGGCAGCATCACTTTTGTTGCTGATGGCAGGGTTGTGAGCTGGGCTTCAGAAAAAACACGCACCTGGATTGAAGGTCGTGAGACACCGGGCTGGCGCGACGACGTCTTTTTGATTGAGGGCAACTCAACAGCTTCCTCATCCGGGGGAGGGAGCATGACAAGGGTGATAACCAATCCGCTGCGTCGTGAACTCAACTGCCGCTGGTTTGTAAGCGGAACCATTGTCACCACACC
This sequence comes from Bacteroidales bacterium, assembly GCA_024709145.1. GTDB lineage: Bacteria > Bacteroidota > Bacteroidia > Bacteroidales > F082 > JALNZU01. Next base: position 15,295 of record JANJXG010000007.1, on the reverse strand, counting down.
TGGTGAGCGTCCCGAACGAACCCTCGACTTTGGTGATGGCAGTTGCGACAACCTCGCTACACTCACCATTGGTGATCAAAGCACGACCATCATTTTGCGATAAAGTGACAGCCGGGTTGCCGGAAGTCTTTCGGCAACCCGGCTGCATTAATTTAATTTGTGGCGATGCACAGCAGGATGACACCCGAAACCGACTTGAAAACGTTCTTTGATCAAATGGTAAGTGACTACAGCCCTATGCTTTATGCTCACATCCGTACCATCGTACTTAACCACGACGATGCGGATGATGTGCTTCAGGAAACGCTAATCAAGGCCTGGTTTGGACTTCCTCGGTTCAGATCGGGTGCAGCTGTTTCTACCTGGCTTTACCGTATCGCCACCAACGAAGCCCTCGGTTTTTTACGCCGTCAGCGCTGGAAGCAGTGGATTCGACCGGTTGAAAGCCTGAAAAACGATCCTGTAGCCGACATCCCTGCCACCGAAGATGCTGCGGCCTTGCTTCAGCAGGCTTTGAAACTGCTGTCGGTGCAGCAGCGTAAGATATTTGGGTTGCGGTATTTCAACGAAACGCCATTCAAGGAAATTGCCGAAATCCTGGGTTTAGCCGAAGGAACTGTAAAAGCCACTTACCATCAGTCAGTAAAAAAAATTGAATCGTATCTCTCAACTAACTTTGAAAATGGATCAGAAAACTAGATCAGGAATGCCAGGTCCAGCCGATGTTTTTGGCGATGTTCCGGATGATTATTTCAGACGTATGCAGGCAGGTCTGCAGGAGAGGATTGAATCCAGAATGCGGCAGCAGCGACGTATGAAGCGCGTGATTCTGCCTGTGGCTGCCTCTGCATTGGTTTTGATGGGCCTTGGAACGGCTCTTTTTTTCCGGCAAAAGCCGGAGCCTCAGCTGGCAATAAACCAGGTTGCCACGGATACGGTGAAACAGGAAATGGCCAAAGAACAAATGCAGCTTTCGGTGCCAGAAGCCGGCAAACTTCCGGCTCTGGACAGCCTCAGAATGATCCGGCAGAGCAACGACAGCTCACTCTCCGGCATGCTAGATGCCATTGAGATGGATGATATTATTTTGTATTTAATTGAAAAAGAAGAATTTGAATTTTAAAGCCATGATAAAGAAATTAGTATTGTTTGGGATGATCGTTTTCGCGATCGGAGGAACCAGTCTCATTGCACAGGAACGTTCGCTTGGCGGACCTCAGAAGCAAAAGATCGAAACCGCCAAAATTGCTTTTTTAACCCGGCAAATGCACCTCACCACCGAAGAGGCCCGGATGTTTTGGCCGCTTTACGATCAATATCAAATCAGTCTGGATGCGCAGAAACGCGAAAGAAGGCAACAAGTTGAGGAGGTGAAGGAACAGCTTGAAAACATGGATGAAACAAAAGCCAATGCCCTCATCGATAGCAGATTGAAACAGGCAGAGCAGGCACTAGAAGCCAGGAAAGTGTTTGTTGCTTCTATCCGGAAAGTCTTACCTGCTACCAAGGTGCTGGCATATTTCAGGGCTGAAGAGCTCTTTCAGCGGGAATTGGCACAGCGCGCTGCCATGAGGCAGGAGCGTGCGGATAAACCATTGCGCAACGACCGACCGGCCAAAAGGTACTGAGAATTAAAAAATATCCGGAAAATCGTCCGGAAAGTCAGTGTCTTTAGCGGGTCGGCTGTTGAAAGTGTGTATGATGGGAAGGATATTCGACAACCTTTGTCCCCAGCGCTCGTCAAAGAGGTTGCTGCATTCATAGATGGCATTCTCACGCGAAGCCAGGGAGGGCTTTTTGAAGAGCAGAATAAAATCTTTTAAATCCTGATAGATGTCGGCCAGGTGTTCCGAAAGGCTTCCGCGGAGCAAGGTGTCTTCGCCGTATTCAGAGATGCCTGCATAAAAAAACTCATCCATGTCGGCAAGCAATTCCCGCATCGAGGTGAACAGTCCGTCCCATTGCTCCTCCGTCACAAATCGTTCATTGGCATCAGGATAGGCAGGAGCTGCTGCCTGAATGAGGCTGCCACGCAGGTAAAGCAGCGGAACAAAAGACCGAAGTGTTTTGAGAAAAGTCTGCCTGTCCTGGTTATGACAGCTTTCGATGAGGTTGCAAAATTCGCCGGCAATGGTCACCAGCTCCAGGTTGGCCCGCGATAAGGTAGGATCTTGCTGTGTCATACATGCTTTTTTTCAGTTGAATGGCTTAAATTTGCCCGGAAATATGTTCCGGCAAAAATAATGATAATCGCCTTTGCTCAAAGACTGAAAAACCGTTTATATGAAAGATCCCGACTATAAAAAACGCCTGGTTGTCTTCTGTATCAGTCATCAGACGGCGGTGTACCAAACAACACTGCAGGCTATCAGGGATGCTGAGCAGGAAGCTGCCGATTATGGTGCACCCAAGGACAGGTACGATGGTTTCAGGAACCAACAGGCCCGCAAGCGTGAAATGTTGGGAAAGCAGCTCGCCCTCACCGAAAACAACCTCCGGATTCTCGCACAGCCTTTTCTGAAGCAAGACCAACAACAGGCCTTGCCGGGAGCCCTGGTAGTGACTGATCAACGCATTTTTTTTATTGCTGCCGGCCTTGGCATTGTAGGTTTCGAAGGAGGGGAGGTGGCCGTTATCTCGGCTCAGGTGCCCGTGTTTGCTGTCATGAGGGGTAAGAAAACGGGCGAGGTGTTTAGTTTTGGTGGTGTCAAACACACAATTTTGCAAATTATTTGAAACAGTTATCCGATGGTTTTCAAGGTGCTTGACAAGGCTGCTGTTTTCGGCGATGAGGTAAAGCTTGGCCAGTTTTATTCGCTCTTGCAGGAGGCATTTCCGGAAGAAGAGCGTCCGCCCCTTGCAAGCTTAAAGGCACGCTTTGCTGATCCGCTTTTCCGGATTCAGGCTTATTATCAGCAGGAAGATTCACTGTTTGCCCTGCTGACCTGGTGGGAGCTGGCCGGTCATTGTTACATTGAACATTTTGCACTCTCCGCTCACAGCCGTGGGAAGGGCATTGGGTCGCAGCTGCTCTTTTCATTCATGTCTGGTCTTGAAATGCCCGTGGTGCTGGAGGTGGAGCCGCCTTTGACGGAATTGGCTGCCCGGCGCATTCGTTTCTATGAGTCTTCGGGTTTGTCGGTTTTACCCGTTGCTTACCGTCAGCCTGCCTACAGGCAGGGTGGCAAACAGCCCGAAATGCTGCTTATGTCGGCTTGTCCCGAGGTCACGCTTCGCGATCTTGACCTGCTCACGGCGATGATGCGAAAGCGGGTTTACGGCACGACATTCTGAAAATAAAAAAAAGGAGGCTGTTAAAGTCCACATTACAGCCTCCTGAAGAATCTTAGTTATTGTCAGTCCATAATGTCAGGTGCTTGATCTTTAAAGTTCGAGGGCTAGGTATGTGCGGAATGAATATCAGGAGTTTACTAGTGTAAATGACTGACATGAATGACGTACAAAACGAAGCCATCGGACTTTAAAGACAAGCCCTAGTTAATATCCTTTTCTAGAGCCACTTCAGCAAAGGGAAATCCTGACGGTGGGGCAGGGCGGGATGCGTCGGATAGATGCGGAAAGTGTAGTCATAAACTCCAGCCCTGTACACCGGTACGTTGATGTGGTACTGCGCCCAACCTTCGCCGGATGCAGTCATATTCATCTTTTCAACAAAGACAATCTCATCGATTTTGTCGTGGAGTTTGCGTCCAAAAAGGAGTTCGATGCCTATCTCGCCGCTGTCGAGACCGGGGGTGTTGAGAATGATTTCGGCCACAAAATTTTCACCAAAATCGAGCGGTCTCACATTGGGGTCGGGCACTTTGATGCTTTCCACCCCGATGTTTTCCCAGGCATTTCTGACCTTTTGTTTCCAGGCAGCCAGGTCTTTGGCAGGTTGAAAGTCGTGGTCGATATTTTCGCGTGAGCGGGCAATGAGTTTGTTGTAATAGCGGCTGAAATAGTCGTCGAGCATGCGTTTCATGGTGAAATGAGGAGCGATACCCGCGATGTTGTTCTTGATGAACTTAACCCATTTTTCCGGCACGTTTTCGGTGTTGCGGTCGAAATAGGCCGGTACGATTTCTGTCTCAAGCAGGCTGTAGATGGTTTCGGCATCGAGCTCATCCTGAAACTGTTGATTGGCATAGGTGCGTTTTTCCTGAATGGCCCATCCGGCATTGGGTTTGTAGCCTTCGGCCCACCAGCCATCCAAAACGGAGAAGTTCAGCACCCCGTTCATCACAGCTTTTTCGCCGCTGGTGCCGGAGGCTTCGAGTGGACGGGTAGGCGTGTTAAGCCAGATATCGCAACTGCTGGTGAGTTTTTTACCCAAATCCATGTCGTAGTTTTCGATGAAAATCACCTTGCCAATAAAGTCGGACATCTTTGAAACATCCACAATTTTCTTGATCAGATCTTGTCCGGCTTTGTCGTTTGGATGAGCTTTTCCGGCAAAGACAAAGATTACCTGTTTCTCGGGGTTGTTGACGATTTTGGCCAGCCTTTCGAGGTTGGTGAAAAGCAGGTGGGCTCTTTTATAGGTGGCAAATCGACGGGCAAAGCCGATGATCAGTGCCTTGCTGTTGATCGATTCAATGGTCTTGAGGATGATTTTCGGGCTTTCCTGCCTTTTGGTGAGGTCGAGCTTAATCCGGTATTTCAGATAGGCAATGAGTTCATCCTTCAGTTGTTTGCGGATGTCCCAGATTTTGGCATCGGGCACATCCTGGATGGCTTTCCAACGGTCGGGGTTGGCCTGATCGCTGAGAAGATCCTTGTCGAGGTGACTGTGGTAGAGTTCTTTCACTGCCGAATCGGTCCATGTTGGGAAGTGAACGCCGTTGGTGACATAGCCCACGTGCAGTTCGTCGGCAAAATAGCCCGGATAGAGTGGCTGAAACATTTCACGCGAAACCCTGCCATGGATTTTGCTCACCCCGTTCACTTCCTGACTCAGGTTGGCAGCCAGCACACTCATGGAGAATTTCTCGCTGCTGTCGTTGGGTCTGAATCTGCCAAGGTTTACAAAGTCATCCCAGCTGATGTGAAGTCGTTCGGCATAGTGTGGCATATAGGTGCGCAGCAGGTGTTCTTCAAAAGCATCATGCCCGGCAGGTACAGGGGTGTGGGTGGTGAAAAGTGTTGATCCTCTGACGATTTCTTTGGCCTGATCAAATGAAAACTGATGAACGTCCATCATCACGCGGAGGCGTTCGAGGCCAATAAAAGCTGAGTGACCCTCGTTGCTGTGGTAGATGGTGGGTTCGACACCGAGTTTACTCAGCAGTCTGATGCCGCCGATGCCGAGCACCATTTCCTGTTTAAACCTCATTTCACTGTCGCCGCCATAGAGTTGGTGCGTGATGTTGCGGTCGTTGAAATCATTTTCCTCGATGTCGGTATCGAGCAGGTAGAGCGGCACACGGCCAACAGCAACTTTCCAGGCTTTGGCAACAACGGTGCGTCCGGGCAGTGCCAGGCTCACCGTGACCCAGTTGCCTTGTTCATCCCTGACGGGTTCGAGCGGGAGGTGTGTAAACTTCTGGGGGATGTATTCTGCCACCTGGTCGCCGAAGAGCGAGATGTCCTGCTGAAAATAGCCATAGCGATACAGCAGTCCCACAGCGATAAGGTTGGCGGCTGAGTCGCTGGCTTCCTTAAGGTAGTCGCCGGCGAGGATACCCAGACCTCCCGAGTAGATTTTCAGACTCTTATGAAGACCATATTCCATGCTGAAGTAAGCAATGGGGTCTTTGCTTTCTGATGCGCCCTGAAGGTAGTCCTGGAAGCGGTTGTAAACCTTGTTGATGCGTTCCACGAAGGCAGTGTCCTTTTCGAGGGCTTCCATCTGTCTCGACGACAGCCCCTCCATCAGGTGGATGGGATTGTGTTCAACGGCCTGCCAGGCTTCCGGGTCGAGCGACTCGAACAGGGCAATGGCATCGTCGTTCCACGACCACCAGAGGTTTTGTGCCATTTGGCGCAGTTTCGACAGTTCTTTGGTATAAACGGGCTGAAAAAGTATTTTTTTCCAGGTAGGCTGATCTTGCTTCTCCAAATTTAAGGGTCTTAATGTTTCTGTATAGCGCTTTATTTCAATGTCTCCTGCTCTTTCATCAAGCTTTGTCAGGGCGTTGTTCCAGGCATCGGAATAATACCTGATCAGTTCGCTCCAGCGGGCCTTGCCGGCAATGGCAAAGGCATTTTCGCTTCTCAAAGCCCGTGCTTCTGCAGGGAGTGCGGCAAATATCTGTATATTTTGCCTGATGGAATCAGCAACAGCCTCATAATTGCCTTCATGACGATCTACAACGATTACGGCTTTTCCGTCGAGACCCGATTCCCTTACCCATATGCCGAAGCCTGCCAGGCTGGTGGTGATGGTCGGGATGCCGAAGGCGATGCTTTCGAGTGGTGTATAGCCCCATGGTTCATAGTAAGAAGGGAACACTGAGAGGTCGAAGGCAGTGAGGAAATCATAATAGCTCAAATCAAAGATGCCGTCTTCACCTTTGAGGTAGACGGGTATAAACACGATTTTCACGCGGGCATGTTCGTCGTTGGTGAAACCAGCCTGCTGTATTTTGTTGAGAACGGCATCGTTGGCGGCATCATGGAGGTGATGGGTCGAAAAGGTTTGGGTTGGCAGGCCTGTGCAGTCGGGTTGTGAAAGGCAGTCGCGCAGATTTTTGTTGGGTCCGGCGCTGTTGGCGGGCACTGCGATGACGCCCACGATGGGATTTTGATGTGTTTTATCGTCGTTGAGTGCTTTGAGGGCATCGATGAAGAGGTCGATGCCCTTGTTTTTGAACTCATAGCGTCCGCTGCTGATCACCAGGAAGGTGTCGTCGGGAAGCTGGGTGTTGCAGAGCACGGAAGCCACCTTGAGCATGCGTTCGCGGGCTTTACGGCGTTTTTCGGGCAGGGCAGCCAGGTCGCCCACGATGCGCGGATCGAAGCCGTTGATGGTGATGGCGTCGGGATCGCGGCCAAGAAACTGTCTGCATTCATTGGCAGTGATGTTACTTACGGTAGTGAAGGCGTCGGCTTCACGGGCAGCAAGGCTTTCGAGCGACTGCTGGGCTGTGATGTTGAACCGGCCGGCCATCACCGTTGGGTTGAAGGTGTGCAGGTCGCGGTATAGGGCGAGACCGTTGCCGGCCACTGAGCGGCCGAGGAAAGTGGCATGAGTGGTAAAGGCGGTGGCGATGTGTGGACTGTATTTTTTGAGGTAAAGTACCCCGCTACCTGTCATCCACTCATGGAAATGGGCAATCACATGGTCGTAACCCGACAGGAAATACCGGCAAAAGCTATCGATCACTTGTCCGGCAGCATAGCCAAACATGGCCGGCTCCACATAATCCCAAGGCCCGTGAATGGAATCGAGCTGGTAGGTCTCCCAGAAACGGGCAAAAATCTTGTCTTTCTCAGGAAAAAGAGGTGTGAAATCGATCAGGATGGCGATGGGTTTCCCTTCTGTCGCCCAGCGGCCTATACGAAATTTCAATCCTTTGAGGGCCGACTGCTGCCGCCATTCGGCAAAAAGACTTTGGTCTTCGATAAAATAGGGGTTCTTATGCGTTTCCTTCCACACATCTGGTCCGATAGTGATGTAATGATCGCCGAAAATTTCGCGTTGCATCGCTGCCTTAGTTGAAAGGACGGTGTAGATGCCGCCAACCATATTGCACACTTCCCAGCTGATCTCGAAAAGGAAATCGGGTTTTTTGAGGTTTGTCTGAGTCATAAAATCAGTTAAAATGAAACATCAGACCGGTTGATTGAACTACCGGCCTGATGAAAATGTTTTTGCTTAAAAGAGGGGTTATTACTTGCGCAGTTCATGCATCTTTTCTTCGATGAGGGCGCGGATTTTTTTTGCCTGCGCCTTGCTGACTTTTCCGGCCGCTGCTTTGGTTTCTTCGTATTTTTTTCGAGCAGCCTTCGACAGATTGGGCAACACCTTGTTCACCAGTTCATCACCGGCGTCAGTGAGGGCAGCCACCAGGTCTTCGGCTTCGAGGTCGCGCACAACTTCTTTGATTTTCTTGTCCGACATCTCAGCCAATGCTTCAAAGTGTGGTCTGATGCTCTCTTCGCCTTTTTTGAACCTTTTCTGAAGGCTGTCGGCTGTCTTGCGCAGCTCCTGTTGCACAGCCTTGCCAATGTCGGCGCCGATTTTGGCTCCCGACTGCAGGATTTCTTCCACAATCTCGCGGGTGCCGGTGTTAGTCTGATCCACCCTGATAGCGAAATCGGCCAGCACATTCATGTAATTGATGTAAGCCTCGTAGGGTGATGGGTAGTGGGTGAAATATTTGTGCACATCGCCATCGGAGAACCACTTGGTACACATATAATAAAAGTGATCGGAAGACTGGAGGTAAAGCCAGTCGCGCCTCAGGTTTTCGTCGCTGCTCAGGGCTGCCTTCGAAGCCAGGGCATAGAGGCGGTCGAAAGCTTCGTCCTGCAGGTGATTGCCAAGCCAGGCGGTGATGTCTCTTTCTTCGTCGGCCCATGAGATGGGGTAAGGAACATGAATGGCCGACACGGGTTGCAGCTCATTGGCAAGCTGTGCGGGGGTGGCATACTTGAATTTCGTTTTGCTGAGGATGGTGGCAGGCAGGCTTTTCATGAAGTCAAAGATACCGGTGGCAGCCCATTGGTGTTCGCCAAAGGTTTCATAATCGAGAAAAACATTCACCACTTCCTCTTTCGGATTGACTTTATTCAGCCATCCGGCAAATTTATCGGCCGTCAGTGGCCATTCAGCCCAGCTCTGCTGTCCGAAACGGAACGAGATATCATCGCTCAGTCTGAAATTGCGTACCAAAACCTTCAGTTTGGGATTGACGGCGTTTGCATACATATAATTTGGACTCTTCCATCCGAGAACGTGCTTGGCACCTTCGGTGAGCATCACCTTGAAGCCCATATCAGCCACCTGCGCACCGATGGTGTCGCTGTAGATGAGCTCGGTGTTGCGGAAACTTACCGGTCTGACGCCGAAAACAGCCTCAATTTTACGCGAATGCGCCTCCACCTGCTCCCTGAATTCGGCCGGGTTTTTCAGCGAACTCAGCGAATGGGCGTAGGTCTCGGCCAGAATCTCCACATTGCCCGTGGCCACCAGCTGTTTGAAACTGTCAAGTACTTCAGGAGCATACAACTCCATCTGATCGATGGCGATGCCCGAAATAGAGAAACTCACCTTAAACTGAGCCCCGAATTCCTTGATCTGATCCATCAGGATGGCATTCATCGGCAGGTAGCACTTTTCTGCTATCCTTCTCATAATCATCCGGTTGAAATACTCATCGTAATAATAATGATTCTTTCCGATATCGAAAAAACGGTAGGTGCGCAGTCGAAAGGGCTGATGTACCTGAAAGTAAAAGCAGATAGATTTCATATTCTTGCGTTTTATATCCTGTTGTTTGTTGTGCTTATGGTTTATTGCAGTACCGATTCATAAACTTTTTTGATGTGTTTGGCGGCATGTTCCCATTTGAGGTTGTCAACTTCCTCCTTGCCATGACTGATAAAGGTTTTCGACAGGGCGTCGTAATGACAGAGGCCATAGATGGCATCGGCCAGGCCGTCGACATCCCAGAAATCGACTTTGAGGGCGTGCTTGAGCACCTCGGCTACGCCAGATTGTTTGGAGATGACTACCGGTACATTCGACCGCATGGCCTCAAGTGGCACGATACCAAAGGGTTCGGAGATGGAAGGCATCACAAATACGTCGGACATGGCAAACATCTTATCCACATCATCACCTTTGAGGAAGCCGGTGAAATGAAATTTATGTCCGATCCGAAGCTGTGCCACCCGCAGCACCATTTTGTTGAGCAGGTCGCCGGTGCCGGCCATCACGAAACGTACGTTGTCGTCCTTCTGAATGATCTTACGGGCTGCCTCAACAAAATATTCCGGACCTTTTTGAAAGGTGATGCGTCCCAGAAAGGTGACAACTTTTTCTTTGACCTGTTTTCCGGGTAGTTCAAAATCACTCTTGTCGACGGGTTCAACGGCATTGTGTACGGTGACCACCTTGCGCGGATCGATGCCATATTTCTCGATCACGATTTTGCGGGTCAGGTTGCTCACCGTGATCACCTTATCAGCCATTTCCATGCCGCGGCGTTCGATGGCATACACATCGGTGTTGATGTTTTCGCCGGAGCGGTCGAATTCGGTGGCATGCATGTGCACCACCAGCGGCTTACCGGTGGTTTCTTTGGCAGCCACACCAGCCGAATAAGTTAGCCAGTCGTGGGCATGAATCACGTCAAAGTCGTGTTTGGTGGCGATGGCAGATCCCACAAGGGCATAGCGTGCTACTTCCTCCATCAGGTTTGACCCGTATTTTCCTGAAAAAGTATATTTCTGACTGAAGACCGGACTCCTGAAATTTTCAGTTACACTTTTTTCATCTTCCTGCAGTGTCTCGAACAACTCCGGCCCGACGTAGGGGATGATGTTGGAGCCAATCTCCATATACTGAACGCGTTCCCAATAGGTTTTGCTCTCTTCCTTGTCGAGGTCGATGGAAACATCGCTGGCATTGACGATTCTCACGGCTTCTTCACTTTCGTCGCCGTAGGCTTTGGGTACGACGAAAAGGATTTCTACATCATGTTTGACAAGGCCCTTGGTCATGCCGAAACAGGCCGTTCCCAGACCTCCGGTGATGTGTGGCGGAAATTCCCATCCGAACATTAATACCTTCATTTTCAGTAATTTTTTAGCGGTGTCGTAGCTATTTCTTTAATTGATCGATCATGTTTTTCATTTGTATCAGTGCGGCAACACTCCAGGCCTGTGAGATGGCACCCCTGGGCTCATGAGGCGGATCGCCGTCGTAAATCTCAGAGACGGTACCCAGCCCGGCATCAAAGAGTGAGGGTTCAAAATTCTGGTAGAGTTCTTCGATGAGTGGCAGGCCGCTTTTGCCGTTGATTTTGAGCCATGCTTTGCTGAAGTGCGACAGCAGCCACGGAAATACCGATCCCTGATGGTAGGCCAGGTGTCGCTCGGTGGGGTTGCCTGCATACACGCCTTTGTAATTGACATGGGTTGGGGTGAGCGAGCGCAGTCCGCGTTCGGTGAGTAACTCCGATTTGATCCTTTTGAGGATGGCATTTTGCCTTTCTTCGGTAATGGGTGAATGTGGCAGCGACACAGCGAGCAGCATATTGGGCCTGATGGTGAAATCAGCCTTTCCTTCGAAGACAAAGTCGGCCAGCACACCGGGGTCGTCATTGGTAAAGGATGCGTTGAAAGCGGCCACAAATTTATCGGGCAGCCACGACCATGCATTCACCACGGCTTCGTCGCCGTAGGCTTTTGCCAGGCTGAGGGTAAAGCAAACAGCGTTGTACCAGAGGGCGTTCACTTCCACGGCATAGCCGGATCGGGCAGTGACGGGTTTTCCGTTGTTGAACACATCCATCCAGGTGAGTGCCATGCCCGGGCCGCCGGCTGTGATGAGGCCGTTTTCGTCCATCGCGATGCCATAGTCAGTACCCTGCCGGTAGCCATCGAGGATGGCCAGCATGGTTTTGCGGTATTTTTTCCAGATTTCGGCGGTGTCATTTTTATAGGATGCATATTCCTGCAGGCACCAGAAGAACCAGAGCGGGGCATCGGCAGCAGCGTAATCGGGTTTGTTGTCGCGGCCAATATTGGGAAAGAGTGGCCCTTTCATAGTGGCAATCATGGTGTCGAGCACGTTTTTGAAACTCGTTTCGTCGCCTCTGCTCAGGGTGATTCCTGGCAGGGCGATAAAGGTGTCGCGGCCCCAGGTACCAAACCAGGGGAAGCCCGCCATCAGCTCGGTTTTATTTTTCGATTTCACAAGAAACTGCTCCGAGGCATTGATCAGGCAGTTTTCGTAATTGTTGCGCGGGGTGCGTTTTTTCAGCTCATTGGCAAATGCCCGCTTCAGCCCGTCGGCTTTAACCTCGTCGAGGCCGGCAGATACGATGATACTTTCACCTTTTTTAATCTCCAGATCGAAAAAGCCCGGAGCAAAAAGATCTTCCTGATGCGGTAGTCCGGCTTCTTTTTCGCGCAGGTATTCCACGTTGTAATACCAGTCGGGCACATGGGTGTATTCGTGTTCCTTTGAAGTCTGAAAAAAGAGACGGCTGTAGCCTGTGTACAATTGCCACGAAACACCCTGAGCTGTGGGTTCGTATTTGGTGTTGGCATCGATGTTGGCCCGTGTGAGTTGGTGCACGTTTCTGAAGGCAAGGAAAGGTTTCAGGCGCAGGGTTGTTCTGGAGTGAGCATCTTCAAGGGTATATCTGATCAGGATTCGGGGTTCGTTTTCGGCGAAAAGCAGCTCTTTGCTCAGCACCACCCCGCCCACACGGTAGGTGATGCGCGGGATCGGCTCTGCCGTGAACTCCCTTAAATATTTGTGCCCCTTGGGATTATAGGTTCCGTTGGGATACATCCTGACACCAAAATTGAACTCTTCATCATGTTGGATGATCGTTTCGTCAAGCGACGACAACAGGATGTGGTTGTTGTGGTCGAGCCAGGGCTGGGGAACAACGAGCAATCCATGGTATTTGCGCGTATTGCAGCTTGCAATGGTCGTGCTTGAGTAGGCTCCCGACCGGTTGCTGCGGATCAGCTCGTGGGATAAGGCAAACTCAAGGTTGATAAGTTGCGTTTTTGTAAATGATATGTAGCTCATAATGAGATTGTTGCTTGTAAATGCCTTCAATATGATTGAAGTACAAAAGTAGAGATAAATGATTATAAATCAAAGTGATTTTGCGGGATGCAAAAAAAGCCCTGCACAATTTCGGGCTCAGGGCTTTGATTTACCGGTTCATTTGTATCCGATATGGCGGAGCATGCCGCCGAAAATGAAGATATGAAAAGGCCAGACGGCCATCCAATAGAGTCTGCCCCAGATGCCTAAAGGTCTGAAGGTGGCGGTTTGATACAGGACACCGTCGCGCAGGGCGAATTCGAGCCATGCTTCGCCAGGCAGCTTCATCTCGGCATAAAGGAGCAGCCGTTTCTGGTTTTTGTCGGCTACCACCACCCGCCAGAAATCGAGCGCATCGCCGGCCATGAGCTCCGCAGGATTGCGCCTGCCACGACGAAGCCCGACACCTCCTGTCAGTTTGTCGGCGAAACCGCGTGCCTTCCAGAGCCAATTGCCATAATACCAGCCATTTCTCCCTCCGATGGTCCAGATGCGGTGCAACACCTTTTCTTCATCACTCACCGTGATGCTTCTTTTGTCGTGATAACAGCCATGTTCGGGCACCTGACTCAGGGCTTCGATGCCCTGTTCCATCACCTGACTCGAGAGGGCATCGGTCCAGCTCGCGCTTACGGCCTGCCTGCCGATGATGCCAAAAGCCATCTCAACAGCTTCGCGGTAGCTGATCAGTTTGATGCCGAGCAGGTTGCTGAGGTCGTTGGGCCTGCCAATCACTTCCACTTTCATGCTGTGGACTAGGTTTACGGCCAGTTTGTAGGAGGTGGAAGTGATAAAATAGAGCCAGTAAGAGGAGAGTTTGGGGGTCATCACGGGTACGACGAAAATATGCCGTTTCAGTCCTCTGACACGGGCAAACTGCAGCAACATCTCACGGTAGGTGAGCACTTCGGGACCGCCGACATCAAAACTCCGGTTGTAGGTATCGGGGCGGAGGAGCACACCATGAAGATATTCGGTGATGTTGCGAACTGCAATCGGTTGCGTTCGTGTGTTGAGCCAACGGGGAGCCACCATCACGGGCAGCTTCTCAACCAGGTCGCGGATGATTTCAAAGGAGGCCGAACCCGAACCCACAATGATGCCGGCACGCAAGGTGGTGAGGGCAAAACTGCCTTTCGACAGGATTTCTTCCACACTGAGTCTCGACTGCAGATGTTTCGACAATCCTTCGGCATTGCTGATTCCACTCAGGTAGATGACCTGCTTCACGGTAGTGGTCGTCATGCGTTGACAGAAGTTTTCGGCTGCGGTCTTCTCCAGGCTGTCGAAATGATCGATGCTCGACGACATCGAATGGATCAGGTAATAAGCAGCATCGAGTGTTTCCGGGATTTCGCCAAGGGTTTCGGGTTTCAGGAAATCGGCTTCGATCACGCGGATGTTGCCTTCGCCGAAACGGCTGCTGTCGAAACGTCGTTTGTCGCGCACACAGCAAAACACCTCATGACCATCCAACAGCAAGGATGGCAGAAGTTTTTTAGCGATGTAGCCGGTGGCTCCTGTAAGTAATATTTTCATGAATTAAAAATTTAACACAAGACGCAGTCCTTCGGCTGACGGCATCAGCTGAAGATTGGTATGAGCAAGAGGGAAGGGACGGGCTGAACGCATCAGACCATACATGACCAGATCAAAGGCCAGTAAAAACGTTCCCTGCAGCATCACAGCCCTTCCAAAGCCATTCAGCATCTCCGCCCGTTTGTGCGTGGGTTTGCCAGACTTGTACATCCAGTAGCCTGCACCCACGTAAGCCAGATCGAGCATGCTGTTGACAAGCAGCAGCTTCTCAATCCGCTCATGTTGTTTCAGGGCTTCTGCCACATCGAAAGCAGCAGCTGCTTCGGGCACCGAATGAAAGAGGGCATAGCCTGCGATGGCCAGATTTACGGTGTTCCAGAAGAAATTCATTTGCCCGAAATACCTGCCGCTGCCCTGCTGACGGGCCCAGTCAGATGCACCCCACAGCATATTGGCAGCTGCCCAGCCACCCAGCACCATCATGCCGGTGTGTATGGTTTGCCGGCTTTGCTGAAAAGCAGCCTGAGAGTTTTCCTGTGCCGTCAGCGTGGCAGCCGTGAGCATGAGCAAAAGCAAAAGCAAAAGAATTGCAGTTGCGGTAATCCTTTGCTTCATTAAGGTTGTAAGTGGCTTCATTGTAAGTATTTCTAATTTGTGCTTGTCTTTACATCCCGATGGCTTTGTTAGTCACAATATTCAACTCAGTCATCCCGACTTATCCGGGACTCATGCCATTCATTCCAACCATGCCTTGCCCTCAGACTTTTAAGCTCAAGCACCAGACATCATGGACAGACACCAATCAGATAACAAATAAAGAGGCAAATGTTTCAATGTTTTCAGAAAGAGTTCAGGGGGGAAGATGTAAGGTGACGGGTGACGGGTGATGGGTGACGGGTGATGGGTGACGAGTGACGAGTGATGGGTGATGAGTGATGGGTGATGAGTGAAGAGTGACGAGTGAAGAGTGATGAGTGAAGAGTTGATGCGTGAAGAGTGATAGGTTGTGGAGAGTGA
>JANJXG010000144.1 GCA_024709145.1 Bacteroidales bacterium | reverse complement strand
TGTCCATTAGAAATGCAATGGGTATGGTATTTGCAACTTCCTGTGGTGGCAAAGTATTTACAGAAAGGGCTTTCTCTGCTACTGTACTGTAAATTTGAGGTGCTTCGGGTGAGCCGTAGAGTTTATGTATATCCTCTTGTGAATCAATTCCTTGATGTGCTTGTTCTTTCAGACGAATCACGGCTTCATCACCATATCCGTTCGAAACGGCCTTGATGCGTATTGCAGATGAAACACCGTTTTGCTTGAAAAATGCCTGTGAGTGATGCAGTCGTGCCTCATTGCTCACAGAAAGTGCCGGATTGTCGGCTGTGGCTTTCACAAAAAAGGCTTGTCCGGCAGGTATGTATTGTGAAGCACCGTTTATGCCTGTTTCGTCGCCCCAGGCGGCATAGTTTTTGAGGACAGGATTCCAAATCCAGAATGAATTGGCGATATTGGTTTTTTGCCAGCCAGCCACATTTTCCCAGTCAATGGCCGATGGAAAAGGGTTTGGGACGAGGTTCATTCCTTCGGATTCGGCTGTGGTAAAATACGCCACATCCAGGCTTGTCTGGTCGTTGAACAACATACCCTGGAACTGATACACTGTATCGGAATATGGATAATACACAAGAAAACCTTCATGGGTATTGAGCGGTGTGCCGATGTCGCTGCCCACTGAGGCCCAGCTTTGGTTTTGTGCATCAAAACGGTAAAGGTAGGAATGGATGAAGAAACCTGCAATTGCTCCAAAAGTAACAGGAACGCTTACATTGTGGTATGCCAACTGCGTGAGGTCGCTGTTGCCGCTGAGGTAACGTTCAAAAGTAGCACTCAGGTGGTTGGACTGGTGAAGCAATGATGCTGACGAACCGGCTGACGAACGCATGATAAAACCGTTGTTGCCGCTTTCGTTCATGGTCATGCCTTCGATTGTGAGATTTGTTTCATCATCAAGTTCAAGTGATGCGCCAGCATGGATATGCAGTTTATTCATCATGGCATTGCCGGCAGCCAGCTGGGCATCACCGTCCCACACACTGGTGTTGACTGCAACACTCCAGTCGGTGAAGGGCACATCATTCTCAACTCCTCCATACTGTGTCCAGCCATGTGCCTGACTGTGGATTCGTGAAAGACTGGCAGTGAGCAGGTTCAGTGTCTCATACAATGAAGGGGAGGAGTAGGCTGTTTCAGTTCCTGGTGCTGAAAGAAAAAAGTTTTGTCCATTGGTGCCTGCTTCGTCAAAATAAATGCCTGTTTCGGCACTGGCATCAGTGATCCGGCACTGGACTTTTACCCAGGTTTGCCAACTGGTTGTGAGCGGCGCCAGGTAGCCCGATCCGGGCGCTTCATCCAGCACAGCTTCATCTGTGGGGCTGAGTGCGATAAGCATCTTCACACCAGGGTAGCTTCCGCTCCTTACCCGTGCGATAGTGTATTTGTTGCCCACATCGGGATGGGTCTGTGCTGAAATCCCGGCTGGTATCACTGTCCAGTGGAGGTCGCTGCTGTGCGAGATGGCCTCGTTGTTGAAATTCAGCATCACCTGACCTGAAGAATAATAGGTACCTGATGCAGTGGCCTTCACCTGAATCTCGAACTCAAAGCGCTGCTGTGAGGAAAAGATGATGCGGGGGTTGGCAAGTCTCCAGCTGAGCTGCTGGGCATTGACCTGTATTAAAAGCACAATGGAAATGCAAATAAGTATCAGTTTTTTCATGGTTGAGATGTGTGATTATTTGGGTACCTGTGATATAAATTTTGGTTTAACGAAAAAGCCTGAAATGGGATTTGAAGTCCCCAGGTTGGATCTCCATAAGGTGCGGTCGCTCATAAAGATGTTTCCGTCCATATCAAAGTCGGTGCTATGGTAAGCCGAAGTGGTTCCAAGTTCGCCGCGCCAGAGGGTTCGGTCGCTCATGAAGACATTTCCGTCGGCATCGGCATCGCCGCCAGCCATGCCGAAAATTCCATCCTGCAGTTGCTTATACCCATCTTCGCCACCATAGGCCTTTGTAATTCCGTCGGTGAAGTCATAGCTGTAGGTATTGCCTGTCAATGTCAGGCCATGACTGCTCATGACAGCGAGGTGGTTGCGGTGCCTGATCACCACGAAAAGACTGTCGCTGATATCACTGAAGGTGCATGTTGGAACGTTTCCATTGGTGTCGGCCACTGATCCGTCGTTACGTAAAAACAAGGCTTTGGGCCAACCTTCCACAATTGTTGCCGGTAAGGCTTGTGCAGCTGTTGGTGCATCGCGCAGCTCCACCAGAATCCAGTCCACTACTCCTGCCGGAATCACACCGGCCGATTCATTACCGGCATAATTCCACGGCTCTCTGTTATAGGGTTGTGTGTGAGGAATCAAGCCGGCAGTAAGCAAGCTGTTGTGCATGTTTCCGCTTTGGTCCCATGCTCCTTCGAGAAACAAAGCGATGTCGAGTCCGGTGAGCTGCAGGTTGCCCAATCTGAATAAAAAACCGGCATTGTGCTGATTGCTTTGGTTCAATGCAATGGCTGTTTCACCAATCACGGCGATGTGTGTCAGGTTACCGGCTGTTGAAGTTTGGCCACCTGAAGCCAGAACGGTGGATTCATGAGCGGTTTGGCTAGGCAAAAGCAAGCTGACAGCAAGGAATAGTAATAGTAAATAAATATTTTTTTTCATTCTTAACACTTTTTACTTGATGATGGTAGTTCCGTTGGTGGTTATTACACGTGTTTTTTTTCTGAAAAGCAATGTGTTTTCGTCGTAGGTGTCAGCCTGAATGGAAATTATTGCACCCGGACCGGCTGCATTGGCTGCTTCCAGTACTGTCCGGTAGGGGGCAATCTCAGTTCCGTTGCCGCCTGCAGCGGCGTTTTTATCAACAAACAGAGTGTAGAGCGGCATCGCACGAAACATTCCCCTGCCATGTGTGGCAGCTAAAAGGTAGTCTCTTCCCTGCCAAAAAAGTTCGTGCACTTCCACATTGGCAGGTAGTTCGTTGTGTGCAGCATCGTAGCGGGGATCAACCGACCATGTCTGGCCTTTGTCTTCTGAGGCAAAAACACCAATGTCGGTGCCTACATAGACCCAGTTTGGGTTGCGGGGATGAATTGTGATCGTGTTTATCTGAATAGCAGGTAAGTTGTTTGGTCGGTTTCCCGACCTGTTGATCCAACTTGTGCCACCATCGGGGGTGTACCATAAGTTGTCGGCATTGAAACCGCCGTAGGAGACAAACACTTCCTGACGGTTATGCGGGCTGATACAGATGTCGGTCACATATCGGGCAGGAAGTGGTGCTTTATTGATGACTGTCCAAACAGGTACTGCGTCAAGGCTGTTGTTGCTGACAGCCAGCGTGCCATCCTCATATCCGGCCCAAACAATATCAGAATCCTGTTTAGCGATGCAAAGAGCCGAACAATAATTTTCACCTGCCAGCCTGCCTGCCAGTTCCTGCCAGTTTTGGGCACCGTCAAGGGTTTGCCACAGCCGCTTTCCGCCAGCTAACAACCGCTGAGAATTTGTTGGATCGAGCTTGAAAGGAGCAGCGAAAAACAAGG
This sequence comes from Bacteroidales bacterium, assembly GCA_024709145.1. GTDB lineage: Bacteria > Bacteroidota > Bacteroidia > Bacteroidales > F082 > JALNZU01. Next base: position 299 of record JANJXG010000144.1, on the reverse strand, counting down.
CACTGTCGTTTTCTGCATCCATCAAACCGTTGAAGCCCTTTACAAAAGTTTCTCCTCCATCGGTTGATTTGTAGATTTTTAAATGAATTGATTCGCTATAATGTATCTGATTATCAATTGGATCAATGGCTATACGTCCACCATCGCCGGTAGCCCTTTGAAACCAGTTGTCTTTGCCGCTCCATGTGCCTGTTGCTTTGAAGCGCAGAACACTGTTGTCCTGTGTGCCACCTGTGATGTATGCTCCGTCGGTTGAAGCAGCACCTCCGTAAAACACACAAAAAACAAAAGAAAAACAA
>JANJXG010000133.1 GCA_024709145.1 Bacteroidales bacterium | reverse complement strand
ATGCCTTCCGTTTTCCTCGCACCACTTCAAAATATCTTTCATGTGGATGAGCGGATAAACCCTTTCTATTGATTCAGCTTCTGTTTCGTTGGTGATTGCGCCGCCTCCGATGCTGTAAACCGTCCATTCATCAAAAGTGTTTTGTTCTGCATCAAGGGCTTCGAGTTTCATGGCGTTGGGATGCCGTGGCAGAAATGTTTGAGGCTCCCAAATAAAAATTACCTTTTTTGGTGCCAGCATCTGCTCGATGGCCTGGTCGGTGAGATGGCCTTTTCCGGTGGCTGCAAGGCTTCCATAGAGTGTTATTTTGTAAGAAACGGCTGAAGCTGTCCGGTTTTTGAAAAGCTCGGCAGCTCTTGAAGGCCCCATGGTATGACTGCTCGAAGGGCCGTGGCCGATGCGGAAAATGTGTCGGATTGTTTCCATTTTGATGTTGATTCTAAGGCAAAGAAACGAAGATTTTCCCTTGGCCGGAGAACGCACTCCTGCCGCACTATGACGACTATAAAGGTCAAAAGTGTAATTTTGTCAAATAAATTAACTTTATGAAATCGGTTTTATTTCAAAATCAACAGATTGCTTATGAGGTTGAGGGAAGCGGACCAGCCCTGATTTTTATTCATGGTTTCCCGATGGATCGAAGGGTTTGGCAAAATTTTATCCCTGCTTTCATCCGGGATTTTACAACAATCAGCATTGATTTACCTGGCTTCGGTCAATCGGAACAGCTGGCTGATGAACATCCTATGTGGCTGATGTCCAAGATAGTTGAGATGGTTTTGGAAGCCGAACAGATTGAAAAAGTCCTGCTTGTTGGGCACTCAATGGGTGGATATGTTGCCCTTGAGCTGGCCAGACAAAAACCCGGAAGGATCAGTGGCTTGATTTTGTTTCACTCGCATGGTATGCCCGACAATGATGCAGCCAGGGCAGCCAGGACTACTGCCATTGCAGCGGTCGACAGGGATCATACAGCTTTTGTGGATCAATTCATTGAGGGTTTGTTTGATGTTGATTTTGTGCATTCCAACCCTGACAGGGTTGAACGAATAAAAACGATCGCCCTTTCACAATCAGCTTTGGCCATCAAAGCAGCTATCGCAGGATTGCGAGACCGTGAAAGTCAGATAGCTTTGTTATCTGACATCAAGGTGCCGGTATTGTTTATCCTGGGTAAAAACGACAACAGGATGCCATTTGCAAGCATCCTTGCCCAAGTTGCATTACCCTCCCATGCCGAATTACTGCTTCTTGGAAACGTAGGGCACATGGGCTTTGAAGAAGCAGCTGAAACCACTTCTCAAGCCATTTGGCATTTTGCGAAACGTATTCATCAGGATGATTAAAAGTGCTTAGGACTTTGTTGTTATAACTGAAATGCGTTTTTTTCCATCCATTCTCACCGTGAGGTAATCATCGAAACGAACGTGCTTGAAGAAACGGGTTTGCTGTATAAGTTGCTGATTGGCCAACATTTCAAAGTTGATACTGCTCTTTGAAAGCTCCGGTTGTACCGTAAAGTATCCAACATTCATGGAGGTTACATTGTGAAAGAAGTGAGATCCGGATGAGGCATCGAGTGGAAAATCTTCCAGACTGGTTTCCACAATCACTTTGGCCTGACTGATTTGCGGCCAGTTGACAGGAATACCTATCCAGCGATCCCGGGTGCCCCATCGTCCTGGGCCGATAAGGATATATGGCCTGTGCTGTGTCACCATTTGATCGTTCAGCTGGGTGATTTCCTTGGCCATTTCTTCGGTAAATCGTTTGTCAAACAACTGAGGATCAACATAGATGACGTCTTTGATATCTCTGATCACGCCATTACCCATTCCCTTGACAGAATACAGCAAAATATCGTCAGCATTGATCTCATCCATGTTCACAACATAATCGTCAGCACTGCCAAGCAAGGGTTTGATTTGAAGCAGGTAGAAAGAACAATTCCCTTTTTCGTCCCGGTCGAGGTCGAGAGCCCATTCAATTTCAACCGCGGTTCCGAGGGCTTCTTTTACAACGTCGAGCACAATTTCGAGGGTTTGAGCAAGTGGGGTGTAATTGTATTTCAGAATATTGGCAAAATTCACGATGCGCGTGCCGGCTTTGCTGATGCCGGGATAAATGGTGTTGTTGTCGGGATTGTACACCGAGGCGCAATGACGCAACGAGCCATGTGCCTCAGCAGCACTCAGGTCGAGGGTGTTTAGCCCGGCCATATCACCATCAAGCAGTTGAGGGTCGGTACACTCAAGATCTACAGCAAGAAAACTAACCTGAGAGTTTTTCACTTGGTCTTTGGGTGAATTGATGTCGAGGGTAGGGTACCGGGGCGAAAACCGGTAAGCTTTATCACCTTCAACCACATATTTTCCCAAGCCGATGGCTGCGATGGCAAAACCCTCTTCGGGTTTCATATGGGCAAAAGGATAATAATTGTATGACTGAGCCACCCCGCTCACATGCGGATAATAGTACCGGCCAAACTGTTTACCCACAAGTTCCTGAATAACCACAGCCATTTTCTCCTGATCAATGCTGTAATTGATGGCATTGACATAGCCCCTGGCAATATCGGAAAAAACCGAAGCAAATACCAGCTTAATGGCATCGGTAAGTTGTTGCAGTCTGATTTCGAGGTCGGGATGGCTGTTGGGCAGGATATAAGTTTCAAATATACCGGCAAAAGGCTGAGCAAGACTGTCTTCAAAAAGACCGGACGATCTCACAGCCAAAGGTTTGCGGATTACTTTTAGTAAGGTTCTGAGCCGACGGATCAAGGTTGGCGTAAGTTTTGCCTGAATAAAGGTTCGTTTGATTCTTTCATAATCTGTCTCACCCAACACAAAATCATGCAGTTTGTTTCGTTCCATGAAAAGACTAAACTCTTCGGTTCCAATGAGCGAAGTTTTTGGTGTACGGATGTTGATGTCGGGCACATGCTGTCCGAAGTCGTAATTGTGAATCAGCGTATTGATAAAAGCCAGGCCACGGCCTTTGCCGCCCAGTGAGCCTTCCGAAAGGCTCACAATGTTTTTGTCGTTGGTGAGCGCTTCCTCGTCGTAGGGTACGATTTTACCGGTATCCTGTTCGTTTCTGAAACGCTGAATCATCTGCAACAGCTCATGACGGAGGTCTTCGGGATTATCATAATCGGCTACTTTTTTTGGATTCAGGATTTTGGCCACCCTGATTTCGCCACGAGCCATTAACCAAAGGCTGAAGTGGTTGCGTTGTGCATGGTAAATCAACGATTCATTGGGTATGGTGCGCAACTTTTGCTCAAATTCTTTTAGGGTTCGTGCCTGCGTGATCGGATTGCCAAACTGATCACGGTAGATGAAGTTTCCAAAACCCAGAAAATGCGTAATGAAACTCTGAAAATCCTGCGAAAGCGTTTCGCTGTTCTTGTCAATAAAAGTTGATTTGTAGCGATAGGCAATCTGAACATTTTCCGCATCGCTTGACTGGATAATCACGGGAAGGTCAGGAATGAGGTTTTTGGCATATTCTACAAGTTCGATGCCGGCAGTGTCGTCTTTGACATCTTTTCTGTCGAAACGGATATCAGTAATCAAACACAACATATACTCGCGGTATTTGAGCAAAATCTGGCAGGCTTCTTCATAATTACTGGCCAGCAATATTTTGGGCCGAGCCCTCATTCTGAGTACTTTATAGAGTTCGTCAGTGCTTACATCATCGATGATACGACGGGTTTGCTCCATCACAATTTTGTAGAGCATGGGCAGGTAACGCGAGTAATACATGGGTGAATCCTCAACGAGCAGGATTACCCTCACGAGCCCGATTTTGGTGTCGTTGACCACATTGATCCTGTCTTCCACCATTTTAATCATGCTGAAAAACACGCTCGAATCGCCATTCCAGGTAAAAATACGGTCGATCGAAAAGGTTTCGCGACTCACTTTACTGAAGTAAGCAATGTCGGCATTGCTGTTAAGCAAAAAGAAAATCGGCAGATTTGGGAAATCTTTTTTGATTTTTCTGCTAAGTTCGACGGGTGTTTTTTTATCCACACTCACCATAAAGATGATCAGGTCGTAATATTTCGACTGCAGCATTTCGAAGGCTTCTGTAGCTGTTGTCACACCGGTGATACGGGGCACCGATGTCAGATTGAGCTGGTGATAATGTCCCAGAACATGTTCGGAGAAACGACCTTCACGTTCGATTGAGTAGGCATCGTAAAGATTTGAAATCAACATGATCTCCTTTACCTTAAAGGTCATCAAATCGTGATAAATGTCTCTGTCGGCATTGTTTTTATTCAAAAACAGCTGAAGCAGTTTTCTTCCCGGGATGGCTTCAGCAAGGGATTTCAGTGGTTGGCTGGATTTTTCTTTCGGACTTATTTTTTCGATGATTCTCAACCCTTTGAACGAGTTGATATAACCACTGATCATATTGGCGAGGTTAAAGATCAGGTCGCGTTCTTCTGCCAAGAACGGACCTTCGTCAGCTGCGGGAAATTCTTTGGTGTAAATGATTTCGATGAATCCCTTTTTGTCGTCGATGGTTGAAAATTCCTGAATCTGTTTCCAGTTGGTTAGCTTAAAATTGGCTGAAAGGTAAAACTGTCCGTCATACATAATCCGCGCACCTGTTGATTCGGGATATTGCCAGCCGTCGGGCAGGATCATGGCAATGTGTTTGAGTGTTTCTTCGGGCGGGCGGTTTTCTCTGATGATGTGTGAGGTCCGGTTGAGGATGGCCAGCTCCTTGAGCCTTTCAAGATTTTGGGCTTTGAGCCTTTCAAATTGTCCTCCAAGATCGTGTTCAGTGGCCATAAGGGTGTATTTTTTACAAAAATACGATAAGCAATAAATCTGCATTGATTTATCTGCCGAACTTCCAATGTTTTAAGTGTTGTTACTTTTTGTTTGAGAAAAGCAATGTTGAAGCGGCATGGCACTTTTTGTTACTTTCGCTTTTTCAACAGAAAAAGCATGCGAATATTGAGTTTGATTGTATTATGTTTGGCTTCACTGACCCTGTCTGCGGCAGAAAAGAAAGTCTTTTTGCAGCTACGTTCAGGCACTTCGGTGCCGTTGCTGGAATATGCCGCGCCGCGTCTTAAGGATGGTTGTTTTACAACAGCAGGATTTTCCGCTTCTGTTGCTGCGAGTATCGATTTTACCAATCATTGGGGATTGATTGCATTGGCAGGATTTAACCTCCACAACGTGGATGTTGGCTACCTCGGCTATGAAAAAGTGCAGGCTGATCCATTTCTGCTTGATGTAACAATCCGCAGTGAGCCCTACCGCATACTGACTTTTTTAGCAGGCCCGACCTACAATACAGCACTTTCTCACCGCTTCAACCTACAGGCGGCTGCAATGGCAGGGTATTTTGGTAGCCGAACCCCTCACCAAATTTACAAACCGGTATATTTTCTGACAGGCCCCGAATTTTTTGAAATAACGACTACCCTCGACAGAAGTTTTGCCTGGGGAGTATCAACCACAGTTAGTTACGAGATTACACCCTTTTATGAACTGGGTCTTACAGCTGATTTCATGCGTTCTGCTGCAGCTTTCCGTTTTCAAACTCCTGATGGCAATCTGCGCACCGATCACCGAAAAATCAGCATGCTGAACATCAGCCTCAACCTGATGCTGAGGTTGCCTTATCCGAAAGTATTTAAAACACAATAAAATGGCGTTTTTAAAGTTATTTCAACGAATCAGGCTTTACTTAAAAAACAGAATACCATTTGTGCAATGTAAATTTTACCCATCCTGGTTGAAACTTTCTTCCCCTAATACACCAGATTGACAACATAAGCAATTCAATATGAATCTCTTTCGCTCATTTGTTTTCACCTTTTCAGCGCTTTTTTTTGCTATTGGAGTACAATCGCAGGGCATTGGCATCGGCCAATGGCGCACACATCTTCCTTATCAACGGGTGATTGATGTGGAACTGGCCGGCAGTCAGGTATATGCTGCGACACCTTACGACCTTTTCGTTTATGACAAGGCTGATAACAGCCTTCAACTCAAAAACAAAGTAAATGGACTGAGTGACATCGGCATCAGCAAAATCAGTTATCATCAGCAGGAACAAACCTTGCTAGTAGCCTACAGCAATACCAATATCGACCTCATCAGGGAAGATGGTGTTACAAACCTCAGCGATATTAAAAATAAGGAACTTGTTGGAAATAAAACGATTAACAACATTCTTTTTATCGAAAAATATGCCTACCTGGCTTGTGGATTTGGTATAGTAGTGATTGATATCGAAAGAGAAGAAGTGTACGACACTTATTTTATCGGTCCGCAAGGCAGTTTTATCAATGTCAGAGATTTGGCCGTTCTGGACAATACGCTTTATGCTGCCACCGAAAACGGGGTTTACTATGCCCCACTCAACAGCCCAAACCTGGCTGATTTTAACCAATGGACCAAAGATACCCGGCTGAGACATCCTAATTTAAACTACAACCTGATCGAGCATTTTGGAAACAAACTTTACCTCAACTACAGCAGGGGAGCCTACGATGCAGATACAATGTTTGTATTTGACGGATCAGCCTGGAATTATTTCGAAAAAAATAATACCTCCCTGCACAGACAGTTTAGAGCTTATAATGATCATTTTGTGATTGTTAACCACTTCAACGTTTTTGTTTATAACGCTCAGATGCAACAACTGCTGACCATTTTCCAACCCGAAGGCAATTTTATTGAACCTTTGGCCGGTTTGTTTGAAAATGAGGAAGCAATTTGGATCGGCGACCGAAAACGGGGTTTACTTAGGGTTCACAACAACGGTTTCAGTGCCGAGCAGTTTTTGCCCAACGGTCCCGGTACTACCAATGTATATGAGATGAAAGCAGCAGGCGGCAGTGTGTGGGTTGCTTCGGGTGGCCGCCGGAATGACTGGGGAAAAAGATATATGACGGATGGTGTTTTTTCATTCGACGGGGATAAGTGGGTTACCCACAACAGCTCCAATACAAGTGGATTCGATACCATCAGCGACTTTGTGAGTGTAGCCGTTGAGGCACTTAACCCGGGAAAGGCCTATATAGGTACCTGGCAGGAAGGTGTGATCGCCTTTACGGATTATACAAAAAGCGACATTTTTTCAAGCCACAACAGCAGTTTGCGTCCGTGGCTTGCCGATCCAAGCCTGGTGAATGTGAGTGGCCTCGATTTTGACGTTTCGGGAAATTTGTGGGTGGCCAATACCGGAACCACCAATCTGCTCTCGGTAATGAAAAAAGACGGAAGCTGGAAATCATTTTACCTCGGCTCAGGGGCAAGCGGCACCGACATTGGTAATATGATCGTTGACAAAAACAACCATAAATGGATTCTCAGACGTTCTGAAGGACCTGTGATGGTTTTCAACGACAACAACACCCTCGATGATACCTCCGATGATCGGTTAAAAATACTTACCAACAGCCCCGGAACCGGAAACATTCCCGGTAACTCGGTGTTTTCTCTGGCCGTTGATGCTGATGGCGCAGTGTGGATTGGCACAGACAAAGGTCCGGCCATTGTTTACAGCCCCGAAAGAATTTTTGAAACAGGTGCCAATTATGATGCACAGCAAATCCTGGTTCCCAGAAATGATGGAACCGGTCAGGCCGATTTTTTGCTTGGTAGCGAAAAAATCCTTTGCATGGCCATCGACGGATCAAATAAAAAATGGTTTGGCACTGAGAACGGAGCCTTTCTGATGTCGAAAGATGGCCTGGAACAAATCTATTATTTCAACACCGACAACAGTCCGCTTTTGTCAAACACCGTCAACAGCATTGCCATCACGGCAGACGGAGAAGTGTTTTTTGGAACCCCCAATGGCATCATTTCTTTTAAAGGAAATGCCACCACACCAGGCCCTGTGAATGAGGATGTGTATGCCTATCCCAATCCTGTAAGATCTGAATACAGTGGTCCCGTGGCCATCAAAGGAATGGTTCAGGATGCCATTGTTAAAATTACCGACTTAAGTGGTAACCTTGTTTTTCAAACCCGTTCTGAAGGCGGTCAGGCTATCTGGGATGGGAAAATCCTGAACGGACAACATGTGAAACCGGGTATTTACCTGGTCTTTATCACCGACAACACTGGCGTTGAAACCTTGGTAACCAAGGTGATGATGATGCGAAAACAATGACCGACAGTAGCAAAGGCGTCGTTTTGCAGCAGCTCAGGTATGGCGACACGAGCCTGATTGTAAAAGTTTTTACGGATACCCATGGGTTGCTTTCGTTTATGATTAAAGGTGCCTCAGGGAAGCATTCCCGATTTAAACCTGCTTTTTTTCAACCCCTGACGCTCATTGCTTTCAATGCCAGAATTAAACCCGGCCGAGACCTCCATTTTATGACGGAAGTGGCTATCGATGTGCCATTTGCAAGCCTCCATACGGACATTAAAAAAAATGCGGTCGTCCTTTTTATGAGCGAACTGCTATATAAAACAATCGTGGAAAGCAACCCCAATCCAACTTTGTATCGTTTTGTCCATAACTCAATACAATGGCTCGACCTTCAGCACGAGAGCTTTGCCTCGTTTCCGCTTTACTTTATGGTTGAACTGAGCCGGTACCTTGGCTTTTATCCCAAAAGCAGCGGGTTTGAACAGGGCCAGGTCTTCGATATGCTTGATGGTGTTTTCAAGGTGAATCATCCTTCGGTTTTTCACGCAATGACACAGGACGAAAGCACCACATTTTACCAGTTTTGTCAAACTCCACTTGATCGCCTGTCGGCAAACCGAATCGAACGATCGATGCGCCGGCAACTCATCGAACAAATGATTGTTTATTACCGCTTGCACTTGCCCGGTTTCAGGGGTTTGCAGTCGCATGTTGTACTGGCTGAAATCTCAGGATAAAGTATAGGTGTCAAGACCGAATACCATTTCGAAGCTGTGCTTGACATCTGTTTTAAGCTGTTCGAAATCAATCTTATGACCCATTTCCTTTTCAAGTGAGGTTACGCCGCGATCAGTAAAACCACAGGGATTAATCCAGTTGTAATAGGATAAATCTGTATTCACATTAAAAGCAAACCCATGCATGGTGATGCCTCTGCTGGCCCGTACGCCTACAGCACAGATTTTTCTTGATTTTTCGCGTATTGCTGCATCAAGCCAAACGCCTGAAGCGCCATCAAGCCTTCCGGCTGATACGCCATATTTCTGCAAACAATTTATTACTACTTCTTCAAGTTTGTTTACGTAATCGCGCACACCAAGATGAAAAACCCCCAGGTTGAAGATGGGATAAGCCACCAATTGGCCCGGGCCGTGATAGGTGATGTCGCCACCACGGTTAATCTGATAAAACGATGCGCCTTTGCTGCGAAGAAAGGCTTCATTCACGAGCAGATTGTCGGCTGAACCACTTTTGCCCAGTGTATAAACAGGGGGATGTTCGACAAAAAGTAAAGTGCCCGCCTTTGCCGGCTGATCACTTTGACCGGCAACTGCTGACATCATTAGGGCAAACAATTCCTCCTGATAGTCCCAGGTTTTTTTGTAATCCATCAACCCCAGGTCCTTAAAACAGATTTCCACGGGCACTTTCAAAGGATGTGTTTTTCGGCATGATAAGAACTGCGAACCATCGGGCCGCTTTCTACGTGCCGGAATCCACGTTTAAGCCCTTCTGTTTCGTAAAACTTAAATTGTTCAGGATGAATAAATTCCTTAACCGGCAGGTGATTTTTTGTTGGCTGAAGATATTGTCCGATGGTCATTACATGAACCCCGGCCAGTCTCAAGTCGTCCATTGTTTCTAAAACCTCTGCTTCCGTTTCACCCAAACCCAGCATGATGCCCGATTTGGCAACAACGCCAGAAGAGGCCACAAATTGAAGCACTTTAAGGCTGAGATCATATTTGGCGCGGCTTCGCACCCAAGGGGTGATTCGCCTGACTGTTTCCAGGTTATGGGAAATCACTTCCGGACCTGCTTCTATCACCTGACTGATCAGGTCTTCTTTGCCATCGAAATCGGGAATTAGCGTTTCCATTGTCGTTCCAGGACTTTGGAGTTTAATGGCTTGAATGGTCGCGGCCCAGATGGCCGCTCCGCCGTCTTTCATGTCGTCGCGGTCGACCGAGGTAAGCACAACATGCTTGAGGTGCATTTTTTTAACCGAATCGGCCACCCGATTTGGTTCTTCCAGATCGGCCGGTTTAGGTCGCCCGGTTTTAACGTTGCAAAAACCACAGGAGCGGGTGCAAATATCGCCCAGAATCATCAGTGTGGCAGTACCGCGCCCCCAGCATTCGTGCATATTGGGACAATGGCCGCTGGTGCAAATCGTATGTAGTTTGTGCGTTTCAACAATTTCGCGAACTGAAAGGTATGTTTTCCCTGCCGGTACTTTTGTTTTGAGCCATTCGGGTTTTCTCAAGAGTATGTTTGTCCGGATTTCCTCCATGATGATATTCGAATTATTGGATGCAAAAGTAGCATTTTTAAATGTCTGACGATTTCGGTACCTGATTCAAAGCCTGTACTGATCCAAAAGTGAAGAATCGGACACACAATTTTCGATAAATCTTACAGATAAAAATCTCAGTTATCAGGCTGTATTATCAGGCTTTTTTTGTTATTTAGCCACTCTCAAATCAGCTCCTTCATCGGGCAGAATACCTTAGCAATGACAGATTTTTTATCCCTGGCGACATCACGCTACAGTCAACGAAACTATGATGCATCACGCGTTGTGGAGAAAGAAACCTTGTTACGGGTGCTCGAAAGCGGGCGCATGGCTCCCTCAGCATCCAACCGACAACCCTGGAAAATTGTGGTGGTGCAGTCAGAAGTGGTTTTAAATCATCTTCAAAAAGCTTATGCTGCTCCCTGGTTCAGGGAAGTCAACACTGTTTTGGTGGTTAAAGGATATCCCGAACAAGCCTGGATCAGATCGGTGGATGGCTACAATGCCATTGAAACCGATCTCACCATTTTAATGGACCACCTGGTGCTTGCCGCTCATGCTGAAGGACTTTCCACCTGTTGGATTGCTGCATTCGATCCGCACATCATGCAACAGGCTTTGGCTCTCAAGGACGATGAGGTTGTTTTTGCCATGACTCCGATCGGTTATTTTCCGGACGGCAAGCCTGTAGTGAGACAGAAATCCCGCAAACCACTGGATGAAATTGTGGAATGGATGTGATGAAAAGCATGCAATGATTCATCAAACAGAAAAAACTGAATTTCACAATTTGTTGATGATGCCGCTTTCGCGGAATCACATCTTGTCGCTCGTTAGTCTTGTCAAACAACGGCCTGAGTTGATCGAATGGGTGATCGACCTGCTTAAAAACGGCCAAAAGGCTGAAGCCATGAAAGCTTCATGGCTTTTAACCCATTTGTGGGATGCCGATCAATCCTTTTTTATTGAGATTCAAAATCAAATTATTGAGGCTGTCTTAAGCACATCCGACGACAGCGTCAGACGGAATCTGCTCCGCATGATTGATGGCTTCAGCTTCAGCGAAGATCAGCAGGGAATGTTGTTTGAACCCTGTCTTGAATGGATGGTTTCCGAAAAATATGCTGTTGCTGTCAGAGCTAATGCCATGCAGATTTTATACCGGATCGCACTCCGCGAACCTGATCTTATCCCTGAATTAGAACAACAAATCAGTTCTCTAATGGACTACAGCTCAGCCGGCATTCGCTCAAGAGGCAAAAAGATTTTATCTTCGTTCAGAAAAAGACTTCAGACAACCTAACAAGTTTCTAAGAATGAAAGTGATGCTGCTGGCTATCGGGAAAACTGACGAAAACTACCTTGAAACGGGCATTCAAAAATATTTGAGCAGGATAAGTTTTTATATACCCTTTGAGTGGCGGGTAATCCCAGATCTGAAAAACCGTAAAAATCTGAGTTTTGAACAACAGAAAACGATGGAAGGCAACCTGATTCTTAGCCAGCTTCAACCAGGCGACGAATTGGTTTTGTTGGATGAAACTGGTCAGGGATTTTCTTCCAGAGAATTTTCTCAATATATTGAAAAGAAAAAACTTACGATGACAAAGAGGGTTGTCTTTGTTATTGGAGGACCTTATGGTTTTTCTGCATCCGTATATGCTGCCGCACATCGAAAACTATCGCTTTCACCCATGACATTTTCACATCAGATGGTTCGGCTAGTCTTTCTGGAACAGCTTTACAGGGCGCTGACCATCATTAAAGGTGAGCCCTACCACCACGATTGATTTTTTTACCTTTATTTTCTTCCAAAATCTGCTGGGTTTTCTCCCCAGGCAGCGGTATCCCATTTGTGAATGGGGACCTTGATTGTATTGGAAGCGAGCCATTTTTCGGCCCGCATGATCAGATCAAAAATAGCTTCGTTTTTTTTCTGAGGTTCAAGTTTGCTGCGTGCTTTCCCTGCTTTCACCCAGCTGATCGCAATTTTAGAATCGCTGTAAACAGGCAATGAAAGTTGTTTTTGTTGCATCCAGGCGAGTGCATGAACAAGCGCTAGAAATTCACCTATATTATTGGTTCCCAAGGGATAAACTTTACTTCGAAAGATCTCGGTACCGGTTGCTGTGTAAACGCCCCGATATTCCATATCCCCCGGATTGCCCGAGCAAGCAGCATCAACGGTTATAGAATCGGGCAATGGTTGCGTGGAATAGATCCGTAATGCCTTTTTTGGTTCCGAAGCCAGTTCTTTCGCCGGCGGACCTGACCGAAAGGCTTCTTCAGCTGTTTCCCTGTCGGGATATGACTTATACCGGGCTCCTCCAAACGATTCAACCTGCTCCTGACAGGCATCCCAACTTGTGAAAACACCTGTTTTTCTGCCCGACCATACTACATAAAATTTCTTCTTTGCCATCTGACAAAATTAAAGCAAATAGTTGTTTGGCTTACCATTGCGACAAATCTGGTGCTTTTCAAAAATTTGCCAGAGATTGTTCAAAATGTAATTAATCCAGCGTGAAACAGGTATAAATCAAAGGTGTATTTACCGAAAAGAACCGCCCAGTCATTGAAACATACGGCTGTTTCATTCGTAAAACAACTTTAGATGACAAACACAAAACAGATTAATAGTATTATTTCATTGAACCTGGCTCGAAAGATCTGGCAAATGTGGGAGTAAAATAAACAGATAAATTATGCAAGATATTCTGGAAGAAGCACTTACATCCATTAAGCAACACAATAAGGCCGCCTTGTGTATTGTTACAGAGACCATAGGCTCTGGGCCTGGCAAGGCAGGATCCAAAATGTTGGTATATAGTGATGGCAGCAGCAAAGGAACCATTGGTGGTGGCGCTGTTGAACTTGAAGTGATTGGTCTGGCTCAAAAACAACTCAGCCTTGGTAAACCAATTATGGTTTCGTTTAATTTAAGTGAAGATTTGAAAATGTCGTGCGGAGGCAAGATGCAGGTTTACATCGAACCTTTGGGCATTATTCCAAGGCTTATTGTCTTCGGAGCCGGTCATGTCGGGCAAGCCGTGGCCAAACTTGCCCCTGGTTTGGGTTTCTCGACCCTTGTGATTGACCCCCGGGAAGACTTAATTGCCACGATAAACGGCCCCGGTTCCAAAGGGATTGTTTCACCTTATCTTACAGCATTACATGACCTTATCTTTGATGAAAATATTTATATCGTGATAACAACTCCCAATCACGCCACAGACGAGACCCTGCTTATTCAATGTGCAACACAACAGTATGCCTATCTTGGAATGATCGGTAGCAGGCGAAAGGTGGAAGAAATAAAAAGGCGTGCCATCGAAACAGCTACGATCCCCGCACACATCCTCCCTTTGATCGACATGCCCATTGGCATTCCGATTGCGACCGAAACACCGGCAGAAATTGCCATCAGCATACTGGCTAAGCTGATCGATGTTAAAAACAAAAAACTCAGCACATGAGTAAAACAAGGCAAAACATCCTTTTCTTGTTGAACAACCGGCTCACCGAGATTGATTTCAGCAAACCTGAAAGCCCGGGGCCTACCACCACCGTGCTGAACTATCTGCGGACTCATGCCCGCTTAAAAGGGGTGAAAGAAGGATGTGCAGAGGGTGATTGCGGTGCCTGCACAGTAGTAACAGCAACAGCTTCAGAAAACAAATTGGTTTATCAGACTGTTGACAGCTGTTTGCTTTTCCTGCCGATGATTCACGGCAAACAATTGCTAACTGTGGAGCATCTTGCCCATGATGGCCGGTTGCATCCGGTTCAACAGACACTGATCGATCATCATGGAAGTCAATGCGGTTACTGTACTCCAGGGTTTGTTATGTCACTTTTTGGCATTTACAAAGAACCTTCTGCGCTTCCGATTGAGGAAATTAAACAATCGCTAACCGGCAATTTATGCAGGTGCACGGGCTACAGATCAATACTCGATGCCGCAAAGACGATAGCAGACTTCAATGGAAAACCTGATCAGTTTTCGGTTTCAGAGACAAATACAATCAGTCAGCTCAACAAGATCATGGCCGACAGCCAACCCATTCTGATTGAAACAGCAGACCAAGTTTACCTGAAACCCTTTTTGCTTCAAGATGCATTGAAGCTTCGAAATCTTCATCCCGATGCTTTGATTACTTCGGGTGCGACAGATTTAGCACTCCGGCAAACGAAAAAACACGAGAAGTTGACAAAAATATTGGATCTGAGTGCTGTTTCCTCCCTTAACTATTGGCTTGAAGAGGAGAATACGATCACTATCGGTGCTGGAATCGATCTTGAAACACTGCGTAAACGAAGCCGGCCGCACTTGCCTGCTTTGAGTCGCATGCTCGATGTTTTTGGATCTAAACAAATCCGAAACAAGGCGACCCTGGGCGGAAATATTGCTTCTGCTTCTCCCATCGGTGATACACTTCCCCTGTTGATGGCCTGTGAAGCAGGCGTAAAGGTTCAATCGGCTGATGCAGAACGTGTGATCCCAATCAACGAACTTTTTAAAGGTTACCGTAAAACGGATTTAAAAGCAGATGAAATCATTACCGCGGTTATTTTCCCCAAGCCATTAGCCCAACAGCTGATCCGTGCCTATAAAATATCGAAGCGCGACCAAATGGACATCTCAACCCTCAGTGTTGCTTTTTCACTGAGGTTGGTTGATGGTCTGGTTGATAAACTAAACATTGTTTACGGAGGAATGGCTGCCACAGCCCAAAAAGCTACCAGTCTTGAATCAGCCCTGATTGGTAAGCCCTGGAATGAAGAACACGTCAAGCAAGCAACAGCCGGCATTAATGATGCTTTCAGCCCCTTGAGCGATGTCAGGGCATCTGCTGAATTTCGAATTCAGGCAGCAAAAAATCTTCTCCTGAGGTTTTTTTACGATACCCAAAACGAAGGCCAATGAAAACAGTTACAATCAGACACAACAGTGCCGAAAGTCATGTAACCGGACAATCGGTTTTTGTGAACGACATGGAAATCAGTTCATCACAACTTGTTGGCAGGGTAGTTTACAGCCCTTTGGCACATGGAATAATCACTCAACTTGATTATTCAGAGGCGCTTAACATGCCGGATGTTGCAGCGATATTATCGGCAAAAGATATTCCCGGACACAATCAGATGGGTCCTGTCGTTAAAGACGAACCATGCCTGGCCTGGCCCGAAACGATGTTTATCGGACAGGCCATCCTGCTCATTGCTGCCGAAACAATGGATGCTGCCATCAGAGCAGAGAAAATGATCCGCATTCAAATTGAACCACTGGAAGCAACATTGTCGCTGCATTCAGCCATCGAGAAAGAGTTGCTGATAGCTCCACCGGCATTTATCCGTTCAGGTGATGCTGAAAGCGCAATCAATTTAGCACCATATACCTTTGATGGGATACTCGAAACAGGTTCTCAAGAACATTGGTATCTTGAAACACAATCCGCTTTGGCTGTGCCTGGCGAAGGCAAAGAAATGATGGTTTTTGCTTCCAGCCAGAACCCATCAGAAACACAAACAATTGTAGCCGAGGTTCTTGGCATTCCAAAACACCTGGTTGATGTGGAAGTAAAACGGTTGGGCGGAGCTTTTGGTGGCAAAGAAACACAGGCAAATCACGTGGCAGCCTGGGCTTCATTACTGGCACAGGCCACAGGCAAACCGGTAAAAATGCATTTATTCAGAGACGATGATCAGCTGATGACAGGTAAAAGGCATCGTTTTTTATCAAAATACCGAATCGGTTTCGACAAGACAGGACTGATTCTGGCCTACATTGTTGAGCTGAACAGTGATGCCGGCGCGACGACTGATCTTAGCCTTGCCATTTTGGAAAGGGCCATGCTACACGCTGAAAATGCATATTTTATCCCGAATATCAGCATAACCGGCAAAGCTTACCGAACCAATCTTCCTCCAAATACGGCTTTCAGGGGCTTTGGTGGCCCACAAGGAATGGCTGTGATCGAAAATGCCATCGACCGTATTGCCCGCTTTTTGGAAATGGATCCGGCTATGGTGAGAAAAAGAAACTTTTATGGTTTCGAAAGAAACCGGGTAACACCCTATGGAAAAGAAATAACCAACAACCGTCTTCATGTCATTTTTGAGCGCCTGACCGAATCTTCCGAGTATTTTCAGCGCAGGGTTGAAATACAGGGATTTAACAACAAACACAAATACCAAAAACGGGGAATTGCTTTAACACCGGTTAAGTTTGGTATTTCTTTTACTACCGCATTCCTCAATCAGGCAGGTGCTTTGGTTCACATTTTCAACGACGGATCGGTTCAGGTGAACCATGGGGGGACTGAAATGGGTCAGGGACTTCATTCCAAAATGATCGGAGTTACAGCTGATGCATTGGGCATTTCACCCGATCGCGTACGTGTGACTCCAACCAGCACTTCCAAGGTACCAAACACCTCGGCCACTGCAGCTTCATCAGGCAGCGACCTCAACGGAATGGCGATCAAGCATGCTGCCGAAACATTGAAGCACCGTCTCATACCAATAGCCGTTCAGCTCCTTGTTTCAATGGGATGTAAGGAAGCAAAGGCCGAAAACCTGATTTTTGAACGCAACCTCATTTTTGACAAAAATTTCCCTGACTTCAGTATCCGTTTTG
This sequence comes from Bacteroidales bacterium, assembly GCA_024709145.1. Classification (GTDB taxonomy): domain Bacteria; phylum Bacteroidota; class Bacteroidia; order Bacteroidales; family F082; genus JALNZU01. The sequence continues at coordinate 58,116 of JANJXG010000133.1, read as the reverse complement.
AGCAAATGGCAGAAACTGCCTGGAAAAATCAAATAAGTCTCAGTAGTACAGGATTTTATAAAACGCCCAACCTTTTGTTCGACCGGAAAACGGGCAAAGGAAACCCATTTTACTATTATGCCTATGGAATGGCTGTTTCAGAAGTGGAACTTGATGTACTTACCGGAGCTTATACGCTTTTAAGAACAGATATTTTACATGATGTTGGCGACTCGCTGAACGAAGACATTGATATTGGCCAGATTGAGGGAGCATTTATTCAGGGAGTTGGTTGGTGTACGCGTGAGGAAATAAAATGGAACGAAAAGGGTTTTTTATTAACACATTCGCCAGACACGTATAAAATACCGACAATCAACGACATACCAGTTGATTTCAGGGTTAGTTTATTGCGTGATTTTCCAAACGAGGGCACAATACGCAAGAGCAAGGCCGTGGGTGAGCCTCCCTTTATGCTGGCATTCTCAGTGTGGCTTGCTATCAAGGATGCCATTTCAGCTGTAAGGCAACACCGCGTCGAACCGGCATTTACTTTACCGGCAACGCCTGAATTTGTATTGCTGAGCATGGAAGCACTTAAAAACGAATGAGACTGATATCAGGTTCATGAACCGTCCGCTTCTTAAGCATCCGGTCAGACGTCTTTTTGGAAAAGGCCATTGTCGTTTTGGACGAACCCCAGTTTTTTAAGGTATTGGCCATGTTTACTGCTGCGCTGTTCAGCCAATATGATTTTAAAACCTTCGTTCAGAAACCTTTCCCTGAGGCTCAGGTAGATAAATTTCCCGTTTTTAAAGTCACGGTAAGCCGGCAACACAAAGTCAAGTTCAACAAACAAGGTATCATTATCGCTGCGGTGTGCCAAAAAGATACCTGCAACAGTCATATTCCGCAAGATGAAGAAATGAAGGCTGTTGGTTTGCGGTTTGAAACTGAAGCCCGGAAAGAACTTTTGTATTTCGTTTTCATGAAACTCCAGAAAACGAATCATATACCTGTTATCGGCGCGAAGTTCCAGGATCTCAAAAACTTCTTTTTTCGAATAAATCCTGATGAGGTAATAGATATCAACGCCGGCAATGAAACTATTAAGAAATCCCACAGGCAGAGCACCGATTAAAAAACCATAGGTAGCAAAAGTTGTGGCTCCGGCCAGATTAATCCACCTGAAACGCAGAATGGAATTCATAGTCATCGACAGCGCGATAATACCAGATGCCAGGTACCCAACCCATTGTAAAAGACTTATATCCATATTTTAGTCTGACTTGTTACCGTTTAGGTTTCCGTTGAATTCCCAGCAGTTGAAATGAACCTATGCTTCCTGTTTGATTTCGCTCAGCGAAAGCCAGGTTTTTTCGGCTGCCAATTGTTCAGCACCTTTGATAGAGTAGTCTTTGGCTTCGGCAACCACGGCACCGTTAACACGGATGTGAATGAGGTATTGTTTTTTGAAACCTTCTCCCAATTCGGCAGCAACGGCAAATTCAACAGTTTGCTTTTCTTTCTGACCCCATTCAAGCAATTTGCTCTTAAAATTGAAATCGCTGTTTTGAAGTGTATCGATGTCAAGATGCATTTCGATGATCCGGTTAATTACAATTGCCCGGGTAAAAGTAAAACCTTTGTCAAGGTAAATCGCTCCAATAAGTGCCTCGAAGGCATCTCCGTTGGCAGATTTGAACACCGATTTGCCATCTCCGTTAAGGTTAACCAGCTTATCGACGCCCATTTTTTGCGAAAGCTTGTTGAGCGAGGCCCTGCTTACAATTTTTGAACGCATCTCGGTGAGAAAACCTTCATTTTTATATGGAAATTTTTTGAAAAGGTAGTCGGCTACCACCGCGCTCAGGATGGCATCACCCAGATATTCGAGTCTTTCGTTGCTGAGCTTGTGACCGTTAACACTTTCACTGGCAACCGACTTGTGCCTGAAGGCCAGCTGATATAAAAAAATATTTCCGGGAACGAACCCGAAAATATTTTTTATCGCGTAACTAAGTTCTTTGTCAACGGAGAAAAACGCTCTTAAAGAATCTGTAAAAAACAAATTACTTCGGTTTAAATGATTGATCTTCAGTTAATTAACACTGCATTATCAGTCAATCATCATCATGTTGAAGCAAGCTGATGATTTTTCAGGGGGTAAATTTCTTAAAAATTAAAGAAGCGTTATGGCCTCCAAAACCAAAGGTGTTGGTAAGGGCGTAGTTGACAACACGCTGACGGGCGTTCCAGTAGGTAAAGTCGAGTGCATTGTCGATTTCAGGATCGTCGGTGAAATGGTTGATGGTAGGAGGGATGATATCATTTTTCACGGCAAGTACAGTTGCCACGGCTTCGATAACGCCCGCACCGCCAAGTAAATGACCTGTCATTGATTTGGTGGAGTTAATGCTGATTTTGTAGGCATGGTCACCAAATAAGCTGACGATAGATTTTGGCTCGGCAATATCACCCTGTGGGGTTGAGGTGCCGTGTGTGTTGATGTGGTCGATCATTTCACTTTGGATACCTGCATCGGAAAGTGCACGCTGCATGCTGAGCTTAGCACCCAGACCTTCAGGATGGGGTGATGTCATGTGATTGGCATCTGCAGAAAGGCCGCAACCAACCAATTCGGCATAAATAGTTGCGCCTCTGGCCAAAGCATGTTCAAGCTCCTCGAGAATGATACCACCACCACCTTCACCCATGACAAAACCATCACGATCTTTGTCAAACGGACGTGATCCGGTTTTGGGATCATCATTTCTTGTTGAGATGGCGTGCATGGCATTGAATCCGCCAACCCCAGCCTGGCTGATGGATGCTTCAGAACCACCGGCTACAAAAGCAACTGCTTTGCCCAGCCGGATATAGTTAAAAGCGTCAACGATGCTGTTGGCTGAGGAAGCACAGGCTGACACGGTAGCAAAGTTTGGACCTCTGAAGCCGTGTTTGATCGAAATATGACCTGCCGTGATGTCGGCAATCATTTTCGGAATGAAGAAAGGATTAAAGCGTGGTGTACCGTCGCCGGTGGCAAAAGCACTTACCTCCTCTGAAAAGGTGATAAGCCCGCCTATGCCTGATGACCAGATGACGCCTACTTCATCAAGATCGGTTTGCCCGTTGATTAAACCCGAATCAGCAATAGCTTCATCAGAAGCAATCAAACCAAACTGGGCATAAAGATCGTATTTGCGTACGTCTTTGCGGTCAAAATAATCTTTGTAGTCGTAGTTCTTGACTTCACAGGCAAAGCGGGTCTTAAACTTGGAGGCATCAAAGCGTGTAATATCAGCAGCGCCGTTCACGCCATTGACGAGTCCTTCCCAATAGGAAGCGACATTGTTACCAATCGGTGTGATGGCTCCTAAACCTGTTACTACTACTCGTTTTAGCTCCATAAAAATCTTTTTTTAACCTTTTTTCTCTTCAATGTACCTGATGGCGTCACCTACTGTGGCAATTTTTTCTGCCTGATCGTCCGGAATTGCAATGTTGAATTCCTTTTCAAACTCCATGATCAGCTCAACAGTGTCGAGTGAGTCGGCACCCAGATCGTTGGTGAAGCTGGCTTCGTTGGTAACTTCTGCTGGCTCTACACCTAGCTTGTCTACAATAATAGATACGATTTTTTCTCTGATTTCTGACATAACTTTAAATGTTTTTAGTTAAACAGGGGTGCAAAGTAAACCATTTGCTTCAAAATAAACAACTTTATTTAATAAAAAATTGATTATCAACACTTATGGGATGGCTTATTTGGGTTCTTTTCCCATTTCATCCTTGATCTTCTTCCGTTTCATCTCGTGAGTTTTCCACTGCTTTTGCGGCTTTGCCTTCGATGATGATGACGATTTCTCCTTTCACTTCCTGCCGCGAGAATGATTCTGTAAGCTCAGCCAGACTTCCGCGGCGGGTTTCTTCAAACAGCTTGGTGAGTTCACGCGAAACACTGGCTTTTCTTTCTCCCCCCAAAATTTCGGCAAGCTGACCAAGTGTTTTAACCAAACGATGGGGTGACTCATACAGAATTGTTGTATAAAATTGATCAGCAATACGCTGAATGCGTTTTTGACGTCCTTTTTTATGAGGAAGGAAGCCCTCAAAGACAAACCGGTCGGCTGGAAGTCCGGAGTTGACGAGTGCCGGAACAAATGCAGTGGCACCCGGCAAACAGTTGACAGGAATACCTGACTCAATGGCCGAGCGAACCAAAAGAAAGCCCGGATCGGAAATGGCCGGTGTGCCGGCATCGGTTACAAGCGCCATACACTCACCGGCAAGGAGTCGCGCTGTAAACTGTTCAACCATTTTGTGCTCGTTGTGCTGGTGAAAAGCAGCCATCGGCTTGCTGATGCCATGATGTTTGAGTAGTTGCCCCGTTTTTCGGGTATCTTCAGCTACAATCAGATCAGCTTCATCGCGCAGGATCCGAATGGCGCGAAGGGTGATGTCTTCCATGTTGCCAATCGGTGTAGGCACAAGATACAATGTTGCCATTTGTCAGTTTTTTGGTGGTGGGGTTAGCCATTTTTTAAGTTTCTGCTCAAAATCGTCTGCCCATTTATTCACCGAGGTGTAAAATGACAGGATGGTGAAAACGATGACTACCAATGCCGTAAAAATAATTAACAGGATTTCCATGGGTAGAATTATTTCGGTAAACCGGGGATTTTTTCAACAAAAAGTGTCATCAATTCAAACAGCGCTTCATATTTTGTTAAAGGCAGATTCGCTGCTTTATCTTCCGTGTCGTGATAGTGTTGGTTTTCGGGACCCTGCGTATGGATGAAGAACGCGGGCACCCCTTTTTCATAAAACGGACAATGGTCGCTGTTGCACGATTCACCCCTTTCAACCACTTTGCTTACAAACTTGCCAGCCTCATTCAATGAACGGATGCTGGCAAATGCTTCGGGAAACTGAAGTGCATTTACCACCGTGATGCCTTCACTTCCAGATCCGACCATGTCAAAATTGACAACAAATGCTGTCTTACTCAGGTCAAAGGGTGGGTTCGAGGCAAAATATTTTGAACCCAGCAAACCGGCCTCTTCGCCCGAAACCAGCACGAAGGCCATCGTATATTCAGCTTTAGATGGGTTGATTGCATAATAGTGAGCCAGGTCCAATACCAGGGCGGTACCGCTTGCATTGTCGCTTGCTCCGGGAAACATGGTCTTTTTGCCCATCATGCCCAAATGATCGTAATGGGCAACAAAAACGATTAAACTATCAGGTTGGCGGCTTCCCCTGACAAAACCTGCCAGATTATACGATTGATGATCTTGCTTGAATTCTGCATCAAGCTCAAGACGGATAGTTTTGGTTGCAGCACTTAGTTTATCTTCTTTCACTTTGATTCTCACGGCTCCATCCGCGAGCTGAGTTGTGCTGGTGTGCCACCAGATACGTCCTTTTTCGGTTTGCAACAGGGCAGGAACACCGGCAATCCCATGTCGCCAGGCATTTTTTATTCCTGCCGGAAGCACAACGATTTGATTGCCTTCATGGAGTGTTGTTGTATCAATCAGTTGATAGACCTGTGATGCACTTGTGAGTGTATCGGGAAGCCAGCGAAGGTTAAAACTCATTTCCACTGCGCGCATGCCCGGGTGAATCACAAAATCGCGACCCGGAACTAATTCATTTTCACCAGCAAAGAGTTTACAATTCCCAGGAAAAGTGTTGATATTAAAATGATAAGGTTGTTTATACGAATCGAAATAGGGTATTAAACCGGCCTTTTTCATTTCCTTGCTCAGGTAATTGGCCGCTCTGACATCACCGTTTTTTACATAGCCCCGTCCTTCGAAACGATGTGAGGCCAGTTTGTCAACCAGCCTTTTTGTTGCCTGTAGATTCTGTCCGCTGAGGACGCCCGAAATCAGAAGAGACAACAAAAGGGTCTGAATATTTTTAGCCCCGGTCATTATCCGATGAATTTTCTTTCAACAATCTGATTGATTTTAGCCACTGCGGGAAGATCGGGCGTCCAACGGTGAATTACACTCAATTCAATGAGATAGGTTTTGGCTCCGTTAAGACTTTGAAAGCTGTTGAGCTCATCAATGGCTTTGTTGTAATAACTAATGTTACCTTCGAATAACTCATTGATTAGTATAAATTTATCATTTATACCAATGGCTTGTCTGAGGTCATTTACTTTGGAGTTGCCGATTTTTGAGGCCACACTGTGGTCGGGTGTGACAAGTTTATCGGCCAGACTGGGACTTTCGTCAAAAAGATCCAGGGTGGTTTTGGTTTTTTCTTTGAAAGGATTTACGGGTTGCTGAAAGCGTTCGTTCCAGAGAGAGTCGGCTGATGTTTCGTTTTCTTCCATTGCAATCTCTTGTGAAGAATCCTTCTGCCGGGGATGATCACTCGTTTCCACAACAAAATCAAAGGGTGTCTCTTCTCCCTGAAACACATAATCGTCAGCGTGATCGTCGTGCAATGCATCGGGAGTTTCTGAACCCACGGTGGTTTCAGCCAGATTTCCGGCCATTGTTTCCTGCTTTTGGGCAATTTCGAGCGGAGGACCTGCATAAACTTGCTTTGCAGGTGCCTGGGTTTTTAAGGTGAGATCCAGTTGAAGCAACAATTCATAAAGAAGGTGGGTTTTATCGCGCATTAAGCCGGCATCGACCGGATGAACAACACCACCTTCGTTTTCGAGCCTTTCAATCTGCTGCAACAAGAGGGTGGCTGCCGACTGCAGCTTGCTTAACAGACTGATATTTCTTATCGTGTCCATTTTATGATTTGAATGAATGGAATATTTATTTTTGTCGCATGTAAAAGTAGCAAGAACATCAACACCTGCGCGCATGTTTCTCGAAAAAGATACCAACACCAAGAACCGGGGAGGCTGGATTGAAGTCATCTGCGGATCGATGTTTTCAGGCAAGACAGAAGAACTGATCCGCAGGCTGAACCGCGCCCGCATTGCCCGGCAAAAGGTCGAAATTTTCAAGCCACACATCGACAAACGTTACAGTGACGAAGATGTTGTGTCGCACAATGCCAACACCATTCGGTCTATTCCTGTAGAAAGTGCATCGCAGATTCTTTTTTATGCCAACGAATTTGATGTGATTGGTATTGACGAAGCCCAGTTTTTCGACAGCGAACTCACATCCGTTTGCACCCAACTGGCCAATCAGGGTGTTCGCGTGATTGTTGCCGGTCTCGACATGGATTTTCTGGGCAACCCTTTCGGCCCGATGCCACAATTGCTTTCAATAGCCGAGTATGTAACTAAAGTGCATGCCATCTGTATGCGATGCGGTAACCTTGCTCACGTGTCACACCGCATTGTTGATGGCGAAAAACTTGTATTACTCGGCGAAACCGAAAGTTACGAACCATTATGCCGTGTGTGTTTTAACGCAGCAAGAGCCTCAATGGCAGCGAATAAAAGGTAAGACCTCAGATCAGAACTACCTCCAGTTGTGGGAAGATCGTCAAATACGGTGCTTTTTATTACTTTTGTCACCTGATTTAAAATTTAACATCATGAGAACCATCCTTTTTGCCTTAATTCTTGGCATCGGGCTAAGTGCAACAGCTCAAAACAAAGCAGAAACACTGGTACTGATAAAAACCAGCTATGGTAATATTACGGCCAAACTTTACAACGATACACCAAAACATCGCGACAATTTCATTAAATTGGTGAAGCAAGGCTGGTACAACGATTCACCATTTCACAGGGTGATCAACAATTTTATGATTCAGGGAGGAGGCAATAAAGATGGACGCACTGATCCGGGTTATACGGTTGAGGCTGAGTTTCGTCCGCAGCATTATCATAAAAAAGGGGCACTTGCAGCAGCCAGAATGGGTGATCAGGTTAATCCCGAACGTCGTTCTTCAGGTTCGCAGTTTTACATCGTTCATGGTCAGAAATTCAACGAACAAACCTTTGGAGCTGCCGCTCAGCGTTCAGGTGTGAATTATACCGACGAACAAAAGAAAGTCTACGCAACGCTGGGTGGCACGCCTCATCTCGATGGTGCCTACACCGTGTTTGGTGAAGTTATCGACGGCTTTGATGTGATTGACAAAATTGCTGCCGTTCAAACTGCCAAAGGTGATAAACCGGTGAATGCAGTGACGATGAAAATTGAAATTCTGGAATAAAACAGATATTACTCAATAATTAACTGCATGAAAAGCAAGATATCAGAGCTGTTGAACGAAGTACAATCTTTTCAGGCCGAAAGCAAAGATCAGATTGAAGCATTTCGATTGAAATACCTGAGCAAAAAAGGTGTAATTCCAGGCTTGTTTAACGACTTTAAACAGGTGTTGCCCGAAGATCGCAAAGAAATGGGAATGCTTCTCAACGAGCTAAAGAACAAGGCACAGGAGCTGCTTGATGAACAATTGAGCCGTTTCTCCAATGAAACAGAGAGCAAAGATCAAATTGATAGCAGTTTGCCCGCCGGAAAATCGAGTGGAGGAAGGCATCCTATCTCATTGGTTCGCAGAGATATTAACAGTATCTTTGAACGGCTTGGATTCAAAATTGCCGAAGGCCCGGAAATTGAAGATGATTTTCACAATTTCACAGCCCTGAATTTTCCCGAGGAGCATCCGGCACGCGATATGCAGGACACTTTTTTTATCAGCAAATCCCCCGATATTGCCTTACGCACACACACAAGCAGTGTTCAGGTTCGGGTGATGGAGCAGGGCAAACTTCCGGTTCGTATTATCGCACCCGGCAGGGTATTCCGCAACGAAGCCATCTCGGCCCGCGCTCACTGCATCTTTCATCAGATTGAGGGTCTATACATCGATAAAGATGTTTCTTTTGCCGATCTGAAACAAACTCTATACTTTTTTGCCCGGGAGTTCTTTGGTCCGGAAACAAAAATACGGTTCAGGCCTTCCTATTTTCCTTTTACTGAAACATCGGCCGAAATGGATGTTTCCTGCAATATCTGTGGCGGGAAAGGATGCAACATCTGCAAATACAGCGGATGGGTTGAGATTTTGGGTTGCGGAATGGTTGATCCCAATGTGCTGGAAGCCTGCGGAATCGATAGTACTGTTTACAGCGGCTATGCTTTTGGAATGGGAATTGAACGCATCACGATGATGAAATACCAAATCAACGACCTTCGGTTGTTTTTTGAAAATGACCTGCGTTTTTTGAAACAGTTTGAAAGCCTTGTCTAGCCCTCAAAAAGTTTGATTCAGCCCTTTACAGTCGGGGATTACTGAAAAATCAAATAATGGTTTAAACGAAAAAAGTCAGCTGAAATGCTGACTTTTTTCGTTTGGATTAACAGGATACAAACCCGGATTTGAATCCGGTCAAATTAGCAATTGTTAAAGCTTTTTGGAAAGACCGATTCTTCCGCCTGAAAAGCCTGTTCCACCACCAAACTCCAGATTGATACCCCAATCGCTCCAGTAATAGCGGCCACCTATCTGCAGGTCGAGGCCAAGCGGACTATAATCACCATCACCATCGCCAAGCCAGGTCACAAAACCAAGGTTTAAACCGGCATACAAATCCCATTGCCGGGGAATATCAAGGATGGTGTTGAAGTGATAATTCCCATTGGCTGAGAGCCCAAGCGGATCTTTGCCATTGTTATTAAAACGATAAGAGGCATTGAATCCAACAGTAATATCAGAATGTACTCCAAAATCCATCCCAAAGTAAACAGGAAGGCCATTGGACGAAAATCCTGTACCAAGGTTGATGTTTTTTCCACCTTTACCAATCGGACTTTGAGCCTGAACCGCCATGAATCCAATTAAAAGAATTGTGAGTAAACCGAGTTTTTTCATATTGATTATTTTAAATGTTTTGCAAAAATATTGGCTTTCCGCAGAATTCAAAAATATTTTTTATTCTTTTTATTAAATTGATTATTCATTGAAAACCTTATCAGATAAATATAAACACACAGGCCGGAAAAGTTTTTTCCGGCCTGTCATTTGAGTTTTTTGAAACGATCAGCCCTTCAGCTCTTTAGCTGCCTCGATAAATTGTGGCAACACTTTCATTACATCACCTACAATGCCATAGTCAGCAGCTTCGAAAATAGGTGCATCAGGATCTTTATTCACAGCAACGATCACTTTTGATCCACTCACGCCACCCAGATGCTGAATGGCACCCGAAATACCAAGGGCAAAGTAAAGATTGGGCGCAATAATTTTGCCTGTTTGTCCAACATGCTCACCATGAGGTCTCCAGCCTTCATCCGAGACGGGCCGCGAGCAAGCAGTACCAGCACCCAACACTGAAGCCAGTTCTTCGATGCCGCTCCAGTTTTCCGGGCCTTTCATCCCCCGGCCACCAGCCACCACAATTTCAGCTTCACTGAGTAAAATTTTCCCCGTAACCTGTTGTGTTTGCTCAACGTTGAGACCAAAATCAGCTTGTCCCAAACCAGTGTCAAAACTTTCAACAACCAAATCAGTTGTTTTTTCAACCAAACCAAAAGAGTTGTAGGAGAGAGTGAGCACTTTCACCGGTGTGTGAATGGTTGTATGTCCAACTGCTTTGCCTGTGAAAACATTTTTATTTACAGTAAAAGGGCTCAGGCTCGTTGGCAATCCCGTGACATTTGTAACAAGACCTGCCTGAAGTTTAACTGAAAGACGCGGGGCGATGGCTTTACCAAGGTTATTGTGTGCCAGCACAATAATTTCGGCATTACATTGGATTGCTGCAACCGCAAGGGCTTTGGCGGCTGCCTGATTGTCCATACTGGCAAAACGCTCATCAGCGGAGGACATCACGTTGTTGATCCCGTAATTTGCTAATTTTTGAAGTTCGGCTGCATCCACTTTACCCAACGAAACTGCCACAGCTTTCATTCCGGCCTGTTGGGCAATCGCAGCTCCGTAAGAAGCAGCCTCGAAGCCGGCCTTCTTGAATTTTCCATCGGTATTATCGACATATATGAGTACTGACATAGTGTACAATGTTAAATTTTATGTATTATTTTGTTATATTACAACACTTTAGCTTCTTCGCGTAATGCGTTGATAAGCTCTTTACCCTGTTCTTCGGTAAATTTTTTACAGTTTGCTTTTGCCGGTGGTAAATCAAATGAAACGAAACTGACCCTGGTTTCAGTTGCTACAGGGTTCACTACCTCAAGTGGTTTTGAACGTGCCATCATGATACCTCTCATTGCAGGAATACGGGGTTCTTTGGCAATTCCTTTCTGAACGATGGCCACTACCGGAGTGACAACACCAACCGTTTGACTGCCACCTTCGATTTCGCGGGTTATTTTAATGGAATTTCCTTCCACCAGCAAGCCGCTTACAGCTGAAACGGATTGAATACCAAGCAATTCGGCCAGCATACCTCCCACCGCAGCACCGTTGTAGTCGGAAGCTTCTACACCTGCAAAAATCAGGTCGAAACCTCCGGCAATTTGTGCCAGCTGATTGGCTACATAAAATGCATCCTGAGCATCTGCATCAACACGAATGGCTTTGTCGGCACCAATTGCCAAGGCTTTGCGCAGGGTGGCTTCTGTTTCCTGACGGCCAACGTTGGCAACAGTTATTGATTCGATGCTACTGCCAGGTGCCTCCTTCAGCTCCATTGCCCGTGTGAGGGCAAGTTCATCCCAGGGATTGATAATCCACTGCACACCGGCAGCATCGAAGGCCGTTTTATCGGCATTGAATTTGATTTTGGTTGTTGTATCAGGAACATTCCCGATCAATACAAGTATTTTCATAGATGTTAGAATTGAGTCGCTTGAAAGCTTGCAAAATTAATATTCTTTTCAGGCAGGCGTTTTCATTTTCTTCAGCGAAAAGCTGTCATTGTTAGATTATTTAACCAGATCGCGTGAAATGATGATTTTTTGCACTTCGCTGGTACCTTCGTAAATTTGGGTGAGCTTGGCCTCACGCATCATGCGCTCCACATGGTACTCTCTTACATAACCATAGCCACCATGGATTTGAACAGCTTCAGTTGTTACTTCCATGGCGATGTCGGCAGCATATTGCTTGGCCATGGCGCTGGCAATGCCATAAGGTTTCCCTTGATCTTTGAGCCAGGCTGCCTTGAGACAGAGGTTGCGTGCATTTTCAACTTTTACTGCCATATCTGCCAGCTTGAAGGCGATAGCCTGATGGTTGGCAATGACAGTTCCAAAAGCTTTGCGCTCTTTGGCATAGGCAGTAGCGCGTTCAAGGGCACCACTTGCCAGCCCAAGCGCCTGGGAGGCGATGCCGATACGGCCTCCTTCGAGCACTTTCATGGCAAAAGTAAAGCCAAAACCCTCTTCGCCGATGCGGTTTTCTTTGGGTACTTTCACATCGTTAAACATCACCGAATGGGTATCACTGCTGCGCATGCCCATCTTGTCTTCATGTGGCCCGAGGCTGATACCGGGACTGTCTTTATCCACAATAAAGGCTGTGATTCCTTTGTGTTTTTTCGACGGATCGGTCTGGGCGATTAGAATATAGGTTGAGGCACTGCTGGCATTGGTAATCCAGTTTTTGGTCCCGTTCACCAGGTAATAATCTCCTTTGTCTTCGGCGGTCGTTCGCTGACTGGTGGCATCAGAACCTGCTTCGGGTTCGGATAACAGAAAAGCGCCAATTTTCTTACCGCTTGCCAACGGTTTGAGGTATTTTTCTTTTTGGGAAGCTGATGCATATTTATCAAGCCCGTAGCAGACGAGAGAATTGTTCACCGAAACAACCACACTCACTGAGGCATCCACTTTGCTGAGTTCTTCCATTGCCAGTACATACGACACGGTGTCAAGGCCACCACCATCCCATGCGGGGTTAACCATCATACCCATAAAACCCAGCTCAGCCAATGCCTTGATGTGATGGGTGGGGAATGTGGCAGTTGTGTCACGCTGGATAACATCTTTTATGAGCTCACGCTGGGCATAGTCTCTGGCGGCCTGCTGAATCATCAGTTGCTCTTCGGAGAATTCAAAATTCATGCTTTATCGAATTAACTATTTTGGCTTGTATCTTTTACAGGAACAAAAATAAATTTTTAAATTTTAATAATCAGACGAAATGTTGCTGTCCAGGCTTTTTTTTGCCATCTCAAAACCGGACAAAAGGTCGTGAAATATTTCCTCCACGCTTTCAATTCGTTGGATCAAGGCAGCTGCCTGTCCGATTTCCAATTCACCTTCAACGAGATCCCCCTCAAACATTCCTTTTTTTGCCCGGCCTTTTCCCAGTAGATCTTTCAGCTCTTCAGCATCAGCTCCCCGGGCTTCAGCTTCTTTAACTTTTTCAGCGAAAGCATTTTTCAGCAGCCTGACGGGGACAAGTTTTTTCATGCTGAGGGAGGTGTCTCCTTCGCTGGCGGCTATCACCCGGGCTTTGAAATAAGGGTGGGCAGAAGACTCATTACTCACGGCAAAACGTGAGCCAATTTGCACACCTTCGGCTCCAAGCGCCAGGGCAGCCAACAGCTGGCTACCGGTTGCTATACCACCGGCAGCGATCAGTGGCAACTTACTTGCCTGCCTGATCAAGGGAATGAGGGTCATGGTGGTGGTTTCCTCGAAGCCATTGTGACCGCCTGCTTCAAAGCCTTCTGCCACAAGGGCATCAACGCCCGAAGCTTCTGCCTTGAGGGCAAATTTGATGTTGGCTACGACATGAACAACTGTAATTCCGGCTGATTTTAACAGCGTAGTAAACCTGGCCGGACTACCTGCTGAAGTGAATACTACCGGTACTTTTTCCAGTATGCAAATCTGCACAATTTCTTCTACCTCCGGATACAGCAAGGGGATATTCACGCCAAAAGGATTGGATGTGGCAGATTTACATTGTTGGATGTGTTCACGCAACACCTGCGGACGCATCGAACCTGCCCCAATAAGTCCAAGTCCGCCGGCATTGCTTACTGCCGATGCCAGCTTCCAACCACTGCACCATACCATTCCTCCCTGAATCACAGGATATCGGATACCAAAAAGTCTGGTGATCCGGTTTGATAATGTCATATTCAATCGTTTTGCGTATCAGTAAACGTAACTTTTTGCCAAAAAACAAATCGCTCGTTCAATAACCCATTCAAAATCAACACTTTTTTCGACAACAACTAATCCTCCTTAAAGTCCGGATTTGTTTTTGGAGCCTGTAAATGTCCGTCAGCATCTGTGTACCCGTAAATCCGGTCGAATAAGACACGGTATTTGTTTTTAACCACATTACGCCGAAGCTTTAGTGTGGGGGAAAGCTCTCCGGTTTCGGGTGTCCATTCGGTACATGTGAGCTCAAACTGTTTAATTTGTTCGTGTGGGTTGAGGCGGGCATTGATGTTTTCGACCTCATGCCTGAATCGTTCGATCACTTTGGGGTGTTTAATCAATTCTTTGGTGTCGCGGTATTTTACCTGATGAAGAAATGCCCAGCCGTTGAGGAAGTGAAAAGAAGGACAGATGATGGCCGCCGTGAATTTTTCATCGGCACCGACAACCATGATTTGTTCGATAAACGGAGACTCCTTAAAAATATTTTCGATCACCTGAGGGGCTACATATTTTCCGGTTGAAAGTTTAAAAATTTCTTTCTTTCTGTCGGTGATTTTCAGGATGTTTCGGTCCTGCAGTTCACCAATATCACCGGTATGGAACCAACCATCGCTGTCGATTACTTCAGCAGTTTTTTCGGGATCTTTGTAATAACCCATCATCAGGCTGGGACCTTTCATGAGGATTTCGCCATCATCGGCAATTTTAACTTCCACATTATCAAGCACAGGACCGACAGTACCAAATCTCATATTTGGCCAGTTAGCATGGTTAACAGCAATCACAGGAGAGGTTTCGGTGAGGCCATACCCTTCCTGAATCGGAAGGCCGGCGCAGCAGAACACCCGGGCAAGTCTCGGCTGTAAAGCAGCACCACCTGATATAACAACCTTTACGTTGCCCCCCAGTGCTATCCGCCATTTGCTAAAGATAAGTTTATCGGCAATTTTCCGTTTCATTTCATAAATAGCGCCGTTTTCACCGTTCAATTCATACTTCAGTGCCAGGCCAACAGCCCAGAAAAACAGTCCTTTTTTAATCCCCGTAAGTTCTTTTCCTTTCAGAATTAATTTGTCATAGAGTTTCTCAATCACCCTTGGAACAGCCGCAAATCCATCGGGATTAACTTCACGGAGGTTGTCGCCAATTGTTTCGGTGCTTTCGGCATAATAAACCGAAACGCCCTGGAGCTGAAGCAGGTAGTTAACCATCCGTTCAAATACATGGCATAAGGGCAAAAAGCTTAAGAAACGACCGGTATGGTCAACAGGCAGCAGATGAATACTGGCTTTCACATTGGCCATGAAGTTGTTGTGACTCAACATCACGCCTTTGGACCGACCGGTGGTGCCCGAAGTATAAATGATCGAAACAAGGTCGCCGGCACTGATGCTGTCTTTGATTTCTTTGAGTTTCTCAGGCTGAAGGTTGGCTGCGCCCAGTTCAAGGATTTCTTTCCAGTTGGGAGCTCCACTCACCTGATCGATCGTGAAAACCTTTTCAACAGTGGGAATCTGACTGGCAAGGGGTTTGATTTTTTCAAAAAACACAGCTGACGAAACAATTACATATCTGGCATCGGAATGGGATAAAATGTGCAGGTATTCTTCATCGCTGTTGTTGGGATAAACAGGTACATGAACGGCACCAACCTGACTCATTCCCATGTCAATCATATTCCATTCGGGCCGGTTGTTGGAAATGGTGAAAATCTTGTCTCCTTTTTTCACACCCATTGCCATGAGACCATAACTAAATTGATCGGTCATGCTGCGGTATTCAACAGTGGAAAACTTTTCCCAGCTGCCGTTTCTTTTCACTGCCAGGGCATCCTCTTTGGGATATTCGGCAATCAATTTTTCAACAATGTCGAAGGTTCTGTTAATTTCCATGGGGGTGTGTTTAAAGGTTATTAAATGACTGATTTCGTTTTAAAAGTCCAGTTGATGAAAAATCGGGCTACCAGCTCACCTTGCCGATCACGACCTTCAACCCTTGAAAGAAAGGTTGTGGCTTCGTTGGTAAGAATTGCCTGCTGCACAACCTCGCTTATGGCTGATCGATCGTGGCAAGTGAATACGATCCGGCTACGTGCTTTTTTCAGGTATTCGGCCTGCATTTCCAAAACAAGCATCGAAACGGGTTTTGCTGCATTTTTCACCGCCTCCAGTGCCAGCAATCCTGATGACAGCTCGGCAGCCATGCTCAAAGGCGCAAAATAAACTGATCCAAAAGGATTTTTATTGATGTAGTTGAAAGGGACAGATACGGAAGCCCTTTCATCATCGAAATGCTCAACGCGCAAACGTGCAATCAATGCCAATGGTAATTTTGAAAGCATGTAAAACGCCATCTTCCAGCGACTTGTAACCAATGCCGCAAACGATAGATCTCTTTGCATCCTTATTTCTGACATATTATGATGGCCATTAAACAAAAGAGAATTTTGTAATAAACTGATTATAAATAAATTAAGAATTTTCCGTGAGCTGATTTGCCGCTTACTTCCCTGAACCAGCGTAAAAATATAACAAAATCTTCATATGTCAAAACATTGATGAGCCTTTTTTCGGATTTGAAACAACAGGCTTGCTCGTTATGACAAATGACAACCCGGCAGTTACTCTTGGGGTAACTACCGGGAGTACAAAGATTTAAAAGATGTATTTTCCTTCTTCGATTACTTTGGCAGCAATTCGCCTGCGTGCAGCAATGGTGTTAACCGAAGCAGCTTTGGTGAACCGTTTCATTCCCATGAGCATGGCCTGGCGTTCATCCGCCTGTGCAAAGGCATTGACCGCATCCACCCCATGTTTGTTAATCAGTGAAGCAACATCATAGAAATAAACATCAGCAACATCTTTAAGCAGGTTCATCTTCGCGGCATCTGCAGTATGTTGTTGTTTTTCGATCCTTAGCAGAACAGATTCAGCAGCGTAAGTGTAAATAATCATGTCGGCTAAATGGAGCATGATTTCCTGTTCTTCGGCAAATTGATCCATAAATGTCTGTGCTGCAGCACCAGCCACCATCAGGATGGCTTTTTTAAACTGAACAATGTTCTTTTTTTTGGTTTCAAAATAATCGGTGGTGGTAGATCCAAAATCGGGAATTCCCATGAGTTCTTTTCCAACAGCCATGGCAGGGCCAAGCAAATCGAGCTCGCCTTTCATGGCCCGTTTGAGTAATTCACCCACGATTACCATGCGGTTAATCTCGTTTGTGCCTTCAAAAATGCGGTTAATTCTTGAATCGCGATAAGCTCTTTCAACAGGTGTTTCAGCCGAATAACCCATGCCTCCATAAATCTGAACCCCTTCGTCTACGATAAAATCGAGCACCTCACTGCCGTAAACCTTGGCAATGGAAGCTTCGATGGCATATTGGCGCATGGCTTCAACCGAAGCAAGGCCTTTATCCATACCTCCCTGAGCAAGCGCAGCCGTTGCATCATCGATGTTTTGACTTGCCCGATAAGTGAGCGATTCGGAAGCGAAATTTCGGATGGTCATTTCGGCCAGTTTGTGTTTTATGGCTCCAAAAGCTGATAAGGATGAAGCAAACTGTTTGCGTTCGTTGGCATATACTGTGGCATGTGCAATCACGCCTTTGCCGGCTCCGACAGTAGCTCCCGACAACTTAATTCGCCCAAGGTTGAGGATGTTGAGGGCGATTTTGAAGCCCCCGTTGCGTTCGCCCAACAGGTTTTCTACCGGCACTTTTACATCTTCAAAATAGATCTGAACGGTGGAAGAACCTTTGATTCCCATCTTTTCTTCATCAGGCCCCAGGGTAACACCTTTGCTGGCGGCCTCCACAATGAAAGCACTCAGGTTTTTGTCGTCACCAATCTTGGCAAAGACAATCAACAAATCGGCCACACCGCCGTTGGTGATCCAGATTTTTACCCCGTTTAAAGTGTAAAAAGTCCCGTCATCACTCAAAATTGCCTTTGCCTTGCCTGAGTTGGCATCGCTTCCGGCCTCAGCTTCGGTTAGGCAGTAAGCACCGATAAACTCGCCGGAGGCAAGCTTAGGGATATATTTCTGTTTTTGAGCTTCGGTGCCGTAATACAAAATAGGAAGGGTTCCGATGCCTGTATGGGCTGCAAATGCAACGGCAAAACTGAATCCTTTTCCCATCTCTTCGGTGGTGAGCATCGAAGTCACAAAATTTTGACCAAAACCATCGTACTCTTCAGGAATCGATATACCGAGCAAACCAAGCTGTCCGGCTTCCTTGAGCAAGGTGGTGAGTAGTTTGCGGTCGTGTTTTTCAAGCTGATCGATCTTCGGAATGACCTGAGTCTCGGTAAATTCCCGACAACTTTGAGCCATCATCCTTTGCTCTTCATTGAATTCTTCGGGGATAAAAATATCCGCTGCCGGAGTTTCTTTAATGAGAAATTCTCCTCCTTTTAACATGTTATTGACTGACATGATGTTCTGTTTTAAATATTTATGATGTTAAAATCTTTCGAAAATACCTGCTGCACCTTGTCCGGTACCGATACACATGGTAACCATACCATATCTGGCATTTCTGCGTTTGAGTTCCTGCAGAATCTGAACAGTGAGTTTGGCACCTGTTGCACCAAGCGGATGTCCCAAGGCAATAGCGCCTCCGTTCACGTTCACTTTTTCAGGATTGATGTCAAGCTCTCTGATCACGGCAATACTTTGGGTCGCAAAAGCTTCGTTGAGTTCGATCAAATTGATATCATTTAGGGTTAATCCGCTATGCTTTAATACTTTAGGAATAGCAGCTATGGGACCAATTCCCATTTTATAGGGTTCAACACCAGCTACCTGATAATCAACCAACCGGGCCACAGGTTGAAGATTGTACTGCTTTAGCACCTTTTCTGAAACGATAAGAACAAAAGCAGCACCATCCGACATTTGCGATGAATTTCCGGCTGTGGAAGTGCCATTGGCAGCAAATGCCGGTTTGAGTTTACTCAGCCCTTCAAGATTGGTTCCTTTTCGAGGTCCTTCATCGGTATCAAAAACGAGGCTGCGCTGTTTCATCTTACCGGATTCATAATAGTTTTCTTTTACCTCAATGGATGCGATCTCTTCCTTGAATTTACCCCCGGCAATGGCCTTAAGGGCTTTTTCGTGAGATTCGACAGCAAACAAATCCTGGCTTTCGCGGCTGATATTGTATTCTCTGGCAACCATTTCAGAGGTCAATCCCATGCCCATAAACCACTTAGGATGGTGGAAAGCAGCATCAGGGTTGGGCACCTGACGCCATCCTCCCATATTAATCATCGACATGGTTTCGGCACCACCGGCTATGATTACATCAGCCAGTCCGGCAGTAATTTTAGCCGAAGCAATAGCAATAGATTCAAGCCCTGAGGCACAGTAGCGGTTGATGGTCGAACCGGGTACCTCAACCGAATCAAGAGCCATAAGGGAAAGAAGTCTGCCCATATTAAAGCCGGTTTCGGCTTCCGGAAATGCGTTTCCAACAATCAAATCGTCGATCATATTGTTTTCGAGCATCGGAAAATCCGACATCAACCGTCTTACGACAGTCACAGCGATGTCATCCGGACGCACGAAACGCAAACTTCCCCGTGGTGCTTTGCCAATGGCTGAACGATATCCACCTAATATATATGCATTCATATTTTTTTATTGCTTATGTTGAGATTGTTAATTGCGTAAAATTTTCCCGCTCACGATGAGACTTTGCATGCGTTCGAGTGTTTTGCGTTGTGTGCATAACTCCAGAAAAGCCTTGCGTTCAAGGTCGAGGAGGTATTGTTCTGATACTTCTGTCATGGCTTGTGAGAGTTCGCCGCCTGCAAGCACGTAACCAAGTTTTTCAGCAATCAGTTTATCATGCTCACTCATATATCCTGCCACTGTAAAACTGTCGGCACCAACGTAAACCATACCCAACGCCTCTTTGCCCAACACCTTGATGTCGTTTCTTTCAACAGGAGGTGTATAACCTTTGTCGGCCATCTGGAGGGCTGTTTTTTTTGCATAGGCCAGTTGTTGGCTGCGGCTGACAATGACCTCATCAATACCGGCACGCAGATACCCTAAGTCGAAGGCTTCATATGCTGAAGTTGAAACTTTGGCCTGCCCGATTGTCAGATACCGCTGCTGAAAAGCATTGGTACGCACGTCGCCATCTTTCAGTTCGTCGGAGAGGCGAAGTGCAAATTCCTTCACACCACCTCCACCGGGGATCAATCCAACACCAAATTCAACCAGGCCCATATAGGTTTCGGCATGAGCGATCACCTTATCGGCATGCATACACACCTCGCAGCCACCGCCCAATGTCATCCCATGCGGGGCAGCCACCACCGGAATGGAAGAGTAGCGAAGACGCATGGTCGTTTTCTGAAACCATTGAACTGCCATGTCAAGGTCTTCAAATTCCTGCTCGATGGCAAACATATAAATCATACCGACATTGGCTCCGGCAGAAAAATGTTCACCTTCATTTGAAATTACCAGAGCTTTGTAACCGGCTTCGGCCAGGTCGAGTGCTTTGTTCAGCCCTTCGAGTACGCCTGCTCCGATGGTATTCATTTTGGTATGAAATTCGATGTTCAATACCCCGTCACTCAAATCAAACAGGGTCGTATCGTTGTTTTGCCACACTACCCGACTTTCGCGCAGGGCTTCGAGCGAAAGGGTGGTTTCTTGTCCTGGAACCAGCGCATAGCCCTGAATTTGAATATCATAGTAATATTTTCTTCCTCCTTCAAATTTGTAAAACGATCCGATGCCACAGGCCAGCATTTCTTTTACCCAAGCTGCGACTTCTATACCAGCATCATCCATAGCCCTGACAGTTGCAGCCACACCAACGGCATCCCAGGTTTGAAAAGGTCCCAGTTTCCATCCAAAACCGGCATTCATGGCATCATCAACTTTGTAGATGGCATCCGTGATTTCGGGAATCCTGTTGGAAACAAACCGAAAAAGACTATAGAAAGTGCTTCGGTAAAAATCACCCGCTTTACCTTTATCGGCCATTAACACCGGCATGCGGTCAGTGAGCTTGTCGATTGTTTTTGTTTTTTCGAATACCGGGAATTTTGGTTTGGGCGCTTCTTCATAGGTCATGGTGTTGAAATTAAGCGAGAGAAATTTCTTTTCACCGTTTTCTGTTACCTTTTTGAAAAAACCTTGTTTTGTTTTGTCGCCCAGCCATTTGTTTTCCAGCATTTTGCTTAGAAAGGCTGGAATTTCAAAAGCAGCACCAGCTTCGTCACGGGTGAGCTCCCTGATGTTGTTGGCAACATGAACCAGCGTGTCGAGGCCTACAATGTCGGCGGTGCGAAATGTAGCCGATTTGGCTCTTCCAATCACAGGCCCTGTAAGTTTGTCAATTTCCGGAATCGTTAAACCAAGATTTTCAACCTTATTAAACAGTTCCATAATGGAGAATGTCCCAACCCGGTTGGCGATAAACGCAGGTGTGTCTTTGGCTATAACAGCTGTTTTTCCAAGGAATTTGACTGCATAGTCCGATAGAAAACCCACAACCTCGGCTGAGGTATAAGCTGTTGGAATGATTTCAAAGAGCTGGAGATAGCGGGGCGGATTGAAAAAGTGTGTGCCGCAAAAATGTTGTTTAAAGTCAGCGCTTCGTCCTTCGGCCATTTTTTCGACTGAAATACCCGAAGTATTCGAGGTGACAAGTGTTCCCGGCTTACGCAAGGCATCAACGCGGGCAAATACCTGTTGCTTGATGTCGAGTCGTTCAACAACCACTTCGATTACCCAGTCGCAGTCTTTGATTTTTGGCAGGTCATCGTCAAAATTACCGGTGCTTATCCGGCTGGCAAACGTCTGTTTGTAAACAGGTGATGGCCTGGATTTCAAAGCGGCAGCCAGGGCGTTGTTGACAATGCGGTTGCGCACCGGCTTATCTTGAAGACTCAGCCCTGCCGCTGTTTCTTCAGCCGTTAATGAGGTAGGCACAATATCGATCAGCAAGACTTGCAAACCAATATTGGCAAAATGACAGGCGATGCCCGAACCCATGACACCTGAGCCCAGCACCGCAACTTTCCTAATCCTTCTAATCATACAATTTTGTGTTTTAAGTACCTGTATCGGTGAATTTATTCCTTTAATTCATCAACTGTCTGCCGCCCGTTTTATCCGGCTTCGTTACAGTCGTTGTTGGTGAGCCTGCTGATTTCCTGACAAACTTCTTTTTTTATTACCTGACAAACTTTGACAAACGCTTGCATTTCTGTTTCGCTGATGGCTGGTTGAACCTTTTTGTTGAAATCGATTACAACCTGACGAACTTTTTTACGCATTGCAGCACCCTTTTCAGTGAGGTGAATGTGTACAACTCTTTTGTCTTGTGCATCTTTTTTACGGTAAATCAGTTCATCTTCCTCCATCGTCCTGAGTAACCGCGAGAGACTCGTGGCACCCATGCCCATCATCGGCGCTATGCGGGTAGCTTCCACGCCCTGCTTAGGCACATTGATCAGCACATAAGCCACACCTTGTGTGGTACCATGAACTGCAGCGAGTAGATTGTACATCCTTCGCATGGCGAATAGGGTACTTCTAATTTGATAGTCAACACTTTCTTCTATTTTCATCAAGAATTATGTTATGCATGCATTGCAAATATAAAAGCATTTTATACTTTTACGCAATCGTTTGTTGTGAAAAATTAACATTGTTTATATTTCACAAACAAGCAATTCCGGCTCAAAGCTTTGCTACCAGCGGGTTTGAGTAAAAAAGTCCAAAAGATTATCATTTGGCAGCCACAGCAGAAGTTGCGGTATAACAGTAAAAATCAAAAGTAAAAGGTAAAAGCGATGAGTCAGCGAAAAACACTTCAGCAGATACTGGGTATCAGGTTTCCGGTGCTGGTAGCGCCAATGTTTTTAATTTCTAACGCTTCCATGGTTATCGAGGCACTAAATGCAGGCGCAACAGCTGCAATCCCGGCATTGAACTTCCGAACTGATGCGGCACTCCGGGAAGCAGTGAATGAAATCAGGCAAAAGAGTCAGGGACCTTTTGGTTTCAATCTTATCGTCAACAAATCGAACCCGGCATTGAAACGACAGCTCGAAACATTGTGCGATCTTCGCGTTGATTACATCATCACTTCGCTTGGCAGCCCGGCTGAGGTTATCAAACGATGTAAACCACTTGGCATCAAGGTTTTTTGTGATGTTGTAAATCTCACTTATGCCCAAAAAGTGGAAGCCCTCGGAGCCGATGCACTCATTGCAGTGGGCAGTGAAGCAGGCGGACATTGCGGCCCTGTTTCGAACAATATACTACTGCCTCAGCTTGTGAACCATTGCCATATCCCGGTGATAGCTGCCGGAGGGATAGGCAGTAGTGCCCAAATCGCCAAATGGATGGAAATGGGAGCAGCAGGAGTTTCAGTGGGCACAGTTTTTATTGCATCGGAGGAGGCACCCGTTTCGATGGCCTATAAAACAGCACTGATCGATTTTTCTGCCAAAGATATTGTGTTGAGCAGTAAACTGTCGGGAAGTCCACTCACGGTTATCAATACTGAATATGTTCAAAAAATCGGAACGAAAGCCAGCTTGCTGGAGAAGCTGATGAAACGAAACAAATGGTTAAAGAAATACCTGAAGATGATCATTTTTGCCCGGGGAATGAAAAAAATTACCCGTTCGGCCTTTTCGGCCACCTATCAAACCGTATGGGTTGCAGGACCATCCATCGACTATGTGCAATCTGTGAGGCCACTGAGGGAAATCATGCATGAACTTGTTTCTGATTTTCAATCCTGATTAGTTCCAAGACCTGAGATATCCTGACCCCAGAAACCCTGGCCTTTTTCCACGAATATGGAGTGGTTAACCCGAACCTGGCACGACAAGCGAAGGCCATCTTCAAGACGATGAGGCGGTAAGTTAAGCCTGAATCGCTCTACTGCCGTGAGGGGGTGGGTAATTCCGGTAATTTTTACCGTGCAGGTACCGCAGGTTCCCAAACCAAAGCAATTGAGTGCTTTGGCTGCCCCATTGTGTGGCGACATACCATGATCAATCAACACATCACGCAATAAACTGCCTTTTTTGCACGACAATTCTTTTCCAAGAAACTTTACTACAGGCATCTGCTAACGCTCCATCTTTCGCATTGAATGAGATCGGGCTTTTCAAAGGTGACGCCGGCAGCATTGCCGGTTTTTGGCCCGGTATGATAACAGCGTATCAGTCAAATTGTTTGAAAGTTTTTTGATTTTCCCGATGGCTTTCCTCCATTCACCGATTTGTTTCGCCGTTTTGCCGAAAAGTGTTTGATGTCATAATATTACCCACCTTATATTTGCTTCAGTTTTTCGATTGTAAATCATTTAAAATCTTATAAACATGGAAACAAAGAACACTTCTCTCGACCGGCGCCTGGTGACTGGCTTGTTGCTTATCCTTGCAGGCGGTTTGCTTTTGCTCGACACCCTTGGCTTTATCAGTTTTGATTTGCGCCATTACCTCATTTCCTGGAAAACCCTGCTTATCTTTATTGGGCTTATTACCCTTTCGAGCCACGAAAGCCGGACAACAGGTTACATTTTGATTGGACTGGGTGTTATCTTCTGGATACCCGAACTTTTTGATTACAGAATCAGGTTAAGCACCATTTTGTGGCCGGCGATCCTCATTGGTATTGGATTGGTTATCATCACCCGTCGGGGTCAAAAATCACCTGATAGAACGGAGAAAACCTTTAAAGCATTCTCCGGTGGAGAAACCATCAACGAAAGTTCACAGGATTATGTTGAAGACACGGCTATTTTCGGTGGTGGAAACACCAAATTTATCTCACCCAACTTCAGAGGTGGAAAACTAACTGCCATTTTTGGCGGATCAGATCTCAATATGATGAGTGCCGTACCTTCGAAAGATGGTTGTGTGATAGATGTACTGGTAATATTTGGCGGAAACAACATGATCGTACCGGATGATTGGCAGGTAAAATCGGAAATAGTTTCCATTTTCGGAGGTTTTTCGGACAAAAGAATGTTACCTGCGAATCCAAACCCTGAGAAGCTTGTTGTTTTAAAAGGACTGGTCTTGTTTGGGGGTGTTGAATTAAAGAGTTACTAATCAATTCACAACTCTTTAGCTTCATTTGATTGAGCTAAATTCAAAAACCGATTCATCTCCAACACACAAAAAACAATCACATGCTGAATCCGTTTATTAAAAACCGGCACTATTTAATTACTTATCTGACTGTCTGGTTGGTTGTTGCAATCATCCAGACAGCCATTTTGAATTATTATCAAGACCTCGACCTGATTATTAGCCTTATAGATTCGCTTGTTTTCAATCTGTTTCTGGCTATCATAGGTTTCAGTCTTTGGTACATTCTTCGTTTCAGTATCAAAGAGCAGCACAGTTCGTTTGATCTTGTCATCAACCACCTCATAACCGGCATCGTAACCATTGCCATCTGGCTCGGAGGTGGTTATTATCTGATGGTTTTTCTGGAAAGCGAAAACACAGAATACCTTGACTTTTTAAAACTTTCATTGCCATGGAGGGCCATTATCGGCACTTTTTTCTATCTCATTTTCATCCTCATCTACTATGTGATGATGTATTATGAAGATTTGCAACAAAAGCTCAAAATTGAATCAGAACTAAGCAACTTGGTCAGGGAGGCCGAGCTCAACGCTTTGAAATCGCAAATCAATCCACATTTTTTATTTAACAGCCTCAATTCAATCAGCTCGCTCACGATGACCGATCCTGACAAAGCCCAGGAAATGGTGATCAAGCTCTCTGATTTTATGCGTTACTCGCTAAGTCACGACAGGCGGGAAACAACCACGCTACGTCGTGAACTGGAAAATGCCGAACGTTATCTCGACATTGAAAAGATACGGTTTGGCAGAAGGCTGAAATATGTTTCAAACATTCCTGAAGCCTGCCTGGAGCAGCAAATCCCCAATATGATCCTGCAGCCACTGCTTGAAAACGCAATCAAGCATGGTGTGCACAACAGCACCGAGGAGGTGTTGATTGATCTGAGCTGTCAGATGAATGAAGAATTTGCAGAGTTGCATATTCTCAATGATTTTGATCCTGAAGCCAACCGGCCAAAAGGGGAAGGCATCGGACTTAAAAACATCCGCAACAGGCTTCAACTACTCTATCACCGAACCGATTTGTTTGAGGTGAGGATGGGAAAGATTGAATTTGAAGTAATTTTACGCATCCCTAAACGCAAGGAATCATGATTCAAAAAATACGAACCCTGATAATCGAAGACGAGGAACCGGCGCGTAACTTACTGAAAACATTTCTTTCCTCTTTTGATGAAATCAATGTAATTGGCGAGTGCAGCGATGGTTTCAGCGGACTCAAAGCCATCAATGAGATGCAGCCCGACCTTGTTTTTCTTGATATTCAAATGCCCCGGCTAACAGGCTTTGAACTGCTTGAGTTACTGGATGAATTGCCCGAAATTGTTTTCACTACGGCTTATGATGAGTTTGCTCTCAAAGCTTTTGATCTCAACGCTGTTGATTATCTCATGAAACCCTTTTCAAAGCAAAGACTGCGACAGGCAGTTGATAAAGTTGTTGAACGCTTCAGGATTAAGTCATCTGGTTCGGATCAGGTTCAAAAACTTGTTGAGCACATGCACGAACGCAGTAAGCAGCTCGAACGCGTTGTAGTGAAATCCGGCTCAAAGATTCATGTCATTCCCATTGAACAGATCGAACAGATTGAAGCACAGGATGATTATGTGATGATTCATGCTCCTGAAGGCCGGTTCATGAAAAAAGAAACCATGAGCTCGCTTGAACAAAGCTTACCCGAAGACCAGTTTTTGCGCATTCACCGTTCGCACATCGTCAACATTAACCAAATTCAACGCATCGAACAGTACGGCAAGGAGAGCTACCTCCTGATTTTAAAAAATGGCAATTCCGTAAGCGTGAGCAAAAGCCGTATCAAAGATTTAAAACGAGAACTCAATTTCTGAGGAAGATTTCGTGGTGCTAACGGCGGCTGACTTGCTCCCTTAGCAAATTAAACTCGTGAATCTCAATCATTTCGAGTACGGGATCAATTTGCTTGTATTTTTCCACTTCCAGGCTGAAAGCCACAGTCAATCCGGGAATGCGCCTGATTGCTGACAGCCAGTCATCCATCCGTCCTTCAGGTATGGTGTTGCGGATGATAAGCAGGAAATCAACTGGTACCGGTAGCTTTAGCAGTTTCAGACCTTCGTTTTGTAACTGAAGCAGATTGAAGATGTTAAGGTTTTCTCCCGCATCATAATAATAGAATGAGTAGGTTACACCGGGATTTTCAGCTGTTTGTAATCCTGTCATTTTTTTTAGGTCGAGGCGCAAAACCTCATTCAGGTGCCAGGCCAGTTTGTAGTCCTTGAGCGGGGTTGAAAGAGCCAAAACACAAATATCATCAAAAGGGGTTACAACCAGAGTTTTCTTTTTTGCTGCCACAGCCGGGAAATGTGTTTGATTTGTATCTGCAAAGGTAAGCCGAAAAACCATCGCTGGATTATCAGACAATCAACATACCACGAGCATTTTTGCCGGAGCAGCAGTTAGATAATCGCAACAAAAGAGCATACCCGGATAAACGGAGTGCTAAACTTGCATTTTTCAATGGTTTGCATTAGTTTTGTTGCCGAAAAAGAAGCCGAAAGCCATGAAGCATCACCAGCTTACGCAATTAAACTTCCTCAACATCAAGGAGCGCGACAGATTTGCCTGATTCCTGTTCGTTTGAATGCCGCATCCTAAGCGGTTTATTACCTTCATTTTATTTTTCACCTTAAAATCAGGAATACAATGGAATTGCCATTTGCAGAATCTTACAAAATAAAAATGGTTGAATCCTTGCGTCGCAGTAGCCAAAGCGAGCGTGAGCATTGGATAAAAGAAGCAGGATACAATCTTTTTAATCTCAAAAGCGATCAGGTTTTTGTTGACTTACTCACCGATTCGGGAACTGGAGCCATGAGCGACAGACAATGGTCGGAAATGATGCTCGGCGATGAATCCTATGCAGGAGCTTCGTCCTATTATAAACTGAAAAACGCCATTGCCGAAATCACGGGTTTTGGTTATTTTCTACCCACCCATCAGGGAAGGGCAGCCGAAAATGTACTTTTTTCGGCCATGATCAGTGAATCTGATGTGATTCCGGGTAATGCACATTTCGACACTACCAAGGGGCACATCGAATTCAGAAAAGCAACAGCCATTGACTGCACCATTGATGAAGCGTTTGACACGAGCCTCGATCATCCCTTTAAAGGCAACCTCGATCTGGCTAAACTTGAAGCTGTTTACCAGCGCTATCCTTTGAACCGGATACCAATGGTGATCATCACGGTAACTTGTAACACCTCCGGTGGTCAGCCTGTTTCGATGCAAAACATCCGGGACGTTTCGGCACTTTCAAAACGCTATGGTGTGAAAGTGGTTTTCGACGCTGCGCGCTTTGCCGAGAATGCTTACTTTATCAAAACACGTGAAGCAGGCTTTGAATCCACAAGCATTCTCGACATTGTAAAGGAGATGTTTTCCTATGGCGATGCCATGACCATGAGCAGTAAGAAAGATGCTATTGTCAACATGGGTGGATTTATTGGATTCAGGGAAGAGGAACTCTTTCGCAAAGCCAGCGTTTTCAACATTATGTTTGAAGGTTTCATTACATACGGCGGGATGTCGGGCCGCGATATGAATGCCCTTGCCCAAGGTTTGTATGAAGGAACCTGTTTTGACTACCTAGAAACAAGGATAAAGCAGGTAGCTTACCTTGGGAGTTTGTTGCGCGATGCCGGTATTCCGGTTCAGTATCCTTTTGGAGGTCACGCCATTTTTGTTGATGCCAAACGTTTCTTGCCCCAACTACCAAGGGAACAATATGTTGCACAAACCCTTGCTGTTGAGTTATATCTTGAAGGTGGCGTACGTGGGGTTGAAATTGGAACAATCATGGCCGACCGTGATCCGATAACACGCGAAAACCGATATCCTGAGCTTGAAATGGTGAGGTTGGCAATTCCCCGCCGGACCTATACCGACAACCACATGAAGTATGTGGCAGCTTGCCTGATCAATGTTTGGAACCGCCGTCACAACATCACCAAAGGGTATGTCATCACCAGTGAGGCACCCATACTCAGGCATTTCACGGTGAGTCTCGAAAAAGCAAAATAGAAAACGCCTCCAGAAAACCAGTTCCCGGAGGCGTTTTTTCAACAACCTGACTGAAAAATCAGGCGTTGATTACGTTGTTGGATGAACCAAACTCGCTTGACTCTTGCGCATCGGCTTCCGGTTCATCGAACCAGGTGGTGCCATCGGCTAAATAGCGAAAACGATAGCTCTTGCCACTTTCCATTTCGATGGTGTGGCTGAATGAACCATCCTTCAGTTTGCTCATGACGTCAGCGGCTGGATTCCAGGCGTTGAAGTCGCCTAAAACTGCTACTTCAGCAGCTGATCCGGCCTCAGCCTTTGATACTTTAAAGGTTACCTTACAAACAGGCTTGCTTTTAAGTACTTGTTTTTTGATACTCATTGTTAATCGTGTTAGTGAATAAAAAGCCAATCAACAACACCCTTTCTCCGGCATTGCAGGGCAAAAATAGTCATTTTCAAGAAGTTAGTTTTATCTGTTTTTAGCCGGAATTTACATAAGTATTTACATATCAATTTGTTGAGTTAATAATACTTTGATTCTGTCAAGTACTTCAAACGGTTTCGGAAATAGTTGATTCATACTGTTTTGAGCATTTTTAACACCTCATTTCAACGCAATGAGGTAATTTTGCTTCTGAAAATGAATTACGATCACTCATTCAAAATACTTTTTTGATGGAACAATCAAAGAAATCAGGACGCTACGAAAGATTGTACCAACAGATCAAAGATTTGTTGGTTAAGAGCAACAACCCAATCTCTGCCATGGCCACCATTTCGGCTGTTTTGCATCACAAAATGGATGGTTTTTTCTGGACAGGTTTTTATTTGCTACAGGATGATAAACTACAGGTTGGGCCCTATCAGGGCTCACTTGCCTGCATTAATCTGGCTAAAGATACGGGGGTGTGCTGGGCCGGAATCAACCGGAGGGAAACGATAATAGTGCCTGATGTGCACGCTTTTCCGGGTCATATTGCCTGTGATGGCAGGAGTCAGTCGGAAATTGTTGTTCCGCTTTACAACATTCAGGGTGAAATTACCGGGGTCCTCGATGTTGACAGCGACTCGCTGGCAACTTTTGATGAAACCGATGCCTACTGGCTTGAGAAAATAGTGGAATTGGTTTATCAATTTCCTCCTGTTGACAATGGAGCATAGATAATCGCGGCAGCGAATCTTATTTAATAGCAAAGTGTCAGTCTTAAAATCACTGCAAAAAGGAGTCAATCGTTTATTTTGTGCTATTTTTGTCACCTATTTGAACAGCCGTTGAAAGAATTTATACACATCATTTTTATTATTTCAATCGCCTACAACACTTTTCCGCTGGCGCTTGGATTAAACCGTGATCACCGGAATCCACACCTTACCAATGTGTTGCTTGCAGCAGTTTTTGGATTGTTGCAGGGAGTGATGTATTATTTGGGCCAGGCACTAGGCGACACTTTTATGCATGTGTTTGTCATTCGTTACAAATGGGTTGTTTTTGGTATTCTGGTTGCTGTGAGTGTGCGAATGATGCTTGAGTCGATGCGGATCAGGCGTGGAGAACGCTTGTTTTCGTTTGACAATTATGTCAAATTTTTTATCATGGCGATTGCTGCCGGCATCAATACATTGATTGTAGGCATGACAGCCGGTCATTTTTCACCTATGAACGGCCTCATGCCAATCTTACTGGTTGTTGCCGGTTTTTGCTGGTCAATCGCGGGGATCAGCATGAATCTTTCACGTGTTAACATTCTACTATCCAGCTTGTTTCAATTAATTGCTGCCGCTGTGATTTTTATTGTGGCATTACTCTATTTGCTTACCAATCATTGGATTTAATGAAAATGCTTTTGCGCCGTTTTTTTACAACAACCCTGCTTTGGTTGTTCGTTATCAGCCTCAAGGCTCAAATCCCGCCGGGATATTATGACGGCACAAGCCAACTTAGCGGCGAAGCATTGCAGATTGCGCTCCATCAAATCATTCAAAATCATCAGGTGCGAACCTATGCTCAATTGTGGCAGGATTTTTATCTTACCGACAGACGCCAGGATGATAAAGTTTGGGATGTTTATTCTGACGTGCCTGGAGGAACAGCTGCTTATACATATGATTTTTTTACCGATCAGTGTGGTAATTACAGTGGCGAGGGAAGCTGCTACAACAGAGAACATTCTTTCCCAGCCAGTTGGTTCGATGATCAGTTACCTATGTACACCGATCTTTTTCACATACTGCCAACAGACGGCTATGTAAACAACCGTCGAGGAAATCATCCTTATGCCGAAGTTGGACAGGCCAGCTGGACTTCCACCAACGGATCAAGATTGGGTACAAGTGCAACATCTGGTTATTCGGGTACGGCTTTTGAGCCCATTGATGCCTACAAAGGCGACATCGCCAGGGGATTGATGTATATGTCAACACGATATTTGGGCGAAGATACCAATTGGCCCGGAAGTGAGATGGTTACCGGTGCGCAACCTAAACCCTGGGCCCGTCAGCTTTTGCTTCAGTGGCATCTACTCGATCCTGTGAGTGAAAAAGAAATCAACCGAAACAACGCGATTTATCTCATTCAGCAAAACAGAAACCCTTTTATCGATCATCCGGAGTTTGCTGATTTTATCTGGAATCCGGCAGCTGCTGTGGCCGAAAACAGCCTGCAGCTCCAACTTTGGCCCAATCCGGTAACAGATGAAGCAAAGCTATCTGTACATTTTACCGAAGTGGACCAGGATTTCGAGGTGACTGTTTCTGACATCAGCGGAAGAATTGTTTTTTCGGTTGTTCCCGAAAGTAGAACCCCATTGATTAAACTGCCCGTAAATCATTTGCTGCCTGGCTTTTACCTGTTAAAAGTAACAGGAAACGACAGCCAGTCCACTACGTTGAAACTCATTAAAAACTAAACACATGGCTAAGATACGCATCACCAAGGAGTTTAAATTTGAAATGGCACATGCGCTGCTGGGATACGACGGTCCCTGTCGCAATGTACATGGACATTCCTATGAGCTTAAAGTAACCGTAATCGGGGAACCCATTGCCAGCCAAGGTCACGTTAAACTGGGGATGGTCATGGATTTCGGCGACTTGAAGCGCATCGTAAAAGCTCAGATTATTGATGTGTTTGATCATGCGCTCGTGTTGAATGCTGCCATGTCTGCTGAGATTACCAGTCATTTACATAGTAGTTTTGAAAAAGTGATACTTCTTGATTACCAGCCAACCAGCGAATTAATGGTCATTGATTTTGCTCAAAAAATTAAAGAAAACTTACCTGCCGGAATCAGCTTGATTCGGGTCTTACTTCGCGAAACCGCCACTTCTTATGCCGAATGGCTTGCTTCTGACCAGGAACAGGATCGTTAACAAATCAATCAGATAGGCGGGTAATAAAAAGTCAATTAAAACACCAAAATTCTCTGGATGTTAGCAGCTGCAAATCGAAAAAGAGCAGGCTTTTATTCGAACTCAAACAAGGAAATCCCGCAGGGAAAATCAACATATACGGGGAACAAAATCATCCGAAAAGACATTGGCTTAGCACAAAAGCTACTTCAGGCCGTATTTGGATGCAATTTCTTTGCGTTTTTCCCAGGCGTCGGGTAATTGAACCAATCCAAACTTTTCAGTGAGGGCAGCTATCGCTTTGTTTTTTTTCTCCGATCCGTTTTCATATCCGTTTTCGGGAGTCAATTTAAAAAAAACTGCCTCAAGATATTCTTCAAAGGGTTGATTGAAATACATATCAACAAATCGCAAGGGTTTTTCAGAAGCATTCCAAAAGGTATGTGTTATTAACCGCGGACGCAGGTGCCATCCACCGGCATTTACTTCCACTACTTCATCGCCTACCAGGACACTTGCTGTACCTTCAATCACATACATGATTTCATCAAGTTCAAGATGATGATGCGGAGCAGGACCCATCAATTTTGGAGCTACTGCACATTCGACACTCGAAAACAATCCGTTGGTCATAGAGCTTCGCATCCAAACACGAATATCCATACCTCCTTTGTGCTCAAGGGGAGTAGTACCAGGTAAAAGAACAGGTTTCAAGGGATCAGAAACTACGGTATCAGGAGTTGTTCCCAATGCCAAAGGTGACAAAGCGCTGAATGCTGCAAACAGACTTGAGGTCATAATGAAATTTCGTCGTTCCATAGGAAAGTGATTTTAGTTTAATAGTTAATACAAGTCATTTCAGTAGGTTGCCCTTTGTGAACAACTCTCATACCGGGAAAGATCAAGTCAATATCTGAAATCAATCCCTTCCCTGGCCCTACATTTAGCTTAGAAAGCTAAACACCTGGGCCTGAATATAAAAAATCGTTGGGGTTAATATTATTCAAATCAGCCCTGTTGGTTTTTAAAACAGATAGTTCAACCCGATATAAATTCCGCCGCCGCCATCACGTTTATCGAAAGGCCTTCCGTAATCAACAGCAACAATGAAGTTTTCGTTCATAACAATGCGCAAACCGGCTCCATAAGTGGTATGCATGCTTTCTTCATCGGTGAGGAAATAATTCTGTAATCCGACAATATCAGGTACCTTGCTTAAATCAAGGTCAACCTTTTGAAGCACCATTCCGGCATCAGCAAAGGCATTTAAACCCAGGTAGATGTTTTGTTTCCAAAGCACTGTTTTGAAAAATTTCCAGCGAAATTCTGCGTTTCCAAAGGCGAAACCATCACCAACAACGCGGTTACGCATCACACCACGCAAAGTTTTCGATCCTCCCAAACCATCTGTATTGGATGAATTGCTGAACGAATTAATCATATAAGGCTGCATATAGAACGGCACATCACCCGCAATAGTTCCTTGATAATTAAGTCGGTATACAAATGACAGCCTATCTTTAACAAGGGTGAAATATTGTCTGTGGGTGGCCGAAATTTTGGCAAAGCCATAATCCCCGTTTCCGAGAAAACCAGGTGCAGCGAACAGAACCACTTCACTCCAGATACCTTTCATAGGATTGGGTTCAAAGTCGCGGGTGTCGAAAACCAGACCCAGCTTAAGGTAATTAGACCAGCCACCTTCTTTTTCATCTTCCTTAATGATCCCCCAGGAAACATATTTATCATACAAACCCGGGACATCGGGTAACTTATCTTCATCATCTTTTCCCTTGTTGAGTCGTTCCAGATCTACCGGTGCAACCTTGTTGTGCAGGATTCCGAAACCGGCTACCCAACGCAAAGGTTTGTAACCAAATTTCCCCTGAAAATCTGTCATAAACCTAAACATCTTCCGCTCATGCCTGTAAAACATCCTTGTGATGTAATCATCACTTTCGTCGTTTGACCAATCTTCGTTAAAAACCGCATCATATCCATTAAAGCCGTAAAAGTCAAGGGCTTTCTCAGTGAGGTAACTCAGGTCAGAAGTGATTCGGATGCCTGGAATCAGGTGTTCGGAATCGTAGAAAAACCTGTTAATCCCACTTCCTTTGGTATAACGTGATACCTCGGCATAGAGTGAATGCAGGTATTTTGGATAAGTTTTTCCATCGCCATAGTAGTAAAAGTTCACCAGTGCACCATACTGGAAACCGAGGTCGGTGTTGTAGGATATGGCAGGTAAAGCACCAAAGGTCCAGCCGGTTTTAATCCGTTTTGCCGCACTTTTTTCTTCTTCTTGTGCCTGAAGGATGCTGAACATGCTCAACAGCATGAAAATCAGTAAAATGTTTTTTTTCAGGATCATCATATTTTGTTTTGGTGAACAAATAAACAAAATAATCATGAGCTTGCCAATTTTTTTATTGAAACAAGAAAAACCAACGGCTTGTGTGAGTTTTTTTTGATGATTGCCCCGGTAAAATAACCGCAACTACTTAGCGGGCAGGTGTAATGCAATGGTTTCCAGCAGCAGATTTCGCTCGATGGGCTTTGTAATGTATCCATCGCAACCAGCGGCGATGGCGGTTTGAATTTCTACATCCATCGCATAAGCTGTTTGTGCAATTACCGGAAGATCAGGTTTCAATATTTTGATGGCTTTTGTTGCTTCATAACCGTTCATAAGAGGCAGGCGTATGTCCATCAAAACCAGGTCGATTGTTTGCAGGTTTTCTTCAGCCATTTTTACAGCCTCTTTACCATTGGTAGCCCAAAGCAGCTTAACTTTGGAAGGTCGCAGCATAATCATCAGTAGATTGTAATTGGTACGTTCGTCTTCAACCACCAGAATGTTATACATAGACCAGTCAGCCTGTGGACTGATTTTTGGCGTCAGTGCTGGTTTAATGTTGTTCTGAACAATCATTCCCGGTATGGTGAAGGTGAAACGAGTGCCTTTTTCCGGTTCAGAATAAATCTGAATTTGCCCCTCGAGCAAATCGATCATGCCTTTGACGATAGCCAACCCCAGGCCGGTTCCGCCGTATTTTTTCGACATACCATAATCCAACTGCCTGAAACGCTTAAAGATATGCTCCTGTTGATCAACCGGAATTCCGGGACCAGTATCCTCCACAAAGAAACTGATGTTGTTGCTTTCGATCTGATAACCCATTGTCACACTGCCTGTTTCGGTAAATTTAAAGGCATTGTCGATGAGATTGTAGAAGAGTTGTTGTAACCTGGCAGCATCGGTTTTCATGAAAACGGTGTTGTCGGTTTCCGGCATGTGTAAATGAAAACTGATGTGTTGTTTACCTTTTCGGCTGCGCATTTCGTTGAAGGCCTTATAAACGGCATACAATACATCGTTAAGGGCAAAAACACTTATATGTAGCTGCATTTGGCCTGATTCAATCTTTGCGATGTCGATGATGTCGTCAATCAGACGTAATAAAAGCTGACCGCTGTCGAAAATAATCTCAGCATATTCTTCGCGTTCATACGCGGGCAGGCTAAGGTCTTTCATAAATTCGGTAAAACCAATGATGTGATTCATTGGTGTTCTGATTTCGTGTGACATACTTGCCAGGAAAGCTGTCTTCAACTTGTCTGATTCTTCGGCTTTCTGAAGCGCCTTGATGAGCTCATGCTCAGTCAACTTGCGTTTCGACACATCACCGATGATGAGCAGAAAACTCTGTCCGTCGCTGATACGGCTACGAATACTCAGGCCCCTGCAACGAAAAAAAGCGTCTTTTTTGGCTGATGGAAATGGAAGTTCAACATCGAAATCGATCAGGTTGTCGATGAGTTGTGTAATTTTTGACTGGAGTTCAGTATGTTGGAATGGATCAAAAAATTTGATATTTTGTTTGTCAACCAGCTCACTGGCCTGTTTGTCGAATAATTTAAGAAAAGCAGGGTTAACGGCTGTGATATATCCATGCCTGTCGGCATTGAGAATGGCAAGTGGAATATTGTTAATTGTGAGTGCCAGCCTGTGCTCAAGGTCTTTTTCTGACGACTGGCTCATTTGATGCAATTGAGCCTGAAGTTGACGAATGGTCTCCTTTTGCTGCTCAATTTCAAGGATTAAAGCTTCTTTTGTTTTGTTTGCTTCCATTAAACGCTGTATTTCTAAAGCCTTGCACAAATGTAGTCAAACTTTGGCACGAATGTCAATATCAACCAGGATTTTCGGGCATGGCAGAAAAAATGATTTGAAACACTGCTTTATCATTTTTAAAGGGTTGGGTAAAAAGCATCTTCGATGTGTTCGATTTTTTTTTCCTGCGGACTGATCACAATGGAGACGACGTCGAAGCGGGTATCAAGGTCCAGGTTGTTTCGAATGATATAACCTTCAGCGGCTCTGATGAGGGCTTTTTGCTTGGAGCGGGTAACAGCAAATTCGGGTTCGCCAAACCAACTCGTCGTGCGGGTCTTAACTTCAACGATCACCAGGGTGTCACCATCCATGGCGATGAGGTCAATTTCTTCGCGGCCATAATGCCAGTTTTGCTCAAGGATTTTGTATCCTTTTTCACGCAAGAGCTTGATTGCCATTTCTTCTCCGGTTTTCCCGATATCATTGTGTTCGGCCATGATTGATTTTCTTTATTGGTTAGTGTTTTGAATCAGACTGGAAGATTGTCTGTTTTTGACATGCAGGCTTGTCTGTCTGCCAAGTATCAGAGCTCTGTTGTCGGCAAGATGCCCGGCAGGAAGACCAAAAGCAACAGGATATCGGTAGTTATCGGTGTGTTCACGAATGATGTCCTGAACCGAACAACCAAAGGGCACATTGTTGTCGTGAATTTGGGTAAAATTTCCTGCCACAACACCGGCCAAACGACTCAGAAACCCTGACCTTCTTAAGCTAAGCATCATCCTGTCAATATGATACAGGTACTCGTCCACATCCTCGATGAGCAAAATACAACCTTCAGGATCGGGCATGGATGCTGATGCCTGCAGGCTGTAGAGTATGGAAAGGTTACCGCCGGTCAGTTTGCCTTCGCAGTTTCCTGCACGATTGTTTACATCCCATTCAAAAGTGTAGGAAGGGGCATTTCCTTGAAGTACCGAAAGAAGACTTTCCAGCGATTCGTGACTGTTTTCGTGCATATTGAATGGCATGGTGGCATGGATTGATTCTATTCCGGCATGTTTTTGGAAACTGGCATGCAGCACCGTAATATCAGAAAATCCGATCAGCCATTTCGGATAACTTGCCAATGGTTTCAGGTCAAGCTCATCAACAATGCGCAAGCTACCATATCCACCGCGTCCGCAAAGAATGGCCTTTACGGCGGGATCTGCAATCAAGGCATTGAGGTGATCCTTCCTTTGTTGATCGTTGCCACCAAACTGATGATGGGTGCTGAACACCCGGGGGTCGAGCCGGAGTTGCCAACCTTGTTGTTCAAACAAATCCCTGACGGACTTAATCGAGGCCATACCGATGCTGCGAGCCGGTGTAGCCAATGCAATGATATCGTCCTTTTGAAGCGGTGGTGGTGTGATCATGTTTAAACTATTGGTTACCTTTGCCCCGAATTTTTCATCCCTTTCGAAGCTTTACAAAATGGAATCCAAAAGTAAACAATTCAAACGTTATACGGTTACCTCGGCTTTGCCTTACGCCAACGGACCAATTCATATCGGCCATCTGGCCGGTGTTTACGTACCTGCCGATATTTATGTGCGTTACCTGAGAATGACAGGCGAAGATGTTGTATTCATCGGAGGTTCTGATGAACACGGCGTGCCGATCACCATCAAGGCAAGACAGCAAGGTATTCAACCACAGGAAGTTGTGGATAAATATCACCGTATTATCAAAGAATCTTTTGCTGATTTTGGAATTTCGTTTGATGTCTATTCACGCACTTCGGCTCCCATTCACCACCAAACTGCGGCTGCTTTTTTTAAAACCCTTTATGATAAAGGTGTTTTTATTGAAAAAACATCTCAGCAGTATTACGATACAGAAGCCGGTCAGTTTTTGGCCGACCGATACATCACCGGCACCTGTCCGCATTGTAGCTTTGAACGTGCTTACGGCGACCAATGTGAAAGCTGTGGAACTTCTCTCAGTCCGCTCGACCTGAAAAATCCACGCTCGGCGCTGAGTGGTAATGTTCCTGTGCTCAAAGAAACCAAGCATTGGTTTTTGCCCCTTGATCAGGCTGAGGGCTGGCTTCGCGAATGGATCATAGAAGGTCATAAAGACGACTGGAAAACAAACGTTTATGGTCAATGCAAGTCGTGGATTGACCAGGGTTTGCAGCCTCGGGCTGTTACACGCGATCTCGACTGGGGTGTTAAGGTTCCTGTGGAAGGTGCCGATGGTAAAGTGCTGTATGTGTGGTTTGATGCACCAATAGGATATATTTCGGCCACGCGCGAATGGTCTGAAAAAACAGGCAAAGACTGGCAACTTTACTGGAAAAGTGATGACTCCAAACTTGTTCATTTCATTGGCAAGGACAACATCGTATTTCATTGCATCATTTTCCCGGCCATGCTTCAAAGTGAAGGCAGCTATATTTTACCGGACAATGTGCCTGCCAACGAGTTTTTAAATCTGGAAAATGATAAAATTTCTACTTCACGCAACTGGGCAGTCTGGCTGCACGAATACCTGATTGATTTTCCGGGCCGTCAGGATGAACTGCGGTATGTTCTCACCGCCAACGCTCCTGAAACCAAAGACAACGACTTCACCTGGAAAGATTTTCAGGCACGCAATAACAACGAACTACTGGCTGTATATGGCAATTTTGTGAACCGGACACTCGTGCTTACAGGAAAATATTTTGGGGGTGTTGTGCCGGCAATGGGTGAGCTCACGGTGAAAGACCGGGAAGTTCTCGAACAAATGGATGCTTTCCCCGAAAAAATTGGCGCCAGTATTTCACTTTACAGATTTCGCGAAGCTCTCAATGAGTTCATGAATCTGGCCAGGCTTGGCAATAAGTACCTTACTGAAAATGAGCCCTGGAAGCTTTTTAAAACTGATCCGGAGCGGGTACAAACCATTTTGGCTGTTTCGTTGCAGATTGTGGCCAAGCTGATGGTACTTTCCGAGCCATTTTTACCTTTCAGCGCAGCACGTCTGGCCACTATGTTGAAAAGTAAAAGGTTCAACTGGCAGGAAGCTTACACAACAGTGTTGCTTCCGGCCGGACATCAATTGGGTGAAGCCGGCTACCTCTTCACCAAAATTGATGATGATGCCATTGAGGCACAGGTTCAGAAACTACTCGACACCAAAAAAGCCAACAAGCAAGCGGCAGGCCCCGAACTTAAGGCACAAAAAGAAACCATCACCTACGAGCAGTTTGCCGGTATGGATCTGCGCACAGGAACCATCGTTGCTGCAGAAGTCATGCCCAAAGCGAAAAAACTCCTCAAGCTTGTAGTTGATACAGGTCTTGACAAACGAACTGTCGTGAGCGGAATAGCCGAACATTATCAACCCGAGTCGATTATTGGACAAAAAGTTGTCATGCTGGTGAATCTGGCACCACGTGAGTTGCGAGGTGTTGTGTCGCAAGGAATGATCTTAATGGCTGAAAACAGCGAAGGAAAACTCTGTTTTGTTAGTCCGACAACGGACTTTCACAACGGTAGCGAAGTGAAATAACACATTTTTTCTAATCATTTTAACAGGATGGAAAACACCCTTACCCAACTAAAAAACTTTACCCGTGTGGTAGCAGATACCGGCGATTTTGAGTCGATGAGACAATACAAACCCATTGATGCAACCACCAATCCTTCATTGATTTATGCTTCAGCTCAGGATCCAAGGTATGCTCACCTTGTTGACGAAGCCGTGGTTTATGCCCGGCAGACAGCGCATACACAAAAGCATCGTTTAAATACCTGCCTCGATCGTCTGGCCGTAAATTTCGGCATGGAAATACTACAAATTGTGCCAGGCCGGGTCTCCACCGAAGTGGATGCACGGCTTTCGTTTGATATGGTTGGAACCATTAACAAGGCTCGGCAGCTCATCGAAATGTATGAGGGACGGGGGATTAGTCGTGAAAGAATTTTAATCAAAATTGCAGCTACCTGGGAAGGTATTCAGGCTGCCGCAGTGCTCGAACGCGAAGGTATCCGCACCAACCTCACCCTGTTGTTCAGTAAAATTCAGGCGATAGCCTGTGCCGAAGCCGGTGTCAGGCTTATTTCACCTTTTGTTGGGCGCATCCTTGATTGGCACAAAGTCAGCCGCAAAGTCGATCACATCCCTGCCGCCGAAGATCCGGGGGTGTTGTCGGTTACTGAAATTTTTCATTACTACAAGCACTTTGGTTATCAAACCGAGGTGATGGGTGCCAGTTTCAGAAACACAGGCGAGATCACCGAATTGGCAGGATGCGACCTGCTCACCATTGCACCTTCCTTGTTGGCTGAGTTGGAAATGATGAATGAAAAACTCAGCCTGAAACTCGACCCTATGACGTCAAAATCAATGCAAATACACAAAATTTCACCTGATGAGCAGCAATTCAGGTGGTTGCTCAACGAAGATGCCATGGCAACAGAAAAACTGGCTGAAGGCATTCGTAAATTTGCAGCCGACCTTGTGAAACTTGAGCAAATGATTCAACAACGACTCTGAGGCAACAGTTTTTGATTTTTTGCGGAAAAGCATTACTTTTGCAGCCTGAGAAATAATCAGAAAGAGGCTCCATAGTTCAAGGGATAGAACGGAAGTTTCCTAAACTTTAAATCCAGGTTCGAGTCCTGGTGGGGCTACAAAAAATCGTTTAAAGCACTCAAAATGAGTGCTTTATTTGTTGTTGCATTTCCAAACGCCTGCCATGCCGCAATCATGAAGCCATCGCTTTTCCTTACTTTATTCAAGCTTCAGTAATCATTTCAAAATTGCTGACCTCCGAAGTTGAATCGCGCTGACACCTGCACCAAAGCCTGTGCATCAGTCGCATCATTGTTCTCCAACTTAAGTACTACTTTTGCTGCCTGATCAGCTGAATAACCATGCCACGCTTGACGATAATATTTTGGGTTCTATTGCTTTCTCCTTTTTGCCATTTATGGGGACAGCAGGATCCGCAAAAGCTTGATTCACTGAGCTATGATAAGATTGAACGTCTGGCCGAAAAAAGGAAAATCACGCGCTGGATGTATGACCTCGTTTTTGTTGATCCTGAACCTGCCACTGCGAGCCGCTCGCCTGAAGACACGCTTAAGCCTGATTCATTGCTTGTTTTGGAAGGAAAAATCATTCGTGCCATCCACATTTATGTGCATGATCCTTTTGAAACCCATTTGCGTGATCATGACATCAATCCTGAGAACCTCTTATTTAATGCAGGGAACAGGCTTCATGTCAGAACGCAGCGATCAACAATCCGCAATTTACTTCTTTTCTCTGATCAGGAGCCCTTCGATTTGCTGCTTTATGAAGAATCGGCCCGGCTTGTCAGGAGCCGGCAGTACCTTCGTGAGGTGAAGTTTGATGTACTGGCTGTGGCAGCCGACAGTGTTGACATCATGATCAGTGTATGGGACAACTGGACCATTATTCCGCAGGCAACGGCATCAACCTCACACCTGGAACTTCGGCTGAAGGACAATAATTTTGCCGGACTTGGACACGCCTTCAAGGTGGGATCGCGCTGGAACTTCAATGATGGCAGCAACATCAGCCGATTTGATTATCAAGTTCCGAACATAGGAAACTCATATATCAATGCCGGTTTTCACTATGCTTTTTCCGGTAGCACCAATGTGGAGCAGCGGCTTCAGGTGACCCGCGAATTGTTTTCGCCCCTGGCCAAATGGGGCGGTGGTTTATTGATCGAGAAAAATTATACCAGCACCAAGGCTATACTGCAAGATTCAGTTCTGGAGCTGGAGTCGAAGACTCACCGGGATGATTTCTGGCTGATTAAATCATGGAAACTTCTTAGCGGCAATTCGGTCACTGCCCGCACGAGCAACCTGATTGTTTCGGCGCGTTACCTGGGTTTGCGCTATCCGGGTAAGCCGGCCGGATCGCAGCAGGCCAATGTTTTCAACGATCAGCAAACGGTGTTTATTGGCCTTGGTTTTGCTTCCAGGCGCTATGTAAAAGACCGCTATCTTTTTGATTACGGGAAGATTGAATATGTTCCGGCCGGCAGAATTGCTGGGCTCACTTTTGCCTACGACCGGCGCACAACCGCTCGCTGGTATGGTGGTGCAAGGTATACGTGGGGCAATTATAACCGGAGTGGCTTTGTTAGTGCCAATGTTGAATTTGGAACTTTTTATGCAAAAGGTCATTTTGAGCAAGGTGTTTTGAGGGGATCTTTTACTTATTTCACACCCTTGATGGAATATGGAAGATGGCACTTCAGACAATTTATAAAACCCGAATTTATCATTGGATTTAACAGGAAACCTACTGACCTGCTTTCATTTTCCCAAAGTATGGCAGACTTTGAAAACTATCAGTATCAGGGAAAACACACCCTGGCGGTGACCCTGCAGCTGCAAACCTATGCACCTTACAATTTCTTGGGTTTCCGATTCGGACCCTTCTTTTTTACCTCTTTTGGCATGCTCGGCGACGACGATACCGGTTTTCGCAGAAGCAGGCTTCATGCCATGATCGGGATTGGAACTCTGGTTAAAAACGACTACCTGATTTTTAATAACTTTCAGTTTTCGCTTTCCTATTTTCCCACTTTGCCGGGCTCTGGTGATCATCAGTTCCGCTTTTCTTCTTATGAAACCGATGATTTCCGGTTGACCGGAATAGAAATTTCAAGGCCGGATTTTGTTCGCTATTGAAAAAACACAGGGTGGTTTTATGAGCCTTTAATGCCTTGGTTGCTGATGCATACCAGGCAAGTTTCGGCTGCTGGAGAGACACGCTCAAGCAGGTGGCGCCCGACAAAGCGTCAACAAATTTCGGTGAATACACTTAAAGTCTTACTTTTGCAGCGTTAATAACGCTATCGTTGAATTCC
The DNA here is from genome assembly GCA_024709145.1 of Bacteroidales bacterium. GTDB lineage: Bacteria > Bacteroidota > Bacteroidia > Bacteroidales > F082 > JALNZU01. Next base: position 14,552 of record JANJXG010000133.1, on the reverse strand, counting down.
AATTAGCTAAAAAACCCCTGATGTCGAAAAATCTTGTTTTTGTTGAGTCACCTGCAAAAGCCAAAACCATCGAAGGCTTTCTGGGAAAGGATTATCTGGTTAAATCGAGCTACGGCCATGTCATGGACTTGAGTAAAACCCAGATTGGTGTGGATATTGAGAATGGTTTTGAACCGCAGTATGAAATATCTCCTGACAAGAAAAAACTGGTAGCTGAGCTTAAAAAAGCTGCCAAAGAAGCTGAAACAGTATGGCTTGCATCTGATGAAGACCGCGAAGGAGAAGCCATTTCATGGCATCTGTTCAAAGCATTGGGATTGAAAGCTGATAAAACAAAACGAATTGTTTTTCATGAAATCACCAGGCAAGCTATCAGCAAGGCCATCGAAACGCCCCGACATATCGATACCCACCTTGTTGCAGCACAACAGGCCCGGCGTGTACTCGACCGGCTTGTTGGCTATGAATTATCACCTCTTTTGTGGAAAAAAGTTAAGCCGGCATTGTCGGCAGGCCGTGTTCAGTCGGTTGCCGTGAGGTTAATCGTTGAAAGGGAAGAAGAGATCAAGCAGTTTAATACCACATCAGCCTTCAGGGTCACAGCTGTTTTTATTGCCGGCATCAACAACCAGGAACACCAGATTGCAGCTGAGCTACCCGAACGGTTCGACACCCATGATGCTGCCATGCAGTTTGTTAAATCGTGTGTTGGTGCCAATTACAGGGTTGAAAAAACAGAGAAGAAACCAGCTAAAAAATCGCCGGCACCACCTTTTACAACCTCCACTTTGCAGCAGGAAGCCAGTCGAAAGCTCGGTTTTTCAGTAGCTAATACCATGCGTGTTGCCCAGCATTTGTACGAGTCGGGTAAAATAACCTATATGCGTACCGACTCGGTCAACCTTTCTGATCTGGCACTCAACATGGCCAAAAAAGAAATTACCGAGCGTTATGGAAAAGACTTTGTCAAAACACGAAAATATACAACCAAAACCAAAGGTGCTCAGGAAGCCCATGAAGCCATCCGACCCACCTATATGGACAAAGCCACGGTGAGCGGAACGGCCGAAGAAAAAAAACTCTACGACCTCATCTGGAAACGCACCATTGCCTCCCAAATGGCTGATGCCGAGCTGGAACGCACCTTGATCGATATCCTGATTTCGACCAACAAACACCAGTTTGTAGCTCAGGGTGAGGTAATTCTCTTTGAAGGATTTTTAAAGGTTTACCTTGAAAGCACTGACGATGACAACACGGAAGCCGCAGAGGGTATCCTGCCTCCACTCGTGAAAGGGCAACAGTTGAAACTGAACGAAATGCTTGCTACTGAGAGGTTTACACGGCATCCTGCCCGATATACCGAAGCCAGCCTGGTAAAAAAGATGGAAGAACTTGGCATTGGCCGCCCATCTACTTATGCCCCAACCATCTCTACCATTCAAAAGAGAGAGTATGTGGTAAAGCAGGACCGGCAAGGAGAGAAGCGGGCTTTTCAGGTAATAAGCCTTTCAGCAGACAAGATCAAAGAAAAGATCGAAACCGAAAACACCGGACAGGAGAAGGCTAAACTTTTCCCAACAGATATTGGTATCCTGGTGAATAAATTTCTTGTTCAGCATTTCGAAAATATCATCGATTACAATTTTACTGCAAACGTAGAAAAGGAGTTTGACGAAATTGCCGAGGGTCGTACAGCCTGGAATCAAATGATCAAGACCTTCTATCACACTTTCCACGAGCAAATTACACAAACAACAGACAATGCCGGAAAATTTTCAGGAGAAAAGAAACTTGGAATCGATCCGGCTACAGGAAAGAATGTATTTGTAAAAGTAGGTCGTTTTGGACCAATGGTTCAGATTGGCGATACCGAATCGGATGACAAGCCTCGCTTTGCAGGTTTGCGCAAAGATCAGAGCATGGACGCCATCACCTTGGAAGAAGCACTGAAACTTTTTGAGTTTCCCCGACTGTTGGGTCAGTATGAAAGCAAGGATTTGACCGTCGCGCTTGGTCGTTTCGGCCCGTATGTGAAACACAACAATGCCTTCTACAGCCTCTCGAAAACCGATGATCCGGCATCTGTCACCGTTGAACGTGCCATCGAAATCATCGAAGCAAAACGGGAAAAGACAAGCCAAAGCGTGATTAAAGAATTTGATCAGGAACCCGATTTGAAAGTGCTGAATGGCCGTTTTGGTCCTTATATTACCTTTAAGAAGAAGAATTTCAAAATACCAAAAACCACCGATGCTTCTTCATTGAGTCTGGAAGATTGTATGAAAATTATTGAAAACCCTGACAATACTCCAAAAAAGAGGTTTGTTAAACGCAAAGTATAAATCTAAAAAAAATTAAGCAATTAACCTTGGAATAAAGCAATAAAAACATGGAAATCAATTTATTTCTTGATCCCATTGATCTGGCTTCCATTCCTGTATCAATCGTCAGGCCAGGACAGCAGCGGATGGGTGAGAAAATGAGGATTCACAGCGAAAAAGGGCAATTTCCAGCGTTGGAGGGCTTAAAAATTGCACTTTTGGGTGTTCTGGAAGAGCGTTATGCTGTCAACAATACTGCTTGCAGCACAGCACCCAATCACATCAGATCAGCTTTTTATCAGTTGTTTCATCACTGGCCCGGCCTTGAAATTGCTGATTTGGGTAATATTCGTGCCGGTCACAGTGTTGACGACACTTATTTTGCGGTGAATCAGGTTGTTGCAGAATTAATCCGCCGAAGCATCATCCCTATTGTCCTGGGTGGCAGTCAGGATCTTACTTTTGCAATGTATCAGGCTTATGAAAGCCTAGGTCAGCTGGTCAACATTGTGTCGGTTGACCCGCTTTTCGATTTGGGTCAGGAAGAGGATGAGTTCAATGCACAATCCTATTTAAGCAGGATCATTCTTCATCAGCCGAATTATTTGTTCAACTATACCAACCTGGGCTACCAAACTTATTATGTGGATGCACTGGCAGTCGATTTAATGAAGAATCTTCTTTTTGATGTTTACCGCATCGGGATGATAAAATCGCATATTGAAGAAGCTGAGCCAGTTGTGAGAAATGCCGATATTTTGAGCTTTGACATTTCAGCCGTTCGGGCTGCCGATGCTCCCGGCAACGCCAATGCAGGTCCAAACGGCTTCACCGGCGAAGAAGCATGTCGTGTTGTCCGCTATGCCGGATTGAGCGACAAGCTTACATGCATTGGTTTTTTTGAATACAATCCGCTCCTGGATCAGAATTATGTAACAGCAGGCCTGATTGCCCAAATGATTTGGTATTTTCTCGATGGGGTTGCCAACCGCAGCAATGACCTACCCGGTAGTGATTCGAACGATTTTGCCAGATACAATGTTCGCATTGAAGGACAGGATGATGAAGTTGTTTTTCTTCGGAGTAAAAAAACTGACCGTTGGTGGATCGACCTTAGTTTTGGCCGTACCGACAGAAAAAAATATGAAAGACACCACTTTGTGCCTTGTTCCAGACTCGATTATGATCAGGCAATGCAGGATGAATTGCCCGACCGCTGGTGGCAGTTTTTTCAAAAGCTGATGTAACAGCTCAGCTGATTGTTGATGTTTCCACCTTTTTTTGCTTGCATCATGTTGGTTTAATGGATCCCGATCACAGCGCCAATAATTCCATTCAGACTGTTTTTTTTCCCGGTCGGCAGGTTTAATTTTTGCAGCATCAGTTGTTGCCTTTTCTTTGCTTCATCATTCAAAAATGTTTGAGTCATGAAGAAATACCTGAAAATTTTGACAGTTCTCGCACTGACAGGACTAGTTGTCGGCTTGTTTGTTTACTTTTTTGTGATCAACAAATCGCATCCCGACTATGCCAGCCAGAAACCTGATTACAGCCTTGCTGCTGTTGAACTGTTTGAGGCTTACCGCAATTCAGCCGAGACGGCCGGAAATCAATACAACGGAAGAATGGTGATGCTCAATGGCAGCCTCTCAAAGGTTGAACAACAAAACCAGGATGTTTATCTGAGTTTTATTGTCACTGAAGGCTTGTTTGGCGCTGAAGGTGTGCGTATACGACTGCTCGAGAATCAAAAAGCCGCTGCACAAAAACTCATTGAAGGAGACGAAATCAGTGTAAAGGGATACGTTACCGGTTACAACGACACGGATGTTTTGCTCGAACACGGCTCACTGGCTTCCCAACATTCAAATGAATAAAAAAGCATTTACAATTCACTTAATCACAAACTCAATCCCATGAAATCAATCTTCACCATGCTGCTGCTGCTGGCACTTATTGCTCCTGCAGCCACTTCACAAGCCCAAAAATATGCAACCAAAACCGGCACGATCAGGTTCTATTCCGAAGCCCCAGCCGAAAACATTGAGGCTGTCAACAAACAGGTTAACAGCGCTTTAGATACCCAGACAGGCGATTTTGTTTTTCGAGTTCTCATGAAGGGGTTTCAATTCGAAAAAGCCTTGATGCAGGAGCATTTCAACGAAAACTATGTAGAATCCCACAAGTTTCCGAACGCCTCCTTTATCGGAAAAGTTAGCCAGGATGCCGGCATCGATTGGGAAAAAGACGGTGTTTATGAAACAACTGTTTCAGGTAAGCTGACCATCAAAGGTGTGAGCAAGGATGTGAGCGAAAAAGGCAGCTTTACGGTCAAAAATGGCACTGTGTTGGGAAAATCAACCTTTTACATCAAACTTGCTGATTACAATGTGGAGATACCCAAAACGGTTATGAAAAACATTGCGGAAACCATCGAAATTAATGTTGATGTAGAACTCTTACCGTTGAACAATTAAAAACCGCAGCTGTTTAATCTCTGGTTTTGGTTATACATTTCAATTCGCATTTCAAAAACAGGTTCCGCGCGAACCTGTTTTTTTTGACAGGCTGATTCAATTTCACTATATTGCACCGCAAATTGATTATTCACCAACACAGTAAAAAGATGGGACTCGTATCAGAATTTAAAACTTTCGCCATGCGCGGCAATGTGATGGACATGGCCGTGGGTATCATTATCGGGGGAGCTTTTGGTAAAATCATCTCCTCCTTTGTTAACGATGTGATCATGCCTCCAATCGGATTGCTGGTTGGTGGTGTTGATTTCAGCGACCTGAAACTGGTGATGAAAGAAGCAGTGATGAATGGTACAGAGGTTGTTAAACCTGCTGTGACATTGAATTTTGGTTCTTTTGTGAACACAGTAATCGACTTCCTGATTATCGCTTTTGCCATTTTTATGATGATCAAAGCCATGAATAACCTCAAGAAAAAGGAAGAAGAAAAACCCGCTCCGGCACCAGTAGCTCCTGAGCCAACAGCAGAAGAAAAATTGCTCACTGAAATCAGGGATTTGCTCAAGAAGCAATAGAGCATGATTTATTTGTGGCCTGCCGCCGATCAACACCTTGATTGCGGCAGGCTGCTGCATTTATTCAATAGTTAAAAGATGGAACAACATAACAGGCAACTTTTCAGCATCCGACTGAAGGTAAGAGATTATGAGTGTGATATGCAAGGCATCGTCAACAATGCCAATTACCAGCACTATATGGAACATGCCCGGCACGAATTTCTCCATTTTGTTGGCCTTGATTTTGCAGGCCTCACAAAAGAAGGCATCATTCTGGTTGTTAAACGCATCGAAATCGACTACCTGAGCCCACTCAAAAGCGGCGATCAATTTGATGTGAGTTGCGAGCCTGTCCGAATTTCTCCCCTTCGCTTTGGATTCAGGCAAAATATCGTCCGTGTATCGGATCAAAAACCAATCATTCAGGCCTTTGTGACAGCCACTTCCATTAACAGCAAAGGAAGACCATTCCTGCCTCCGCAAATTGAACTGGTATTTAACAGCAACCAGCCCTGAACCATTTATTCCGATTTTTTTATGCTTCTACGGTAAAAGTCGTAGAGCAAATACGTGATGTGACGGATTGAAAACGGCTCCCGGGCAAACTAGTTTTGGCCTTGTAATTGCTTTTTTCATTGATAACATTTCATGGTAGTTCAAAAGACCTTTTCACAGAGTTTCCACGCAGCTCTTCAGTCACCGGTGGGTGTTGAAAAAAGCAATTACGAGCAAGGAACTCTGTGATTTTTTTTAACGCATCACGACAGGCAAATGAAAAAAAATGACTTTACCCAACATCGATCCATCAGCAGCGTAAAGTGCGGGTGGATACAAATAACCGCCATAACTGCGGCATTGCTGCTAAGCTTTTCCTTGACGAACGCTCAGTCGGACAACAGCGACTTTGAAAGAATTAAACTTGGTAACAAAGAAGTGGTGTATGCTGGTTTAAGCCTCTCTCCTGATGGTAAAACACTGGCTGTGAGCGCTAAAAAGATGGAGCCCATTCGTCTTTACGACCTGCAAAGCAAAGAGCTTATCAAAGAAATTGATGCCGGGAAATGGTATCCCGGTTCGAGAATCAATTTTTCGGCAACCGGCAAATACCTCTTGCTGCAGGAATTAAATTTTGCTGATTTGATCGAAAACAAAAACCGCAAACTAAACTTTGAGGTTGTTGATGTTGCCAATGGTAGGCTGGTGTTGAAATTTGAGGATGTGCAGGATGTGATGATCACCACCGACGAGCAGCATGTATTGAGTTTGGATGGTAATGAAATCACCTTTTGGAACCTGGCAGATGGCTCTAAAAAGAAAACATTTCAGGTTGAAGGTGCCTGTGATGCTTTGGCCATTAGTCCTGATGGTCAGCAAATTGCGATATCTCACCTCGTTACACCTGCTCAGGTGAAAGCCGACAAGCGCTTTCACAAGAAAAAGAAAGTGATGAAGATGGCATTGAAATACAAGCAGCTGGTGAGTTTCTATGATGTGAGCACCGGAAAAAAAGCACAAACAGTCAGTGAGTACTACGACATTGTTTACCGTTTAAGATTTTCAGAAGATGGCAGCAAGTTGTTTGTTTTCCAATTACCCCATATAAAGGTTCAAACAAGCAAACAGACGCTAACCTATGTGAGCAGGGTAGATGCAACAACACACGAGCCTTTGCGCGAAGGTCTCACCTCTCAGGCAGTTGGTCAGCCGGATATACGGATTAGCGGCAACAAGCAATATTTTGCCATCAATTCAAAAGGTAACCGACACCAGGAAATTCATCTGTATGATTTTGAAGATGGCAGTTTGTTAAAACGTTTTGAAATGGGGAGCCGAATTTTTGAGAAAAGCGCTGAAGGTGAAAAGCTTATAAAAGATTCCAGACCATCGTTTCTTTTCCTTCCCGGTGACAAGGAAATACTGATAGCTATGGGTAACCAGTTGATTTTATGGAATATAAACAACGAATAAATGTTTTATTATGAAAAAACTCATCATCTTTCTGTTTTTTCTCTATGCTTTCACTGGTTTGACAGCCCAGAACAGGGTATTGATTGAATCAAAGGAAGCGATCATCAGTCAGGCAGTTGCTGAGCTCGATTCAGCGATGCAAGCCCCTGAAGGTGCTTTGTACCTTTTCGGCCAGAAAGAAAAAATCAAAGGTGAATATACCCTTCAACTGACCATTCGCGATAAAGGAGATGTGGTTTCGGTGTTTGTTGCCGACAAAAAGAATGCCGATATCCCCTCGCAGAATAAACTGAAAGATAGAGTTCTTCAGTTTAGGTTCAGTTTCAAGATGCCAAAAAACAAAGATTATAAATTCTCTTATGTATTTAAATTTTAAACACTTACAACTATGAAAAAAACCTGGATACTTTCAATACTCCTTCTACTGGCCGGATGGCTTCAGGCACAGGAAGATATGTCAGTGGTGTGGGAATCACGCCTGTCTCATCAAATACTTTGGTCGGGTACAGGGGTCGAGGGCGAAACCAGCTATGCAGCCTCTGAAAAAGACATGACCCTGTTCGACAATGCAACAGGAAAAGTAATCTGGACGAAGGATTTCGGCGATATAGCCCCAAAGTTGCGCAAGATCGATGAGTTGATACCTTTTTGGGAGTCAAAAACCATTTTCCTTTTCGAGCGTAAACTGGGCAAGGATCAGATAGTTTGTGTTGACCTGGCGACCGGCCAAAGCCTTTGGACAACGGATAAATATCAGGACATAGGTGAAAGTTCGGTAACCTATATCGAAGAAGAGGACTGTTTTGCGCTCACCCAGAAAAAATCACTGGTTTATATCCGTGCGCGAACCGGAGAAGAGCTTTGGAGCACAGAAAAGTTTAAAGGTGTTGTTGGACAATACTATTATGACGGCAGCGATCACACCATGACAATGGTTAATTTTGTTCCTGGTGCACTGGAAGCCTTGTTCACCGGCTTTAAAAACCAGATTGTCCGCATGAACATGGCCAATGGTGAAATCCTTTGGGAAAACACCTACATCGGAAGGGCCGAAAGGAAAGTAATCAGCAAGGAATTTCTTTTTGAGCTGGATGTGACCAATAACAAAGTTTTTCTGCGTCTCAACGGGATGCAGGTGTATGATTACAAAACAGGAGCCCAGCTTTGGTCGGCAGCCTTTGATTTTACGCCTGAAAAGCTCGTAGGCAAACCAGTCGGAACCAAACTTTTTGGAGTCTACGGAGCTGTTGCCGCCCCTGTGATCGATGGTCAGGATATCTATGTGCTTGACATGGTAAGCAAAAGCAAGCAGTATGTTAAAAAGTATGATCTCAAGACCGGCAAATTGCTTTGGACTTCATCCGAAATCAAAGATGCACGCGCCATTCCGGGTATGCAGGTGGAAAAAGGAAAGGTTTTGCTTCAGATTGGTGGTGTGGTCGAAGTACAATATCAGCGCACCTATCGCAGCGGCGACCAAATGGTAACGGAGACAGCCATCGTTTTTGAAAATGTAAAACCTTATGGCGTTCAAGCGTTTAACGCAAGCGACGGAACACTGGCCTGGGAGTCGGAAAGATTCAAAAAAGGCATAACCAATGCTATATCCTTTGCAGGAAATACCATCGTTTCGAGTGGAAAAGAGCTCTATTCACTTGATATTGAAACCGGTGCAGAGAAGTTTTCGGTGCCGGTGAGTAAAGGGGGTGTAGGAAATGCCCAGATGATCCTTCCTTTCAAAGATGACGTAATCGTGGTGGTGGGCGAGAAGGGTGTTTCAACCTTCAACGTTAGCAATGGTGAACTCCTCAATTCGGGAAAATACCGCACATCGAGACTCGAAGATTATATCGGCGACATACTTGTGATGAAAACTGACAAGGCTGATATTGGTACTTTCGATCTGAACACCTGCAAATATAAAGATTTTAAAGCCAGAACCGGAGCCATTACAACGCTTTCCAATGCCGGTGACTTTGTCTACGTTTATGAAAAAAGAACGGTTACCAAGTTGAGTACAAAATAATTTAACAACCTTTTGATGAGCCTATTTCACCCTGGCAGCAAAGCTTCTGTCGGGGTGATTTTGCTTTTCGCCTAATGGATTATTTATTGACATACCCGTATAAATAAAGTAAATTTGGCACGCATCCTGATCTGGTCAGTGATCTGCCTGAGAAAAAAATAAACCTTTAACAAATCATTGATATGAAACAACTTACTGCACTTATTCTTTTGTTCGTTACCCTTCAGGGGACACTTTTTGCACAGGAAAAAGACAATTTTATCGCCTGTGAAGTCAATGGAGAGGCCTGGAAAGCGGAGGCAAAAAAAATGAAAATACCCGGATTTGGATTTGAATACCTTGCCCTGGCCGCCTTTCAGGTTAGCCCCGATGTTCAGGTGTGGATCAGAATGTATTATTTTAAGGATGAATTGAAACCCGGAACCTACAATGTTATTTCGGAAGAAGAACTGCAAAAGACCTCAAAAAAGAAGAAATCAGAAGACAACCTGGTATGGGTATTGATTGATTACACCGAAGAAACCAAAGGACTTGGCCATGCTTTTCACGACGGTGAGTCGTTGAGTGGTACGCTGACCATCGAAGAGCTGGGCGAAAAATTTATTAAAGGAACCTTTGAAGCCAAACTCAACGGAGTTTATTATAAAAAACGGACGATGGCCACCGTGAGTGGTTCAGGTATCAGGGGCAACCTTGAAGACAAACTGCTCACAAAAGCTGGTGGCGGAATGCTTGCCAATGGCGGCCCTCACGACCACGACAACACTAAAAAACTGGACGAAACCGACAGCATTGTGCTCAGCAAAGGTAGTTTTCAGGTCGACTGGAGCAAAGTGGAGGACAAAGAAGAATCTAAATAAACATTTCCCATCCTTGTCATGGTCCTACCTTTGTCTGATTAACATGAAACGGGCACCCGTTTAGTTTGTACCTTGTGCCCTCAAAACTCATTCTCATGTGCAGGCATCTTCTTTATGTGGCAGTTTTTTTGTCGTGTTCGTTTCTAAGTCATTATGAATCAATAGCTCAGACTGTTCGCATCAACGAAGTGATGTCGTCGAATGCAGCGGTGTTGATGGATGAAGACGGCGATTATCCCGACTGGATTGAACTGTATAATGCCGGTACAACATCCCTTATACTGGAAGATTACGGGCTGAGCGACGACCCCGAAGAGCCCTTTCGCTGGATTTTTCCTGATGTTTCCATTGATCCCGGCCAACACTTGTTGGTTTTTGCATCTGGTAAAAACCGGAAGCCGGTCACTGGTAATCTTCACACCGATTTTAGCCTTAGCGCACAAGGCGAGCACCTGATGCTTGTGAACCCCAATGGAATGATGGTTGACAGCCTTTTCTGCCCTGCCATTCAAACCGACATCTCCTATGGTCGTCTGGGCAGCGAGCCCGCAGCGTGGAGATTTTTTCTTCCTTCCTCTCCCGGACAGTCCAATGCTGACAACGGTTACAGCATGCTGTCGCCCGAAGTGGAAGTGAGCCATCCTTCAGGGTATTATGGAACTGACTTCTTTTTGCAATTAAACACAAGCGGTGATGCCGTGATCTATTTTACCACCGATGGAAGCATACCCGACACCGGAAGCCAGGTTTATAGCCAGCCTATATCCATTCACTCCCGTATTGGCGAGCCCAACACCATCTCGATGATTCGTACCAACAACAATTATGATCCGGGACCTCCGGGCTACGAAGGTTGGCAGCCTCCTCTGGGTGAAGTGTATAAAATCAATGTTATCCGAACCCGAACACTTCACCCTGATGCACCTCCCGGTCCGGTTAAATCGCTCAGTTATTTTGTTGACCCTTTACTGAATAACAGATATTCGTTGCCCGTTTTCTCGCTCACAACAAACAACGAAAACCTGTTCGACAACGAAATCGGTATCTATGTTTATGGCAATCACGACAACTACTTTCAGGATGGAATGGAGTGGGAGCGCGAGGTTAACCTCAGTTTTTTTGAGAAAAACGGTTTTCAGGCATTCAGCGAGGATGTTGGAATAAGAACACATGGCAATACCACACGAAGCCGGCCGCGTAAGTCGCTCAGGGTGAGTACCCGAAACGAATACGGGAACAGTTGGCTTAATTATCAGCTTTTTCCCGACAAGAACACCCAGCTTTTTAAGCGCTTTATCCTTCGAAACTCCGGCAATGACTGGGATCAGGCAATTTTCAGAGATGGTTTTCTCCAATCACTGATGCGCAACCTCGATGTGGATCAGCAGTATTACAGACCGGCCATCCTTTTTATCAACGGTGAATACTGGGGCATCCACAACATACGCGACAGGTATGACGAACATTATATCGAAGCAAAATATGGCATTCCGGAAATGGAGATGACCATGATGGAAAACAACGGTACCTTCAAATTTGGAAATTCCGCCGGCCAGTCACATTACAGTTCCATGAGAAATTATGTATATACTCACAACCTTACGAACGACACTTATTTTGCAGAACTTTCCGAAAAAATGGATGTGGAGAGTTTTACGGATATGCAAATTGCTCATATCTACGTAATGAATACCGACTGGCCTGGAAACAACACCCTTTATTGGAGGTATATGCGAACAGGCTATGATCCACAAGCACTTAACGGACGTGATGGCCGATGGCGGTGGATGTTGCTCGACATGGATTTCGGTTTTGGGCTCGACTTTTATTATGTGCCCGGTGTCAATCAGGGGCCGGCCCATAACACCCTGGCAATGGCATTGCAATCCAACGGACCCGGCTGGCCCAACCCCGACTGGTCAACGTTTTTTCTGAGAAATATGGTTAAAAATGTTGGATACAGACACTATTTTATCAACAGGTTCTGCGACCTGCTGAACACCGATTTCAATGAAACAAAAGTGGTTTATCTGTTAGACTCCATACAAAACTTGCTCGAACCCGAGATGCAGGAGCACATTAACCGCTGGCGAAGACCAACTTCGATGGGTGAATGGAATGGTAGGGTGCAAACGATGAGAACGTTCGCTCAGTTACGCCCCAATTATATCCGGCAGCATCTGAAACTACAGTTTGGCCTTGGATCAACAGCCCGGCTTACCATTCACCGCGATCAACCTCAGATGGGTACTGTTCAGGTAAATACGATCTTCCTCCCGGAGGCACAGTACTGGACCGGAACCTATTTTCAACAAATTCCGCAGCATTTGAAGGCCGTTGCCAAGCCCGGCTATCGTTTTGTGCGATGGGAAGGCGGCATCACCCAAACCAGCGAAAGTATCACATTCCAAATGGCTGGCGACATGATGATCAGGGCTGTCTTTGAAGTCAGCAACGATTTTCAGGGAGATTCGATCAATCCTGTAGCCTGGCGTTTAGCCAACGGAACCTACCATTTCGATTATTGGGATATGGATCAACCGGAGCGGGTTTATCCTCACAATATGGTCTTTCAGCAAAGCGAGAAAAATGATCCCGAATTAACGGATGAGTTGATACGTCCTTATCATGTACCGGTGAATGAATACCATGGCGACGATGAGGCAAGTATCGGGTTTCCCTATCGGCTCACCCGACGAACACGCCTCAACGGGCTCGCTGCCGATGGAATATCTTTCATTAACACCGGACGTGGCCGCGATTTGGGTGCTGCCGTGCTGGCTATCGATACCCGTGGTATGGAAGATGTGACCGTTGGCTGGACTGCCGGAACGCTTATTCCCAACTCGCGGGCTTATGCCATCCGGTTGCAATACCGCATCGGGCTCGATGGCATTTTTACCGACCTGACTGATGAAAACGGATTTCCGATTGAATACCAGCGCGCTGCCACAGCAGGTCATTCACGGGTTTTTGAACCCGTGCAACTGCCGGATTTGGTGGAAGGCCAGGCTTATGTGCAGCTTCGCTGGAAATATTATTTCACGGGGCAACAGCTCGATCCCAATTCGGGCGCACGCGATATGCTTCGTCTTGATGATATCGTGGTGAGCACGGTGACGATGGGAGTTGAAGAAGCTGAAAAAAATCAGGATTTTGATTTAAATGTATTTCCAAATCCATTTACAGAAAAAGTATTTGTCGAATTTGACCTTCCTCAACGCAGTACTATCGAAGTTTTGATATGTAATATCCTTGGCATCAAAGTAGCTGAGACAACTTCATCAAATGTGGAGGCAGGAAGCCATACTATTGAACTCGAAATGAGTAATTTACCTCAGGGAGAATATATTATTCAAGTGAAAACAGCGAAGTCTTTCAAGACAAAAAAAATTGTTCTGTTGTAGAAAGTTGAAATTCAACTGACGCAACAGTCGTAAGTGGTTTAGATGAATGAATCGGCCAAAAAGGAGAGGTTGGCAGATTTCATGTTGAGTTTGATTGTAAATGTGCTGCCTTTACCAAAACGACTATCTAATGTGATTTCTCCACCCTGTGCTTCCATAAATTCTTTGCAAATGGCCAGTCCCAGTCCCGTGCCTTCTTGCTTGGTTCCCGGAATTCTGAAATAGCGGTCGAAAACTTTCTCCTGGTACTCTGGCTCTATTCCGGGGCCAAAATCTGTGACCGAGATTGCCATTTGATTATTGTTTTGCGTAACACTAATTTTTACATCTGAATTTTCCGGAGAGTAGCGGATGGCGTTGGAAATCAAATTTGAGAGCACCCAAATTGACTTATCTTTATCCGCCTGAACAGCTGATAGTTGTTCGGGCAAATCAATATCAAAACGGATTCTTTTCTGCTGTGCAATGACTTTGTTGGACGTGATGGAAAAATGAAGCACTTCACGGATGTCCACAGCCAATATGTTGAGTTGAATCTTGCCGGTTTCTGCCTGTGTACTGTTGAGTAACTCGGAAATTATTTTCAATAGTTTATTTGTATCATCCTCACAGCTTTTAATCAGATCAAGTTGTTCTGCATTCAGTTTACCGGTTTTTTCATTCTCCAGCAATTGCAGACCAAGTTTAATGGACGAAATAGGCGTTTTTAATTCATGTGAGATGGTAGCGATGAAGTTTGTTTTGGCAATATCGAGCTCCATGTAACGCGTCACGTTTTTCAAAATAATATAATATCCTAACACGTTTCTGCTATTCTCGTCCTGGGTTGTGTAAACGATTTCCTGAATTTCTTTTTCATAATAGGCCTCTTTGCCATGATGTGCGATATGAATATGTGCGTTGGGATCACCCTCTTTGAGATTTTCAACATTC
>JANJXG010000071.1 GCA_024709145.1 Bacteroidales bacterium | reverse complement strand
CATTTTGAATAGTTTTCAACTATCCAACCGATCAAGTGAAATCATTGCTGCTGAGTCGAGAATCTGGGATGTTGCTATTCAGCCAGGGGTCTATGTCAAAATTCTTGGTTGGAAAGCCAGCATTACCTATTACTACGGACTGAGAGATGTTTTTGGGGTAGGAATAAAAGAAACGACTGACTTAAGGTTCTTTAACCGGGCATGGCATTTTAATGTTTCATATAAACTAAAAACTTTCAATAAATAACTCACAATCAGCATAATTAGTCATCAAATCCAAAGAATCAGGAAAGTCTGATTTTAAAAAACTGATATTAAACCAATGAATACGAAAGTTATTATCCTAGTCCTTTTCATCTCAAGTGCAGCTTTTGGCCAATTTGATCTGTCGCTCTCGGCTTCAGGTGGATTGAGCAAATTCAATGGTCAAAGATTTCAAAATGAGAACATCGAAAGTAATTTTCGATTTTCTACCGGACTTGATCTGCTCGTGCAGCTGAACAAAAACAAACACATTCAACCCTTTGCCGGTTGCTCCTTTTATGTTCTACAAAGCAATCTCGTTTATCCGCAGGATTGGGACATTTTGGAGCTTGACAACCAATTCAGGTTTAACTTTCTAAGAATTCCCATTGGTGTTGAGGTGCCGATGTTCAAACAGCTTGGCATACGATTAGCACTTGTTAATGGCTTTTTAATGGGAGGAACCGAAACGAGTCCCGAAGCCACAAAATACGAATTTGGGCTTCAGCCGGGCCTCAGTTACAGCCTCGATAAATGGAGAGTCAGCTTGAATTATTACCATGGTTTCACCAACGTTTTTGATCAGGCTGAACTATCACAAAATACAGATTATTGGAAAACGAAAAACAGCGCGGTTTACTTATCAGTTGGTTATAAGCTGATTTCCTTTTAGATTCTGAACTGTCAACCCTATCCGGTTTTTTATAAGCAGGTTAATTTTTGAAGCTTCATTTATCAGGGTGTCTGTTAATGATGTACAACCTGATTTTTTGAGTTCACAAATCCATCGGGTCTGAAAGTCAAACCGTGTAATTATAAACTTGAAGTTTAATATTAACACGGTTAGACTAATTTTTTCGACGTCTAAAAGGTTAATGATAACGTCTTAGTTTAATATTCTTTTGTTTGCACTATCGGCTATCCAACCAGTCATTCGGCTGCAACAAGCTTGTTTCACCACTTCAATTGCCCGATCTTATGCCTGATCTCTGCTGCTGTGGCATTGGGAGGCAGAATGATATCCGGGGTCAGATAGGTGAGTTGGTGTTCGGCTTTGTATCTTGCCTCTCCCCCTCCGGTGATATTAAGCATCACGATGGCATTATCAGGAATGCGGTTATCATTCACAGCTTGCATCAGCGAAGCCACAGCCACAGCCGCAGCCGGATGGATGTCAATTCCTTCCAATGTTTCAAACAAGGCTGCTGCCGAACGTGCTGCTTCATTGTCAACCAGCAATACATCGCCTCCGGCATCAGTCATCGCATCAAATAAGCCTCCTGCGATTGGGTAGGGCGGTTTGCGGTTCGACAGCACTTTGGCATCAATCTCTTCCACATGCAGACGGGCTTCGGTATCATCATAAGGCAGCATGGCTCTCGAGCCGACTTTCCAGGCTTCATAAATCGGCTGAAAAGGCGCATTCTGCGAAACCATCAGCTTCATTTTATGTTTACCAAACCGGCCATCGGCAATCAGGCGCAGATTGGCTTCCCAAGCCGCAATCGCACCGGTACCGCTGCCCACAGCCTGAAAATAGTAATCCGGAATGCTTCCAATAAAAGTTGTAGCCGACAGCATCGTTGTCCCCATGCCATCACGTCTTGCCACATTTTTAGCTCCGCCTTCAGCATAAAAGCCGTCAAAACCACAAATTACATTCGAAAGATGTATGGCATCGAAATAATCGCTTCCTTTTGAAGAGCACACCAGCCTGACGCAAGAGTTCAGCTTGCTGTCAAACCACAAGGCATTCAGGTTGTCTTCGGGAACACAGAGCAGGAGCGGAATGTTGTTGTCCGAACAAACCTTTGCAAAAGCACGGGCAGTGTTTCCGGCTGAAGCCACTACCAAGGTCTTTTGTTGCATTTCGGGAGTCATCCTTCCGCAAACCGAGTAAGCCTCTGTTTCCTTGAAGGAGCAGGTTGGCATCTGAGCTTTTTTTTCGGGCCACCAACCGCTGAAGGTAATATATAAGTTACTCAACGACAAGTGTTTCGCCAACTTTTCACTTCTAAAGGTAACCGGAGCCGACGATCCGTCGAGCATTCGCCTCACCGGCAGCCAGTCGGCAAAACGATACAAACCCATGCCCTCAGGGCTGATCCTGAGCTGCTTTTCCTGATACTGTGTCCTAACAAGACCAGGCTGATCCTCGCCGGGCGCTTCGAGCATCCAGCCGCTATCGTCATAAACCTTGCCAGTCACTACAGATTGCAATTGAAATTTTGTAGGTTGGAACAGCTTTGTCATACAGAGTTAAAATTAATTTGACAAAAATACAAACTTAGCCCGAAAGCCGGCCTAATTTCGATAACACACCCTAATTCGTGTCTGTCCATAATGTCAGGTGCTTGAGCTTTTAAAGTTCGAGGGCGAGGCATGTGCGGAATGAATGTAAGAAGTTTACTAATGTAAATGACTGACATGAATGACGAACATAACGAAGCCATCGGACTTTAAAGACAAGCACTAATTCCTGCACCAGCTAAAATCATGTATCTTTGAGGCCGAATCAATCCTGCTTTTGTATGACCCTAGCCTTACAGGAATTTTTTGGTGCAGAAATGTACAATTGGGTGGTTTTGCCGCTGCTTATCGCGCTGGCACGCATTATGGACGTGACCATTGGCACCATCCGTTTGATCTTCGTTTCACGCGGGTTGAAAAACCTTGCTCCTTTTCTCGGTTTTCTGGAGGTGATCATCTGGCTGTTGGCCATCGGCCAAATCATGCAGCAACTGGACAATTTCATGTCTTACATTGGCTATGGTGCCGGTTTTGCTGCAGGCAATTACATTGGCATTTTACTTGTCGAAAAAATGTCGATCGGGAATGTGGTGATCCGTATCATTCCTAAAAAAGACACAACCGAGTTGATTGCTCATTTACGGGCAGCAGACTATGGTGTAACAACCATGGATGCTGAGGGGAAAACCGGTCCGGTGAAAATCCTGTTTAGCATCGTGAAGAAAAAAGACCTTAAAGATGCCCTCGAGATCATCAACACACACAATCCCAATGCTTTTTACACGATCGAAGAAGTGCAGAAAGTGAATGAAGGTTATTTCAGAGCCAACCACCGCAAGGGCAATCTTGTCGACAGCTTGTTTTCAGCAAGTCAGTTGCGCAAGTAATTTTACTGCCATTTGAACGATTTGCATGATTTTTGCGTTGAAAGAAAATTCCGAATATTGACTATATGGACAACGAAGAACTAAAAAAACAGCTTGATGAACTTTTCAGGCTTTTCAATAAGCTGATGGAAAAACATCCGATTGAGGATGTGCCCGGCATTAACAGGATGCAACTGGAACAGATGCGGCTTTTTCTGAAAAACTACCAACTGATGAAAGATCAGATCTCCATGGAAATGATGGGTCAGATGAACGAACCCGTCAGACAGATGATCGGCATGTTCATCAAACAACTGCGTGAAGAACTTGGCGAAGATGAATATACAGAAAGTACTGTGATTGAACCTGTTAAAAAAACCGACAACCTTGATGAAATTGATGCAATGCTTCGCCGGCCCGGTCTTGCCGAAGAAGAAATTGACAGATTGCTCGACGAACGTGCCCGCATTGTTAACGCGCAAAAAAGTGCAGACCTTTAAGCTGCAATGCAAATGAAAACATACCTCCAAAATCGCTGGAAAACCTATTGGGCAACCAAAAGCTGGTTTAGCAAATTCACCGACCTGCTTTTCATTCTTTTGGTCATTGGCATGATTATTCCTGCCAGCCGAAAGGAAATCAGTGCCTTTATGGCAGGATTGATGGCCTCCTCACCCAAGACCATGGAAAGCAGTCAGCAACAAAGTCTGAACCCTGAAGCCTGGCAGTGGCAGCTCACTGATTTGGAAGGCAATCGCATGGTATTGGAACAATTCAAGGGTCAAACTATTCTGGTGAATTTGTGGGCCACCTGGTGCCCACCCTGTATTGCCGAAATGCCCGATATTCAGGCGCTGTATGACAGTCGCGGAAATAAAGCTGTTTTTCTGCTCATCAGCGATGAAAAGCCCGAAGTGATAAAAGCATTTATGCAAAAAAAGGGCTACAGCATGCCCGTTTACCAACAAGCTTCGGCAACACCACCAGTGTTTGTCACCAACAGCATTCCGACCACATGGCTCATCAGTCCTGAAGGCAAGGTTGTAATCAGAAAAACAGGTGCTGCCAAATGGAACAGCAGCTCGATGCAGCAAACCATCGATTCATTCTACGCTTCACAAAGGTGATTTTTGGGGAAATAAGCACCCAACACCTGATATGTTGTATATTTGTACGTTCAATACTTACCGAAACATCGTCCCTATGAAGAAAGCAAGCTTAGTTGCAGCTTTATTAGCGCTAATGTTATCAGTTCAGGCACAGCTGATTACAACCAAAACAAGCAAGAATGTCTCCGTCGCTTTCGACGTTTACACCGACATACTTACCAAACCCGCTGCAGGCATCGAAGCCCGTGCAATAAATCAGGGCTTTAGTTTTTCAACTTCCTACAACTTTAAAGTTGGCGAGAGTAAACACATCTTCTCGCTTGGTGCCGGAATCAGGACACATAACATTTATCATGGTAGCAGGTTGGTCGATGCCCGGACCGACACCTTGATTTTTGCTCCTATTGATGACAAACTGAATTACAAAAAAAGCAAACTTGGGCTTGTGTATGTTGATTTCCCTGCCGAGTTTAAGTTGAAATTCAAAGACGACTGGAAGTTGGGATTGGGTTTTAAAGTTGGTGTTCTGCTCGACAGCAAAGTGAAATACAGCGGACAAACTGCAGAAGGCGGACCTTACCGGCTTATCCAGGAGAAACGTTTGAATTCACTCGAAAAATACACTTTTGGACCCACACTGCGGTTTGGCTATAAATGGATCAATGTTTATGGCTTTTATCAGATTTCTAACGCCTTCAAAAGAGGTTTGGGCCCCGATGTTTATCCACTTTCCCTCGGCTTGACGATTACGCCTTATTAATATTTCATCAGACCTGAATTAGCTCGATATCTTGACTTTTTTTGAAATTTCAGTTCAACCCATCATGACCCCAAACAGGGTGAAGATGGTGACAAAACCAAGCAGGAAACCTGCATAAACTTCTGATTCGGTGTGAGCATCGAGCTGCAACCTGGCTGATGCGGTGAGACCCGACACAAGGACAACAATGGGTA
>JANJXG010000102.1 GCA_024709145.1 Bacteroidales bacterium | reverse complement strand
CCGTTCCGATTCAATAAATTTTAACTCACTTAAATAACCTTTATTCACTAATCTTAATTTAATTGCTATGAAAAAAATCAGTTTGAAAAAGTTGATTCAATTGATGAGTATCATGCTTCTCGTAAGTGTGGTGACAGTGTCATGTAAGAAAGATGATGATCCGGAACCGGATCCGGAACCATTGGTTGAAGATGGTATCTATTTGAAAGGTGCCGGTACAGCTCTTGTTGAGTTCGACACCAAAGGATTGCTCAAAGCAACCAAAAACGAAGTAAACCAAACAGACCGCGCCAGCCTGCTCGAAATCTTTGTGGCTGTGAAAGCCGGAGCCGATGGTTTCAACATCGTAAAAGTTGCCGGTACAACAAAGACTACCTACGGACCCGGAGCCGGTTTTGGTGTTGTTGGCGAAGCTGACCGCATTGCTGATGAACCAAAACTCGATTTCCAGCGTGGTGCTTATGCCGAAACCGACACCAAATTCACTGTTCCTGCTGATGGTCTCTACCATGTGGTGATGGATACCGAATTGGGTAAAATTGCCATCATTCCTGTTCAATACTGGGGATTGATTGGTGCTGCTACGCCAGGTGGCTGGGGTGGCGATACCCAAATCCCTGCCAAAGGCTTCGATCTCAACACCATGACTTTTGAAGTTGAAAATGTTGTGATGACCAAAGCCGACTTCAAATTCCGCTACTCAGGTGGTTGGAAAGTGATTATCGACGACGAGGTTGACCTCGGCGGTGGTGTTGTTGGTGTTCGTGTTAACACCAATTACGGTGGAGCTGTTAATGCGCTCGTTCCCGGTGGTGCCAACATTACCAACGAAGCAGGCGGTAAATACAAAGCTACAATGGTTTGGACTTTAGGAACAGGCTACACAGCTACCCTGGTTAAAACCGGTGACCTCGAAGTAATCAATTACACAGACTATGAAATGGGTCTTGTTGGAAACGGCCTTGTTGTTGACGGTGTTCAGCACAACTGGGATGTAACCGTTCAGATTCAAAAACCAACTGTTTCCAACGAAACCATGTATACCTGGAACTTCACAGGCGTTGAAGTAACCACTGCCGGTGGTGGCTTTAAAATTCGTCAGGGACAAGACTGGAACGGAAAGAGCATCGGTTACAATGATGTTGTGATGGCCGGTCTTGCTGCTGCTGATTTCGAAACAAACGGCGATGGCAACTTCATTCCGAAAGTGGATGGCGGTGTTTATGACATGGAACTCGAAATCAATGCCGTTACTGAAATTTATACCCTGACCGTGAATCCAGCAGGTGCTGCTCCTGAGATGTATATGCTCGGCGACGGCTGCAATGCAGGCTGGAACAATGGTGCAGCTCTTCCGATGGTTGGTTCTGATGGTGTATATTCCATCACAACTACCTTACTTGGTGCCGGTAAATACATTAAGTTTATCACCACCTTAGGCCAATGGGCTCCGATGTACGGAACCGACGCTGCCGGAACAAGCACCACCGGAAACCTTGTTTTCCGCCCGACAGAAAGTGATCCTGATCCGGCTTCAATTCCTGCTCCTGATGTAGAGGGTATTTACACCATCACCATCAATACCAACAACATGACCTACAACATTGCAGCTCCGCTGTATATGTTGGGTGACGGTTGTGCCGCCGGTTGGGATAACACCGCAGCACTGCCGATGTTTACTGCCGGTAACGGTGTATATTTCCTCAACACAGCACTCGGTGCCGGCCTGAGCATTAAATTCATCACCACCCTTGGTGCATGGGAACCAATGTATGGCTATGCCACCGGAACACCTGAAGCAGGTACGCTTGTATACCGTGCTCCCGGTGCTGCTGATGTGCCAAACCTGACCACTCCTGCAGCTGCCGGCAATTATGTTGTTACAGCTGACATCACCAACCTCACCTATACTGTAGCTGCTGCGAAGTAAGCCAGCGAGGTTTAAAAGATTGAAGCCGCCGGACTGACCGGCGGCTTTTTTTTTCTTTTTCCCGCGACTTAACAAATATTAATCAGACCATTGACGGATTTATTGAAGCAATAATTGTATATTTGCACCCTCATTTTCCAAAAGAATGAAGATGAACAAAAAAAAGCGGATGTGGCGTAATTGGTAGCCGCGCCAGACTTAGGATCTGGTGCCGTGAGGCGTGGGGGTTCGAGTCCCTTCATCCGCACAAGCTTCAGGCCGGATCAGCAATGATCCGGCTGAATTTTAAAAGTACACAGCAAAATTAATCACAATGCAAGTTACCATAGAGCAGAACGGGGATGTTCTGGCCACCGTCGAGGTCAAATTAACCAAGACTGATTACGAACCGGAAGTGAATAAGGCCCTCAGGGACTATCAACGCAGAGCAGCAGTGCCTGGCTTCAGGCAGGGTAAAGTGCCTTTTGGCATCGTAAAAAAAATGTATGGGCAGGCTATCCTTGCTGAACAGATCAATAAACTCGTTTCGGATGGATTGAACGACTATATCAAGTCGGAAGAACTGCGCGTATTGGGTTACCCCATTCCGGATGCTGACCGCACCGGCACCGTTGACTTCGACAACAGTGAGTCTTTCAGTTTTTATTTCACAGTGGCTATGGCGCCCCAAGTGGATGTGAAGCTGGATGAGCTCAATATCATTTACCCAAAAGTAAAGGCTGATGCCGATGAGATTGATAAAACCGTACAGAAGCTGCTCGAAGATTATCCTGAAGTGACTTATCCCGAGAAGTTTGAAAATGGCGATGTCCTTGAGTTGCGTTCAACCCAGGCCGATGCCGGTGGAAAGGAAGTAGAAGATGGCTATCAGATTACAGCAGTGCTCGACTCGAAAGAGATCGTGAGTGAAGAAATGCTGAACCTTCTTGCCGGCAAGGAACTGGGCTCCGAATTTATTTTCAACTTCAGCAAGGCATTGGGCGACCATGAAAAGGTGATTAAGGTGTTGAAATTAGATGCCCAAAACAATGATTTAACAGAATCCGATTTCAACGTCGTGATTGATGAAATTCGCCGGACAGAAGCATCCACACTGCAGGAAAGCTTTTTCCAGCGCATCTTCCCCAATGATGAACTGGCCGATGAGGCTGCTTTCCGTGCCAGGGTAGGTCAGGAAATAGAAAAACAACTCGATGCTCAGTCCGACTTTTTTGTTTACAGTGTAGCCCTGCGCAAGCTTGTTGATGACAGCACGATGAAGTTTGATGCCGGATTCATGAAACAGTGGCTCATCGACAGTTCCAACGGAAAAATAAGCGCTTCTGAACTTGAAGAATCCTATCCCGACTACGAGAAAAGCATCCGATACCAGCTTATCGAAGAAGACCTCGTTAATAAATATCCCGAGTTACGCGTGAGTAAAGAAGAGGTCAGGCAGTATGTTGCCGGCTATTTCTTCGGTCAGATGAAAATGGAATCAACACCCGAGATGGAAGAAATGCTCTCGTCGACCATCGACTCCATCCTCAAGAATAAAAAAGAAGAAGAACGCATTGTACGCCAGCTGCGTGAGAACAAAATGGTGAAAGTATTCAAGGAAAATCTCCGGCTCACCATTGAGGAAGTAAGCAGCTCGGAATTTAAAAAACTTGTTGAAAACAATTCAATGCTCGAAAAAGAAGATTAATCATGGAAAACGAATTTAAAAAATACGCCACCCGACATCTGGGCATCAACAGTCTTGGACTGGAGAAATACAGCAGGGCAGCCACTGCCTATATATCACCCACCATCATCGAAGAGCGTCAGCTCAACATCGCGACCATGGACGTTTTTTCACGCCTGATGATGGATCGTATCATCTTTCTGGGAGTGCCGGTGGATGATTATGTGGCCAATATCATTCAGGCACAGCTGCTCTTTCTCGAATCGGTAGATTCGAGGCGCGACATTCAAATCTACCTCAACACCCCCGGCGGGTCGGTTTATGCCGGTCTGGGTATTTATGATACCATGCAGTACATCAACCCCGACGTATCGACCATTTGTACCGGAATGGCTGCTTCAATGGGTGCTGTTTTGTTGTGTGCCGGTGCCAAAGGAAAGCGCACAGCTCTCAAACATTCGCGGATCCTAATCCACCAGCCGATGGGTGGGGCTCAGGGCCAGGCTTCCGACATCGAGATCACTGCCCGGGAAATACAAAAATTGAAAAAGGAACTTTACGACATCATCGCCACCCACAGCGGACAGCCTTTCAAACGCATCTGGAAAGATTCTGACCGCGATTACTGGATGACTTCTGAGGAAGCCAAAGAGTATGGCATGATCGACGAAATTCTTATCCGAACCAGAAAAGATTAACAATGGCCAGAAAAAAAGATGAATGTTCTTTTTGTGGCAGCCCGCGCTCCGAAGTGAGATTGCTCATTTCGGGTTTGGATGCCCACATCTGTGACGAATGCGTTGAACAGGCTGTGATGATTCTTCGTGAAGAACAGATCACCAGCAAAAGCACCTCATCACAGGCCAAAGCTGATTACAAGCTCCTCAAGCCATTGGATATCAAGCATTTTCTTGATCAGTATGTGATTGGTCAGGACGAGGCTAAACGTATGCTTGCCGTTGCTGTTTACAACCACTACAAAAGGATTGACCAAACCCTGGGATCGAAAAGCAAAGAGGATGTTGAGATTGAGAAATCGAATATGATCCTTGTGGGCGAAACAGGTACAGGCAAAACCCTGCTGGCCAGAACCATCGCCCGCATGCTCAATGTACCCTTTGCCATTGCAGATGCCACGGTGCTCACCGAGGCAGGTTATGTGGGTGAAGACGTGGAAAGCATCCTCACCCGTTTGCTTCAGGCCTCTGATTATGATGTGAAGGCTGCCGAAAGGGGCATTGTTTTTATCGATGAAATTGATAAGATTGCCCGCAAGAGCGATAACCCCAGCATTACGCGTGATGTATCGGGTGAAGGGGTTCAGCAGGCTTTGCTCAAACTGCTCGAAGGCACCATCGTGAATGTGCCGCCACAGGGCGGGCGTAAGCATCCGGAACAGAAAATGATTCAGGTCGACACCAAAAACGTCCTCTTCATCGCCGGGGGTGCTTTCGATGGTATCGAACGCATCATCGCCGCCCGAAACCATACCAATGTGGTCGGTTATGGCAAATCGAGCAAAGAACTGATCGACAAGGACAACCTGCTGCAGTATATCTCACCGGCCGACCTGAAGAAGTTTGGCCTGATTCCTGAGATCGTGGGCAGGCTTCCCATCCTCACTTACTTACATCCGCTGACGCCCGAAACAATGAAACGCATCATCACCGAGCCGAAAAATGCCCTGGTAAAGCAGTTTCACCGTCTTTTTGAGCTCGACGGCATCAAGCTGGTTATTGAAGAGGGTGTGTATGATTTCATCGTGGAGAAGTCGATCGAATTCAAATTGGGAGCCCGCGGACTGAGGTCGATTTTTGAAGCCATCCTCTCCGATGATATGTTTGAACTCCCTTCGAAGAAAGAGGTGAAAGAGCTGGTTGTAACCCGGGCTTATGCCGAGGCTAAATTCAGCAAATCGGGTATATCCAAACTCAAGGTGGCCTGAACGACAAATAATATTCAGAACCGGCCGAAGCAAAAGGCCGGTTTTTTTGTTTATTCCGGGTATCTTAAACCCGACTGGCATAATTGTTGCAACAGGGGCATGACAAAAAGGATGATGCAGGTAAATGAATTGTAAGCGTTTAAAATCGATTTTTCTGCTGTTCGTGCTGACATCGGCAGTATGGACGGCAGAGAGCATTGCGCAGGAGCGCAAGCCTGGCTGGCCGCGTCATCCCGGTTCTGATACCCTGGTTGTTTTTGCCAAGATTGTTGGCAACGACACCATCCCGCTGGTTCAACTTCCTGAAGTGCCTGTGTATGCCATGCAGCTTTTCGACAAGAAACGGGATATCCGGAAGATCGAGCGGATGATCTATCATGTGAAAAAGGTGTATCCTTATGCCCGCCTTGCCGGCATCAAGCTGCAGCAATATGAAAAGGTGCTGAGTGAGGCCTCGTCCGACAAAGAGCGGAAGCGGATCATGAAGCAGGCAGAGGATGAAATCAATGCACAGTTTGGGCCCGAGCTGAAAGAACTTACCTTCACCCAGGGGCAGATTCTGATCAAACTCATCGACAGGGAAACCAAAGCAACAAGCTATAAGCTGGTGAAGGACCTCCGCGGCGGATTTACTGCCTTCTTTTATCAGGGTTTTGCCCGCATCTGGGGCTATAACCTGAAGACCGAGTATGATCCTGAAGGGGAAGATGAACTGATCGAGACCATTGTGCTGATGATCGAAAACGGTCAGCTGTAAGCAGTCTCTCTACACTTTGCTGTGCCGCCAGTTGCCCCGCATAAGGTAGTGCAGCGACAGACCCGACAACAAAACTCCATACAAAATTTCGGCAGTCCAGGCCGCGGTAACACCTCCGCCGAAAACACGAACAACCAGCAGCACATAAACCAGATACATTACCAACACCACAAGCTCGATGACAAAGGAAATGTTGGTTTTCCCGGTCCCCATCACCCCGTTGAAGAGTACAAATCCCGAAGCCAGAAACAAGGCTCCGATGTTAACAACCTGCAGCACAGGAATGCTCATGGCTATCAGCTCAGGGTTATCGGTGTAAATCCTGATCAGCGCCTGAGGCACAAACAGGCTCAGCAACACCAATAAGAGCACACCGGAGGCTGTCATCAGCACAATGCGGCGGATGAGCAGAAACACCAGCGACTCTTTTTTAAGACCTATCAGGTAGCTGACCATGGAGTTGGATGCTGCGGCGAAACCCCAGATGGGAATCATCAGCACGATGTAAACACTTCGGATGATATTGGATACGGCCAGCGACTGTTCGCCCAGCTTTTCAACAATGAGAAAAAAGGCAAACCAGACACCCAGCGACAAAAAGTTTTGCAGCATAATGGGACCCGACAGTTTGAAGTTGCGGCTGAAAAGGCCTTTGTCGAAACTTTCAAACCTGAATAGGCCATATTCTTTTTGGTGTTTGTGATAAAAAACGTAGGTTGCCAGAAAGATCAGGGCGATGCCTTCGGCGATGGTAGAGGCAATGGCAGCGCCTTCGAGTCCCATCTGAGGCAATCCCAGCTTGCCGAAAATGAGGCCGTAGTCGAGCACGATGTTTACCCCTGCCATTACCAGGGTGCTCCAGGTGATGACCTTTGTTTTGGCGATGCCGATGTAGAGCGACCTGAAAAGGATTTGACCAAAGACAAAAAAGATACCCGGCATTCGGTAATGCAGGAAAGCGACAGAAGCTTCGAAAATGTGGTCGCTTTGGATGACAAGGCGCAAAATGGGCGTTGAGAGAAAATAGAGGATGAGAAACGCAACCACCGAAAGCGGCAGCATGAAATAAAGGGCATGGTCGAAGGTGCGCCCGATCTCGCTTAATTTATTTTCGCCAAAGCGGCGTGAGATAATGATTTGCGTGCCGGTGCCAAAACCGATTGCCAGCATGAACAGCACGAAATAAAACATACCTCCAAGGGCCGATGCCCCCAGTTCAACTTCACCCACACGGCCCAGAAATGCAGTATCGGTAACATTGATCAGGTTTTGAGCAACGCTGCCCAGAATGATGGGGTAGGCGATGCTCCAAATCCGGCGATAAGAGATATTGGCTTCCACTTGATAAAAATGGTTGCAAAGGTAGCGAATTATGTTGTTGCGATTGGAGCGAAGTGTGAAGCGTAGCTTATAGTTTGCAACTACGCACCGCACGATTTTGCACGGTGCCCCCGTCACACAACAGTTGCAGGAAAAGATAATGGTAATAATTCATGATGTAAATCATGAAGCTGCAGCAGGAGCTGTTGCTATCTTCCACCATGGAATTCCTGCCATGATTAAACCTTTAAAATAAATTATTCACATTTACCATTATATCTATGCTTTTCCTGATTTTTTTGATTTTGATGCTTCTGATGATACCCCTATATTTGCTGAAATTCTTAAAATCAATATGTTATGACAATTAAAAATGATCTTGTTTGTATGAAGAATGCGACTAATAAGCACTTCATATTGATTTTTTGGCTATATTTTTACAGCGGGGATTCAAAGTGGATCTGCTCTTAATAATTTAATTAATGATACGATGAAAGAAAGAGGAATTTTTAGAAATGGGTGTGTCACGCCACGCGATGGCACGATTATGAATCTTTTAAACTTAATGCTGATGAAAAGGAAAGTAAACTTTCAAAAAGGGCAGGTCACCTCTAACGTTGACCGGAGTATTAACCATTTAACATTCTTCTGCAATGCTTTATAGTGTTATTCAGCGGGCGAATCCAAGGGATTTAAACGCAGCTAAAAAGTATTATGCTGTTGCTCAGACCGAGAAGCAGGCAGATTTGAGAATGATCGCAGAACGCATTTCGCGCGAGACCAACTTCAGTACAGCTGAGGTGCAGGCCGCCATCGAAGCGTTTTTGCTTGTCATCCCGAAGCTCCTGCTCGAAGGCCACAGCGTAAAGATGGGTGATTTCGGCACCTTCAGCCTGACTTTGTCGAGCGACGGGGCCGAAACAAAAGAAGAATTCAATGCCTCGATGATCAAAGGCGCCAACTTGCATTTCCGTGCCGGGAAGGAGTTCGCAAAAGTGATTCGAAACGTTGAATTCTTCAAAAAGCCCGGTTCTAAATAACCTTTACAGGTATTCTTTAAAAAAGGCAGCTCAAAAGTAGCTGCCTTTTTTGTTGCTGTCAAGCAACCCATGGATAAAAAGCCCGATAAAAACATTTTTGTTATGAAAAACAGTCATTTTCTACTTCAAAACCCATCAAAAAGCCATTGAAAACCGGGAAAATCTTCTTGAAGAAAGCTTCAACTCTTCAAGAAGATTTTAAAATTCTTCTTGAAGATTTGCTCAACTCTTCAAGAAGATTTTTTGGTTGCTC
>JANJXG010000059.1 GCA_024709145.1 Bacteroidales bacterium | reverse complement strand
TTCGATTTGAAGGTGATAGCACCTTTGTGCATCTGCATGATCTGGCGCGACAAGCTCAACCCTATGCCCGATCCTTCCTTTTTACTTGTAAAAAATGGCATGAATATTTTATCCATCAGGTCGGGTTTGATACCATGTCCGTTGTCGGCAAAGTCGATGGTGATGCGGTTGTTGAGGTTCATCGAAGCCACGATGGAAATGCGTGGCCGGGCTTGGTCTTTCACTGCATCGATGGCATTGAGGATCAAGTTGATCACCACTTGATCGATGAGGTCGGGATCGGCAACAACCATCAGGTCTTCTGGAAAAACTTTGCAGCTGCATTCAATTTGAAGCAGGTCAAATTTGGGTTTCAGCAGTTCGTATGCTCTGTCGAAAAGTTCTTTCACCCTAAAATGACGAAAGTTTGGTTTGGGGATACGGGTGAGGTTGCGGTAGATCTCAACAAAATTAAGCAGCCCGCGGCTTCGGCTTTCGATGGTGCTCATGGCACTGTGGATGCTCTCGATATCTTCGGCATCCAGCCTGCTGAGTTCTATTTGATTTGTTTCGGGGTTCACGAGCATTTCCTGGATGGTAGCTGCCAGCGATGAAATAGGCGTGATGGAATTCATGATTTCGTGCGTCAGCACACGGATGAGCCGCTGCCAGCTCTCTATTTCCTTCTCTTCCAGTTCGGGATGGATATTTTGCAACGATACCAGCACATAAGCCTCACCGCGCATTTTGAATTCCGTTGCGTTGATCGAAAGCTGTATCAGCTCGTCTTCCAGAAAAAGCTTCACCAGGCTTTTATCGCCGGCCTGCAAACGAAGCAGCAGCTCGGGAAAATCGTCTTTTACCGTCGACAACTCGCTGATATAACGCAAGTGATTGACCCTAAGGATTTTTTTTATGGCATTGTTGAAAACATCCACCTTGCCGTCGCGCCTGAACACGATGATGCCGATGCTCACATGTTGCACCACGGTGAGCAGATAATTGAAATGTTCTTCTTTTTCGGCTCTGTTTTTTTTGAATTCCGCAATGATTTGATTGAATTCGTTGTTGAGTTCCTCAAAACTCCTGCCCACATGAAGTTCGTTGAAGGAGGAGGAAAAGTCGGCATGACGCACACTTTGAAAAAACTTGGTGAGCTTTCGGTTGGTGCGTTCGATGTAAAAAATCAGCGAAATGGTTTGGAGCAGTACAAGCAGGGCAAGTAAAATCATGCTCACCAGAAACTGTTCGTTTCCAACGAGTTGTGCCATCAACACAATCGTTGCTGTGAGTAAAACAACCCGCAGGATGATTTGCAGGCGGAAGCGTTTAAAGATCATATTTTTCCATCCTTCGGTACAAAGAAGCCCTTGTCAGCCCCAGTTCCTTGGCAGCACGGCTGATGTTGCCGCCATATTTATCGACGACCTTCCGGATCAGCATTTTTTCTGTTTCCTCGAGGTTCATATTGTTGGGCAGCGCCTCATTATCCACTGTTTCAGAAGGCTCGGCGAGGAAGAAATCATGCGGTTCGAGCACATTGCCCTCGCTCATGATCACGGCACGTTCAACAGCATGTTGCAGTTCCCTGATATTGCCCGGCCAGTGATGCATCATCAGGCGTTTTAATGTACTGGCATTCAAACGTTTTTTGGGTAGTTTGTATTTGTGGCAGTATTGTTCGAGGAAATGTTCTACCAGTGGCTCGATGTCTTCGGTGCGTTCACGCAGGGGCGGCAATTTGATTTCGACAGTGTTGATCCTGTAGAGCAAATCCTGTCTGAATTTGCCTTCATTCACCATTTGGTACAGGGGCATATTGGTAGCGCAGATCAGGCGTACGTCAATGGGTGTTTCTTTGTTCGATCCCAGCCTCACCACCTTGCGGCTTTGCAGCACCGTCAGCAGTTTGCTTTGAAGGTTTTGTGAGAGGTTGCCTATCTCGTCGAGGAAAATAGAGCCTTTGGCGGCAGCTTCAAAGCGGCCGGCCCTGTCTTCCTTGGCATCGGTAAAGGCACCTTTTTTGTAGCCGAAGAGCTCACTTTCGAACAGGCTCTCGGTGATGGCACCCAGGTCAACACTGATAAACACTTCTTCTGCCCGCTGTGAAGCGCGGTGGATAGCCCTGGCAATG
Organism: Bacteroidales bacterium; assembly: GCA_024709145.1. GTDB lineage: Bacteria > Bacteroidota > Bacteroidia > Bacteroidales > F082 > JALNZU01. The sequence continues at coordinate 11,704 of JANJXG010000059.1, read as the reverse complement.
ACTTCTTTTCCGGTTCCGTTTTCGCCCAGGATCAGCACATTGGCATCTGTTTTGGCAACTTTGCCAACAGTATTCATGACCTTCATCATGGCCTGACTGCTGCCGATGATGTTGCTGTAGGCGGCATCCTGATCGGCAATCATGAGCTTTTGCTTGCCTTTGAGCTGCTCAAGCTCCACCCGCGACTTGCGAACCTCTAGCGTGGCATTGATGGTGGCCAGCAGTTTCTTGTTTTCCCAGGGCTTCAAAAGGAAGTTGGTGGCACCCTCCTTGATACCTTGAACAGCCAGCTCTATATCGCCATATCCGGTGATCAGAATCACAGCAGCTGCCGGATCGAGCTCCAGAATCTTGTTCATCCACCTGAAGCCTTCCTGCCCGCTTGTGGCATCACGCGAAAAATTCATGTCGAGCAAAATGAGGTCGTAAGAATCAGACCTCAACAAATCAGGGATGTTTTCCGGGTTCTTTTCAGTGTGTACAATCTCAATGTGCTGTCGCAGAAAAAGCCGCGCTGCCAGCAGCACATCGGCATCATCGTCAACAATCAGTATCCTGGCTTTGGTCTTGTCCATAAGGCATAAAATTTTTGTTCCGCATTAACAACGGATAAAAGTACATATTCTGTTCGCATTTGTACAATTTAATGGACGAAAATGAACACCAAAAGTTACAAGACTTTTGATTATTTTGTTTAAGAAGTTAACATACAGTCATTTACCATCCATGGCACAATTGTGGTTAATTTCTGTTAAATTTTATCAACGCTATGGATCGACAAATTGAAAAGAAATACTGGACTCCGCAACGACTTGTGCTGATCGCTCTTTTGGTGGCTTTTGTTCTTTTCCTGGCCTGGATGTTGTTCCTGCGCGACAAAAGCAGCCGCTACATCGTTTCGCGCAATCAGCTCACCATTGCAGAAGTTACCAAGGATAAGTTTCAGGAGTTCATCCCTATCGATGGCATTGTTTTGCCCCGCACCACCATCTACATCGATGCCATCATGGGTGGTAATGTGCAGGAAGTGTATGTTGAAGACGGCGCCATGCTTCGCAAAGGCGATAAAATTCTCAAACTCGTCAACACCAACCTCGAACTGAGTTATATGGAGCAGGAAACCCGAATCTTTGAGGCCATCAACAACCTGCAGAATACCCGTATTGCCCTGGAACAGAATAAATTCACCCGTCAGCGTGAAACAATTCTGGTTCAGAAAGACATTGAAAAGTTGGAGGTTCAATTTGAGCGTCAGTGCCAGCTTTATGCCGACGGATTGATTTCGGATGAGGCTTTTGAACAGGCCGAGCGCGACTTTCGCTACGGCCGCAAACAACTTCAGATTGCCCTCGAGCTCCAGAAACTCGATTCCGTTTCTACCCTTAGCAGGTACCGGCAGATCGAATTGTCGATGGACAGGATGTACGACAATCTCAACCTGCTCAGAGAAAGCCTGGGCAACCTTTATGTCAAAGCCCCTGCCGACGGACAACTTTCGTCCTTCAGCATCGAAGTGGGACAAACTGCCAATGCCGGCGAACACCTCGGTCAGATCGATGTGCCCGATGGCTTTAAACTCAGAGCCGGTATCGACGAAAGGTACATCTCCAGGGTGAACACAGGGCAGGAAGTGAGTTATGCTTTTGGTGGCGAAAACTACGACTTGTATATTCAGAAAATCTATTCCGATGTGGCTTCGGGAATGTTTCAGGCCGACCTGCTTTTTAAAGGTGACTATCCTTCGCACATCAAGCGCGGGCAGACCTTGCAGCTTCGTCTGAAGTTCAGCAGCGAAACCGATGCCCTGATCATCCCGAGGGGAGGATTTTTTCAGCAGACAGGTGGTAACTGGATCTATGTGCTTGATCCCACCGAAAGTTTTGCCACCCGCCGCAACATTGCCATCAACCGGCAAAATACCCTTCATTATGAGGTTGCCAATGGTCTTGAGCCTGGCGAAAAGGTCATCATTTCATCCTACGAGAGCTTCGGCAACAGGGATAAAATCGTTTTTAAAGACTAATCACACGCCTGTCATCAGCAGAATGACAGCGAAAAAAATTCCAAAATTTCATCAACATCAACAGCTATGATTAAAGCCATCAAACTCACCAGGATTTTTCGCACCGACGAGGTGGAGACAACGGCCCTCAATGAGGTTTCATTCGAAATCAGGCAAGGCGAATTTGTTGCCATCATGGGGCCGTCGGGCTGTGGCAAGTCCACCTTGCTCAACATCCTGGGTTTGCTCGACAACCCCAGCAAAGGATCCTATTATTTTTTGGGAAAAGATGTTGCCGGCAGCACTGAACGACAGCGGGCAGGCCTGCGCAAACAAAACATTGGTTTTGTTTTCCAGAATTTCAACCTGATCGACGAGCTGACGGTTTTCGAAAACATTGAGCTGCCGCTGATCTACCTTGGCATGCCATCGAAAGAGCGCAGAGCCCGTGTGGAGGAAGTGATGGCACAGATGCAGATCAGCCACAGAGCCAAGCATTTCCCGCTTCAGTTGTCGGGAGGGCAGCAGCAGCGTGTGGCAGTGGCCCGTGCAGTGATCGTCAAGCCGGCTCTCATTCTGGCCGACGAACCCACCGGTAACCTCGACTCGGTGCACGGCGAAGAGGTGATGAACCTGCTCAGCCAGCTCAACAGTCAGGGTACAACCATCATCATGGTTACCCACTCCCAGCGCGATGCTGAATACAGTCAGCGTGTGATCAGGCTCTTCGACGGACAGATTATCAACGAAAACATTAAGAAAACCCTCGCTGAATAAGTTCAACCCATCAGCCCAACAGCACTACCCATGATCCGAAGCTATTTTATCATCGCATTCCGCTCACTGCTCAAACAGTTTTCTTATACAGCCATCAATGTGGCCGGGCTCAGCATCGGACTGGCTTCCTTTATCCTCATCCTGCTTTTCATCCGTTTTCACCTCTCCTTTGATCAGCACATCCCCAACATCGACCGGCTTCACCGCGTGGTGCAGATTCAATATGCCGAAGGGGTAGGCGAGCAGCACGTGGCTGTCAATATGGGCCCGCTGGCTGCCCGCATGGTGAGTGATATACCCGAAATTGTGGATGCTGTGAGGGTCATGCACTGGGGGACGATGCCGGTGAAAATCGGTGATACTTATTTCTCGCAGGACAACGCAGCCTGGACCGATCCTTCCATTTTCAGGCTTTTTGGCATCAGGCTGCTCGAAGGCGACACGGCCACGGCACTCAATAAGCTGCGGTCGGTGGTGGTTTCGGTCTCGACGGCAGAAAAACTTTTTGGCCGTAAAAACAATGTACTCGGTGAAGTGATCAGCTTCAACAACGAAAACAATTATGTGATTACCGGTGTGATGGAAGACCAGCCGCGTGAAGCCCATTTTTGGCTTGATATGCTGGTTTCATTTCAGTCGGCTGAAGAAACCTATCCCTGGCTGCGCGAATGGGGTTCCAATTCACTGGCGGTGTATGTGAAGCTGATACCGGGAGCTACGGCAGCAGAAGTGGATAAAAAAATCAACGAGCAGATCAAGGCCTTTACGGCCAACAGTGTCTTCAGCACACCTCCCGAAATGTACCTGCAGCCGGTGGAAGAAATACACCTCCGTTCAACACACATAAAGTTTCAGATGAACTTCAGGCAGGGAGATTACCGGACAGTGTTTGTTTTTTCGGTCATCGCACTGTTGATCATCGCCATTGCCAGCATCAATTTCATCAACCTGGCCATTGCCCGCTCTGTGAAAAGAGCCAAAGAAGTGGGTGTTCGCAAAGTGTTGGGAGCCAACAGGCTCAACCTGATTTACCAATTCATGGGCGAGTCGGTGATCATTACTTTCATGGCCATTTTGCTGGCCCTGATCATGGTTGAAGTAAGTTTGCCACAGTTCAACCTGGTACTCGATACCGACCTTCGTCTTGATCTTACAGGCGACTGGATGATGAACCTGAGCCTGGTGCTCACCTGGGTTTTTGTGAGTCTCTTGTCAGGCATTTATCCTGCGCTGTTCATGAGCCGCTACAAAGCTGTGGAAGTGCTGAAAGGCTCGCGCGGACAGAAAGGGCAGCTTGGCTCCCTGCTGGGCAAAGCACTCATCGTTTTTCAGTTTGCCGTGACAATCCTGCTGATTTTTCTCGTGAGTGTAAGTTACAGGCAGTTTGACTTTATGCTGAAAAAGAATCCCGGCTTCAACGGAAATGATGTGACGGGTATTTTTCTGCAAGGCGGCGAGCCCGAAACCAAAGCCAGATTGCTCAAGGATGCCTTGCGCCGCCATCCCGAGGTGAAGGCATGTGCAGCAGCCTCATTTATTAATGGTGTGGCCGGAAACCAGTCGACCATATATGTTGACGACACCACCGACCTGAAGATCATGGTTCGTTTTGGCTATGTGGACGAAGAATTTTTCCCTTTGATGGAAATCCCGCTCAAAGAAGGTAGGTACTTCTCCCGCGATTATCCTGCCGATGCCGATCAGTCGGTGATCCTCAACGAAGCTGCAGTGAAGTTTCTCGGCTGGGATCAGCCAATTGGCAAGCGCTTCAGACCTTTTGGTGTTGACACCCTGAACAAACGAACTGTGGTAGGCGTCATCAGCGATTACCATTATTATTCCATCCATTCCAAAATAGAGCCTGCTGCCTACATCATCCTGCCCGACAGCTACGGTGTTGTGAGCATCAAGGCGATGCCCGGAGCAGGGAAGAAAGCCAACGAAATAGCCGAAGCCACCTGGCGTGAGCTCTTCCCCACAACGCCTTATGAAGCCGTTTCGGTGCAGGAATACCTCGAAAAGCAATACCGTAACGACCGCAACAGCATGCAGTTATACACCCTCTTCTCGCTGCTCAGTATCATTATTTCCACCATGGGTCTCTATGGGCTGAGTGCTTTGCGGGTTGAACAACGAACCAAGGAAATCGGCATACGAAAGGTGCTTGGCGGAAGCAGCCGTCAAATCCTTCAACTGATTGGAAAGGAGTTCATCATTTTGGTATTGCTGGCAGGTGTCATAGCCTTGCCCGCCGGATATTATTTTGCCGGCACACTTCTGCAGCAGTTTGCCTATACCATCCGCATCGGCGCGCTCGATGCCCTGGCAGCTTTGGGCATTTCGATGCTTGTAGCCGTAACGACCATTGCTTTTCATGCCCGGCGGGCAGCAGGTTTTAATCCCGTGGATGCTTTAAAATATGATTAAAAACCATCGACAATGAAAGAAGTAGTAATCTTAATCCCTGATCTTGAGAAAGAACAAAACATCGAGATTGATGTGCGTATCAACGGACGCACCAAAACAATGCAATACCGTGTTGAACTCCTCGACTGGGAGGGCGACAAGCTGCAGTCGTCAGAAAAGGTGCAGGTGCTCAAACACCGCATCGAAGCCTACGACAAGGACTGGGAATTGGTGGAAATAGGCCCTCCCGGTGATAAAAACATTTCGCTGATGTTTAGAAAAAAACTTTAATCAATTCCTTAAAATCCACTCCGATGAAACCATTTCTGATTTTTTGCTTTTTGTTGCCGGCTTTTTGGCTTTCGGCACAATCAACAGCCACTGACGAAGCGGCAATCCGCCTGTGCATTCAAGAGAGCTATGTGCAGGGCATCCACAACAAAGCGGGCATTGCGCTCATCGAAAAAGGTTTTCATCCCGGTTTCGAGATGCTGGGCATGCAGCATGGTCTGCTGACACGCTATCCCATTTATTCGTGGATTGAGACCATAAAAAAAGCCATGCACAACCTGCAGGAGTCACCGGCCATCACAGCCGGAATTCCATTGGTGGATGTGGCCGGTGATGCAGCCATGGCGCGGGTTGAACTCTACCGTGAGGGCAAACACCTTTTCACGGATTATATGAGCCTGTACCGTTTTGAAGACGGCTGGAAAATTGTAGCCAAAATCTATTACAGAATACCGGAATAAAAGCGCTTGTTGCGCTGATGAGCGCGCGGACAAAGCCTTGACCAAAGAAATCATTCACTCACAAGATCAGAATCGGCTGTCATGAAAAAATATTTCATTCTTCCCAGGAATTATCTGCAGACTACCTTCCGACGCATGTTAAAGCAGCCGGGTTATGCCTTGATCAATATGATCGGACTCACGAGCGGTATCATGGTGTTTTTGCTCATCTTTTCTTATGTCACGCGTGAATACAGTTTTGACAAAGCCTGGACCGGTGCCGACCGCATTTACCGCATCAGCGGAACCCTTAACTTCAACGGGCGCACCGATCAGTTTGCACTCTCGAGCTACAACATCGGTCAGTCGATGAAAACAGCCTTCCCCGAAGTGGAGGCTTCAACCATGATTTTCAAGACAAATATCAGCAGCAGCGAAACAGGCATCACCGTATGGGTTGATGAGCAAAAACTTGAGATACCTTCCTTTACCTATGCTGATGAGGATTTTTTCAAGGTGTTTGATTATCCGTTTACCGAAGGAAATCCGGGCACGGCACTGACCGAACCCAAAAGTATGGTACTGAATACCGAGCTGGCTTACAAGCTCTTCGGCAAGAACAGTGCACTGGGTAAAATGGTTCGCATCAACAAAAATACCTATGTCGTGACCGGTGTCATCGACAAAAGCAATCATCTCAGTCACCTTGAGTTTGATGTGCTGATATCGATGAGTACGCACACCCAGCAAGCCATTGAAGCATTCCGTTCCGATTGGTTTTGGTTACTTGGCTATACCTATATAAAATTCAGCCGCGAAGAAGCAGCAGAAGGTTTTGGGGTGAAACTCGACAGATTTACCGAAGAAACGATCAAACCCTGGATTAAGGAAGTGAATGTGGACGGGTCAATCGCGCTCAGATACGAGCCTGTGCGGGACATCCATTTCAACAACAGCCTGCAATACGACAGCACAAGCAATGTGAGCAAACGGACAGTGCAGATTTTTGCAGTGATTGCCTTCTTTTTACTTTTGATTGCTTCGATAAACTATATGAACCTGGCAACGGCGCGCTCGGTGCGTCGTGCCCGGGAAATCGGAATCCGAAAAGTTGCCGGTGCACACCGGATGCAGCTCATGATGCAATTTTTAGGCGAAAGCTACCTCATCACTGCCATCTCCTTTGCCCTGGCCTGGTCGCTGGCCGAAGCAGTCATGCCTTTCTTCAACGACCTTACCGGACTCCGGCTTTCACTCTCGGGACTGATGCTGTCGGGTGGATATACCATTCTCATCCTCTTAGGAACCTTTATCGTGCTGGGTTTGATGAGTGGCTTTTATCCGGCCATGGTGTTGTCGTCGTTTTCACCTGTAAGGGTACTTAAGCCAGGTGCAGCACTGGGGAAAACAACCGCTTTTCAACTGGTAAGCCTGCGCAAAATGCTCGTGGTACTTCAGTTTGTGATTTCTACTGGCATGATCATCGCTACCCTGATCGTTTCGGATCAATTGAACTTTTTGATGAAACATGAGAAAGGCATCGAAACCGAACAGGTAATGGTAATCCATTTTCCGCGCGACTCGGCTTTAATGGCCAATAAAAGTGTTATCGAGCAGCAACTGCTTGCCCTGCCTGAGGTTGAAAAGGTTACCGGCACAGCCAGCCTGCCGGGATACCTTTCGGGAAGGCTGATGTTTTTTGTCGGCGACACCAGTAAGCCCGAGGTTCATACCATGAACCTGTTCTTCGTGGGCTATGAATTTTTCGACCTGCTTGGCATTGAAATCGAACAGGGAAGGGTGTTTTCAAAGGAGTATCCCAACGACGACAGCACGGCTTTTGTCATCAATCAGGCAGCAGCGCGCTACCTCAACTATCCTGATCCCTTGCAGATTGAGATGAATGCAGGCATTGGCGTGCAAGGTAAAGTGGTGGGAGTGGTCAAAGATTTTCATTACACCTCACTGCACAACCCCATCGAGCCACTCGTATTTGTGTTGCGCGACAAGGCGGTGAGCTTCTTGGTGGTGAAGCTCCGCACAACGGATATGCAAGCCAGCATTGGAAAGATTCAATCGCTGTGGCAGGATTTTGATCAGAAGCACTATTTTCATTATTCATTCCTCGACGAACGTTATGCCAGTCAATATCTCCACGAACAACGGATGTTGAGGCTTTTCAGGTATTTCAGCCTGATTATTGTCCTCATCTCCTGTCTGGGTCTTTATGGATTGTCTTCCTTCTCTACAGAGCAACGTACGCGTGAAATCGGCATCCGGAAAGTCCTCGGGGGAAGTTATACCGATATACTCGGGCTGCTTGTCAAAGGTTTTATGTTGCTGGTGCTCATTGCCGGAATCATCAGCATCCCGGTGGTTTATTTCCTGATGTCGGAATGGCTCCAAGGTTTTGCTTTCAGCGTCGGTTTGAAACTATGGCATTTTATGGCCGGCTTTTTCCTGGCTGCTGTCATTGCCCTTGTCACTGTGCTGGCTCAGGCGGTGAGAGCACTCCGAAGCCATCCTGTTGATGCCATCAAGTATGAATAAAGTTATGCTGTTTTCAATGAAAAGCAGGACTCTTCAGAGGTGCTAAACCGAAAATTGTCGTTATGTGGGTTCATTTCTTTTGGATGTTTTACCGCAATTGGTGCAAATCGTGGCAATATAGCCTGATAAATATTCTGGGTTTGGCTTTCGGACTTACGTCGGTTATCCTGATCGTTTTGTTCGTTTTTCATGAATGGAGCTACGATCAGTTTCACGAAAACAGCCACAACAAATACAGGCTTTTGGTTGAATACAGGCACAAAGACGGCAACCAGCTTTCACATGAACTTACTGCCGCTTTCGGTCCCATGCTCATGGCTGAAACCCCTGAAATCCGACGCATGTGCCGCACAACAAAAGCAGAGCCGGGGTATTTTTATCACGAGGGCGCTGTCATTGAAGCAGAAAACCTGCTGTATGCTGATTCGTCTTTTTTCAACTTTTTCAATTTTGAGCTTCTGGACGGAAATCCTGACAACGTACTGAGCGGAGTTCAGAAAATTGTCTTGAGTGAAACACTCGCTTCTGCGATCTTTAAAGAGGCTGACCCCATCGGACAAACCCTTTTGGTGAATGGCAATGTTTCCTTTTTAGTCACAGGTATTGTAAAAAAACCAAAAGCCCAATCGAGCATCACCTTCGATGCCATCTTATCGTTCGAAACACTTTATCAGGATAAGAGCCGCCACATGGGTATCAACGGAGGCAACCAATATCCGACTTTTCTTGAACTGCAGGAAGGCACTTCCGGCAACCAATTGGTTTCGAAAATGCAACCGATCATCGATGAGAAGGTGAACAAGGATATGGAAGGAACCGGCTACAGCTTGCATTTGATGTTGCAGGAGTTAACTGATATTCATCTGAATACCATCGATCCGGATGCACCGATGGTGAGCATGCTAAGGATGCTTATGCTTGTGGCTTTGTTTATTTTATTGACAGCCTGTTTTAATTTTACCAACCTGGCAACAGCCTCAGGACTAAGACGAAATGTGGAAATCAGTATAAAAAAAGCAATAGGCGCTACACGAAACCAGCTTATTATTCAGTACCTTGGAGAGGCGTTTCTGCACAGTTTACTTGCTTTTTTATTTGCATTGCTGTTGGCTGAGCTATTACTCCCCTATTTTAATACGCTGACAAACGTTGAGCTGACACTCACAGCTTCCAACCCTTGGTTTTTACCCCTGATGTTTCTTTTAGTCGTTTTTACAGCTTTCGTGGCCGGCCTTTATCCTGCTTTTTATTTATCGGCAATGAAGCCTGTCGCTATTCTAAAGGGAAATATTCCAACAGGCCGAAAGAATAGCTTGTTCGCAAAGTTGCTGATTGTGCTGCAATTTGTGATAGCTGCATTTTTGATGAACAGTGCCTGGGTCATTTATAGCCAGCTTCAGTATATCAGTCATTTCGACAAGGGATTCACTTCGGCAAATGTTTTCGCAGTTGTTTTACCTCAGGGAACAGGCATATCACAAACAGATTTCATCCGTCAGAAATTTCTTGAACTTCCGGCGGTTGCTTCCTGTGGTGCTGTTTCTGAATTGCCCGGAGGTGGTGTTACCATGAACGGATACCTGCCTGAAGGTCATTTTCAGCCTGTTATGATTCATGTGATGGATGTCGACACCTCGTTTTTAAGTGTCTTCAACCTGCAAATAAAAAAGGGCAGAAACTTTGCATCCGGATCGGCATCCGACCAAAAAGCCTATCTGGTGAACGAAACTTTTGTGAAACAGTTCAACTTTGATGATCCTGTCGGGAAGATCATCCGTCGCGATGGTGATTATCCTGTTATCGGAGTGGTCAGCGACTTTCATTTTGCACCAATACACAGCAGCATCCAACCTTTGCTGCTCACCATGCATCCTTATGATGGCTATCAATATTTAGCCGTCAGATTTAACGCTTCTTCAACCGAAAACATGACTCAACTGGAGGCAATATGGAGGAAACATCTGCCTGATAAACCATTTGTTGCTTTGCCTGTCGAAGCCTATCTGGAAGAATCTTACATGCGTGAACGTCAGTTGGGACAAATGATTTATTGGTCAACAGCTTTTGCGCTTTTTATTGCCGCAATGGGATTGTTTGGCCTTTCAGCCCTGAGTCTTCAGCAGCGTGTCAAGGAACTGGGGATTAAAAAAATTCTGGGGGCATCTTCATGGCAACTCATCGTTTCAGCAACAGGAAACTTCAGCATGCTGATTCTGATAGCTAATGCAATCACGATGATTCCGGTTTATCTGAGCATGGATTTCTGGCTTTCCAATTTTAGTTATCATGTCCCCATCTATCCCTCAATGTTTCTGCTCAATGCCCTTTTTGCCTGGACCATTGCAATGATCAGCATCGGTTTTCAGGCATGGAAAGCGAGTCGTGTCAATCTCGTGGAAGTAATAAAATATGAATAAACGCAATTGAAAGATTTAAAAAGAGGTTGTTGCAGCAAATCTTAAATCATTTTCTGGCTTTTCATTTTATTGAATTCCTTCTTTAGCCGGTGCCATAAGTCTACCGGAAGTCATGTGGTCTACTGTCAATCATTAACAGCTTTTTACCTAAAAACCTTGCCATTTTTGATTCAATTGCCTGAATTATCCTAAGTTTGGCAAAAAATAGCTTTAGTGAAAAATGCCGACTGAGGAAACATCCAGTTTAAACGCAGTAAAAAAGTTGATTATTGAAACAGCTTCATCGCTTGGTTTTGATGATTGCGGATTTTCAGAAGCCGGATTTTTACCGGAGCATGCCAGCCTGATGGAGCAATGGCTCGAAAATGGCTTTCAAGGCGAGATGGGTTACCTTGAAAGGAACAAAGAAAAGCGCTATAACCCAAGCTTACTGGTTGAAAATACGAAAACCGTTGTCACCGTTCTGCAAAACTATTACCCTGCTGAACTACTGCCCGAAAGCAGCGGTTATAAAATCGCAAAATATGCCTACGGTACCGACTACCATCCGGTGATTCGAAACAAACTTATGCTGCTTCTGGCCGAAATCGAAAAAGTTACAGGTCCGCTTGAGGCACGGGTATTCACCGATTCAGCTCCTGTTCTCGACCGAGCCTGGGCTGAGAAATGCGGATTAGGCTTTGTCGGCAAAAACACCTGCCTGATTCATCCGCGTAAAGGCTCGTTTTTTTTCATTGGGCATCTGTTTTTACCTCTTGCACTCGAAGCTGATACCACTGCTGTTACTGAATATTGTGGCACCTGCCGCCGTTGTATCGATG
>JANJXG010000048.1 GCA_024709145.1 Bacteroidales bacterium | reverse complement strand
AAATTATTGACAGTTTATTGCTTCTAAATGCCCGCCTGCACTTAGCTTCGGCCGTTGACTTCATTCATAATACACATCAAAATATCATAATAAAACACGATGAATCAGCAAGAAATCTCACAGTTAACTGACAAGGAGCTGCTGGAGGCAGCAAAAAACAACAAACCCTCCCCCATTATTGATGCATTTTTTATTGGGTTTTTGGTTGGCATAATCATATACAGTGTTGCTGCAAACACCTGGGGCCTGGTTACGCTTATTCCGTTGATTCTTATTTATGCTTTCCTGAAGAAACCAAAACAATATATAGCCCTAAAGGAAGAATTGAAAAAACGTAACCTTCAGTAATTTCAGCTTCCTGTGGCTGGGATTAAACGGAACCCGAAGCATGAATGTTATGACATAATAATGATCGACTTCATTGCAATCAGGTTTTCAAGGCATGAAAAGAGATCAGGAAAATTACAGAAGCATGCAGCTGTTCCTGCCTTATTCCATTACCTTTGACTCAAAAAAGAAACCCATGAAGAATAAAGTCCTGACAATCTTATTCCTGGGATTTTTATCGCAAATCATCCTTTCCTGTTGTGATTGCAGCGAAGCATTCACCTATCAGAATCTTTATACCGGTGTAACGATCATACCTTATGATATTTCCGGATTCAATGCTGAAATTGCTACTGATACGGTCTACAAAAATGCCTTTGGATTGGGAGTTATGGTAAATTTTGAAACCAAACTGGCTGTAAACGCTCCGAAACCAGGCTTGGGATTCAATGCCGCAGTGGCTATCTCCTGCGATTGTGTTGAAGACAGCTATGTATATCCTGACCCGATCAGTCATTTCGACCTGTATATGATTGATGCCTTCAACGGAGAGAAAACAAAAGTCAATCAACATTTTAAGATTGTGGGATATAACGGCGAACTAATCTCTTTGGAAGAATTCTTTCCTCAACGCCAGGAATGGCACGATGGGTTTCAAATTGAATTAGTAACCTTCGACGCCATTTCAAACAGCGTAATTTTTGAAGTCGAAGTGTTTCTGAAGTCTAATCAATCTTTTACCGGACAAACCGAAGTGGTAAATTTCTTTTGATAAGTGTTGATTTGTTGATTTGGACAATGACCTTTGTCATGACTGTATCGTGTCCCAAACACTAAACTTCAATAATACTCCTAACACTAAACTCTAAACACTAAACTTTAAACACAAAACCATTACAAAAATTGACCTTAACAGCATCCTGACAGAAATGATGACGTATTTTTGTGGAAATTTGCCGGAATCATTTGCTGAATCCATTCCAAAGCTATGCGAAAAACCAGGCTTTATGCTGCACTTTATCACTATTATCTGCTGTTTGTGCTGTTGGCCGCCATTGCCATCAGCGGAGGAAGAAATTTTCTGTTTAAAAAAGAGGTCGTTGAAATCAAGGTAGGGTTGTCCGAAATTCAGCAGGTTTATCCTGATACAAGGCAGTTTTCGCTGAACAGACAGGACGTTTATGAAGCCTTTGCTGCCAACGGACAACTCACCGGAAATGTGTATCTTTCTTCCAACTACTCACAGGAGTTTGGCTATGCCGGCATCGTACCTCTCCTGATCGGAGTGGATCAAAACCTGAACATCTCAAAGATTGTTGCACTGCCAAACAATGAAACCGGCGATTATGTGGAGGCCATTTTCAGTGAGAATTTTTTAGGCCGGTGGCAGAACATCAGCCTTAAAGACGCCATGAATCATCAAGCTGATGTTGTTTCAGGAGCCACGCACACAAGCAGAGCCGTGATTGCCGGCGTGAGACAAACTGCAGCCCATGTGATGAACGCAGAGGCTTCGCTTGCAACTGAGCCAAAATTGTGGTCTGTTGTCAAAGACCTGCTTTTTCTGGTCATGTTATTAGCATCGGTCGTAGTGGCTTATCAAAAAGGCCGGTCACGATTCCGGACGGTTTATCTGGTGCTGGTTTTACTCATCATGGGTTTGATACTCAACAACCTGCTTTCTGTCCGTCAGATCAACGGCTGGCTGCTCGAAGGCTTTGTCTGGAGGGTTCAATGGCAAAGCATCGTGGTGTTTGGTCTGGCACTGGCACTTGGTTTGGCCGGAAAACGCCGGTTTTATTGCCATTACCTCTGTCCGATGGGAGCCTTGCAGGAGCTGACCAATCAATTTTCTCCCTTCAAAAAAAGGAAACTGCCGGGTCGCTTTTGGGGGATCAGCAGCAGGGAGCTCTACCTCACCCTCATTGCCGGCGCCCTGCTCACCGGTTTCAGTCCGGAGCTGGCCTATATGGAACCCTTCATGTTTTTCTCCTTCAACATCATCGGCTATGGAATGATTTTCTTTGGGTTGACTGTGGTGGTTCTTTCCTTGTTTTTCCACCAGCCATGGTGCAGCCTTTGTCCCACCGGCTGCCTGATGGATACCATCCCCTTCAAGCAAGCAAAATTTACCGAAACAAAACTCGCTGACCATGCAGAAAAGTAAATTTTTAAACATTGTGCTGGCCACCGCAGTTCTGGTGCTCGCCATTTTATTAGCTACCAAAAAAGTCACAACCGTCATGAAAAGTAGTAAAAATACCACGGAATCTGTTGCTTTCAATCTATTGGATTCAGCGTATATTCCCTTCAAAAAAAGGTCGCTGGGTGTGAAAGCCGAGTTGCATCCCAAACCTGCAGCAGTGATTGGCACCTACGACAAGGATGGCAGGCCCAACATCATGACAGCAGCCTGGATTGGCATTTGCAACTCCAATCCACTCAGTATTGCCGTCTCCATGCGACCGGCCACCTATTCCTATGCGAGTGTTACAGCATCCGGTGCTTTCACTGTCAACATCCCTTCGGCTGACCTGGCAAGATACGTGGACTATGCCGGACGTTTCTCAGGCAAAGATGTGGACAAGTTTAAGGAGACCGGCCTGACGCCACAGCGGGCAGAATTTGTAAATGCCCCTTTCATCAAAGAGTTTCCGCTTGTGATTGAATGCGAACTGACCGGGTACCACGACCTGGGTTCACACCGGCAGTTTATAGGGAAGGTAATCGACGTGAAAGCAGATGAAGACATCCTGAATGCAGAAGGCAGGGTGGATGTTTCGCTGTTGAATCCGCTGATTTACGGCGGAAGAAATTATTACGAAACAGGTGCGTTTGTTGCCGAAGTCGGTGAGTCGCTTCAGGAGATCGACGGAAAACCTTTTGTTCCCGTACAGCGCCGGACTTACAAAAATGAAACCCTGAAGGTGATACACAACCGGAAAAGTGTGCGTCATTTTACCGATCAGGCTGTCACCAAAGAACAGCTTGAGCTTTTGCTTCAGGCCGGCATGGCAGCCCCTACCGCTGTGAACAGGCAGCCCTGGGCGTTTTATGTCGTTACCCGTCGTGAAACTCTTGATACCCTTGCCTTACAGCTGCCTTATGCCAAAATGCTGGCTCAGGCTCAGGCGGCCATCGTGGTTTGCGGCGATATGGAAAAGGCAGGCAATATGAAAGACAAGGGCTATTGGGTGCAGGATTGCGCAGCTGCGACACAAAACATCCTCCTTGCAGCCGAAAGCATTGGCCTGGGTGCGGTGTGGACAGCGGTATTTCCCTATGACGACAGATCTGCTTCGGTTATCAACACACTGAAGCTCCCCGCACATCATGTCCCATTGAATGTCATCCCGATCGGTTACCCCACCGGCGAAGATTTGCCCAAAGACAAATGGAAACCCGAAAACGTAATTTGGCAATGACAAGGGAAGGGTGGGCTCACGCTTTGACAGCAGCTTTTTTTCACACATTGACGAAACAGATAATTCGGTAAAGAATTGCTTATTTGAAATTTATTTGCTAGTTTTGGCTAAGCTTTCAATCGTTTAACCAAAATTTTGTCTGCATGACAACACTATTACCCATGCTCACCCTTCACAGTAAAGTAGTTCTTTCGTTGTTCTTTTCCCTTTATGTGTTGCATTCAACATCGCAGTCCCTGACGATCACTGAAAACACAAGTGCTCTGGAAGCAACGCAAATGGTATATGATAAACTTGTTTCCGGAGGTATTCAGGTTTATAACGTCCAGTTTACGGGTTACCCGCAATCGAGTGGTACCTTTACCGGCGAGTCAGGCAACGGCTTAACATCTGGTCTGATACTCACTTCAGGAAAGGCAGGTATAGCCCTTGGACCCAATACCTCTCCGGGTGCAGGAAGAAACAACGGGATCGGCGGTGACCCCGACCTGAGTATACTTGCCGACGACGACACCTTTGATGCTTGTGTCCTCGACTTTGATTTTATTCCTTCAACAGATCATATCTCGCTCACCTTTGTTTTTGCCTCCGAAGAGTATCCCGAAGGGGTCAACGCCAACTGGAATGATGCTTTTGGTATTTTTCTATCAGGTTCTGGCATCGATGGCCCTTTTACTAACGGCGCCATCAACCTGGCTGTTTTGCCGGGTACGGTCATCCCTATCTCGGTGAATACCGTCAACAGCGACAGCAATGCTGTTTTTTTCGTAAACAACTGGAATCCGGTTGTGAACAACTATACACAATATGATGGTTATACCGTAGTACTTTCGGCTGAAGCAACCGTACAGCCCTTGGTGACACATCACCTCAAAATCGCCATTGCCGACGGTGGCGACGGCGTGTACGACTCAGGATTGTGGATCATGGAAAAAAGTTTCACCGATGCGGTGGTGACGGCTCTTGGCAACAATTCAGCTTCTTTACCCTTTGTTGTTGTTCATGATCGTGCCTCAGGTGGTTTTGAAGTCAGGATGAAAGAATCTCTTCAAGGCCATTTTCACTGCCTTTTGTTCGATCTTACGGGTCGAAGAATCCGTAGTCAGACAAACAGCCCGAAATTTTCAGGTCTGTTACCTGGTTTGTACACATTAGTCATGGAAAGCCCACAGGGGGTTTATGCCACAAAAGTGATGGTAAATTGAAACTGATCATTGACGGTTTTACCAATCTCCCTCCCTTTCTGACAAAGCTGTATACTATTATTGATTTACCACATCCAATCAACGAAGCAAATGCTTATTATCTTTGCACCAAAGTAGCGGCATGAACTTCAGGATTGTACATCCATCAGCATTTCTAAGAAACTACATCCAATACTACTGTTTCATGGAATCTACAGCAGTTGAGGCTGATGTGGTGGAGCGGGTGATCCCTGCCGGCT